>CANQQA010000001.1 GCA_947625885.1 uncultured Bacteroidales bacterium
TATCTTTGCAATAATTAGAACCGATGTAGTTCGGTTCAAGACATTTTGTGAAATAAGAAGCGTTATGCTTATCTTGTGATTTGAGAATCTGAGAAATTTTCGACCGAGCAAAGATAGCATAGTGGCTTCCACGCAATAAGCGTGGACTACTATTGTTACATTGTATTTAGAGTTCCTACGACTTTCAAGCAAGTATGGTATACGGTTCTACGCTTCTTTATTTTATATCCCCTGTTAGAATCGCAGGGAAACAAATAATTTTTGCAATGAATAAGACAGCTAAAATTTTAGTGACAATTTGCATTGTCTTGGTGTTCTTTTTATTATTTGCAGCTATAGTTGGAACGAGGGAAGCTTCAGGTCATAAAACTCCCGGATTTTTAGGCTTAATACTTTTTGCTGCAGTTTTGGGGGCTATTAGAGCCATATGGAAGAGCAAAAAGAAAGATGATGATTCAGATTCATCAATGCTGCAAAAATAAGCAGAAATATGTTTAAAGACTATTATAAAATACTTGGAATATCAAAGCAAGCATCTGCATTAGAGATAAAATCTGCATATCGAACAATGTCTAAGAAATGGCATCCTGATAGGAATCCTAATACAGATGTTACTAGTATAATGCAAGACATTAATGAAGCTTATGCCATACTTAAGGACGAGGATAAACGTAAACGATATGATGATGAATATAGCCGATTTACAAAACAAAATTATCAAACTAACTACTCATATACATCAAATGTAAGTACAGAATTTTATAATAATTCACAAAAATATGAATATGATTATAATGTACAAGATGAAACTTTAAGAGAAGACATAAAAGATGCAAAAGAGTATGCACAAAGACTTGTTGATGAATTTATAAAGTCGTTCAAAGCCGCATCTAAAGATGCGGCAAAAGGTGCATGGGAAAGTGTAAAATCATACATTTATATTGCAATATTCATGACTATAATAGGTATTATTATTAAAATGTGTAGTTCTATTACCTAAATGAAACATATTTCGATTTAACGAATAAGCAGCTATAATATAAGTACTTACGTTTTTTATAAAGAAAAATGGTTAAAATGATAAATCATACAAAAGAAAATAATCTCTAAATCTACAAATTTCTGAACATGAGAAAGATTATAGTGCTATTATTGTTCTTTACAGATGCAATAGAAAATACTTTGAATTAATTAAATTTAGAGGTTAATATGCAAAACCGAAATATGTGCATATTTAACCGAAATTTTTATAACAATCGGTGCCGCGCAATTTCCTATTTTTGTTCTGTTTTCAAGGATTTTACGAAACCCCTATTGAAATATCGACATGAAAAAAGGATTGTTTATTGCCTTTCTGGCGCTCGGGTTGTGGAGCGCAAAGGCGCAGGAACAGACGGAAACCGCGTCAAAAGTATTTTTCACGCAGGAAATCACGCCCGAATCTCTTGTAAAGATTTACAAAGCACTCGGTGTGGAGGCAACCGGTCGCGTCGCCGTGAAGATAAGCACGGGCGAATCTTCACAAAGCAATCACCTGCGTCCGGAATTTATAAAGAATTTGGTGGACGAGGTAAAAGGTACGATAGTCGAATGCAACACGGCTTACGGAGGCAACCGTTCCTCGACGGAGTCGCACCTCCGAGCTATCGAGGAGCGCGGCTACAACGCCATTGCCACCGTCGATTTGATGGATAGCGAAGGTGCGACAGATATTCCCGTTTCCGATACGAAGTGGTTGCAATTCAACCGCGTGGGCAGCCACATCGCCAACTACGATTTTCTTATCAATTTAGCCCATTTCAAAGGACACGCCATGGCCGGCTTCGGTGGCGTTCTGAAAAATCAGAGCATCGGCATGGCATCGCCCGAAGGCAAAACGCTTATCCATACAGCCGGCATGTACAGCAGTCCGAGTCAGGTATTCAACACGCCCAACGGACAGAACGCCTTTCTCGAATCTATGGCTGCGGCGGCAAAATCGGTACACGATTATTATCATGGTCATGTTATTTACATCGACGTCATGAACAATCTTTCCGTCGATTGCGACTGCGACGGGCATCCGTCGGCACCGCAAATGAGGGATATAGGCATTCTGGCGTCGCTCGACCCCGTAGCTCTCGACAATGCCTGCCTCGATCTCGTATTCGATCATGAATCGACTCCGGGCGACAATGCTACACCGCTCCAAGAACGTATCAATGGCAATGGTAGAAATGGAAGACACATTGTCAATTATGCCGCACAAATAGGTCTCGGCAGCCTCGCTTACGAGTTGATAGACATCGACGAGCCGTCATCGACGGAATCGGTAACAACCGACAATGCCCTGCGTTATAACGTTTACAACCTCGAAGGCGTAAAGCTGCTCACCAATGCCCGGTCGTTGAAATCGCTGTCGTCAGGCATCTATATCGTAAACGGAAAAAAGACCGTGATTAAATAAACATGAAAAGCACCGGTGCGGGCAGCATCGCGACAGTCGCTGTTGTGCGTTGATGAGGCTGTCGGCGGAAAGCCCGCAGAAAAAAAGAAAGCGAAAAAAATTTTTTTCGCTTTCTTTTTGTATATCATGGTATTGCCATTTCAAATATACTTTCTATTTTTGCGTAAACAAATATGGAAACAACGAGCGACATCATCGTTACCGACTGGAACCGACGGTTGGAAACAGATATTGAAGACGAATATCTGGCGCATCTGTTTTGCGTAAGCGGTGCGTGTCGCTATACTTTCAATGGAAAAACATTTGAAATGCACGCCGGCGACCTCTCCATTATCCGCAAACGGAAAATGGTAGAGAACGTAGCGGCATCGGACGATTTTCAAGCCGAAATCATCTACGCAAAGCCCGGCTTCATCGAACTGTGTACGCCGCAGAGCAACTACGGCATGAAAGGCTCGCTGGCGCTGTTTCTGAATCCCGTGATGCACCTTTCGCCCGAACAGCAAAGCCTATGCCGGCGCAATTTCAAAATGCTGGCATCGCGCCTCCGCGATACAAGCCACCGCTTCTACCGCGAAACGCTGATAAACGCCATGCAGAACGCCATTCTCGATTTCTTCGACTTCCATGCCCGTCTCTATGGCGAAAACGACATATCCACGCAGAACGCCTCTATCATGAGCCGTTTTTTGCGAATGTTGGAGGCGGGGAGCTATCGCGAGCATCGGGAAGTATCTTTCTATGCCGACAGCTTGTGCGTAACCGCCAAATACCTGTCGGAAGTTTCAAAAAAGGTGAGCGGATATGCCGCCAACTATTGGATAAACCGATACACGATACTCGACATATCGCGCCTGCTGCGCGACAAAACGCTCTCGCTCGTACAAATTTCCGATATGTTCGGATTTTCCTCGACAGCCTATTTCAGCCGCTACGTACAGCACCACTTGGGTGTGAACCCGACAAAATATAGAGAATAACGTTTTTTTTCAGCAGGTGCAGCAAAAAAATGAAAGCGGGTGTAAATTTATGATTTACACCCGCTTTCTGCGGAAAGAGAGGGATTCGAACCCTCGGTACCCGAAAGGGTACAACGGTTTTCGAGACCGTCCCGATCGACCACTCCGGCATCTTTCCATGGTCGTTCTCAAATGCGGGGACAAAAGTATAAACTCTTTTTCAATTATCCAACGCCCGTCGGAAAAATTTTTGATTTCATTTTTCCGCAGTCGAGCACGGAAGCGTTATTTCCACTCGTTATAAGGGTGTTCCGAGAGGTAGGAATTGTAATAGCGCGGGTCGCCGCTCACTTCGTCGCCGAGCCAGTCGGGGCGGGCGAATGGTTCGGTTTCGCTCTGCAATTCGATTTCGGCAACGACAAGACCTTCGTTTACGCCCTTGAATTCGTCAATTTCCCACACCTTTCCGTCGCTGCCGGTGCAGCGGTAGCGGGTCTTTTCGATCAGCGGTTTCCGGCAAAGCGTGTCGAGCATCTGCCGGGCATCGGAGAGGGGAATTTCGTATTCATACTCTGTGCGTGTACAACCCTGCGTGCGCCCCTTTACGGTGATATAGCCTTTGCCGGCAGCCGTGCGCACCCGCACGGTACGGTCGGCATCGACACATAGGTAGCCCTGCCGGTATTCGACCGACGACGCACCGGCTTTATAGCCGTCGTTCCGCACCAAAAACTTTCTTTCGATTTCCTGCATGAAAGGGATATTTTTGTTCGTTTTGTCGGTAAAGATAAATAAAAGAGGCGAAATATTACGTTAATAAATGTGTTTCCGTCATTTTTCGCAAAAACGGACAGATATTTTTACTACCTTTGCGCCCGAAAAATGAAAAGCCGTCGTATAGATGAATAAGTATATTACGCGATTCTTTATCTTGTTGCTGTTTTTGTGCGGCGCAACGAAAGGTTTTGCGCAAACGACCACCATTACGGGCGTGGTAACCGACTCGGTTACGCATGAGCCGTTGGGCTTCATTTCCGTATTCATCGGCGGCACCAACATCGGCGTGATGACCGATGCCGACGGGCGCTACACCCTGCGCACTTCGAAAAAAGATTTCACCGAAGTGGGAGCGACCTCCGTCGGTTACAGGGATAAACGTATAAAAGTAAATCCGGGCGGCACACACGTCGTCAATATAGAATTGGCACCGGCCGACTACATACTGTCTGCCGTGGAGGTGAAGCCGAAACGCGAGCGCTACTCTCGCAAAAACAATCCCGCCGTCGATTTCGTCAAGGAAATTATCGAGCGTCGCGACCTGAATAACCCTGAAAATCATGACTTTTATTCGTATGACCAATACGATAAAATGACGATGGCGCTCAACGACTTTTCCGAAGAAAAGCGGGACAAAAGAATTTTCCGAAAATTTCAATTTCTATTTGATTTTGTCGATACGTCGGAGATAACGGGAAAGCCCATTCTGACGGTCGCCATACGCGAAAAAATATCGAACAGCTATTACCGGAAAGACCCGAAAATGCACCGTCAAAAGGTGTCGGGCTATTACCATGAGGGGGTGGACGAGATGTTCAGCCGCGAAGGCATCGCCGCCTTTTACGACGAAATTTTCAAGGAAATAGATATTTATCAAAACAACATCCCCCTGATGCTGACGCGGTTTGTAAGCCCTATATCGAGCTTGGGACCGGCGTTTTACAAATACTATCTCGGCGATACGCTCATGGTGGGAGGAGAGAAGTGCTTGAAACTTTCATTCGTACCTTTCAACTCGGAATCGGCGGGATTTGTGGGGCATCTTATCGTAACGCTCGATTCCACCTATTTCATCAAACAGTTTGCGATGGCGGTGCCCAAAGACATCAACCTGAATTACGTGGAGGACTTGATTATCCAACAATCTTTCGACCGTGCACCGGACGGCACGCGGCTGAAAACGAAAGACGATATGGTGGTCGAGTTTCAAATCATACCCGGTACGCCGAAGCTCTACACCCGCAGGCTGGCATTGTACAAGAATTTCAGTTTCAAGCCTTTCAACGACAAAGAAACCTTGGCGTTATTCGAGCAGGAGAGCAGCACCGTTGTCGATGAAATGGCGGAGGTCATGCCGCAATCGTTCTGGGACGACAAGCGGCAGACGGAGCTGAAAGAAAAAGAGGGGCTTGTCAAACAGCTGTTGGAAAAGCTCCGTTCCAACCCGATTTATTATTGGTTTGAAAAAATCATTAAGATTCTGATTACCGGATACATCGAGACGAATGAAAACAAGGATTTGAGCAAATTCGACTTGGGTCCCATGAACACGACCATAAGCGGAAATACCGTAGAGGGCGTGCGTCTGCGTGCCGGCGGATTCACTACTGCCAATCTCAACAAGCACTGGTTCTGGAAAGGCTACATAGCCTACGGATTCCGCGACCATCGAGTCAAAGGTTCATCGCGGATAGAATACTCTTTCAACGAAAAGAATTATTCGCCTGCCGAATATCCCATACACTCGCTCGCCCTTACATACACCAACGACATCAACCAGTTGGGACAGCAATACGAATATACGAACAAGGATAACGTATTTCTGACGCTGAAACGTATGAGCGATACCAAATCGTCGTATCTGCAAAATGCCGAACTGGCTTACCAGCGTGAACACATGTTCGGATTGTCGTACAGCGCGAAAGTCCGCTTCAAACGAGAGGAATCGACCCGTTGGATTCCATTCGACGCCAACGACGGTTCGACCTATCGCTTCTACAACTGGGGCGAAACCGAATTGCGTATACGGTATGCTCCGAACGAAAAATTCTACCAGACGAAAGGCATGCGCTATCCCATTACCCGCGACGCGCCGATATTCACCCTTTCGCATACGTTCTCGCCGAAAGATTTTCTGGGCAGCAAATTCATGCTCAACCGCACGGATTTCTCTTTTGCCAAAGACTTCTGGTTTTCGGCATTCGGACATATCGAAACGGAATTTCGCGTAAGCCACGTGTGGAATCAAGTACCGTTCACGATGCTGATACTTCCGAACGCAAACCTCTCTTATACGATACAGGAGGGGTCGTACAGTTTGCTTAGTCCGTTGGAGTTCGTACTCGACACATACGGGTCGTGGGATATAACTTATTTCGCCAACGGTATACTGCTCAACCGCATACCCTATATCAAAATATTGCGTATGCGCGAGGTATTCTCGTTCCGCGGATTCTTCGGACACCTTTCGGACAAGAACAACCCGTTGCTTACCCAAGAAAATCCCAACTTGTGGAAATTCCCGGGCAACAATGTCGTTTATGTCATGAATCCCCGACTTCCTTATATGGAAGTAAGCGCCGGATTGGATAACATTTTCAAGATTTTACGCATCGAATATGTATGGCGCGTAACCTATCGCGACCATGCCCATGTAGCCAAAGGCGGCGTGCGCATATCGTTGCATTTCTCTTTCTAAAAAACAGGGAAGATAAATCCAACGACAAAAATTTTTGTTATAAAAAAGGACGAACGGATTTTTCAAAAAACTGTCGGAATTGTTGATAAAAACTTAAAAAAACTTCCTCCGATATTCGTTCGAAAGCATTATCTTTGTCCACCTTTCGTAAAGAAAGAGGGGCTCTGTTTTTCAGATAAAAAATATGGCAGAAAATATACATATCGTTTCTTGCGGAAATGTTTTTCCGGCACATTTCGCATTGGCATTACAACAGAAAGGATATGTCGTGTCGTGTTCCGGCTGTCCGGAAACGCTCTCGAAAGAATTGTTGCAAGAAGGCGTAAAACTGGGTACGCTGGCACAAATATGCAAAGCCGGAGAAACTGTCGATTGGGTAGTATGTTCCTCCGACATCTCCGATGCCGATATGAAATATGCCGAATCGGAACATCTTCGCACCATATCAATATACGATTTGCTGACTACTCATATCGAAGGAAAAGCTACGGTGGCGGAATACAATACGCACAATCCGAGTCGTATACTCTCCATTATACATTATATGTTGCAGTCGCAAAACAAAAAATGCGATTATGTGATAGGCATTCCGGCGACAGGATTTCCGACAGAGATTTTTTTATCGGAAAACACCCGTATATGCCTGCTCAGCGGCGATTGGTTGTCGCAATGCAACAAACGGGTATATAAGTCTAATATTCTGATACTTTCATCGCTGTATTGGCGCGAAAGCAAATTCTATCCTACGTTCGAGTCTTACCTCGATGCCTGTCACAAGGTTGTCGAATCCATAGACCGGAACGGTACGCTTATTTACAATCAGACGGTAAGCGCATTTCAAGAGTGGGCGGAATCGGTGCGCGACGATATTACGGCAATTCCTTTCAAAGCCCATGCCTGCCGCAGAGACGGCGACAAATGCTTTCTTACACGCTCGAAAAGCGAAACGGAACTTCCGTTTGCCTGCGACGAAGATTTGTTACTCGACCTCAATGCTGCTCGGATAGCTTGTCGGCAGTTGGGTATCACCGAAAACACGTTTTACAACAAAATCGCATCTGCTTCTTTTTTAGGAAAATGATTATCGCCGAACGTAAACGAAAAGAAAACATCGCGGAATATCTTCTGTATATGTGGCAAATAGAGGATATGATACGGGCTTGCAACGGCGACATCGACACAATAGAAGAACGCATCGTCAGCGGCTATCGGGGACAAACACCCGAGACGATGACGGCGATACGCGAATGGTATAACAATCTGGCTGAGATGATGCGTATCGAAGGTGTGTTGGAAAAGGGGCATCTGCAAATCAATAAAAACATCATCATCGAACTTTCCGACCTGCATGAGCGGCTGCTGAAATCGACTCGGGAACCTTTCTATACCGCGACTTTTTACAAGACCTTGCCTTATATCGTAGAGCTGCGCTCTCGTTCGGGCAATAACGGAGCAGGAGAGCTGGAAACCTGTTTTAATGCGCTGTACGGCATCTTGCTGCTGCGTTTGCAGAAGAAACCGATATCATCGGAAACACAACAGGCAATAGAGCAAATTTCCCGATTTTTGGCACTTCTCTCCGAAAAATACAAACAGGACAGAAACGGAGAATTGGAATTATAAAATAAAAAAATTAATATGACAACCATTTTAGTAACAGGCGCAAACGGACAATTGGGTAACGAAATGCGCAACCTATCGCAGAACGACAAAGAAAACAAATACATCTTTACCGACGTACAGGAATTGGACATTACCGATGCTCATGCCGTAAACCGATTCGTAACGGAAAACGGCATCGGATTTATTGTGAATTGCGCTGCCTATACCGCTGTGGATAAGGCGGAAAGCGATTCCGACTTGTGCCGGAAAATAAACGCTGTCGCTGTGGAAAATCTTGCAAAAGCCGCCGCAGCCGTCGGTGCAAAGATGATACACATATCCACCGATTACGTGTATGGCGGCACCCACTATATGCCATACGTCGAGAGCGACCCTGTGGCACCGACATCGGTGTATGGCACGACCAAACTTGAAGGCGAACGCCTGCTGTTGGCAGCCAATCCGCAATCGGTCATTTTGCGCACGGCGTGGCTTTATTCTCCTTACGGAAACAATTTCGTGAAAACCATGATACGGTTGGGCAAAGAGAAAGAGCGCCTTACTGTTGTAGCCGACCAAGTGGGCACGCCCACCTGCGCTGCCGACTTGGCGGCAGCTATCGGTACGATTATCCGCAGCGACAAATTCGTGCCCGGCATTTACAATTTTTCCGACGAAGGAGTTTGCAGCTGGTACGATTTCACCGTTGCCATACACCGGCTGGCTGGAATCACCGGCTGTACGGTCGTTCCCGTCGGCACGGACGAATATCCGACTGCCGCACGGCGTCCGCATTACAGCGTCTTGAACAAGAAAAAAATAAAAGAAACCTACCGCATCGTCATTCCCCACTGGGAACAGAGTCTGCGCCATTGCATCGACCTGCTGCAACAACAAAGCTAAAATACCTGTAAACGTGAGTACATTCATCGAAGAAATAGCGCGGCGACGCACCTTTGCGATTATCAGCCACCCCGATGCGGGAAAAACGACCCTTACCGAAAAGCTGCTGCTTTTCGGCGGTGCCATACACGTGGCGGGAGCGGTAAAGTCGAACAAGATAAAAAAGACGGCGACCTCCGACTGGATGGAAATCGAGAAGCAGCGCGGCATATCGGTCGCCACTTCGGTCATGGGATTCGACTACGGCGATTACAAAATCAACATTCTCGACACGCCCGGACACCAAGACTTCGCCGAAGACACCTACCGCACGCTGACGGCTGTCGATAGCGTCATCATCGTCATCGACGCCGCCAAAGGCGTTGAGACGCAAACGCGGAAACTGATGGAGGTGTGCCGTATGCGCAAAACACCGGTCATCGTTTTCATCAACAAACTCGACCGCGAAGGCAAAGACCCGTTCGACCTGCTCGACGAAGTGGAGGCGGAGTTGAAAATCGCCGTTCGTCCGCTCAGTTGGCCTATCAACATGGGGCAGCGTTTCAAAGGCGTTTACAATATTTACGAAGAAAATCTGAACCTCTATACGCCCAACAAGCAGACCATTTCCGATGCCATAGAGCTACGCGACATAAACAGCCCCGAACTGGAAAAACACGTGGGCGGGAGCGATGCGCAGAAACTTCGTGCCGACCTCGAACTGATAGCCGGTGTCTATCCCGACTTCGAGATAGAAAAATATTTGGTCGGCGATACGGCGCCGGTGTTCTTCGGCTCGGCATTAAACAATTTCGGCGTGCGCGAACTGCTCGACTGTTTCGTAAAGATTGCCCCGTCGCCCCGTCCCGTACAGGCAATGGAGCGACTGGTGCGCCCCGAAGAAGAGGCTTTCTCGGGATTCGTATTCAAGATACACGCCAACATGGACCCCAATCACCGCAGCTGCATCGCTTTCGTCAAGGTATGCTCCGGACAATTCCTCCGCAACGAAAACTACAAACACGTGCGACTGGGAAAAATGATGCGCTTTTCCAGCCCGACGGCATTCATGGCGCAGCGCAAATCGACGGTCGAGGAGGCATTCCCGGGCGACATCGTGGGCTTGCCCGATACGGGAAATTTCAAAATCGGCGACACGCTTACGGCGGGAGAGGAGTTGCACTACAAGGGGCTGCCGAGCTTTTCGCCGGAGATGTTCAAGTACATAGAAAACGCCGACCCCATGAAAGCCAAACAGTTGAATAAAGGCATCGACCAACTGATGGACGAGGGTGTGGCGCAGGTATTTGTCAATCAGTTCAACGGGCGGAAAATCATCGGCACGGTTGGACAACTGCAATTCGAGGTAATACAATACCGTCTGCTGCACGAGTACGGCGCGCAATGCCGCTGGGAAAACCTCAGCCTCTACAAAGCGTGCTGGGTGGAAAGCGACGATGCCGAAGCGCTCGAAAATTTCAAAAAACGCAAATACCAGTTCATGGCGAAAGACAAGGAAGGGCGCGATGTATTTCTCGCCGACTCGGGATATGTGCTGCAAATGGCACAAACCGATTTTCCCAAAATACGCTTCCACTTCACTTCCGAATTTTAAGAGACGGCGGAAACCGTTTGTATAATTAAGACGATATGAGTATCTTTGTCGCAAGACAATAAAAACAAGTGCTATGCAGGAAAAAATCATCATTCTCGATTTCGGTTCGCAGACGACGCAATTAATCGGTCGCCGAGTGCGCGAACTGGATACCTATTGCGAGATACTTCCGTATAATAAATTTCCCCACGGCGACGAAAACATCAAAGGGGTCATTCTCTCGGGCAGCCCGTTTTCGGTATATGACGAAAAGGCGTTCAAGACCGACCTTTCCGCCATACGGGGTAAATACCCGATTTTGGGCATCTGCTACGGTGCGCAATTTTTGGCATACAGCAACGGCGGCAAGGTAGAGCCTGCCGGAAGCCGCGAATACGGTCGCGCCCATCTTTCCCGCTTCTGCAAAGAAAATCCGCTTTTCAAAAATGTGCGGGACAACTCGCAAGTGTGGATGTCGCACGGCGATACCATCACCCAAGTACCCGACAATTTCAACATCATCGCATCGACCGACGAGGTATCCGTTGCCGCCTACCAGATAGCGGGCGAACCGGTATGGGGCGTGCAGTTCCACCCCGAAGTGTTCCATACGGAAGACGGCACGCAGATACTTCGCAACTTCGTTGCCGATATATGCGGCTGCAAACAGGACTGGTCGCCGGCATCGTTCATCGAAAGTACGGTGGCGAAACTCAAAGAGCAATTGGGCGACGACAAAGTGGTGCTCGGACTTTCCGGCGGCGTCGATTCGTCGGTGGCTGCCGTGCTGCTCAACAAAGCCATCGGGAAAAACCTCACCTGCATCTTCGTCGATCACGGTCTGTTGCGCAAAAACGAATACGAAAATGTGCTGCACGATTACGAACATCTCGGACTGAACGTTATCGGTGTCAATGCCAAAGACAAGTTTTACAGCGAATTGGCAGGCGTGAAAGAGCCGGAGCGCAAACGTAAAATCATCGGAAAAGGATTCATCGACGTGTTCGATGCCGAAGCCCATAAAATAAAAAATGTGAAATGGTTGGCACAAGGTACGATTTATCCCGACGTCATCGAATCGCTGTCGATTACGGGCACCGTCATCAAGAGCCACCACAACGTCGGCGGACTGCCCGAAAAAATGAATTTGAAACTGTGCGAGCCTCTGCGCCTGCTCTTCAAAGACGAAGTGCGCCGGGTAGGACGGGAGTTGGGTATGATGGAGCGGCTTATCAACCGCCACCCCTTCCCGGGTCCGGGGCTTGCCGTGCGTATCTTGGGCGACATCACGCCCGAGAAAGTGCGCATACTGCAAGAAGCCGACGACATCTTCATTCAGGGACTGCGCGACTGGAATTTGTACGACAAGGTTTGGCAGGCGGGCGCGATACTCCTGCCCGTACAGTCGGTGGGCGTCATGGGCGACGAGCGCACCTACGAAAACGCCGTAGCCCTGCGGGCGGTTACTTCGACCGACGCCATGACTGCCGACTGGGCGCGTCTGCCGTACGAGTTTTTGGGAAAAGTCTCCAACGACATCATCAACAAGGTGAAAGGCGTGAACCGCGTTACCTACGACATCAGCTCCAAACCGCCTTCGACCATCGAATGGGAATGATTTTCTCCTCACGCGATACAAAGCCGAGACACACCAAGTTTCGGCTTTTTTCGTATGACAGCGGAAACAAATTCGGCAAGCTGCAAATGTTATCAACAGAAAGACGCTTTTTTGCAGACAGATGAATTGTCTGTGAAAAAAAATATATATATTTGTTGCTAATACAGTTGCCGATGCAAATCGGCAACTGTCGAACCGGAAGAATAAACAAATAAAAAACAAGTATATGAAATTTGTAGTATCGAGTAATCTTTTACTCTCTCATTTACAGACCGTAGGCAGAGTTATCAACTCTAAAAACACGATGGCGATTCTCGATAATTTCCTCTTCCGTCTGGAAGGAAATCAATTGACGATTACGGCATCGGATCAGGAGACGACCATGACCACGACCATCGGGCTTATCGAAGCCGAAGGCAGCGGCGTATTCGCCGTATCGGCAAAAATACTTCTTGAACCGCTGAAAGAACTGCCCGACCAGCCGCTGACGTTCCAAATCAACGACGAAAATTTGGAAATCTTCCTTTACTACCAAAACGGAAAATACAATTTCGTGGGAATCAACGGCGACGAATATCCGCAACGCACCCCGATGAGCGAAACAGCCACCCTCCTTACGATGCCGGCATCGGCACTGTTGACGGGTATTTCGCACACCCTTTTCGCCACGGCCGACGACGAACTGCGTCCCGTGATGAACGGCGTATGTGTGGACATACACAAAAACGAAGTTTTCTTCGTCGCTTCCGACGGGTACATTTTGGTGCGCAGCAAAAACACGACGGTAAAACCCGACTTGGAATCCATTGTGATTCTGCCGAAGAAACCGGCGACTTTGCTGAAAAATATTCTGCCGAAAGAGACGGGCGATATTACCGTTACATTCGACGATAAGAATGCTTGTTTCCAACTGGCGAATTTCGTACTGACCTGCCGGCTTATCGAAGGGCGCTATCCGAATTATATGTCGGTAATACCCCAAAACAACAGTAATCGTCTTATCATAGACAGAACATTGTTTATCAGCGTGCTGCGCCGCATATCGGTATTTTCCGACCCTGCCAGTTCGTTGATACGTCTTGACCTCAGTCCCAACCAAATCGTTGTTTCGGCACAGTATTCCGATTTTTCGACGTCGGCAGACGAGAGCATAACCTGCAATTACAGCGGCGATACGATGAGTATCGGTTTCAGTGCGACGTATCTCATCGAGGTGTTGAACAACATCGGTTCGCAGGAAGTCATTATCGACTTGGCAGATCCGGGACGTGCCGGCATCATTCTGCCTATGGAAAACGAAAACGACGAAGAGCTGTTGATGCTGCTGATGCCCATGATGTTGAAAGATTAATCGACCGCAACCGATGCAACTGAATCTGAAAAGACCGCTTGTTTTCTTCGACTTGGAGACGACGGGCATCAACATATCGACCGACCGCATCGTGGAAATCAGTTATCTGAAAGTCTATCCCGACGGACGGGAAGAGGCGAAGACGATGCGCATCAATCCGGGTATGCCCATACCGCCCGAAGCTACGGCAGTACACAAAATCACCGATGCCGATGTTGCGGGCTGTCCCACATTCAAAGAAGTGGCAGCCTCGATAGCCGCCGACATCGAAGGGTGCGACTTGGCAGGGTACAACTCCAACCGCTTCGACGTGCCGCTGTTGGTCGAGGAACTGTTGCGTGCGGGCGTATCGGTCGATATATCCAACCGCAAATTGATAGACGTACAGGCGATATTCCATAAAATGGAGCAGCGCACGCTCTCGGCGGCATATCGTTTCTATTGCGATAAAGACCTCAACGATGCCCACTCGGCGCAAGCCGACACCCACGCCACCTACGAGGTACTGAAAGCGCAGTTAGACCGCTATCCGCAGTTGAAAAACGATATGGAAGCACTGGCGGAATTTACCTCGTACAACCGTAATGCCGACTTGGCGGGGCGCATCGTTTACGACGACAAAGGCGTGGAGATTTTCAATTTCGGAAAATACAAGGGCAGAGCTGTCGCCGATGTATTCAAAAGCGACATAGGCTATTACGCATGGATGATGCAAGGCGATTTTCCACTGAACACCAAAAACGTGATTACCGACATCAAGATGCGTTCAGGCAATCATAAATAAAAAAAACGAAAGCGGTGGAATGAAAGCATCTGCCGCTTTTATATTCATAGACGGATATGTTGGAAGGAAAGAAAATCATATTGGGCATTACCGGCAGTATCGCTGCTTATAAAGCTGCCTATCTCACACGGGCGCTGATAAAAAAAGGCGCGGAAGTGCAAATCGTCATGACACCTTCGGGAAAAGAGTTTATCACGCCGGTTACGCTGTCGGCGCTCACGGGAAAGCCCGTTGTAAGCGAATTTTTCACGGCAAACGACGGAACGTGGCACAGTCATGTCGAACTCGGTTTGTGGGCAGATGCCATGTTGGTGGCTCCGGCTACGGCGTCCACCATCGGGAAAATGGCGAACGGTATTGCCGACAATATGCTCATTACCACCTATCTGTCGGCAAAATGTCCCGTGTTCGTGGCTCCGGCGATGGACTTGGATATGTTTGCCCACCCTTCGACGCAGCACAACCTCGAACGGCTGCGCTCTTACGGCAATCACATCATCGAGCCGGCGACCGGCGAGCTGGCAAGCCACCTCGAAGGGAAAGGACGCATGGAAGAGCCCGACCGCATCGTAGCCTGCCTCGAAAACTTTTTCAGCCGCCGGCAATCGTTGGCGGGACGGAAAATCGTCATCACGGCAGGACCTACGTATGAAAAAATAGATCCGGTGCGCTTTATCGGAAATTACTCGTCGGGGAAAATGGGATTCGCCCTCGCTGCCGACTGCGCCGCACGCGGGGCAGAGGTCGTACTCGTGGCAGGACCGGTATCGCTGTCCACACCGCCTTCGGTGCGCCGTATCGACGTGGAATCGGCTGCTCAAATGTACGATGCCGCCACACGGGAGTTTTCCGACGCCGATGCCGCCCTCTGTTGCGCCGCCGTCGCCGATTACGCTCCCGCCGCATACAGCGAACAGAAATTGAAACGCACCGGCGAAAACCTTGTCCTCACCCTGTCGCCGAATAAAGACATCGCCGCCGAATTGGGGCGTATGAAACGCGCCGGTCAATGCGTGGCGGGGTTTGCTCTCGAAACGGAACACGAAACCGTGAACGCCCAAGAGAAAATGCAGCACAAAAATCTGGATTTCATCGTATTGAACTCGCTGCGTGAACAGGGGGCAGGCTTTCGGATAGATACCAACAAAGTAACTATTTTCGAGCAGAACGGAAACAAAACGGAGTATCCGATGAAAAGCAAGCGCGAAGTCGCCGCCGATATTGTCGATGTGCTTTCGGAATATATCGCGCCCGTTAAAAAATAAACCGGATATTCTTCCGTATTATAAACAGATACCGAACTTTTCATGAAAAAACTCGTGTCGATAACGGCGATGCTTTTGTGGCTGGCAGCAGGTTTGCCGGCGCAGGAGCTGTCGTGCCGGGTGCAAATCAACAGCGACAAAATACAAGGCACGAATAAACAGGTATTTTCGACGCTGGAACAAGCTATTACGGAATACATCAACACCCGCAAATGGAGCGAAGCGCAGATAGCTCCTAACGAAAAAATAGACTGCACGCTGTTGATAGTCGTCAATTCCGTAAACGACAACCGATATACGTGCGAATTGCAGGTGCAGTCGCGTCGACCGGTTTACAACAGCTCGTACATGACTACGATGCTCAATTTCAGAGATACGCAGTTCGAGTTCGAATATCAGGAGTTCGACCCGTTGATATACAACGAGATGACGATGGAAAGCAACCTCACCGGCGTGCTCGATTTCTATGTAAACATGATTCTGGCGCTCGATTTCGACAGTTTTTCATTTCGTGGAGGCGAGCCGTTTTTCCAACGGGCGGCAGAGTTGGTGGCTATGGGTGAATCGTCGCAAGGGGTAGGCTGGGAGGCTTTCGGAAATTCCCGCAACCGCCATGCGTTGATTACGGCTTTCACCGAAGGAAGCAATGCGGCTTTTCGCCAGCTTTGGTACGATTATCACCGGAGAGGGCTCGACGAAATGGCATTGAGCGTGGACAAGGGACGTGCAAAAATTACCGAGTCGCTCAACAAGCTGGTCGAGGTGTATGAAAATTCTTCGACGTCGGTATTGCTTCCGCTGTTCAGCGACGCCAAGCTCGACGAGGTGGTCAATATCTATTCCGAAGCGCCCCGTCAGGAAAAAGAAGATACGTATAAAATATTAGACCGGCTCTATCCGACAGAGACCAAACGGCTCGAACCGCTGCGCAAATAATTCCGCCATGATACAGAAATTGACGATTCGCAATTATGCTCTAATTGATTTTTTGGAAATCGACTTTTCGTCCGGACTTACTGTCATGACGGGTGAAACGGGTGCGGGAAAATCCATTATCTTGGGAGCGCTTTCGCTTATATTGGGCGAACGTGCCGACAGCAAAGTCATAAAAAACGAAGCACGAAAAACGGTCGTCGAAGGGATATTCGATATTGCCGCCTACGACTTGCAGCCGTTTTTCCAAACCAATGATTTGGACTATGACGATACGGGCATCTGCATTTTGCGGCGGGAGCTATTGTCGGGCAAAAGCCGCTCGTTCATCAACGACACGCCGGTGTCGCTGGGCACGTTGAAAGAGTTGGGCGTGCAGCTTATCGACATTCATTCGCAACATCAGAATCTGCTGTTGGGCGACAACCGTTTCCAGCTGCGCATCATCGACCTCTGGGCGCACGATGAAAATCTGCTGTCGGAATACCGGCGCGAATACCGCACTTACAAAGAGTTGTGCGCCAAGCTCGAACAGTTGCGACGCACCTGCGAAGAAAGCCGCAAAGAGGAGGAATATCTGCGCTTTCAATACAATCAACTTTGCGAAGCCCGTTTGCAGGAGGGCGAACAAAAACAGTTGGAGGAGGAACGGGAAACCCTTGCTCATGCCGAAGAGATAAAACAAGGATTGTATGCCGTATCCGGCTGTTTGGACAGCGAAGAAAACGGTGCGCTTTCGCAACTGCGGGAGGCGCTGCACACGCTGCGTTCGCTGCACACGATTTATTCCGGAGCCGACGAGTTGGCTGAACGCATGGAGTCTTCGGTAATAGAGTTGAAAGATATTCAAGCTGAAATAGAAAACCGACAGGAGCGCGTAACTGCCGACCCCGAACGCTTGCAACAAGTGGAGGAGAGGCTCGATTTGTTGTACGGGCTGCAACAGAAGCATCGGGTGCAATCGGACACTGAACTGCTTGCCATACAAGCCGATTTGGAAGCGAAACTGTCGGTCATAGACCATTCCGATGCCGCCATTGCCGACCTGCAACAGCAAGTGGTTGCACAGGAACAGCATATACTGAAATTGTCGGGCGAGCTGTCGGCGTGCCGCCAGACGGCTGCCGGAACTTTCACCGCCAAGTTAATAGAGCGTACTGCGCCACTGGGAATGAACCATTTGCGTTTCGAGGTGGAGTGGCTGCAAAAAGAGCGTCCCGACATCGACGGGGCAGAGTCGGCGCGTTACCTCTTTTCCGCCAACAAAAACCGTCCGCTGCAACCGGTAGCCGAAATCGCTTCCGGCGGAGAAATATCCCGCCTGATGCTCGGCATCAAGTCGCTGGCAGCCGATGCCACCGCGCTGCCAACAATTGTTTTCGACGAAATAGATACTGGCGTATCGGGCGAAATAGCCGACAAAATGGGTGAAATCATGGCGGATATGGCAAAATATATGCAAGTCATCGCCATTACGCACCTGCCGCAGGTGGCATCACGGGGCGACCACCATTTTCGCATTTACAAAAACGACGAAGGCGATACCGCCCGCACCTGTATGGAACCGCTGTCCGACGAGCAGCGTTTGCAGGAAATCGCCCGTATGCTGAGCGGCGCGCAAATATCGGACGCCGCCCTGTCGAACGCCCGCGAACTGTTGAACCGGAATTAATACACCTATGGAACGCCACGACTTTATATTCGGCATACGCGCCGTTATCGAAGCGATAGATGCCGGCAAAGAGATAGATAAGATACTGATAAAAAAAGACCTGCAAGGCGAGTTGATACAGGAGCTGTATGCTGCGGTAAAAGGCAGAAACATTTTGCTGCAACGGGTGCCGGTGGAAAAGATAAACCGTATCACCCGCAAAAACCATCAAGGCGTACTGGCATTCGTATCGCCCGTTTCCTACCAACGGATAGCCGACCTCATACCGACGCTTTACGAAGAGGGGCGAACGCCCTTTGTCGTATTGCTCGACGGGCTGACCGATGTACGCAATTTCGGCGCCATAGCCCGCACCTGCGAGTGCGCCGGCGTCGATGCCCTTGTCATACCTGAAAAGGGGAGCGTGTCGGTAACGCCCGACGCCGTCAAGACTTCGGCAGGTGCGCTGTTGCATATTCCCGTATGTCGGGAACCGTCGATTGCCGAAGCACTGCGTTATCTCCGAGAGTGCGGCATAAAAGCCATTGCCGCCTCGGAAAAGGCGGCAATTCCTTATACGTCTGTTGATTATACGGTACCGACAGCTATCGTCATGGGTGCCGAAGATACCGGCATATCGTCGGCAGCGATGCGGCTTTGCGAAACGCAAGTTTCTTTGCCCCAACAGGGACGCATCGGGTCGCTCAACGTTTCGGTGGCGGCAGGAGTGATGATATACGAAGTGGTGCGGCAGCGTATGCTCGCGGAGTAATTAGATGCCGCGAGCATACACGGTCATTACAAAATATTTCCGGCGGCATCTATACGCAGTTCCCGTTCGTTGTTCCCGCGTTCCAGTTCTATTCGATAACAATTGCCTGACGGAGTTTGTACGTATTCTATATCGTCTATAAAGAAGTCGGTATATTGTGTTTCAATGGTACTCGTTACGGCGGTCGGCAGTTCGTTTCTCGTAATGTCCCATTCCGTTCTCACCCAATTTTTCGCTCCGTTGAAATAGACGTTCTTTTCTTTGTTTTCGTGAACGATTTCCACTTCCAACATACCATCGTCGTAATCATATTCGATAATTCGGGCTGTGGGATATTTTTCTAAAATGAAATTTTTGACAGCCGCATCTAACATACCTCCGTTTTCAGGATTTTCGCCGGATTCCGGTTGCGGAGCGGGTTCGGGTATTTTCCCGTCGGTTCCGATGTTGATTTTTACATCTCCGCCGGCGGATTTCAAATCGAAGCGATAATAATTTCCGGTTGAAGTTTCGTAATAATCTACATCGTCAATATAATAATTTGCATAAGACGATGCTTTGAACGCCTCCATTACTTGGACGGGCACGTCGGCAAGGATTACTTCTGTTTTGGTATGTACCCATTCATTGGAGGCATTGAAGAGCAATTCGCGGCATACCCGCCCGTCTAAAATTTCAATCTCCGTCAATCCGTTCTCGCTGTCGATATCTACGATACGCGCTGCCGGATATTTTGAGGCGATAAATTCCTCTATGCTTCTTGCGGAGGGAGCCGGAATAAAGTCGCTGTAATCGTAATCGTTGTCGGCATCGAGAACGCTTTTTACCAACACGCCGTCTTCGGAATAATAGAGGTCGATTTCCGTTTTTACGCCGTTCGGCTCGCTCTCCGCTTCGATGACGTAAACCGTTTCCGCCCCTTCGCGGACGATTCTGTCTATGTCATCGACTCTCCACGCTGCATATTCGCTGCTGTTGAAGGCTTCTTTCACGGCTTGCGGAAGCTGCTCGAAGAACATATCGCTTTCGGTCATATACCAGTTTCCCGCGTTGTCGAGCCATGCCGTATATAGGTTTGTATCCGCATGGAAATCGGCAACCACATAATCGCCTTTAACGCTCCATGTAATATTGTTTGCATCAGGAAAGAGCTTATACAAGGTCTCTTTGCTTGCATTGTTATTCATTGTTCCGTCAGTGGTAGAGGTATTCTCGTCATTACAACTTGCACCCATCACGGTCATGCAAGCGAGCATCATCATCGGTAAAAAATGTCTTTCCATATAAAAAATATTTTTAAGAATAGATTTTGAACGTAAAGGTATGATACTCCCGATATAAGTACAAACATTTTTACGCTCCAATATCCATGATTTTAATTCTTTTTTATCTTTCTATCGTCATACGGCTTTTACATTTTTCCCTTTCTTCACTTGGCTATGGCATTGAAACGTTCGAGTATGAAGAAATTGGCTTGGTCGATTGAATTGTCGCCGATCGAAGCCAGATATATTTGTGTCGTCTTTTCCGACGTATGCCCCATGCCTGCACTGATAATCGACAGGGGGATATTGTGATTCCGTGCACTGGTAGCCCACGAATGTCGGGCACAATACGATGACAGGGACGTCTCCGAATCAATAAGTTTTGATATTCTTTTCAACTCCCTGTTGTAATGTCTCAAAGCCGTTTCGTATTGACGGTAAGCCGCTGCCGGTTCGACAGTAGAAATAATAGGGAAAATGTAATCCGTATGACCGATGCGGGAATAGCGGGCAAGTATCTGTTCGATACAGGGTTCTATCCGTATCGACAAACGTTGCATCGTCTTCCGGCGGATATACGAAATAGTACCTTTCCGAATATCCTGTTTGCGCAAAAAAGCCATATCGACGAATGCCATACCGCGAGTACAATAGCTGAACAGAAAGAGGTCGCGAGCCAGTCGCAGAGAGGCATCTTGCGACAAATCGAGCTGTTGTATCTGGTAAATCTTCTGCTCGTCGATAGCCCGTTTCCGTGTGCGATCGACTCCGGTATATACGCTTCTGAAAGGAAAAGATTGCATTACGATATTTTGATTGACAGCTTTATTATAGACTGCCCGCAATATTCTCATGTAAAAAGAAACGGTATTACGGACGATTTTTCGATGCAACAGCCAGCCATTGTATTCCATAATCAGCGGCTCATCGAGTTCCCGAAAACCGATGCGCCGTTCTTTCAAGAAAGTCGTAAAACTGTTATACGTACGCCGATAGTTCCGGGCGGTACCCAATTTATCGTTTTTTTGCAACTGCACGATTTGCTCTTCGAAGTAATGCAGAAACGTAGCCGATGCACACGAAAGCCGATGAAAAGAATCGACAACCTGCCCGAGTGTATAGGATTTTGCGGCACTTTCCATACGTTCGGCAATACGGTGCAAGAGAGCTACCTCGCATTCTATCTGCACCTGCTTATTGCGGTCGTCCGGAGTATTCGCAATTATTCGTTCGTTTTTGTCGTCCCATTGTTCGGGAAACAGAGCGATTTTCGTTGTAATCTGTTTGGTTTGCCGGTCGTGATGAAGCTGATAGTAAACAACCCCGGCTTTTCCTTCGATACTTGATTTTCGGAATTTTACTTTTATCGTTGTCATATCGGTAAATAAATTAATGATATGCGAAATTCGTAAAATTCCGAAATAGAGATTTCCGTGAAAGATGAGACCTACAAAGTCAATGAGTGGAAACAATGCGTTTATCGTTTCCTTAGAAAGATTCTGCCGTTCCCGACAATGTAAAAAATAGAGTTTATATTCGGATTATTTCCTGCCAATACAAGCGATGCGTCCGAATATCGAAGCCCAAAGCATAAAGGGCGGAGAGGGGCGGTTTCACAACTGCCGATAAATGCGGCGACAAGAAAAGGGCATTCGCCGCGTCGTGCAACGAATCGTATTCTCTCTCATTCAACGCATCGAGAAGTTCCTGTTTCTTCGACTGAAAAGATGAATTGACCGCCAATAAAATGCCATCGCAAAAGCGGGTATCGGGTGTTTCTTTCTCGTAAGGAAAAATCGAAACTTGCCCTGTCGCCTCGTCGATATGCAATACCGACTGTTCGAAAATGCCTTGTTCCGTACAGATATAATGAGCTAAAAAAGAGCGGTACATCGTTTAGGATTTGGGCAGATTCGGACGATATTTGTAGCGAATGCGCAACAGCGAAATATGATTGGCATAAGAGGTCTGCCAAGCCGGATAAGCCGGCACTTCAATGCTGCCCATGATACGGACAACGCGATTGTTTCGTGCCTGTACCTGAATCTGCGTAATGCCGTCGTGCAGCACATCGGTCGATACCGTTGCTATCGAATCGTTGCGATGTTTGATAAGAAGCGTCATGCGGGCATTTTCAGGAATATTTGCAGGCAGCTTTCCGAAATCGACGGAGAGTTGGAAAATATCGTCATCACGGTAGTTGTCGTCGGAAGGTATGTCAAAAGTCAGAACATGACGCTGTTTGTGTGGCTCGAAGAGATAAAAAGGTTCTTTGTTCCAAACATTTACTGAATCTCCCGGACTCGAAAGCGGGGCGCTCTTTTTCTCTACCAGCAACACTTTTACTTCATCGTCCTCCGATTTCAGCAAGGAAGAAACAGTTCTGTATATTTCCGAATACTTTTTCATGTGTTTGCTGTACCACACCAGAGAGGTATCGAACTCTTCCTGCGTAATGTCGTGTTTTTTGTATATCGACCGTTTCAACGCTTCTTTTCCTTCGGGAGTGCCGTATTCCCGGATATTCTCGGATATGGCTTCCGCCTTGTGAATATCGACCAGCACTTCCGTCATTTTATCGGGACGTATGATGTGCGACGGTATTTTTTCGCAAGCGACAATACCGACAAGCAATATCCCGAAGCAGAGCGTCTTTACGATTCGCATTATTTCGATTTAGTCGGAAAAAGTTCTGAAAACGACTTTGAAAAAGTGTTTCGGTAGAAAAGTATCAAAACGATTACACCTACCGATATGGCGGAGTCGGCAATGTTAAATACCGGTCGGAAAAATTCGAAATACTCTCCGCCGACAAACGGCACCCACTGCGGCCAATAGAAACCGAACAGCGGAAAGTAAAGCATATCGACCACTTTTCCGTAAAGGAATGGCGCATAGCCGCCACCCGCCGGCAAAAACACCGCCACACTGCGGTAGGTCGATTCGCTGAACAGAAGTCCATAGAAAAGCGAGTCGATGATATTGCCCGCCGCTCCGGCGAATATCAATGCGATACATACGATGTAACCGTATTTATACGAGCCTTTTTTGCCGGTCAGTTTATAGAGAAAATAGCCGATAAGCGCAATGGCGGCGATGCGGAACAGGCTCAAAAACAGTTTGCCCAACACTTCGATGCCGAATGCCATACCGTTGTTTTCAACGAAAAGTATCTTGAACCAGCCGGTTACGGAAATACTCTCGCCCAGCGTGAAATGCGTCTTTATCCAGATTTTGGAAATCTGGTCGATAAGGAGTATCAGCAATACGGTGAGCAGGGCGGCTTTGCGTTTTCCCGTCATTTCCGACCTTTCTTTGCGTCAATACTCAACGTGGCATGGGGCACGGCATAGAGGCGTTCTTTCGGTATCAGTTCGCCCGTTTCCCTGCAAATGCCGTAGGTCTTGTTTTCGATACGCACCAAGGCGGCTTGCAGGTTCTGTATGAATTTCATCTGCCGCTGTGCCAACAGCCCGGCTTCTTCTTTGGAGAGCGTCGTGGCGCCTTCTTCCAAAACCTTGAATGTGGGGGAGGTATCGGTAACGTCGTTTCCGTCGGCATTCATCACGGAGGCTTTCAACAAATCATAATCTTTGTAGGCTTTTTCGAGCTTTTCCTGAATGATAGCACGAAATTCCTCCAATTCGGCATCTGAGTAGCGTTTTTTTGTTCCCATAGCTTGAATTATTTGTTCGATGCGAAATTAAATCATATTTGTGAATAAATACGGCATATCCGCTTTATTTACGCTTTTATAACAGACAGGCGGACGGTGAACGTCTCGAAATCGAGTTCCGTACTTTCGGCTTCGAGGCTGTCGCACAATACGATAGAGTCTGCCAATACCTGTCGGGCTATGTAGTCGCCGAAAGTTTCGACAGCATCGTTTATTTCCGCCTGCCGGACTATGCGCACGTGTATCTTGTCGGTGATATCGAATCCGCTCGATTTGCGGATATTCTGTATGCGGTTCACCAGTTCGCGGGCGATACCTTCGCGTTTCAACTCTTCCGTTACCGTAATGTCGAGTGCCACCGTCAGACGACCTTCGTTGGCGACGAGCCAGCCCGGTATGTCTTCCGATATAATATCGACGTCGGCAAGTTCCACGACTGCCTGCTGCGCCTCTATCGTGAACGTGAAGCTGCCTTCTTTCTCGAATCGAAGTATGTCGGCTTGCTCCATGCGGGTAATGGCGTCTGCCAGCTGCTTCATGATTTTTCCGTAGCGCGGACCCAGCTTTTTGAAATCGGGCTTCACCCGTTTTACCAGTATGCCGGCGGCATTGTCGGCAAACTTCAATTCCTTCACATTTACCTCGTTGAGAATCAAAGTTTTTACGCTTTCTATATCTTGACGCTGCCGGTCGTCGAGCACCGGCACGAGCAGCATGGTCAGCGGTTGGCGCACCTTGATGTTCACCTTGCGGCGGAGCGCCAACACCATAGAGGTGATGTCTTGGGCTATCTGCATGCGCTCTTCGAGAGGTTTGTCGATGCACTCTTCGTGTACGGCGGGGAAGCGGCTCAGATGCACCGAATGCGTGTCGCGTCCGGTCGCCGTCGTCAAGTCGGTATAGAGGCGGTCGGCGAAGAAAGGCGCGATAGGCGCCATCAGGGCGGCAATCGTTTTAAGACAGGTATAGAGCGTCTGATATGCCGACAGTTTGTCGGTGTCCATATTTCCGCCCCAGAAGCGTTTCCGGTTCAATCGCACGTACCAGTTGCTGAGATTGTCGTTTACGAAATCGGATATGGCACGACCGGCGCGCGTAGGCTCGTAATCGTTGTAATATCCATCGACCTCCTTGACCAGCGTATTGAGCAGCGATATAATCCAGCGGTCTATTTCGGGACGTTGGCTTACCGGTATTTCCGGTTCGGAGAACGTGAAGCCGTCGACATTGGCGTAAAGAGCGAAGAACGAATAGGTGTTGTAAAGCGTGCCGAAGAATTTGCGGCGCACTTCTTCCACGCCTTCGACGTCGAATTTCAGATTATCCCACGGCGACGAGTTGGTAATCATATACCAGCGCAGGGGGTCGGAGCCGTATTTTTCGATTGCCGAGAACGGATCGACGGCATTGCCGAGCCGCTTCGACATCTTGTTCCCGTTCTTGTCGAGTACAAGACCGTTGGATATGACGGCTTTGTACGCCACTTTGTCGAACACCATGGCGGCAATGGCGTGCAGGGTAAAGAACCACCCGCGCGTCTGGTCTACGCCTTCGGCGATGAAATCGGCGGGATATACCTGCCCGTTGTCCAACAATTCCTTGTTCTCGAACGGATAGTGTATCTGCGCGTAAGGCATCGCACCGGAATCGAACCAAACATCTATCAGGTCGCTTTCCCGTTTCATCGGTTCGCCGTCGTCCGACACCAAAATTATGTCATCGACGTAAGGACGATGCAAGTCTATTTTGTCGTAATTCTCTTTGGTATATACACCCGGCTCGAAACCTTTTTCCTTGTAGGGATTGGTTTTCATAAAGCCGGCGGCGATGGATTTTTCGATTTCGGCATACAACTCCGCCACCGAGCCGATACATTTCTCGGCTCCGCCTTCCGACCGCCAAATGGGCAGGGGAGTGCCCCAGTAGCGCGAACGGCTCAAATTCCAGTCGTTCAGGTTTTCGAGCCACTTGCCGAATCGTCCCGTGCCGGTGGATTCCGGCTTCCAGTTGATGGTTTTGTTCAACTCCATCATGCGCTCCTTGCAAGCGGTGGAGCGAATAAACCAGCTGTCCAACGGATAGTAGAGCACCGGTTTGTCGGTGCGCCAACAGTGCGGATAGTTGTGCGTATGCTTCTCTATTTTGAACGCCTGCCCGCGCTGCTTCATCATCATACAGAGCACGATATCCAGCGATTCGGCAGCCTGCGCCGCTTTCTCGTCGTATCTGCCGTCGATAGTGAATTTCGGGTCGTAGGCATTTTTCACCCACGCTCCTTGATATTCTTTATACCGTTCGACATCGACGCAGTTTTTCACAAACGTTTCGTCGAGTTCGTCGAGGAGATAGAATTTGCCGGTGAGATCGACCATCGGGCGAGTTTCGCCTTTGCGGTTTATCATAAAGAGCGAAGGTATGCCGGCAGCTTTTGCCACCTGTGCGTCGTCGGCGCCGAAAGTCGGAGCGATGTGCACGATGCCCGTACCGTCTTCGGTCGTAACGTAGTCGCCCGGAATGACGCGGAATGCTTTGCTGCTTACCGACCAATTGCCTTCGTTATCGACATCGACCGGTTTCACCCAAGGTATGAGCTGTTCGTATTCCATGCCTACCAAGTCGCTGCCTTTGTATTCGCCGACCACTTTGTAGGGTATCAGCTTGTCGCCGGCTTTGTAGGCATCGAGCGGCAATTCGGCGGCTTTGACATTGAAATGTGCGTTTAAGAGGGCTTTCGCCAAAACGACGGTGATAGGTTCGCCCGTATATCCGTTATAGGTCTGTACGGCAACGTAGTCGATTTGCGGACCGACGCACAATGCCGTGTTCGAAGGCAGTGTCCACGGAGTCGTCGTCCATGCGATGAAGCAGGGTGTACCCCATGCCGCCATTTCGGGTCTCGGATTTTTCATCTTGAACAGGGCAACGACGGTCGTGTCTTTGACGTCGCGATAGCAGCCCGGCTGGTTCAGCTCGTGCGAGCTAAGTCCGGTTCCCGCCGCAGGCGAGTAGGGTTGTATGGTATAGCCCTTGTAGAGCAGCCCTTTGCCGTAAAGCTGTTTGAGCAGCCACCACAGCGTTTCGATGTAGCGGTTGTCGTAAGTGATGTAGGGGTCTTTCATATCGACCCAATATCCCATTTTGTGGGTGAGATCTTCCCATTCTTTGGTAAATTTCATCACGTCTTTGCGACAGGCGGCATTGTAGTCTTCCACCGAAATTTTCTTTCCGATGTCTTCTTTGGTGATTCCCAATGCCTTTTCCACGCCGAGCTCCACCGGCAGCCCGTGCGTGTCCCAACCGGCTTTCCGTTTCACGTGGAAGCCTTTCATCGTTTTGTAGCGGCAAAATATGTCCTTGATGGAACGCGCCATGACGTGGTGAATGCCGGGCATACCGTTCGCCGAAGGAGGTCCTTCATAAAAGACGAAAGAGGGGCAGCCTTCCCGCGTTTTCATGCTTTGCTGAAAGAGCTGTTCGGAATCCCATTTCTTCAACACTTCTTTGTTTATCTCCGATAAATCGAATCCGGAATACTCGGTAAATTTCTTGCTCATATCTGTTTTTGAATAGCGTTTCTGAAAAATCGGTGCAAAGGTACAAAATTCATCTGAAATTCAGAATAAAATACAAGAAGAAAGCCGAAGAAAATTTTCTTCGGCTTTCTGTATCGTAAAACCCTGTCGCAGTTATATTTTATCGGCGTCCTGCATCTTGGGCAGACGCAGGAAAAACCATACTGCCGACAACAGGGTAACGACAACGGCTGTCGTTACCGATACCGTATAGGAGAGGGCGATACCCGAACGGTCGAACAGAATGTAGGTAAGTATGACCGACATCATAAAGAGGGCGGGTATGAGCGTTATCCAATAGGGTTTCTTCTTTTGCGCCAGATACACGGTAATCGCCCACAAGGTGAAAGTCGCCAGCGTTTGATTGCTCCATGCGAAGTATCGCCAGATTTTTTCAAATCCGGCGGGGTCGGAAAGGCTGTAAATCAATATCAATATAGCCACAATGAACATGGGTATGCAAATCATCAGCCGTTTGACGACGCTGCGCTGTTCGAGGTGCAGAAAGTCGGCGACGATAAGCCGTGCCGAACGGAATGCCGTATCGCCGGAGGTAATGGGGGCTGCCACCACGCCGAGTATCGCCAATGCACCGCCGACGACTCCCAACCAGCCGGTGGAGAGAAGATTGACGATGACGGCGGAATTGCCGTTCACTTTTTCGGGTTCGGTAACGCCGAAAAATGCCTGTCCTTCGGGACTGAAAAAGTAAGTCGCCGCCGCTGCCCATATCAGCGCCACGATGCCTTCGGTTACCATGGAGCCGTAAAAGATGTAGCGACCTTGCTGCTCGTTGGTCATGCAGCGTGCCATCAGGGGCGACTGCGTGGCGTGGAATCCGGAAATGGCACCGCAGGCTATACTGATGAACAGCATGGGAAAGAGGGGATTGTTTTCGGGCGAAGCGCTTTTGTTGCCCAAACCGTCCGTCAGTTCGGGAATGTCGGGACAGGTAACGAACAGCATGATAAGAATGCCGATAGCCATGAATATCAAGGCTATGGCGAAAAGCGGATAGACGCGCCCGATGATTTTGTCTATCGGGAAAAGGGTTGCCAAAATATAGTAGGCGAAGATGACGAATATCCAAAATCGGGCATCGAACGTTTCTGGCGTAAGCATCGCCAGCAGGTCGGAGGGTCCGGCTACGAACACCACGCCCACGAGTATCATGAGTATCACGGTGAACGCCCGCATCACTTGTTTGGCGGTAATGCCCAAATAGCGGCCGATGGTCTCGGGCAGGCTCTCGCCGTTGTGCCGCAGGGAAATCATGCCGGCGAGATAATCGTGTACGGCTCCGGCGAAGATCGTGCCGAAGACAATCCAGAGGAACGCCGACGTACCGAATTTCGCGCCCATGATAGCGCCGAATATCGGACCCAGTCCGGCGATGTTCAGGAATTGAATCATAAAGATTTTCCATGCCGGCAGCGGAACGAAATCCACACCGTCGGGGTTGGCGACAGCCGGCGTCTTGCGGTTCGGCTCTATGCCGAAAACCTTTTCCACGAATTTGCCGTAAATGAGAAATCCGGCAATCAAAACAACTAATGAAATACAAAAGGAAATCATAATGATATGTAATTATTGAATATTTTTTCTGCCAATGCTTCGGCGCAGCGTTCGCCGTCGATGGCTGCCGAAACGATGCCGCCGGCATATCCGGCACCTTCGCCGCAGGGGTAAAGCCCTTCCAAACGAATGTGGTGCAGCAGTTCGCCGTCGCGCGGAATGCGGACGGGCGAGGAGGTGCGGGTTTCCACACCTATCATCAGCGCTTCGCGGGTAAGAAATCCGTGCGACAGCTTGCCGAAATGCAAAAAGCCCTGACGCAACCGCTCGGTGATGAACTCGGGCATCCAAAAGTGGAGCGGCGAGGCAAGCACTCCGGGTGCATACGAAGAGGCGGGGAGGTCGAATGAGTTTTTCCGGTTCACGAAATCGGTCATGCGCTGTGCCGGTGCCGTTTGGCGGCTGCCGTTCACAAAGCAGCAATGTTCCAATTCTTCTTGAAATTCCAGTCCTGCCAATACATTGTTTTTATCATAATTCGGCAGGTCTTCCGGTCGTATTTCGACCACCATGCCCGAATTTGCCCACTTGGAACCGCGATTCGAGGGCGACATGCCATTGACGACTATCTGCTCGGGGGCGCTGGCTGCCGGCACGACAAAACCGCCCGGACACATGCAGAACGAATAGACGCCTCGCCCATCGACTTGGGTAACGAAGCTGTATTCCGCCGCAGGCAGATACTCGCCGCGACCGTCGGGGCTGTGGTACTGTATGCGGTCTATCAGTTCTTGCGGGTGTTCGAGCCGCACGCCTACGGCAAATCCTTTGGCTTCCAGCTCGATGCCGCTACGGTTCAGGTAACGGTAAACGTCGCGGGCAGAGTGTCCCGTTGCCAGAATCACCGGACCCGAAAATATTTTTCCACAACAAGTTTTAACGCCGATAACACACTCTTTATCAAATAGAAGTTCATCTACTCTTGTCCCAAAATACACTTCGCCTCCGGAGGCGAGAATCGTGTGTCGGATATTCTCGATGACTGCCGGAAGTTTGTCGGTGCCGATATGCGGGTGGGCGTCCGACAAGATAGCGGTGTTGGCGCCATGTTGGCACAAGATGTTCAAAATGCGCTCCACCGAACCGCGTTTTTTGCTGCGGGTATAGAGCTTTCCGTCGGAAAACGCGCCGGCTCCGCCTTCACCGAAACAGTAGTTCGATTCGCTGTTTACGAGGTGTTCCCGACTGATGCGGGCGATGTCTTTCCGGCGGGTATGCACGTCTTGCCCCCGTTCCAGCACGACAGGTTTCAATCCTAATTCTATCAGACGCAGGGCGGCAAACAGTCCGGCAGGACCGGCACCCACGACGACAACCGCCGGTTTCGATACGACATTTTGATATTCAATGCGTTGATATATATCGTCTTGCGGCTTTTCGTTCACGTAAACGCGCACCGACAGATTCACCATGACCTGCCTTTTGCGGGCGTCGATAGAGCGTTTCAGTATGCGCACCGCCTCTATGGCCTTACTGTCGAGCGCATACTCCCGCACGAGAAACTCCCGCAGGGCAGTTTCCGATGCCGCCTGACACGGCAACAATCGCAAGGTAAGTTCCTGTATCATGGTTATCCGAATAGTTGTCGAAAAGCCTCCTCGACTTTTTTTACGGGTATGATTTCTATTTTCAGGCGTTTCGTATCGAATCCTTTAAGATTTCCGGCAGGGATAAGGATTCGCGTAAAGCCCAATTTGGCGGCTTCGAGCACCCGTTGTTCGATACGGGTTACAGGGCGTATTTCGCCCGACAGCCCCACTTCGCCGGTCATGGCGATGCTTTTGTCGATAGCCATATCCATGTTCGACGAGAGTATAGCGCTGATGACGCCCAAGTCCATGGCGGGGTCGTTCACCTTCAATCCGCCGGCGATGTTGAGAAAAACATCTTTTTGAGCCAGCTTGAAGCCGACCCGTTTTTCCAGAACAGCCAGCAGCATATTCATGCGGCGCAGGTCGAAGCCCGTAGCCGACCGCTGCGGCGTGCCGTAAGCCGCCGTGCTCACCAGTGACTGCACCTCGATAAGGAAGGGACGCACGCCTTCGATTGCCGCCGAAATGGCAACGCCGCTCAGTCCTTCATGGTCTTGGGTCAAAAGGAGTTCCGACGGGTTGCTCACTTCGCGCAGCCCGTTTTGCAACATCTCGTAAATGCCCAATTCGGCGGTGCTGCCGAAACGGTTTTTTATCGAGCGTAAGATACGGTACATATAATGGCGGTCGCCCTCGAATTGCAGAACGGCATCGACGATATGCTCCAAGACTTTCGGTCCGGCTATGCTGCCTTCCTTGTTGATATGTCCTATCAGCAGCACCGGCGTATGGCTCTCTTTGGCGAATTTCAGTATGGCAGCGGCGCACTCCCGCACCTGCACGATGCTGCCGGGCGACGACTCGACGAGGTTCGTGGAAATCGTCTGTATGGAGTCGATAATGACGAGGTCGGGATTGACGTTGCGGATATGCACGAATATCTCTTCAAGAGAGGTCTCGCACACGATAAAACATTCGGGATTGACGTTTTTGCCCAAGCGGTCGGCGCGCATTTTGAGCTGGCGCGCACTTTCTTCGCCCGAAACATAAAGCACCTTGCGGTCGGTGAGGCGCAGCACGGTCTGCAACACCAGCGTCGATTTGCCGATGCCGGGCTCGCCGCCTATCAGCACCATGGAGCCGGGCACGAGCCCGCCGCCGAGCACACGGTTCAATTCGGCATCGTGCAGGTCGATGCGTTCTTCCTGCGACACCGGTATTTCATTGAGGCGTAACGGCTTGCTGCGTCCGTATTCCGAAGCGGAAACGGGAGAGGGGGCAGCCGGTTTCGCACTGACTACCTCTTCGACGTAGCTGTTCCATTCGCCGCAGGAAGGGCATTTTCCTAACCATTTCGGCGATTCGGCGCCGCATTGCGTGCAGACATAGACGGTTTTGAGTTTTGCCATAAGGTTCGTTTCTTACATCGCCCGCACCTATCGACGGACAACATGCTCGTGTTTCGCCTGCAAAGATAATCATTAAAAAAGAATAGGAATAGAAAACGAAAATAAAGTTTGCATACTCCCTACAAGTAATAAAATGTAAGTTATCCGAAAAGTTACAGTCGTTTATACACAAAAAATTCCGACACGGCATCACTGTCGCGTCGGAACCGGAAACACATAATTGAGAACCTATCTATCTTGACTTTTGCTTCATTTTTACATCGCGGGGCGAATTGAGCTTGTCTTCTTTCGCCATCATCATCGCCTTGTGGGCATCGTGCGGCTTCATCTTGCCGCTCGGACAGCATTGCGACATTTCGCCGTGCATCATCTCGCCGGTGCCGTTCTGCATAGCCGGCAGCGCATTCAGCGCGGCGATTTGCTGCGGTGTAAGTATTTTCTTTATCTCGTCGTTCTGCATGGAATACTGATTCATCTGCTCGGTGCGCAGGCGGTTGATTTCGCCGGAAATGATACTGTCCCTACGCCCTTGCGCCAAAAGCAGGGAATGAATCTTTTTACTTTGATCGGCAGAGAGTTGCAGCAGCGTGGTCATGTGTTCGGTGCGCGCCTTGGCAAGTTGTGCCACCGTCATGTTGCACACGGGATTCATCATCTCTTTCTGTCGCGGGTTATCTTGCCGCATCGGTTGTTGTGCGGCGGCTGCCGTCGATAACAGACTCAACGAAAACAGCCATAAAAAAACTTTTTTCATAACGATTTATTGATTGATATACCCTAAAAACAAGCGGGTACGGAAAATGTTTTCCGGAGAAGAAAATTTTTACAACTCGGCATATGCCGGTATATCGGCGAGAAAACGGCAGCGCCCCAGCTCGTAATCGACGGCGCAACAGTAGTGCGAAAGTCCGTTCGTAACCATCAGGTAGCGCACTTGCAGTACGGAGTTGTAGCGGACAATCTGATCGAACGTCGCTTGCGATATTTCCACCTGCGGGGCTTTGTATTCGACGACGACGAGCGGACGACCTCCGACATCGTAGATGAGCGTGTCGCAACGGCGTTTGCGACCGTTTTGCAGCAGCGAAATTTCATTGCCCATACGACCTGCCGGATAGCCTTTCTCGTTTATCAGATAAGCGACGAAGTGCTGCCGTACCCATTCTTCGGGCGTGAGCGAGACATAACGCTTGCGCAAGGCATCGAATATCGAGGTCTTGCCGTCTTGCTCTTTCAGACGGAACGGATATGCCGGCAGATTCAAAGGTATCATTCTTGGTCGGAAATTTGCGCGTACCGATAAGATTCGCTAATTTTACCTCCAAAATTAGACAAAAAGGCGGAATCCGCCAAATTACCGTTTACGAAATCATGGCAAAAAAGTCGCCGACAGCCGAATATACCTCGATCATTGCCGACATACGCAGGCAGGAGTTCAAACCCGTATATCTGCTTATGGGAGAGGAGCCTTACTATATCGACCTGATTACCGATGAAATCGTAAAAAACGCGCTGGCAGACAGTGAGCGCGACTTCAACCAAACCATCGTTTACGGTGCCGACACCGATATGGCGACCATACTCAATGCCGCCCGCCGCTATCCCATGATGGCGCAACGGCAGCTGGTCGTAGTCAAGGAGCTGCAACAGATGCGCAGCATCGACGAATTGTTATACTATATGCAGAATCCGCAACCGACCACCGTGTTGGTGCTGAATCATAAAAGCGGTACATTCAAAAACAAAAAAATCCTTGCCGAAGCCAACCGACTCGGCTTGGTATTCGAGTCGAAACGCATATACGACAGCCAATTGCCGGCGTTTATCGCGGATTATGTTCGTGAAAAAAATTTGTCCATAGACGATAATGCCGCCTCGATGCTGGGCGAAGCCATCGGAACGAACCTGTCGCGCCTGACAAGCGAAATCGACAAATTGGGTGTACTGCTGTCGGCGGCAGGGCAGAACCGCATCACCGCCGACACGGTGGAGCTGCATATCGGCATCAGCAAGGAATTTAACAACACGGAGCTGATAAAAGCCGTAGCGCGTCGAGATTTGCTCCGCGCCGGACGTATCGTGCAATATTATGCCAATACCAAAAGCGACCAGCCTTTCATCGCTTTCAGTTCGCTGTTTTCCTATTTCGCCAACCTGCTTTTGCTGCACTATTCGTCCTGTCAAAAAAACGCCGCCGGCATCGCTTCGGAATTGGGCGTCAATTGGTATGCCGCCGACGATTATCTGCAAGGATTGAAAACTTACAAGGCAGGAAAATGCGTCGAAATCATCTCGAATATACGACGTTACGATGCACGCTCGAAAGGAGTGGAGTGCGCTCCCGATACCTCGCTTGCCGAATTGCTCCAAGAGCTGCTCTACAAAATCATGCATAACTAACGGTTTTCTCCGGTTGCTCAAAAAGAGTAGGGGACTTAAAGCTGTTTAATCAACTGTAATACAATCTATTAAGAACCATTATAAGCTGTTTTAACGCTAAATGGCTGGCATATTTCCGTTTGAATGTCCGTTTGGACGGCACAAAACGAATAAAAACGAATTTAAGTCATTTCAATAATTCACAGTTCATATATGTGAACAGAATCGCACTAATCCTGTAAATTTTCTTGTAAAATTCAAATGTTCAAAAATTCATTTGTTCTTATTTCGAAACAGTATGTAATTAGAAGCAAACAGCCTCAAAAACAATATGCAAAATACGGTAGTAACCCGCATTACCAATTATAAATCAATAGAATAATCATATTTATTGAATTTGCCGAATAGCAACCGGCAAAATATCGCTGCATAAAAATAAATGCCGAAAAGCGCCTAAGAAAATTTACGTAATATGAGCGCAATAACAATATATGAACCAATTCGATAGATGTAAATATTGAAGTAAGATTGTAGATACTTTTCCGTTTATAATAACAAATATTTTTATTTATGAAACAGCTGTGTTTATAATTATAAATTTTGAAACTTGAATTTTATTGTTTATATTTGCAAACACAAGCATAAATACAAAATATACGGTAATTTATGGCAGAAGATAAGGACACCGACCTGAAAGAACGCATCAAACAGTTGATACGTCACTACAATCTCAACGATGCTGCATTTGCCCAAAATATACGAACCAACCGTTCCACGTTGTCGCAATGCCTGAACGGAACAAATGGCGTCAGCAAAGAAATCATATCGAAGATACATACAGCCTATCCCGAGGTCTCTACGGATTGGTTGCTGTATGGCGAAGGCGAACCTTTCAAAAAACAGGTACGAAATCCGCTCAGTTTCTTCCCCGAGAATGGAATATTTCGGGCAGATGACGGGAATGCGTCAAAATATAGCAAGGATTCGGAGATAAAATCAGGCGACAATTCAAGACAAACGTCTGATGATAAAGCAAAAACGGGCAATACATCGACAGGAAATTCCGACTTGCAACAACGAGAAAATAAACGTCGTGTCGTAAAAATCATGATATACTATTCCGACAATACATTCGAAACCTATTCGCCGGACAAATAATTTCAGTGATTCCATAATATCGTTTATTTCGTCATAAAAGCTATATATTTTCTCTGTTGTTCTATAATTAATATTATGTTAAATAATAAAAAGAGAATTATCTCCTAATAGGGTCTCTAATGACTGATTTTGACGTTTTGAAAGAACGATTCTCTATTTTTGCCTGTTCTCCGGTCGTCGCGACAGCAGTACACACAAAATAGAATTTATTATTGCCTATATACCTAAAACCATTATCTTTGTAAAAATAAAGCGAAACCGTATGAATGTTCTTTTTTATACTTATTGCGAGGTATCGCCGCAAAAAGGCGGCATAGAACGTATTACTTCTACAATAGCAAGTGAATTGTCAAAGAATTACGGAATAGCTTGTTTTTCCGTTTATCAGATACCCATAGCAAATACTTTTGCACGGACTTCTTTCGTCAAATCCAGTTGTATCGGTACAAGAGATTTAAGAGAAAAAATATCCTCATTTATCATCGAAAATCAAATAGATGTTATCATCAATCAAAGTGCATTCTACCTCTCTTCGCTTTTCCGTGAAATTGTAAACACAGTCCGCCCCCAATGCAAAATCATTTTCTGCCATCATTTTGCTCCCGGAAGCGAACAAAATTTCTACTCTTTTTCAACGCTTTGCCAGAAGATAAAAGATGGGCAGAATCGGGTGAAAACGGGGATAAAACTCGCCCTATACCCTATTTGGAGACCGAAACAAATACGCCGTTTGCACGCAAATTACAAGGAAACGTATCGGTGTGCCGATTGCATCGTATTGCTCTCTCGCGAATATATAGACGATTTTATGAAATGGGGTAAAATAACCGATAGCTCAAAATTCAGAGAAGTACATAACAGTCTATCTTTCAGTTCGTTTTTTGATATAAATAAATATGCTCAAAAGGGGGAAACGGTCTTGATAGTGGCAAGAATGGACGAAAAACCGAAAAAAATTTCCCTTGCATTGAAAATTTGGAAGCTATTGGAAAATGACACCCTCCTCTCCGACTGGCAATTGAAAATCGTCGGACACGGAAGCGACCTCGACGGATACCGTCGTTTTGTTGCCCGACACGACTTGAAACGGGTTTCGTTCGAGGGACGACAAATTCCAGAACCCTACTATACGGAAGCCTCTCTGTTTATGATGACTTCGGCATGGGAAGGCTGGGGACTTACGCTTACCGAGGCGCAACAAATGGGTTGCGTACCGTTGGCATTCGACAGCTACGCTTCGTTGTCGGACATCATAACCGATGGCGAAAACGGTTGTATTGTCCCTTACGGCGATTTACGGCAATATGCCGATAAAATGAAAGAGCTTATGCTCGATGCCGGCAAACGGCGAAAAATGGCAGCAAATGCCATCGAAAGCAGCAAACGATTCGAAAAACAGGTTATTATAGAACAATGGAAATCGCTGCTTGACGAATTGATAAAGTAATAATTATAAGAGCTGAAACAACAAAAGCCGCTTTCAAAGAAGCGGCTTTTGTCATATTTGAATCCGGATTTTTATTTTCCCTCCAATGTTTTCAGTTTTTCGTTATCGCCCAAGGTATAATATATACTTCTCAGAGCGAAAATGCAATCGGCATTGTTGGGATCAAGCTCATAGGCTTTCTCATAATATGTCAATGCCTGACGGCAGAGCGGGAAGATACGTTCTTCGCGGGCTTTCCGGTATTCGGCATCATTTTGTATTTTATTGACTTCTTGTCCTGCCACCACAGCTTTATTGTAATAGAAACGACCTAATTCAGCCCACACGTCTGCCAAGCTCGAATCCAGTTCCAATGCCGTTTCAAAGCAGGCTTTTGCAGCATCTTCGTTATTTATTTCTTCATACAAACGACCTTTTACTTTCCAATATTCGGCTCGCGGATTGGCGGCAATAGCTTTATCCAAATAAGCAATGGCATCTTCTGTTTTACCGAGAGCAATGTAGATATTGATCATCTGTTGGAGATAGAACTCGGTGTCTTTATTGATACCGAAACGGTCGAGGATTTCTTCCGAGATAGCCATTATATTTGTGGTATCTTTCCGGTTTCCATACAATTCGCCTAAACATTGATATATGGTAAAGGAGTCGTAATTATCGGTTTCCTTGGCTCTGATCAATGCCGGAATAGCCAAATCGTAATCTTTCGATATATAGGCAGCCAAAGCGACATAATAACGGCTGAAAATATAAGAACTATCTATAATACCGTTATTAATCATTTCCTGACGTTCCTTACTGATACCGTATTTCTCGGGAATTGCCAAATAGGTTTCCCACATTTCACAAGCCTTTTTATATTCCTGATCTTTATAGTAAGTAACGGCAGCGTCCCAAAATCCTTGATGTCTTTGCTGTATCTGGTCAATGATTTTTTTTGAATATTTCGGGGAAACTTTACCTTTTGCATTCGGCAGGGAATCCAAATACAGGGCGTGTTCGAGGTAGTTGTATTCGTCTTCCAGCGCTTTGTACATAACATCAGCGTCGAATTTCTGATTAGTAATGCGCTTGTTGTCGTTTTGGTTATAAATGGCATCTTCTACTTCTGCCGACACCCACCATGTTTTCGGGTCGTTTTGCGATTCGGGATTTTCGCGGGCTTCGCTCAAGCGGGCACGCGCTTCGTCGTAATTCGGTTTTTCCTGTTTCAATTCGTTGTTAGCCCAATTGACATTTTTTTTCTGAGCGAAAGCTCCGCTTCCGATCAGACCGATAGCAATAAAAAGAAAAATCTTTTTCATCTTCGTTTATTTTTAATTATTGTTGTTGTTTTTCAGTTGGTATTTCTCCGGTAACATTCGTACCCTCGGTATTTTCCATTGCGTCTTCTGCCGAATCGGACAAGACCTTGCATACCGACGCTATTTCGTCGTTGCGCTTTTCGAGGTTGATGAGCCGCACACCTTGCGTAGCGCGTCCCATAACCCGTACGTCAGCCACTTTCAGCCGCAGCGTGATGCCGGACTTGTTGATGATTACCAAATCGTTTTCGTCGGTAACGTTCTTTATGGCGACCAGCTTGCCGGTTTTCGGCGTGATGTTCAAGGTCTTCACGCCTTTTCCGCCACGGTTGGTTACGCGGTAATCCTCTATTTCGGAACGTTTGCCGTAGCCCTGTTCCGACACGACCATAACAGTCTCTTTCTCGGGATCATTGACACAAATCATGCCGATGACTTCATCGCCCACATTTTCGTCGAGCGTCATGCCGCGCACACCGGTAGCAGTACGACCCATTTCACGCACTTTCGTTTCGTGGAAGCGGATTGCCCTACCCTCTTTGTTCGCCATGATGATTTCGCTGTCGCCGGTGGTCAGACGCACTTGTATCACTTGGTCGTCTTCGCGTATGGTGATAGCGTTCACGCCGTTGGTACGTGGACGTGAATAGGCTTCGAGACGGGTTTTCTTGATAACGCCTTTTTTCGTACAGAACACCAGATTGTGGGTCATGTTGTACTCCGGATCCTGCAATTGCTTGATGCGGATAAAGGCATTGACTTTATCGTCGGCGTCGATGTTCAGCAGGTTCTGAATGGCACGTCCTTTCGAATTTTTCGCCCCTTCGGGTATTTCATAGACTTTGAGCCAGAAGCATTTTCCTTTTTGGGTGAAGAACAGCATATAGTTGTGCATCGACGCGGGATAGATGTACTCGATAAAGTCTTCTTCGCGCGTATCGCTGCCGCGCGCCCCTACTCCGCCTCGGTTTTGTGCGCGGAAGTCGGTCAGTGGCGTGCGTTTGATGTAACCCATATGCGAAATGGTGATAATCATCTCGTCGTCGGCATAGAAGTCTTCGGCGTTGAATTCTTCCGAAGAATAGATGATTTCGGTTTTCCGCTCGTCGCCGTACTTCTCTTTTATTTCGACCAACTCGTCTTTAACGACCTGCATACATACGTTTTCGTCGGAAAGTATTTCATGGAAATATTTGATTTGCCGCATCAGTTCGTCGTATTCTTCATGCAGCTTTTCCTGCATCAGACCGGTCAGCTGGCGCAGACGCATATCGACGATTGCCGTAGCCTGCACTTCGGAGAGAGAGAAGCGCTCCATAAGGCGGTTGCGGGCTTCTTCCGGGCTTTTCGAAGAGCGAATGATTTGCACCACTTCGTCGATGTGGTCGCAGGCGATAATCAAGCCGTCGAGAATGTGAGCGCGCTCCTCCGCCTTTTTCAAGTCGTAGCGGGTGCGGCGTATCACCACTTCGTGGCGGTGTTCCACAAACGATTCGATGAGCTGTTTGAGATTGAGCGTTACGGGGCGACCTTTCACCAGCGCAATATTGTTTACGCTGAACGACGACTGCAACGCCGTCATTTTGTAAAGTTTGTTGAGTACGACGCTCGAATTGGCATCTTTCTTTACGTCGATGACGATGCGCATACCGGCGCGGTCGGATTCGTCGTTGATGTTGGAAATGCCGTCGATGCGTTTATCCTCGACCAAATCGGCAATACTCTTTATCAACTCGGCTTTGTTTATGCCGTAAGGAATTTCGGAGATAACGATTTTTTCGTGCGGACCGTCCGTCTCTATTTCGGCTTTGGAACGTATCACGATGCGACCGCGACCCGTTTCATACGCCTCTTTTACGCCATTATAACCGTAGATATATCCGCCGGTAGGAAAATCGGGGGCTTTGATATAGCGCATCAATTCCTCTATGGTAATGTCGCGGTTATCTATGTAGGCGATAATGCCGTCGATGGACTCTGAAAGATTGTGAGGCGGCATATTGGTTGCCATACCTACGGCAATACCCGACGACCCGTTAATCAACAGGTTGGGAATGCGAGTGGGCAGCACCACCGGTTCATCGAGCGTATCGTCGAAGTTCTTTTGGAAATCGACCGTTTCCTTGTCGATGTCGCGCAACATCTCCTCTGCCATTTTCGAGAGGCGGGCTTCGGTGTAACGCATGGCAGCGGGGCTGTCGCCATCGACGGAGCCGTAGTTGCCCTGTCCATCGACAAGCGGATAACGCAGCGACCATTCCTGTCCCATGCGCACCATGGCGAAATATACCGACGAATCGCCGTGCGGGTGATACTTACCCAGCACTTCGCCTACGATTCTCGCAGATTTTTTATAGGGTTTGTCCGAGGTATTTCCCAATTCATTCATTCCGAAAAGCACTCGGCGGTGCACCGGTTTGAAACCGTCGCGGACGTCGGGTAATGCCCGGGCTACAATCACCGACATGGAGTAGTCGATGTACGATTGTTTCATCTCCTTCTCGATGTCGATTTTCAAAATTCTGTCGTTTTGCTCAATCATGTATTTTCAATCGGTTTTGTTTGTTTTTTCGCTCATGGCAGTATGCCATGAAAAAGCGCACTAAGATACGACTTTCTTCCCGATTAGAAAAATTTTCATTCGGAAAAAACGGTGTCGGGCGATTTATTTTCCGCAAAAATTCCCGATTCTACTCCTACTCGGCAGTTATAACTGTCAAAACGGCAGAAATATTTTCTGAAACGGTTAAAATGCGACCGCGGCATATTATTTGCACACAATAAAAGGGAAAACGACGTTTTACAAAAATAGTTCGTATATTTGTACATTAATACAGTGATTTTATGGAAAGAAATTTTTCGCAACGAGTACGTAATGTTTTAGGTTACAGCCGGGAAGAAGCCGAACGGTTGCAAACGCCGTTCATCGGACCGGAACATCTGCTGCTGGGAATTTTGCGAGACGGCGCCGGCAAGGCGGTCGAAGCCCTGCACTATCTGGGGGTGGAATCCGACCGGCTGAAACATACCGTAGAAGAAAAACTGCGCAGCGCCGAAACGGTTTCGACCGACAACAATCAAGATATAGTCATCAACAAAAATACCGATAAAGTACTGCGGACGAGCCTGCTCGAATCGCGTCTGTTGAAAAGCGAGGTTACCGATACCGAGCATCTGCTGCTGGCGATACTCCGCGACCCCTCGACTATGGCTGCGCAAGCGCTCAACACCTACAACGTCAATTATCAGAACATTTGCGATTTCGTCAAAAACGGAGCAATGCCGAAAAGCGGTGCGGCAGACGAGACGAATGCCTCGCCCCGCATGGGCGCCGACTTTGCCGACGACGATGACGACGAAATGGACGACAACCGGTTTTCGGGAAAAGAGAAAAACGCTTCCACCATTCAGATGAAAGAATCGGGTAGCGACACGCCCGTGCTCGACAACTTCGGAAACGACATGACGCGCGCCGCCGAAGAAAATCGCCTCGACCCCGTCGTGGGCAGAGAGAAAGAAATCGAGCGGCTGGCGCAGATATTGAGCCGCCGCAAAAAGAACAACCCCGTGCTGATAGGCGAGCCGGGTGTGGGTAAATCGGCTATTGTCGAGGGACTTGCCCTGCGCATCGTGCAGAAAAAAGTGTCCCGTGTGCTTTTCGACAAACGGGTCATTGCTCTCGATATGGCATCTATCGTAGCCGGCACAAAATACCGCGGACAATTCGAGGAGCGTATCAAAGCCATTCTCAATGAGTTGGAAAAGAATCCGAACATCATACTGTTCATCGACGAGATACACACCATTGTCGGTGCGGGAGGTGCAGCCGGTTCGCTCGACGCTGCCAATATGCTTAAACCGGCGCTGGCACGCGGTGAAATACAGTGCGTAGGCGCCACCACTCTCGACGAGTATCGGAAAAGCATCGAAAAAGACGGCGCCCTCGAACGCCGTTTCCAGAAAATCATGGTATCGCCGACGACGCCAGAAGAGACGTTGCAGATACTGAAAAACATCAAAGACCGATACGAAGAACACCACAACGTGTCTTACACCGATGCCGCTTTGGAAGCCTGCGTGAAATTGGCTGACCGCTATATCAGCGACCGGAATTTCCCCGACAAAGCCATCGACGCGCTCGACGAAGCAGGGTCGCGCATACACATCACCCACATTGTCGTGCCCAAGCGCATCGAGGAGTTGGAGGCGCAAATAGAAGCAACCCGAAAAGAAAAGCTCGATGCCGTGAAAGCGCAAAAATTCGAGGAGGCTGCCATGTTCCGCGACAAAGAAACCTCCCTGCAAGGCGAACTCGAAGAAGAGAAACGCAACTGGGAGAAAACCATGCAGGAACAGCGCGAAGTGGTTGATGCCGAAGATATTGCCGAAACCGTAGCTTCGATGTCGGGCGTACCCGTGCAGCGCATCGCGCAAGCCGAAGGGCTGCGTCTGTTGAAGATGAGCGACGATTTGAAGCAATACATCATCGGGCAAGACACGGCAGTCGATAAAATCGTCAAAGCCATACGCCGCAACCGCATCGGGCTGAAAGACCCGAACAAGCCTATCGGCACGTTCCTGTTCTTGGGTCCGACGGGCGTAGGCAAAACGCACTTGGCAAAGAAACTGGCGGAATACCTGTTCGACTCGTCCGACGCCCTGATACGGGTGGATATGAGCGAATATATGGAAAAATTCACCGTGTCGCGGTTAGTCGGTGCGCCTCCGGGATACGTGGGCTACGAAGAGGGCGGTCTGCTCACCGAAAAAGTGCGCCGCAACCCCTACTCCGTCGTCCTGCTCGACGAGTTGGAGAAGGCTCACCCCGACGTGTTCAACCTGCTGCTGCAAATCATGGACGAGGGACACGTTACCGACAGTCTGGGGCGCAAAATCGACTTCAAGAACACGATTATCATCATGACGTCGAACATCGGTACGCGGCAGCTCAAAGACTTCGGGCGCGGCGTGGGCTTCGATACCGGCGCCGTTTCCGACAAAGAGCTTTCGCGCTCGGTCATACAGAAGTCGCTGAACAAAGCCTTTTCGCCGGAATTTTTGAACCGCATCGACGAAATCATCACGTTCGACCAGCTCGACAAGGAGGCGATTTATAAAATCATCGACATCGAGTTGAAAGGATTTTTCGCCCGCATTGCCGAAATGGGTTATCATATCGAACTGACCGATGCCGCCAAAAATTTCGTTGCCGAAAAAGGGTATGACAAGCAATTCGGGGCGCGTCCGCTGAAACGGGCTATCCAAACCTACCTCGAAGACGAATTGGCAGAAACGATTTTGAAAGGCGAACTGCACGAGGGCGACACCATCGTACTCGACTGCCGCGAGGGCGATACGAAAATCACCGCCTCGATACGGCAGCAGGAGCAGCCGCTCTGACAGAAACTCCGAAAAACAAGTCAAAATGTCAGACCGCAGGGTCTGGCATTTTTTTTGTCTTTTTACGGACGAACCTATGAATTAACTTATAAAACATAAAATCATGCAAAAAGGAACCATTGGGGTAACAACCGACAACATCTTCCCCGTCATCAAAAAGTTTTTGTACAGCGACCACGAAATATTTTTGCGCGAATTGGTATCGAATGCCGTCGATGCCACGCAGAAAATAAAAACGCTGTCGTCGGTGGGCGACTATAAAGGCGAACTCGGCGACCTGAATGTAACCGTATCAATCAATGAAAAGGCGGGGACGCTGACCGTCTCCGACCACGGCATCGGCATGACCGCCGAGGAGATAGAGAAGTACATCAACCAAATCGCTTTTTCCGGCGCCGAAGAGTTCCTCGAAAAATACAAGAACGACGCCAACGCCATTATCGGGCATTTCGGCTTGGGCTTCTATTCGTCGTTCATGGTGTCGAAGAAGGTGGAGATACGCACGCGCTCTTATCAGGACGGCGCACAGGCTGTCATGTGGAGCTGCGACGGCTCGCCCGAGTACACGATGGAAAACATCGACAAAAACGAGCGCGGTACCGACATCGTGCTCTACATCGACGATGAAAACAAAAACTTCCTCGAAAAATCGGAAATCGAAACCCTGCTTAAAAAATATTGCCGCTTCCTCCCCATTCCTATCGTATTCGGGAAAGAACAGGAATGGAAAGACGGAAAATACGTCGATACCGACAAAGACCGCATCGTCAATGACACGACGCCCGCGTGGACGAAAAAGCCGGCAGATCTGACCGACGAGGAGTACCGCAAATTTTACGGCGACCTCTACCCCATGATGGACGAACCGCTGTTCTGGATTCACCTCAACGTCGATTACCCCTTCAAGCTCACGGGTATTCTCTACTTCCCTAAAATCCGCAACAATTTCGACATCAACAAAAACCGCATACAACTCTACTGCAACCAAGTGTTCGTAACCGATTCCGTCGAAGGCATCGTGCCCGAATTTCTGATGCTGCTGCAAGGTGTCATCGACTCGCCCGACATTCCGCTGAACGTGTCGCGCTCGTACCTGCAAAGCGACTCCAACGTGAAGAAAATTTCGACCTACATAACCAAGAAGGTCGCCGATCGGTTGCAGGAAATCTTCAACAGCGACCGCAAGCAGTACGAAGAAAAGTGGGACGACATCAAGCTGTTCATCGAATACGGTATGCTCTCCGACGAGAAATTCTATGAAAAGGCGCAAAAATTCGCCCTGCTCAAAGATACGACAAACAAATATTATACCCTCGACGAATACAAAACTTTGATTGAGAGCGAACAGACCGACAAAGATAAAAATCTGGTTTACCTCTACGCCACCGACCACATTGCCCAGTACAACTACATCGAAGCCGCTCAAAACAAAGGATACAGCGTGCTGTTGATGGACGGACAGCTCGACGTGCCTTTCATCGGTATGCTGGAGCAGAAGCTGGAAAAGAGCCGTTTCGTGCGCGTCGATAGCGACACCGTCGAAAATCTGATTCGCAAAGAGGATAAGAAAGAGGTTTCCCTCACGCCGGAACAGCGCGAAATGCTCACGACCGTATTCAAGTCGCAGATACCGACGGTGGAGAAAGCCGAATTCATGGTCATGTTCGAGGCTGTGGACGAAACTGCTGCTCCTATCGTCATCACGCAAAACGAGTTTATGCGCCGTATGAAAGATATGTCCGCCCTGCAACCCGGCATGAGCTTCTACGGCGAGATGCCCGACAGCTACAACCTCATCGTCAATACGTTGCACCCGCTTTCGCAACGGGTATTGAGCGAGAGCGAAACGGCTTGCGGCAATGAGCTGACACCGCTGCGCACACAACTGAAATCGCTGAACGACGAAATCGCCAAGCTGCAAGAGGCTGCCAAAGGCAAGAAAGACGAGGAAATTCCCGTCGCCGACAAAGATGCCCTCAAAAACAAAGAGGACGAAGCGGCAGCGCTGCGCAAAAAGGAGGAAACGATACTCTCCGACTACGCCGCACAAAACAAGCTCGTCCGTCAATTGATAGACTTGGCTTTGATTTCCAACAATATGCTGAAAGGCGAAGCGTTGAGCCGATTCGTAAAACGTTCGGTGGAACTGTTGTAATTTCCCCGACCCTTTTCGATATCCCGAACAGCAGGCATTTGCAATGATGCCTGCTGTTTTTGCGTTTTCCGGATTGCCGTTTTTACAAACAGATTCGTATATTTGCAAAAAACAGAAAGACATGGAAAACGCATATACCGCCGATGAGCATCGCTACGATGCCATGAATTACCGCCGCTGCGGGCGGAGCGGAATTTTGCTGCCGGCTATCTCGCTCGGACTGTGGCACAATTTCGGCAGTGTCGACGATTACGCCAATTACAGCCGCATCGCCTTTACGGCGTTCGACAACGGCATCACGCACTTCGACCTTGCCAACAACTACGGACCTGTTTACGGCTCGGCGGAAGAAAATTTCGGCAAAATACTGAAAAACGGTTTGGGGCGTTATCGGGACGAATTGATTATTTCCACCAAAGCGGGATACGATATGTGGGCAGGGCCTTACGGAAACTGGGGCAGCCGTAAATACCTGATGGCGAGCCTCGACCAAAGCCTGCGGCGTATGGGGCTCGAATACGTCGATATATTTTACTCGCACCGCCCCGACCCAGAAACGCCTGTTGAAGAAACAATGGGCGCGATGGTCGACATCGTGCGGCAGGGAAAAGCCCTGTATGCCGGCATATCGAACTATAAGCCCGAGCAGACGCGCAAAGCCGTCGAGGCGCTGCGGGCGTGCGGTGTGCCGTGCCTGATACATCAGGCGCGCTATTCGATGTTCGACCGCTGGGTGGAGCCGGAACTGCTTTCGGTGCTGGACGAAACGGGCATCGGCATGATTGCCTTCTCGCCGCTGGCGCAAGGGCTATTGAGCGACCGCTACCTGCACGGCATTCCTGCCGATTCGCGCGCGGCTCGGGAAACAGGGCGGCTGAAACGGGAACAGATTACCGACGAACGGCTTTCGCAAATTGCCCGATTGAATGAAATCGCCCGCCGACGGGGGCAGTCGTTGGCGGAAATGGCGCTGGCATGGCTGCTCCGCGACCGGCGGGTAACGTCGGTGCTGATAGGCGCAAGCTCCGTCGAACAATTGAAAACCAATCTCCGCGCCCGGAACAACACGGCTTTTTCCGACGAAGAGCTGACGGAAATAGAAAAAATATTGCGTGCATAAAAGAATTTTTACGCATGCAATATCACACTGTATTATAGATTGTTATACTTGTAATCCGCCGATGATTTCTTCGACCGAGCGACACCCCTGCCGGTCGAGATAAGCCGCGATGCCGTCGATGACTTTCACCGACACCTGCGGGTCGATGAAATTGGAGGTACCTATCTCCACTGCCCGTGCTCCTGCCAGCAAAAATTCCACAGCATCGGTCGCATTCATGATGCCGCCCAATCCCACAATAGGTATTTTCACGGCATGGAACACCTGCCAAACCATGCGCAGCGCAACGGGCTTGACACACGCACCCGACAATCCGCCCGTAACGGTGGAAAGCACAGGGCGCCGTCTTTCGGCATCGACAGCCATACCGAGCAGAGTATTGATAAGCGACACGGCATCGGCGCCCTCCGCCTCTACGGCGCGGGCTATCTCGGCGATGTCGGTAACATTGGGCGAGAGTTTGACGATGAGCGTACCGCCGTAAACCGCACGCACGGCTTTCACCACCGAAGCGGCGCTCCGGCAGGAAGTGCCGAAAGCCATGCCCCCCTCTTTCACATTCGGACAGGAAATATTCAATTCGATGGCGGGAATCTTTTCCAACGGCGACAGGCGGCGTGCCGTTTCGGCATAATCGTCGAGGCTTGCGCCCGATACATTGACGATGATATGCGTATCTATATCTTTGATTTCCGGATAGATATATTCAACGAAATAATCTACGCCCTTGTTCTGCAACCCGACGGCATTGAGCATACCCGACGGCGTTTCCGCCATACGGGGATAAGGATTGCCCTCGCGCGCTTTCAGCGTCGTGCCCTTTACGATGATGCCGCCCAAACGGGAAAGGTCGATGAAGTCGGCGAACTCCACCCCGTAACCGAATGTACCCGAAGCCGTCATCACGGGATTTTTCAACGACAGCCTGCCGATATTTACTCTTAAATCTGCCATAACAATTTTTCTATATTGAATACGGGACCTTCCTTGCACACGCACACGTGTCCGTCGCGGGTATTTTCCACACAGCACAGACAGGCGCCCACGCCGCACGCCATCGTGTTTTCGAGCGACACTTCGCAGGCAATGCCGTTGGCTCGGGCATATCGCGCCACCGCCACCATCATGGGCTTGGGACCGCAGGTGTAAATGCGGTCGAAACGTTCTTTCTGCAACAGGGAATGCTGCGTTACATATCCCCGCTCGCCGGCGCTGCCGTCTTCGGTCGTTATATCCACCGTGCCGAAACGCCGGAACGCTTCCGCTTGCAGCACATCGCCCGCCGAGCGCGCGCCCAAAAGGAAATGCGGCGCATCCCCCTTTTCATGCAACACGCTGCCTAAATAGAGCAGCGGGGCTGTTCCCACGCCGCCGCCCACGAGCAGCAGGCGTTCATCGCCCGACGGCAGCGAAAAGCCGTTGCCCAGCGGATAAACGACATTGAGCGTGTCGCCCTGCCGCAACGTTGCCAACTGCCGCGTGCCGTCGCCCACAAGCTGTATGAGAAACCAAACTTCGTTTGCCGCCCTATCGACATAGTTGATGGAAATAGGGCGCCGCAGAAAAGTCGTCGGCGAACCGTCCACCCGCAGCTCGGCAAACTGTCCGGGCAGCATTTCGGGCAGCGGCGTGCCGTCGGCAGGCGCAGCCTTCAACAAAACATAACGATCGTGCAACGCAACGTTTTCGGTTACACGCAAATCCGAAATCAGTTTTTTCATCTTGCAATCATATTCCGCACAAAGATAGAAAAAACCGTCGGCAGCTACAAATTATTCCGCTATCTCTCGCCGCAAAAAAACAGATTATAAATCTTCTCCGTTTGCTTGGTTGTATTCGTTGTCATAGTACAAAAAAATGTTATATGTTCCATGTAATATCCCCTCCCCCGCTCTTATCATAAACCAAACAGATCTTTTTTCATAATCCGATGTCAAAGGTCGTTGGTAATAAGCAGCTTCATAACGTTTTTTATGAATAGACATTTCATACCCGATATCTTCACTTTCAGGTATAGTATAATCTTGTAGCGATATATATTTGGGATTGTTGGCGAATTGGGAACAAAGTTTGTTGAATCTTATTTTGATATTTGTCTCATCAATTTGATTTTTATCCCTCACCGCAATCCGATAAACTTTATTGTTATTCGTTACGACAGCGATATAAACGTCCTGTCCGTTAAATTCTCCTTCCAAATCGGCGCCTCTAAATTCAGCAGCTTCCGTATGTTGGAATCCTTTTGCTTGGAGTTTCCGTATCATTTCGGTTTTACTCCCATCGACGGGAATCCCTAAAAATTGGGTAACCGTTTTCTCCTGCTGCGCATATACCGCTATCGCAAATGCGAGCAACATCGTAATCGACAATAATTTTTTCATGTCATTAAATTTTGTGTCCCCCAGCTGCCACAAGGACATTCATAGAATACAGCAAAAGCGTGGAACTGCGATGCCACGTCTTAAGTTAGAGGTCCTGAGAAACCTTGTAGTACAGATATGGGAATAGCAGCCACGCTATAGCGTGAAAGCCACTATGCCATTCTTGTGCTAAATTTGAAAATTTTCTACATTCATAAAGTAATGAAGTAAAATGGAAGGAAGAACGAAACAAATGCAAATATATTTATTGTATATCAATGTTTTATTGCCGTATAGTCTTTTTCATATTCTTTCACCCGTTTCATATATTCGGCAGGTTTTTGCACCATTTTTGTTTCTCATTTGTTTCTCTATTTCGATTATTCTTTCTACCTTTGCGGCATAAAGAAAACAACAAAAGGATCAACTATGGCACGAGTAAAAAAGCCGTCCAAAATCAAAGAGCCGATTCGCCTCCGCATGAAGCCGCTCAACAACGGCAGCAAAAGCCTGTATCTCGACATCTACCGTAACGGCAAACGTTCGTATGAATATTTGAAGATGTATACCATCCCCGAAGTAGATGACAATGCCCGCAAGCAGAATATCGTTACCATGACGGCCGCCAATGCCATCAAGTCGAAACGCATTATCGAGATGACCAACGGCGAAGCCGGCATCAAGATGCCTGACGAGAAACCGAAGACGTTGCTGTCGGAGTGGATGCAGCAGTATATGGCTAATCAGGAGAGCAAGGGCAAAAAGGGGTTTCATCAAATTAAAGTCGCCATGCAGATTCTGAAAGATTATGCCGGAGAACAAGTAACGATGGAGGATGTAGACAAGACCTTCTGTAAAGGGTATATCGGCTACCTGCTGACCGAATACCAGCCTATGGGGAAACCGATATCGCGGTTCACGGCGCAGAATTATTATCGGGCGTTGAACGGTGCGCTGAATGCGGCCGTGAGAGCCGACATTATAAAAGTCAATCCGATGAACAAGTTGGATAACTCGGAGAAGATACGCCGTCCTGACAGCAAGCGCGAGTATATGACGATTGAAGAGATACGTTCTTTAATAGCTACGCCGATGGAGTATTCTGCAGTGAAGAATGCCTACCTCTTTTCCTGCTTCTGCGGCTTGCGTATCAGCGATATTATCGGGTTGAAATGGAAGAACGTGTATATCGACAACGGGCAGTATCGGTTGGAAGTCGTGATGCAGAAGACAAAAGAACCGATATACCTGCCGTTATCCGAAGAAGCACTCAAATGGATGCCGGAACGAGGAGAGAAGACGGCAGAAGACCATGTTTTCGACCTGCCCTCTCCGACGTATATAAATGTCATTCTCAAACCATGGGCAAAGGCTGCAGGTATAGACAAGCATTTTACTTTTCATACGGCGCGCCACACGTTTGCCACGATGATGCTGACGTTAGGAGTCGACCTCTATACGACCTCGAAACTGCTCGGGCACTCCGATGTGCAGGTAACGCAGGTATATGCGAAAATCGTCAATCGGAAGAAAGACGAGGCGGTCAATCTCGTGAACGGATTGTTCGATTAACGACTTCGGGGAAATAGTGACAAAAAGAGTTTAGTTTACAAGGGTGGGCATATATAGGCTATAAACTAATCTAAATCGAATTTTGCAAACAAATGAAAAAAATAACCGAGCAGCGAAATTCGACATATAACAGGCAAACATATCGGACAGACAAATGGCAGATGAGACCTCCGAGAAGACAACATAACAGTCGCTTTTCGGAAGCGACTTGTGCAACGACAATTCGCCGATATGTGGCAGACAGGAGGTCCGACATTGGCGCGACACTTAGTCGGTCTGCTGTTCCGCGAGATAATGACTATAACAGGAAACGCCTGCAACATATAGTTGCGGTTATCTTATCGAACAGTCCCGCACGCCGCCAACCTCACCCGAAAATGCGCACCAATTTCCGCTCTCTCCTTTCCCTTATTTCGCCCAATCATTAGATGGTCAAGCGACAAAATAAGTAACAAATTTGCACGCCTTTGCCATACGCCCGAAGTCATCATTGTACATTGCAGCCCACTTTGCTTGCAGATTATGTGGACATTCCCATACGAGCGCCAGTGTGTATGAGGGATTAGGCTACCCCAAGGAAAAATTTGTGGACAACGGGCAAGCCTGCATAATGATAATGAATGGCATATATCAGAGGGGTTAACATCCCCGTTTGACAGGTTGATTATACGGTTACCCTATCGGTGATTTTCTAAAATAGTTTTTAATTTGTAAAAATTCGAATTTTTGAAAAACTTTAAGCCAAAGTATGATCGGATGTGAGCAATTAGTCCTATATTTGTAAATGTCTAAAGAACAAATTACGATATGTTGACAGAAGGAGTTATAACGGAATTAGCGTGCAGAGTCGAAGATTTCAATGTAGACTTCAAGCGGAATATCTCCTCAAAGGTTCGAGATATTGCAGCGAAAATATGCTGTTTTGCAAACTCTGCCGGAGGATATGTCATAAATGGCGAGGATAATGGCAATCGGATTGTCGGGATTGAGATGTCGAGATAGACAATAAAAACGCTCTCTATTCAAGATTCCATTGGTGAGATTTATATAAAAAAGTCTGAAGTGTCGTAGTCTTTGACTCGTGAAGATCGTAGAAGAAACGGTAAATGAATTTATTACGGACAGCATAACATAATGTTAAAGTATGAACAACGATAACCATTCAGTGGGCGAAAAGATTTTAGTCCAGATCAATAAAATACAAGAAAATGGATGTTTTTGCACATTCCTGCCGACATGGCAAAATCAATTCGGATTTATGCCGAACGAGCTAATGCATAGTTTTTTTGACGAGAATGGGAATTTAACCATATCTGTTAGAGATAAAATCGATGTAGTTATCTATAAAATTACTGAAAAGGGATTTATTTTATCGGATGTCTCAACGTACGAGAAGAAAGAAAAAAATGTACAGCGATCTGCTTTGATTAGCGATTTTGTCTCAAAAAATAAAGCGGGAACTATTTTTGAGGCAGAGGTAACCGAAGTTCTTGATACCAAAGTTTTCATTAATCGTGGAGGCATTCAAGGAATCATCAAAAAGGAAGATACAAATTAGAATGGAATAGATAGGTTAGAAGATTTATTGTTCGTGGGAGAGACAATTAGAGCGGTTTACATTGGAAATGAAAAAGGACAATTATATTTTAGCATAAAACTCTTAAATGAGAAGCCCTACGAAGATTGTCTCTATAATCTATCGCTGGTTGATTTGTTGAAATATGCAGGACACGATTCAAATGAGTTTATTGGGCAAGCCAAACAATATCATTATGGATTATTTATTGAAAATCTGTATTCTGCGAATGAACAGCAGCGAGGAAAACTTTTAATCGATCCTATTTTTGGATATAATCTTCGAGCCATTGTTCCAAATCCCGATTCGAATATCGAAGAAAATAGATATTATAAAGTAAAGTTGAAGTTGGTCGACAAACTCAAACGATTAGAAAGAAATCAACTATTCCAATTCACCGCTGTAAATATTGAAGAAACCGATAATCCATACAAGGCGGATGTAAATTTGACTTTTGAGAAGTTCACATCGCCAGCTGGCAATGTGGCGACCGCCCATTTATTAGCAGAGGTTGGAAAGAATATGTATTCTTCCAAAGATAGAATGTTTTTTGAGTTGATTCAAAATGCCGATGATGCGGCATCGGAAAAAGGCGTTCTAATCAATGTGAAAACATCGGGTGATTATTTGATCGTTCGTCATAATGGAAACAGTTTCGATAAAGACGATTTTGAGGCCATTACATCGGCGGCAAATGGTACGAAAAAGGCTAATGAGAACAAAACCGGGTATAAAGGAATTGGCTTTAAATCTGTATTTACGGATTCTGAAAAAGTTTTTATTAAAACAGGGGGATACCAATTCAAATTTGATAGAAGCGATGACCGATTCACCGACTTTGAGTCATTTTATTTTTTAGTAAATAAACTACAGACGGAAAAACAGCAGTCGTCCTTTTTGAAAAAGTTTCATAGCGAGTATACGAGGTTCAAGGGAGTCGTTGATATTCCTTGGCAATTAGAACCTATTTGGATAGATAATTTTCCTCCTGAGCTAGGCGATGATTTCATATTCTCGAATGTCGCTATTGCCTTGAAATTAGGGGAAGCAAAAATCGTTGACAACAATGGTTACAGGCAAGCCATAGAGGATATTATCCGCAATCCACGATTTATGTTATTCTTGCGCAAGACCAAGCGAATTGATTTTAATGAATTGTCTGTCAGCAAACAAACGAGCGGAGATGCCATTACGCTTAAAAACTCATTTTGCAAAACCCGAATCGAAAAATTTCAGCGAATCGATTTTGAGGTAGATGTCAATAATACAGCATTTGAGGAGCATGATATCGATGTTAGAATCGATATAGAGGAACAAGACGAGACCGGAAAAATAATCGAAGCTAAATTTGTCGACATTCACAATCAAGAATTGGAGAATATTCCAAAGAAAATAGCTATCAATAATTCAACAGAGATTTCCTTTGCGATACCTATCGCAGAAGATGGCACAGTTATGCCAGATAAAGAACGTTCTGAAATATCGATGTTCGCATTTTTGCCGACACTGGTAAAAGATTTCAAGTTCCCATTTTTTATAAATGCCAACTTTATTCTCGATCCGCCTCGGCAAAGAATCTTGGGAGATAACCCGTGGAATTTCTATCTTATGCAGGAAATTGCAAGATGTATGGTCCGGTGGTGCATATCCCTGAATAAGAGGCACGATAAGAATGCCTTAAACATTCTTATCCCTAAATTCTTCGAAGAAGACAGCGCAGACATAAAACGACTTGCGGAACATTTTAACCAAGCATATAAGTTTGCAATTGAATCTGAAGCATTCATTCTTAACCATAAAGACAATCTCGCAAAGCAAGAGGAGATAGTTATTGATAAAACGGGTTTGTCAGTAATTGTCGGCGCAGATTTATTCTGCCAATTACTGCAAACTGACAAATGCCTCCCATCGGAAAAGATCGACAGCAAGATATTGGAAGAAGATATTTTTGATGTAGAAATTCTAAAATTCGAAGATATTATAAATGAAATTATAAATAATTCGGATTTCGATAATTGGTATTTCGCAGCATCGGACGATCAAAAGAAAATATTATATAAATGGCTAAATGATAACAATATACAAACACGAAGGAACGATTTGCAGTCATTCGTAGCGTATTTGCCGGCATTCAAATTCGGCACAGATAACAAATCGTACAAGGACATTGTTGAATCTGAATCTCCAAATTACGTTATTACAACAGAGTCCATAGAACCGATCAAAGAAATCCTGACTAAAATAGGCTTTATTTGTTCTGATAATGTTTTCGATGAGAACAGCCCTTTATATAAGTTCATTGAAATGCCTGATGAGGTGAATTTATTCGATCTCATCAAAGAATGTGATTTTTCGAAACTGGAAACAAAAGAAAGACAGAGTTTGTTCAAGACATTGAAAGACTTTGATGGCGTAGACGAAACAAAACTTAAAACGATACCCTTATTTAGGAATCAGACCGGAACACCAATGCCTTTAGGAGAGATGACGACATACCGAGAAAATGTCCATAAATGGTTGTATCCGTATGTTATATACAAAGATGATTATTGTGACGAATTGGACGATTATATTATTAAACGAGAAGATGAATTTAAGAGTGTAATACAGAAACATTATGCAGATATAGATGCTTCATTGGGTGAATTATATAATGTTTATAAAAAAGAATGGACAGGGCAGTTCACTTGTCATCTTATAGAAAATTGCAAGATTGACGATGACATTCTCTCCATTATCGAAGAATCCGACAAGACGACACAAGAATACTTTTTGGAAAGATGCGATAAGTTAAAATTGTTATCGTCTGCGACATACAAAAATAATTCATACGAGTCTCGTATTCTTCAATTAGCATTGTCCGTGTATGACGAGCAGCCGTCAGACTTTTCCTCAAGGATTTATTTCGATGGACAATGCATCAAATCTTTTTCTGTATCCGATGAAGTCGTCTGCGATTTTCGTCAGAACGGAGAAGAGAAGAAAGTTAAAATGTCGTTAGCGAAATTATTGCCGCAATATGAAAATCAGTCGGATACGATTGACAAAATAAAAGGATTATTTGAGAATAAAAAGGGGTTGGGTAAATTCTTTGAGACGACACCTAAATCTATACTTGAAGTACATAGAGAGATAAATCAATCTCTCAATATTCCAGAGTCAGACTTTTCAGAATGGAAGGTTAATGGCGGCAATGCGTTTCAGTACTTATTTGCCACATATTACCGAAGAGAGAAGAAGAACTGTTTATATGTTCCTAAAATAGACCTCACCAAAGAAACGGATGAATTTATAAATGATATGCTAAATTTTCTTTTCATCAATGGTATTTCAGTGGAAGAGTCGCCTTTTACGTACCACATTAGAGAATATTTCACTAATAAGTATTTTGATTCAGATTATATTTTTGAGAACGAACTATTATTGCCAGTTATCGAAAAATGGGCTGCCGATGACAAAAAGAAACAATATCTCCTCCAAAATGGCGTAAAGGCAGCTAATAGTCCTGCGATATCATTTCGGCGTCTCTTTTTAGAAAATAAACCCATAGAATTCATAGATCGGTTATCTAACGCAGAGTTGTACTCCGGTGTCGAATTTATTGCAACAGCGGCTGGATATAAGAGACCCTTTGTCGGAAAGTATCAGAAGAAAATTCTTTTGTCATTAAAGGATAAATGCCATGATTTGCAGGGTTGGGAGGATCGGTGGTATAAAGAAAAAATAGAAAAATCTGCCAAAGAATGGGATACTACGGAATACAGTAAATGGATTAACGATCATAATCTTCGTATCTTTATTTATCCTGGAGTTCTGCCACGCCAGTTATCGTACAACAAGAAGGAGAAGGTGGTCATATTGAATTATGAGGATAATGAATACGATTATTATAATGATAAAGAGAAACGGTTGTTTGTTTGCGGTCGCCGGAAAATAGAAGATGTCTTATTCGCAGTCGCCAAAGAAGAAGAGGACGCCGATTTTGATTTCGATGATTACAAGGCTCTTTGTGTTGATGGAATATCGATTTCGAAAAAAGAAATTGCCGATAAAGAAGAAAAGATAAAATCGTTATCTGAAGAAAATCGCAGGAAAGATGAAATTATTGCGCAATATAAAGCGAAATATGGCGATCTAACGAAAGGTATGGAAAATCCGACTGATGATAGCGAAATAGATTCTGATGACAAAATAAAACAGCCGATTGAACGTGATGGATTATCTCGTGAGCAACAAATAGCGGCCCATAACGAGGCCGAACATATAATAAAAGAGAAATTAGAGGGGTCGGGCTATGATTGCTCGAGCTGGATTATAAATGATGATATACCAGAATATCGACATAGTATCATTAATCCCGATGGTAAACCCATAAATCTGATTATAAAAAGTGTCAAAGGAGGGTATATATATCTAAGCGCTACTGATTTTGAGTTCTTAACATCGGATAGTAATAATGTGTTGATGGTATGGGATGGTAGGACTGTTCATAGTGTTACGGCGGACGATATTTTTAACAAAGATTCCACTGTTAATTTGATTTTTGATACAGAATATACCCCAAAACATTACTATGCGGCACTTAGCAGAGTTTTCCAATATGTCAAACGGACTACTTTTGCGGTCAAAAATCCGAACTATAATGCGTATGACGCAATAAAGACGTTTGGTATGGATTCAAAAACTGAAGGTGTTCAAGAATTGTTCGATGATAATGATTTATAAACGATGAAATACACAAGAAAAGATTTTGAAAATTTTCTCAACACAGAATTAGAGTCGCAAGTCAAAGAGTATGAACAGGTGGTTTGTACTAAAGCTCTTGTGTTGAAAGAGCGTGGCGATGTTTTTGTCGGTCGCTTTATCAAGTTGCAGCCTAACGGAATAGCAATCTTCAAAGTTCGTAATACGGACAATATGCCACGTAAAAACTCATTTTGGATTGCGTCATTTCTGATTGGGGAAATGGGTAGTTTCAAAAATTGGGGAAATAACTCTTGGGCCGAACTTCGACAGAACTATCAAAGTGCTTATTCCGATGCATTATGTGTCTGGATACAGAAATCCGATGAAAATGATTTCTGCATTATCGGCATAAAAAATTTAACGATAGAGTTTGCGCAGCTATTAAAAGAGAACGAAACCATTATTGCATTCGGGCCTAAAGACCCTCCGTTACAATATCTAATGAACTTAATTGACATAGTGCGTGATTCATCGTGTGTGGAAACTCGGCAGATTTTAGATTACGATGAAACAGCGAATCGGTGGAATCCTCATAAAGTTGAAGCAAAAGAAGATCTTACCTCTATGCTGATTAACGATATGCAAGGGAATAATAATTGCATTGTAGTACAAGGTCCTCCGGGGACGGGTAAGACATATCGTATGGCCAAATTTACAGCTAAATTGTTAGCGGATAGCAAAAGTGTTTTAGTTACTGCGCTTACCAATCAGGCTCTGATGGAATTGGCAAAAAAAGAAGATATTATACCATTTCTCGATAATGGCAAAGTATCAAAAACGAGCCTGACAGTCGATGAAAATAGAGAACTCTCTAAGCTTCTGCCGATAAAAGACAATCTATGCAATGCTTCTCGAGGGAATCTTTCGCTGGCTACATTTTATTTGTCAAGTGGCTGGGCAAAAGGGAATGTAGACAAACCTTTCGACTATGTTATTGTTGATGAGGCTAGTCAAGCTCTTCTTCCAATGATAGCAGCAACAATGAAATTAGGTGAAAAGGTCGTTTTAATCGGCGATCAGAACCAATTACCTCCAATTGTAATAACTAATGAAGATGCGATAAATAAATTTCAATGGAACTCAATTGTAAAAGGTTTTGAAACAGTATGTTATAATTTTCCTTTCAAAACTTATATGCTTAGAGATACTTTTCGTTTAACCAAGCGAGGTGCGGAAAGTACGGGCATTTTTTATAATAACGAATTGCGATCTGTATCGGAAACACAAATAATCCCAACGGAGTTAGAAGTAATCAATCCACAAGGCGGTCCTGTGTTTGTCGGATTGGATATGAAAAATGGAGATAAGGCTCCTGTTAACGCTTTTGATGCGATCTTTGATCATGTCTGCAAGATTTTAGTAGAATCGCCCCAAACAGAGATTGCGGTATTATCAAAATTCAGGGAATCGGTTCGGCAATTACAAAAGCACTTCGTAATAAAATGGAATGCATCTAAAGGATTGCCAGATAATATTCGTATTGAAACGGTAGATAGAGTTCAAGGATTGACGGTTGATTATTGTGTTTTTTTTATTCCCAATGCATCATTATATTACTCCTTACAAAACGAATTATTCAATGTAGCGACTTCCCGTGCAAGATATGGGACTCTAATCGTTGCCGATAATTCCATTTTGAAGAATAATATGTCCGAAGAGGTACGAAAGTATTTACTCAAAGCGCAAGAGGATAAATTCGCCACATTCGCACCACAAACTATAACAGCAGGGAATATCGGTGTAACAATTACAGGTAAAATAGACCTCTCTAAATTTGAAAGAAAAAGAAAAGAAATTGTTGAAGATAAGGAAAATATCTATATTATTGATACCAATGTTTTTGTGAACTGCCCCGATATAATTTCTCGCATCGGTAATAAATACAAAATAATCATTCCAGCAAAAGTGTTGGAAGAACTTGATAAACTAAAATTAAAAGCCGATATCGATAAGAAAAACTTGAACGAGGCAGCAAAGAATATCAATACTGCGTTTGTCAAACATTATACTCAAATGGAAGAAGCAAACTTGTCATTATTGCCAAAAGATTTTGATCGACACAACCCGGATTGTATGATATTGTCTGTCGCATAAAATATAAAACCGACAATCCCATACTTTTGACCTCAGACAATATGCTTCAGTCGAGAGCCAGTGGATTAGGTATAACAACAATATCTCTCAAGGAGTTTCTGAGAAGATGACTCAATATGGCTTATCAATTGGTAAAGCAGCTGGACAGTATAAGCGTTCTTCCATCAAACGACATTTGATCGCCGCTAAACAAAATAGTTGCAATCCCAATGATGATGTTAGAGATTTTCTTGTGGGATTCCGTCCGGATTGTATAATCGAATGCGATCGCCATTTCTTCCTTGTGCGAGAACTTTGCCGATCTTCGACTTTTCTGATGTACGATAAGTTATATCGAATATCAGCAACCGTCATCTATTGAGACGTAAGTTAGTCGGCATAAAATATATCTGCCGCCTCCATATGTTTATTCAATTAAAATCATTATTTTTGCCAAATAATGACAAACCGATTCGATATGTTGTTCGGAGATAAGATAAAAGAGTTGCGGGAGAATCGGCGATTGCTACAACGTCAAATGGCAATGTCATTAGGTATCAATGTGCCTATGTATAGCCGCATTGAGCGCGGAGAACGTCGGGCAAAGAGGGAGCAAGTAATAATTCTCTCTCAAATTCTCGATGTCGAAACCGAAGACTTGCGGTGTTTATGGTTAGCCGATAAAGTAGTATCTGTAATTCATGAAGAATCCGATTTTGGCAGATAGGACATTGCAAATGATAATAGAAACTCGTAATACGACAGGTTTATGAAAACAACGCATAGACTGATACAGGGAGATAGCCGCAATTTGTCCCGTATAAAGGATAAATCCGTCCACCTCATAATTACATCGCCTCCATATTGGCAATTGAAAGATTATGGTAATGACGGACAAATCGGCTTTCATGACAGTTACGAAAATTACATAAACAATCTGAACGCGGTTTGGGCAGAATGCTATCGCGTGCTGCATGACGGTTGCCGTTTGTGCATAAATATCGGCGACCAATTCGCCAGATCGGTCTATTACGGCAGGTACAAGGTTATCCCTATTAGAACAGAGATAATCCGCTTCTGCGAGACACTCGGAATGGATTATATGGGAGCCGTAATATGGCAAAAACAGACTACGATGAATACGACCGGCGGTGGTGCCGTCATGGGGAGTTTCCCTTATCCGCGCAATGGAATTCTTAAAATCGACTACGAATTCATACTTATTTTCAAGAAACAAGGCAAAGCCCCGGTGCCGACTATCGAGCAGAAAAAGCTCTCGGAGATGACGAAAGAGGAGTGGAACACCTGTTTCGCTTCGCATTGGAATTTCGGCGGAGCGAAACAAGACGGACATATCGCTGTATTTCCAGAAGAACTTCCGCGCCGTTTGATTAAGATGTTTTCTTTTGCAGGGGAAATCGTATTCGATCCGTTTATGGGTAGCGGCACGACGGCATTAGCGGCTCGCAATCTGCAAAGAAACTCTATCGGATATGAAATCAACCCCGACTTCAGGCAGTATTACGAGCAGAAGTTGGTTTCATCATTACTGTTCGATGAGGCTGAATATTCATTCGAGCGGGACGATGCGAAATTCGATATCGATGATAAAATGAGAGCGCTACCCTATATGTTCCGCGATCCTCATAAGATGAACAGCAAAATAGACATCAAGCAGTTGCAGTTCGGTTCTAAAATAGATAAGAGCAGTAAGGAGCGGGAGGAATATTTTTCGGTAAAAACGATTTTGTCGCCCAATACCATGATACTTAACAATGGTCTTACGATAAGACTTCTCGGCATCAAAGAAAAACCATCGGTAAATGGGAATGCTACCAAGTTCCTGATGGAAAAAACGAAAGGTAAAAAAGTCTTTCTTCGGTACGATACGGTAAAATATGATGACCACGATATGCTATTGTGTTACTTGTATCTGGACAACAAGACATTTATTAATGCGCATATGCTAAAAAACGGATTAGCGGATGTGGACTATTCTTTCGATTTCAAATATAAAGACAAGTTCGAAAAATTGATAAACGCATAAAATATGGAAATATACTCGATGAATTTCGGCAAGAAAGAGCGCGTACTGAACTACGCTTGCCAAACATACCAACTCTCTCGCCCGAACAAGGTAGGCGCTGTTATGGCTCTTATCCGCGATTGCCAGCCGTCATCATTCGAAGAGTGGAGGACATGGTATTTCGAAAATGCTCATACGGCAGGCAAGAATTCGACGAAAATTACCGTCGAAAGTCTGAAAGAGTTGGGTGAAAGATTATATACAAAAATTACGGAGGTGGTTATTCCCGAATGGGAAGCGGCATTCCGTGAGTTAACGGAGCAAGATTGCATCGATTATATCTATAACCTGACGATAAATCGCACTTATGATGGATATCTGCGAGAGAAATCGGTCATCAATGATGGCTTGGCAAAAATATTTCCCGATATCGTTTTCGAAGAGAGCGATCCGGAATTAGACCACGCCGGAGATATCGATTACATTGCAAAGGTTAGTGACAAATGTATCGGAATACAAATCAAACCGATAACGGCGAGTGCCAATTTCGGAAGCTATTCGCTGACCGAGCGAATGAAAGCGAGCTTCGCGTCGTTCAAAGAGCAGTTCGGTGGTGAGGTATTTATCGTATTCAGTTTAGACGGTGAAATTGCAAACAAAGATGTCGTCGAACAAATACGCGAAGAAATAATGCGTCTATCCGAATAACTATAATGTCATGAAGAAAACGGCGGTGAAAGATTGTAGGAAGATTCCTAAAATAGGGGTTATAGACCTATTCTGCGGTATTGGTGGACTTAGTTTCGGAATGAAAAGCAAAGGTTTCAATATTCTTGCAGGTTACGACCTCGATTCGACATGTCGATATGCCTACGAAACGAATAATGAGGCGAAATTCATATACAAAGACATAAAAACTGTAAAACGGTCGTATTGGTTAATGGCTGTTTCTGGCATGGACATAAAGACTGTAAACCTGCGCATCTGCCATCTACGAATTTGGACTATTGGGAGAAAAAGATTGCCGATAATGTAGAACGAGATGAACGAAAGAGGCAAGAATTAGAAAAGTTAGGATATAAAGTTCTTATCGTGTGGCAATGCCAACTTAAAACGAAAGTCCGTTCCGATAATTTAGAAAAATTATATAGTGACATAATAAATGGAAGAACAAGCATTTGCTAAACAACTGCAAATATGTGCAGATACGATACAGGCGGTAGCCTCTAATGTTGAACGAGGAGTTCCGTGTGAAAAGATCGACTACTCCGATTTGTATGCAGTGTTATACAAGTTAATACCGTTATTTCCTCGCTCATTAGACTTGTATCAAAAGAGGCTCCGCGATATAATCCTTCCAAACATAAAGCTGCAAAATGCGGTTCAATATAATCAATTCGGACAGCAGATAATTATCCCAAACAATGGGATTAACCCGATTGTCTTTGGGCAACTAATCGCTACCATACGCTATATACAAGCTCATATCACTTCGAATAACGATGTAGGCTTTTGGTCTGAAATTCACCCCGAGATAATTAAATCTTCCCGAGAGTTATTCGAAAATTCGCATTATCCGGAGGCTGTAGAAGCTGCATTTTTAGAGATAACGATTCGAGTAAAAACTATCGTACGAGATAAAACAGGAGAGAAGGTTGATGGGACATCTGCTATGGAAAAGGCTTTCTCAGCAAATAACCCAATAATTAGTTTAGGCGATACTTCCACACAAACAGGTCGAGATATTCAGCGTGGATACATGGAATTATTTACCGGCAGTGTACGATGCATTCGCAATCCGAGAGCTCATGAAAGGATCGTCGTAGATAGAACGGAGGCTATAAGAAAATTGCATTTAGCGAGCCTTCTGATGTCTGCAATAGACAATGCCACTATTTAATTGCGGTAATCGCAATTCTAAGAGAGTGCCAAATAAGCCATTGTACATGTGGACTTATTCTGCTTGCAGGTGTACTTGATTAAAAGCTCTCCCGACCGAAAGGGTTAGGGCATTAGGTCACCCATGGTTTATGAAAAGTATACAACAGGCAAGCCTGTACGAATTCTACAACTGGCAATGAATTTTGCCTGATAGAAGAAAAATGTCGTGTCGCTGTTCGATGCAATTGCCTCAATACGACGGATAACAGCCCCTACAACAGCCGTCCATCACGTAACTGACCAGATATGGGAAGCAATGCCGATTGTATTATATCGCCCGTAAAAAGCCGAAAATGGAGTAAGCGCACTGCCCTGTTGCATAGACAATCGTAAAAATCGCTCCAAGCAAAAAGATTCTTGCAGCCAAAAGAAAAATATACGAGTCGGTATTTTTTTCTCTTTTAGCGGTCAGCGGTACTCTTGTAAAAGCAGACAAAATTCAGTTTAGTTTACATATTTAGTCTATATATACTAAAACAAACTAAACTATATTTATGCAGGTATCTATACCTGCTCTCAATTCGTTGTTGCGTGCGAATAAGGCTTACAAGAGCATATTCCCATTTACCTGTTACCATTATGAACACAAATGCATAGGTTGCTATATGCAGGATATGATATATGTTACGCATAGCCGCAAAATTCATGACATTAGCAAAGTTGCGTATCGCATAATTGGGAATGCCGATTTCGCAGATAAATTAGTTGCGAATACCAATCCTAATATCTGTCGCGCAGTAGATTATCAAGCAGACAAGAATGCACCATATAACTTTTAATTCAAATTGATATGGCATTGGATCAACTTACACCAGACAGGTATCAGCAAATCATTATAGCGATGAAGGCGGAACAGACTGTTGTTGTTAAAGGCGTAGCTGGATCAGGAAAGTCTTTAACTCTGCTAAAAAAAGCAAAACAGATTTCCACCTATTCGGACTCGTATGTGATTGTTGTCTACACAAAAACCTTAAAACAGTTTTTTATCGATGAGTTAGCGGAAATAGGTCAAACAAGAGGTCATATTTATTATGCTAAAGAATGGGAACGTTCAGTAAAACCGCATGTGGATTATATGTTTGTTGACGAATGCCAGGATTTTAATGCAGATGAAATACAAGATTTAAGAGAGCATGGTAAGTATTGCTGGTTTTTCGGGGATACAGACCAGTCCATTATGGAATTTGTTCCAACCGCAAATTCTCCAGGGCATTCTATGCAATCTGTGGAAGATACGACCCGACAATTGGGAGTACATACTCAATCATTAGGTATAAACCATCGGCTTACTGTTGAGAATGCAAAGGTCGGTGAACATATTAAACCAGATACACGTCTCAGTATGGCGTGCTACAAACATGGACCTAAACCTTTACGAATTGATAGTAAGGCTCAATTGGATGATATAATTAAGACATATCAAGAGGGCGATTTTATTGATATAGGAATTTTGGCATATTACAATAATCAAGTCGAAACTATAAAAAAACATTTCGAGGAAAAAGGTATTCCCATAGAATGGAAAACCAGAGACTGTATGACGATAGACTTTAAATCCACAAATCCGAAGATAATCACATTCCATTGTGCAAAGGGTTTGCAGTTTGACAATGTGTTTATCCCTTTTTGTGAGAACTATAAAATGGCATGTGAGAAAAATGCGTTATATGTAGCATGTACTCGACCGCTAACCCAGTTATATCTTGTATACGATAAGACATTAAGTTCTTTCTTGCCACCAATGACTTCTAATATATATGGGAATCCACAACAAGTACAGAACATAAACCATGGTGATGACCTTCCATTCTAAAAAGAGGGGGAATTATGAAATATTATATACCTATATCCTGTCTGAATTTAGACAACATACTTCAATCTGAAAGTATATCTCCAATACCATTTTATGTAAGGCGTAAAACGGGCTATGATAGTTTCGATGTTCTCCCCGAATTTCGAGGAGTCAATCAAATTGTTTTGTTTGAATATCCGGTTCAATTCTCTGTCAATGATCCAAACCGCAACAATTATCCGGTCTTGATAGAAATAGAGGATGAGCAACAATTATGCTATGATGCTATCCAACATTATGAGAATGGGGTATACTTATATAACAAAACCCTGTATATAACTCCGTATAACTGCCGTATATTCTTCTTTTCGGAAAGGGCATACAAACTTACCACAATCAATACGAAGGATGATAAATCAATAAAACATTACAACAAGTATCGTATATATCCAACAGTTGAAAAACTTGGGAACTTAAAGAATATGCCTATCGTTAAGCCCCTTTCTAACCAAATCTTTGGAGAGAATCTCGAGACAAAAAATGACAAAAAGAAGGGTGTGTTATATGCGTATCTTATAGGGCAAAGTTTGTCCCTGACGCCCAAATTGGCACGACAAAAATATCTAACGCAAGAGATATACAATACCTATGCTGGCATCAATGCATACATAAAAACGAATGATAGTATTCCGAATACTTATATAGAGAAACTTACAGAGCAACTTGAAGAATATAAAAAAATAGACGAAATAGAGCGCAACAATCAGTTGTCCATTAATAAATACATAAAGAGGTATACCGATCAAAGGGGAATTGAAATAGAAAATTTTATGGAATGCTTGAAATTAGTTAGTAAGAACGCATTAAATTGTATGTATAGAGAAATTTCAAGTAAGTGCAGAGTGCCAATTCTCCCATCAGTATCCGAATTACATTCCGGAAATGATTATACTGATTTGATTGAACAAGTAGAGAGTCATACAGCACAAAGCATCGCTTCTTATAAGAATGAAATGCCGAAATTTTCTCTAACTACAGTAACAGTCGATGACAAGTCCATCTCTATCAAAGGGAAAGAATTGTTGAATATTGCAATCAACTATATTATTGATAATGAAATAACACAAGATACATTGTCCGCGAATAGGGCAAAAATATGTTCAGAAATAATCCAGCAAATCCAAAACTATTTCATTACGACGCTTGGATATAGTGAAGAACAATGGAACAAGGATACACATCGTCAGTATGCTCTTCACTTATACAATAGCATAAAAGACCATCGTAGTTCTTTTTTACTGAATAATGCTACTGAATTAAAATATGGCGTTGAATTTATGGCAATAGCAGCATTCATATGGAGAGGAGATGGTATTGATGGTTATTTAAAATATTTATTGAAAAACGAAGTTGCTGATTACAGTATGCCATTGGCATTATGGGGCGCGTTATGTGGTTATATGGAGATGAATAGAGACTTTTTATCGGAGTTCTTAACGGAGGAGATATACGACAATGTCTATGAGCATATCAATGGAGTGAAACCATATAAAGCGAACTTTAATGATGATCAACCACCTTGTCAGCCGAAAAGTGAGGGATTTGTTCGAACAGATGATTTCTTATTTGTTGTTGAGCAAGCTCAAATAGCCGACATATATCGTGCATTAAAGAGCGATGTGAATGGCGAATATGTTGACCACCAGATTTTGGATAGAATATTGGAAGCAAATAAAAGGAAAAAGAAACAATGTAATACGGCGAGAAATATTTTTTATCATATCAAATGCAAAGAGTATAATAAGTTGGAGAAATTGATTCCCGCCAAGAAGCATTGGTCAGCGGTTGCCGAACATTTTGGGATTCAAGTTGCAACTTCTAATAAAACTAAAAGAACTATTAAGAACAAGGGATGTCAAGGATCGCAGGACCATGGGTTAAACGACTCTACTCTCACGCCTAATCTGTTTACAAATGACAACCAATCCGCCAAAAGTTGTGATGTGACTGGCTCAAAAGTCTCTCCATTAATGGATAATTCGTGGATTGAAAAATGTGCTTCAATTATTCTCGACACAAAATCCCAAAGACAGTTTATTGAAGATATGGATTGGTGGGTTAAGGATAAGCGCATGAAATACGAGGGACTTGCAGACAATGTTGTGTTGGAAAAACTCTGCCAATATATTAGCAAAAGGTCTCAATACAAAGAGCCTGACAAGCAATGGATTGTAAAAATATATTGTAAGATTCCAATAGATAAGATTCTGTCATATATGAGGCAAAAATATGGCAACAGATAAAACCAACATACGCAAAGACAATGGTGAGATAGTAGAGGCGGCTACGCCTGTCATTATATCTGCAAGTCGTTCTACGGATATTCCGGCCTTTTATGCCAAATGGTTTATAAATAGGCTAAAAGCGGGATATTGCGTTTGGTACAATCCGTTCAATCAGCAACATATGTACGTCTCGTTCAAGAGAACAAAGGTTTGTGGTGTTTTGGACGAAAGACCCTGAACCGATGATTGAGTATCTGCCTGAACTTGACAAACGTGATATTCACTATTATTTTCAGGTGACGTTGAATGATTATGAGCGTGAAGGGTTCGAACCCAATGTGCCAGTTCTTCAGCATAGGATTGAGGTATTCAAAAGGTTGTCGAATAAAATCGGCAAAGAGAAAGTAATTTGGCGTTTCGACCCACTCATATTGACAGACCAATTATCTCCACGTCAATTACTTAATAAGATTTATCATATTGGAAATCAGTTGATAGGATATACAGATAAGTTGGTTTTCAGTTTCATTGATGTAAAAGCATATCGTAAGGTTCAGAACAATTTGATTAAGGAAACCCCGTTCTTCACGAGAGAAAATGTTGAGGAGGCTGAGCCGGAAGGCGATAAGAGAATTGAGCTAGTTGAAGGTCTTGCAAAACTTCGGGGGCATTGGAAGAACAAAGGCTGGGATTTAACGCTTGCGACTTGTGCAGAGGAAATAGATCTCGATTCTTATGGAATAGAACACAACCGGTGCATTGATGGAGAGTTGATGGAACGCATATTCTCGGAAGATAAAGAATTGGTCTATTACCTACATACGGGTGAATTGCCAGAAACAACCGGCGGTCTATTTCAGCCCGAATTGATAATACCATCTACAATCAAGAACTTGAAAGATAAGGGGCAGCGAAAAGTGTGCGGTTGTATGATAAGCAAAGATATAGGCATATATAATACGTGTCGACATTTCTGTGTCTACTGCTATGCCAATACCAGTAAAGATTGTGTGCTGAAGAATGCCTCTCAGCACAACGAAAATAGCGAAAGCATTATAGGCTGATATGTAGATAATAAATTCCATAAACAAAACGTGCGCAAAAGCCAAAATTTTATTCATGCCGAAAATAGACTGTTTCAATACGTCGAGTTTTTTCGAGTGTCTTCCGACTTCACGGATTTCGGCATCTTGAAATTTTATCGTATTTTTGTGTGGAATTACGACTGTAAAAAGTGTCCACGAAAAAATAAATTCAAATGCCTGACAATAAAACGATTGAACAGATTGTTTTCGGAAATTTCAGCGACTTTGTGCGCGAGCACGCGCATGATGACGTCTATCGGCTTCGGCTCAAATACGGCAGCGACGAAGCAGCGGCATTCGCTATCGACCAGATAGAGGCACGGCAAAAAAGCGGACGCAAACTGCCGACATGGGCAGAAAACGAATCACTCCTGTTTCCGTCGCCGCTCTCGGCAGAGCAAGCCTCGTCGGAGGAGACTGCCCGATGCAAGCAGCGGCTGTTCGGCACACGTTTCGATACGATATGCGACCTTACGGGCGGTCTGGGTGTCGATACGCTTTATTTTTCGCAAACGGCTGAAAACGTTTCATATATAGAGCGATTCCCGCGCTATTGCGAGGTGGCGCGCCACAACTTCGACCGGCTCGGGCGTCGTAATATTAGCGTCGTCTGCGCCGACTGTCGGGAGTATTTGCAGGCGCCGCACCCGCACCATGCGCTCTACTACATCGACCCGGCACGACGCGGCGGGGGCAACCGACGGGTATTCGGTTTGGCCGACTGCGAGCCCGACATCGCCGAAGTGTGGCAGCGGGTTGCCGCCGAAGGCGCCCGCCTGCTCGTGAAAGCGTCGCCCATGCTGGACATTTCGCAGACGCTGCGCGAATATGCCGCCACCGATGTGTATGTGCTGTCGGTGAAAAACGAATGCAAAGAGCTGCTTTTCCTGCTGTCGCCTGCGTGCAACGACGAGGCTATCATTCACTGCATCAACCTCGCGGACGGAGGAGAACAGACGTATTCGTTCACGCCCGCCGGTGAAGCGGCTCTCCCCGCTCCCGTACCGCCAGCTGCGCTCGGCGCGTACCTCTACGAACCGAATGCCTCGATACTGAAAGCCGGCGCCTACAAATCGGTGTGCCGCGACTTCGGCGTCAGCAAATTGTCGGCAAGCAGCCACCTGTACACGACCGAAAAACTCGTGTCCGATTTTCAAGGGCGGATATTCGAAATCGTGGAGACGCTGCCCTTTTCCCGACAGATGCTGAAAACGTGCGCCGCCCACTACCCGCAAGCCAATCTGACGTGCCGCAACTTTCCGCTTTCGGCAGACGAGCTGCGCCGTCAGGCAAAAATAAAAGAGGGCGGCGAAACATACATTTTCGCCACGACATGGAAGAATGATAAAATACTGATTATCTGTCGAAAAACGTCCGTTTATTAATGTTTGAAAGCGCGATCCATCTGGCGGCGGTCTTCGCGTTCTTTTATCGACTCGCGCTTGTCGTACATTTTCTTGCCTTTGGCTAAGGCAATGACTAATTTCGCCAAACCTTTTTCACTGATAAACAGGTGGGTGGGAATAATGGAAAATCCCGATTCCTTTGCGAGCCGCTGCAATTTCGTCAATTCCTTGTGCGTAAGCAGCAGTTTGCGGTCGCGGCGGCTTTGGTGATTGTTATACGTACCGTAGAAATATTCCGCCACATACATGTTTTTCACCCACAATTCGCCGTTGTTGAAATAGCAGAAAGTATCTGCCAATCCGGCTTTTCCGAGTCGTATCGACTTGATTTCCGTACCCGTCAGCACGATGCCGGCAGTGTAGGTTTCCAAGAGTTCGTAATCGAACGAAGCCCGACGGTTTTTGATATTTATCTGCGGAAGTTTCATACGAATGTCAATTCATGGCGGGCATCAGCAGGTAAAAAACATATTCGAGCATCAACGGCAGCCCCAAGACAAGTACCGTAATGATGATGGTGGAAATGCGGCGTTTATCCTCTTCGAGGTGCAGAAATGCCGCCGTGCCCGTCCATACGATATAGGTGATTCCCAGTACGGCATATTCGAGAAACGAAAAAGCGCGCGGCAGAATATTGACGACGATTTCGACCGCCATATACACCGCAAGGAGCGAGCCGAAGAATCGTTCGGTCGTCTCCTTGTCATACGGGAGCGCGACGCGGGTGGCAAACTCTTTCCACAAAAACACGACCAGATAGAAACCGATAAAAAATTTCACAAATTCCACAATAGCCGCGCGCAACACTTTTTCCAATTCGCCCGACTGGTAGTCCGCGCCCAAAATCACCGTAAAACACGACAAGGCGGCAACCCCCATTATCGGATAGAGGAAACGGGTGAAAAACAGTGCATGGGCTGCTTCGCCTGCCTCCGACATCTTCGTCCACGTGGCGGTAGGTTTGAACATAAGACCGTATAAACGGGAAAATATCTCTTTGATCATGTTTTTTCGCTTAGCGATGCAAATGTATGAAAAAAAGAGAAATCAACCGGAAAAATCTTTGCGAATTTTCCCCGCAAGAACCCCATTGCATCATCATCTTCTTTTTTTATTGCATTTCTCGGAAAACTTTCTACCTTTGCGAGCACAAATACCAAGCTATATGCCGACAATATCGCAACGGGGCGAAATAATGCCCGCTTCCCCTATCCGCAAGCTGGTGCCGCTGGCAAACGCAGCAAAGAAACGCGGAATCACAGTGTATCACCTCAATATCGGACAGCCCGACCTGCCGACACCGGAAATAGGTCTCGAGGCGGCGCGACACATCGACCGCACGACGCTGGAATACAGTCCGAGCGAGGGTATCTACTCGTTCCGCAAAAAACTGACCAAGTATTATAACCGCTTCAATATCCGTGTGTCGGTCGATGACATCATCATCACCACCGGCGGTTCCGAAGCCGTATTATTCGCTTTCATGGCGTGCCTCGACCCGGGCGACGAAATCATCGTTCCGGAGCCGGCGTATGCCAACTATATGGCATTCGCCATTTCGGCGGGAGCCATTATCAAGACGCTGCCGTCGTCGATAGACGAAGGTTTCGCGCTGCCCTCTTTCGAGAAATTCGAGGAGCTGATAACTCCCCGCACGAAAGGCATTCTCATCTGCAACCCCAACAACCCGACGGGCTATCTCTACTCGCAGAAAGAGATGAATCAGATACGCGACATCGTGAAAAAGCACGATTTGTTCCTTTTTTCTGATGAAGTGTATCGGGAGTTTTGCTACACGGGAGCCGCCTACATTTCGGCATTCCACCTTGCCGGCATCGAAGACCATGTGGTGCTCATCGACTCCGTATCGAAGCGGTACAGCGAGTGCGGCATACGCATCGGCGCGCTCATTACGAAAAACGAGGAGTTGAAAAAGAACATCATGAAGTTCTGCCAAGCCCGCCTCAGTCCGCCTCTGATAGGACAAATCGTCGCCGAAGCCTCTATCGACGCTCCCGCCGATTATATGGCGGAGACCTACAACGAATATGTGGAGCGCCGAAAATTCCTCATCGACGGCATCAACCGCATACCGGGCTGCTACTCTCCCATTCCTATGGGGGCATTCTACACGATGGCAAAGCTGCCGGTGGACGATGCCGACAAATTCTGCGCATGGTGCCTCGAACACTTCGAATACGAAGGTCAAACCGTATTCATGGCTCCCGGCTCCGGATTCTACACGACACCCGGACTCGGTATCAACGAAGTGCGCATGGCGTATGTACTGAAAAAGGAAGACTTGGGTAAAGCATTGATAGTCTTGCAAAAAGCATTGGAAGCCTATCCCGGTCGCACGATATGAACGTAGAGCTGTTCATAGCCAAACGCATTCGGGTTCGCACCGGAAAAGGAAAGGAAAGTCCGGACAAGACACCGCCTGCCATACGCATCGCCACATGGGGCGTGGCGTTGGGCATGACCATCATGATTGTGGCGGTGGCTGTCGTGGTGGGATTCAAAAAAGAAATCAGCCGGAAAATCATCGACTTCGGCGCCCACATACAGATTACGGGCACTCCCTATCAAAACTCCTATGAAACCGCACCTGTCGCCATAATGCCGGCACTGGACAGCCTGTTATCCGCCATGCCCGAAGTGGCGAGCCACGCCGTTTTCGCCACCAAACCGGGCATACTGAAAACCGACGATGATTTTTCGGGCGTCGTACTGAAAGGAATTACCGCCGACTACCCTGTCGAGTTTCTCTCGCAATACATCGTAGAGGGCGCTCTCCCCGATTTATCGACCGAAAACGCCACCGACGAAATACTCATCTCCCGCTACATTGCCGACCGCTTGCGGCTGCATGCGGGAGATGCCCTGCACTGCTATTTCGTGGAAGAGAATGTGCGCGCCCGAAAATTCACCATCGCCGGCATCTACCAAACCAACCTGACGGAATACGACCGGTTTTTCATCTTCGGCGACGCGCGCCACGTGCAGCGCCTCAACGGCTGGCACGACGACCAGTACAGCGGCGTTGAAATACGCCTGCACGATGCCGACGCCACCGATGCGGTGAACGACCGGCTGTATGCCGCGCTTCTCGGCGTTTCCGACCGCTACGGGAATCCCTGCTTCACGCAGACGATTCGAGAGCTGAACCCGCAGTTGTTCAACTGGCTCGACCTTTTGGATATGAACGTGTGGGTGATACTCGCCTTGATGTCACTGGTATCGGGATTCACCATGATTTCGGGCTTGCTCATCATCATACTCGAACATACCCGCATGATAGGCACGCTGAAAGCACTGGGCGCCGGCAACCGTTCCATTCGCCGCATATTTCTCTATGTAGCCCTGTTCTTGGTGGGCAAAGGTATTTTGTGGGGCGATGTGTTGGGTATAGGCGTGTGCCTGTTGCAGAAATACCTTCATGTGTTGAAGCTCGATCCTGAAATTTATTACATTCCCGCCGTTCCCGTCGATTTTAATTTCCTCTATCTGTTGTTGCTCAACATCGGAGGATTCATTATTTCATCGCTGATGTTGATAGCGCCTTCCTACATCATCTCCGCCATTCGTCCGGCAAAGACGCTCAAATTTGAATAATTTATTAAAAAAACGGTACCATTTTTACCGAAATGACACTACATTTGTAACATGAAACGCATCGGATTACTATCTGATACCCACGCATGGTGGGACGACCGTTATGCCGAATACTTCGCCTCTTGCGACGAGATATGGCACGCCGGCGACATCGGTTCGGCAGAAGTAGCCCGCCGGCTCGCCGAAATAAAACCGTTGCGCGCCGTATTCGGGAACATCGACGGACAGGAATTGCGCCGGATATATCCTCGCCACCAGCGTTTCACGCTCGAAGGCGCCGACGTGTGGATAACCCATATCGGAGGCTATCCGGGCAGATACGATGCCGCCGTGATGCCCGAAATATTCCGAAATCCGCCCGATTTGTTCATCTCGGGGCATTCGCACATTCTCAAAGTAATGTACGACAAGAAATTGAATCTGCTGCATATCAATCCGGGCGCTGCCGGAAAATACGGATTCCACAAACAGCGCACACTGATACGTTTTACTATCGACGCCGGCAATTTCAAAGATTTGGAAGTGATAGAGCTTGCCGATAATTTCCGATAAATAAGTAACTTAAAATAACAATTACCAATGAAACAGTTTTTCAAATTCATGCTGGCTTCTGTCATCGGTGTGATAGTAGCCTCGTTCATCTTCTTCCTTGTGGGCATTATGACGCTGGTTTCCATGACAGCGCAACAACCCACAACCGTCAAGGAAAAATCGGTGTACGTGCTCAACCTTTCCGGTATCGTGGAAGAACGCCACGCGCAAGCGCCGTTCGAACAATTGTGGAGCGACCAAATGCCGACTTACGGACTTGACGACCTGCTCGCCTCTATCGAAAAAGCAAAAGAAAACAAAAACATCGAAGGCATCTATCTGGAAGCCGGAGCTTTCGGCTGTTCGCCGGCGTCGATGCAGGAGATACACGATGCCCTGCTCCGATTCAAAGAAAGCGGAAAATTCATCGTCGCCTACGGAGGTACCTATACGCAAGGGGCATACTACATCGCCAGCGTCGCCGACAAACTGATTGTGAATCCGTCGGGCAGTCTCGGCTGGCATGGACTTTCGGCACAACTCATTTTCTACAAAGACCTGATGAAAAAAATCGGTGTCGATATGCAGATATTCCGCGTGGGTACATATAAATCGGCAGTAGAACCGTATATCGGAACGGAAATGAGTGCTGCCAACAGAGAACAAACTTCCGTATATCTGCAATCCATTTGGAACCGGTTAGTGGCAGACGTAGCCGCCTCGCGTCATATCACGGCAGAGCAGCTGAATGAACTCGCCGATGAAAACATGGACTTTCAGAAAGCTGAAATGTATGTACAATACGGTTTGGCAGATACATTGATGTACAAAGATCAAGTAAACGATTATTTGAAAAGTTTAGTCGGCGCAGGCGAAAAAGAAAAGCTGCATACGCTGACAACCGCCGATATGATTAATCTGCCGGCTGCCGCCCCGAAAAAAAGTAAAAATATCATCGCCATGTATTATGCTTACGGCGAAATCGACGGTGCCGAATCGGTAACGGGCAGCGGCATCGTTTCGGGAAAGGTCATCAACGATTTGCGGAAATTGCGTGAAAACGATGATATAAAAGCCGTTGTGCTCCGTGTCAATTCACCGGGCGGCAGTGCATACGGGTCGGAACAAATCTGGCGGGAAGTATCTCTGTTGAAAGAAAAGAAGCCCGTAGTCGTTTCGATGGGCGACTATGCCGCTTCCGGCGGTTATTACATATCGTGTGCTGCCGATGTCATTGTCGCCGAACCGACCACGCTTACCGGCTCTATCGGCATCTTCGGCATGATGCCTGATGCTACCGAATTGATGACGGAAAAACTCGGATTGCACTTCGACGGCGTAAAAACCAACAAACTCGCCGATATGGATCGCCCCATGCATTCGTTCAACAAACAGGAAAAACAGATTATGCAAAATATGGTGGAAAACGGGTATGAACTCTTTGTTCGCCGTTGTGCCGACGGGCGTAAAATGGACGTAAACGAAATAAAACGCATTGCCGAAGGACGTGTATGGACAGGTGAAATAGCCCAGAAATTGAATCTCGTCGATGAACTGGGCGACATCGAGCGTGCCATTTCGCTTGCTGCCGAAGCTGCCGGAACGGCAGACGATTACCGGTTAGAGCAATACCCTGAGAAAGCCGATTTCCTGACTTCGCTTATGGAAACCCCCGAAAGCTATATAAAAAGCTGCCTGCAAGAACGTCTCGGTGTTTATTTCAATGGATTTAACTTCCTGAAAAACATACGCAACATCGACCGTCTGCAAGCCCGTATGCCGTTCGATTTGTCTATCGAATAGAACCGACTTTCATAAAAAGAGAAAAAATAAATCCGAAAAACATTTCCGTTTTTCGGATTTATTTTTTATTTTTGAGTACTCGCAACGACGAGAGAACCTCTAAATCTTCAAGCCATGGGAAAGAAAAATTTTGTGCTGGACACGAATGTCCTCCTTCACGATTACAAGAGCATTTTCAACTTTCAGGAAAACGACGTTTTCATTCCTATCGTCGTATTGGAAGAATTGGATAAATTCAAGAAAGGAAACGAAGAAATAAATTTCAATGCGCGCGAATTTACCCGTCAGCTCGACAAATATTCCAACAACGACTTTTTTGAAAAGGGCGTGCAGCTCACGCCGGAATCGGGACGGCTCTCCGTCGTCCTCACCACATCGCTGCACCGGCGGGTGCGCGAGGCTTTCCACGAAGACAAGCCCGACCACCGCATACTCTCGGCGGCTCTCGAAGTTGCCGAAAACCACAAAGGTATGCGCACGGTACTCGTTACCAAAGACATCAACCTGCGCATGAAAGCCCGCGCATTGGGCATCGACACGGAGGATTACTATACCGACAAGGTGAAAAACAGTGATATATTCGAGAACGAACACCGCACCATCACCGGCGTATCGCCCGACGTCATCAACGCGATTTACAGCTCGAAAAACGGCATTCCCGTCGAACAAACCGGTTTGGAATTGCGCCCCAACGAATGTTTCATTCTCGACAGCGGCACCTCGTCGGCTCTGGCGCGCTACGTTACCGCCGACGGCTTGGTGCGCAAAGTTTCCAAAGAAAAAAATTTCGGCATCGAACCGCGCAACGCCGAACAGGCATTCGCTTTCGACCTGCTGAACGACGACCGCATAAAACTCCTCGCCATTACGGGAAAAGCCGGTACGGGAAAAACGCTGCTGGCGCTCGCCGGTGCATTGAAGCAGCACGGACTCTACAAACAGATACTCCTCGCCCGCCCTATCGTATCGCTGGCAAACAAGGATCTCGGATTCCTGCCCGGCGATGAAAAGCAGAAAGTGGCGCCTTACATGCAGCCGCTGTTCGACAACCTGAATTTCATCAAACGGCAATTCTCGCTCGACAGCAACGACTACCGCACCTTGCAGGAGTTGCAAACGAACGGCTCATTGGTCATCGAAGCCCTTGCCTACATACGCGGACGGAGTCTCTCCGATACTTTCTGCATCATCGACGAAGCCCAAAACCTGACGCCGCACGAAATAAAGACCATCATCACCCGCGCCGCCGAAGGTACGAAAATGGTATTCACGGGCGACGTATATCAGATAGACTCCCCCTACCTCGACACGCAGTCGAACGGACTTGCCTACATGATAGACCGTATGCAGGGACAGGAAATCTTCGGACACGTGAATCTCGTCAAAGGCGAACGCAGCCAGCTTTCGGAAATAGCCAGTCAATTACTGTAATCGTATGATTTCCATTATTATAGCTATTGTCGCGGCAATTTTGTTCATCGTATTCCTCGTTCTTTGGGCGATGCAGCACAAATCGGCTGCTTCCATTGCCGCCGAGCGCGATGCCGCCATACAGAACGAGGTGCGCGAACGTGCCGGACGCGAAGCTGCCGAAGAGCACGTGCGCACCCTCATCGAACAGAATGCCGCCGCCCGCGAACGACTGGCGGCTACGGAAGAACGCATGGAAAACGAACGTGCCGAACGGGAAAAAGCCGAAGAAATGATGCGGACGCAATTCCGGAATCTCGCAAACGATATTCTGGCAGAACAGTCGCAACATTTCAAGGAAACGAACAAAGAGTCGTTAGACCAGCTGCTCAAACCGTTCAAAGAGAATATTTCGGAATTCAGAGACCGTGTGGAACGCATCTATGCCAGCGAAAACGAGCAGCAGGGCGCCCTGCGAAACGAGCTGCGGAATCTGATGGAACTGAACCGCCGCATCACGACCGAAACCACCAACCTGACCAACGCCCTGAAAGGAAATTCGAAAGTGCAGGGCGACTGGGGAGAAATGATTCTCGAAACGATACTCGACGGCTCGAACCTGATAAAGGGCGTGCACTACGACACGCAAGTCAATCTGAAAGACGAGGCGGGCAACAACCTGCGCCCCGACGTCGTACTCTACCTGCCCGAAGGAAAACGCATCGTCATCGACTCGAAAGTCTCGCTTACGGCATTCGTCAATTCGGTAAGCGCCGAAGACGAACCGACACGGCGGAGCGCGCTGGCTGCTCATGTAGCATCGGTGCGGCAGCACGTGGCGGAACTGGGACGCAAGGAATACCAGCGGCTGCTCGAATCGCCCGATTTCGTCATCATGTTTATTCCGAACGAACCGGCATTCCTCGCGGCTTTACAGACGGACAACTCGATATGGGCGGAAGCCTACGACAAGAAAGTCATTATCTCGTCGCCCACCAATCTGTTCGCCCTGTTGAAACTTGTCGATGACTTGTGGAAACGGAACGCGCAAAGCAAAAACACTGCCGACATAGTAACTTGCGGAACGAAACTCTACGACCAATTGGTGGCTTTCACCGAATCGCTCGAAAACGTCGGCGCTTCGCTTGAAAAAGCCCGCTCGGCTTACGACGATGCCCGCAAACGACTCACGTCGGGCAACGACAACATTATACGGGTGGGCGAAAAACTACGCAAATTGGGGCTGCCTACCAAACGAACGCAGTCGCCGCGTATGCTCGATGCCGCCGACGAGCCGTCCGACGAATAAAGGGAGAAAGCGACCTCCGACGGGTCGCTTTCTTTATTCCGGTACATCTTTGACACAGCGGAGATAAATCACGCTGCGGTTTCCCGTATCGGGTTCTGCCGAAACTTCCGATTGGGTTACTCCTAAAAAATATTGTCCCCGCGAAGAAAAATATTCCCGCGAGCAACTCAAATGCGAGGTCGTAACGATGCCGAAATAGTGCAGTATCGTCAATTCCGATATATTCGGCACACGCCACGAGCCGCGATCGCTCCCGTCGGCTTCTTCGGAGTATCTTCCGCATATCGAATTGGAAGCCAACGAATTTTCCCACCTGTCGAGATAATATTTCGATGTTCCCGTAGAGGCACGGTAATACCCGTTGAGCGACCCGTTGAGATTCAAGTTTATTTCGCCCTGTATGTTCGTGGTATTGAGGCGATTGCAGTCTTGACCGGCATATTTGAATTTTCGTGCCGGAAAACTGTTGATGCTCGAAATATCGTGGCTCGCAATAAACGATGTCGCAGCCGGACGGAGAGACGCCGCCCGGAAATAATCCATTTCAATCGTCCGTGTCGCAGGGTCGTGATGATATGCCTGCTCTACATCGGTATCGCCCGACACCGACGACATATCGCGACCGAGCTTGCGTATGCAGCGCAACGCACCGGCATACACGGGCGTGGGCGACCAGTTCGTCGGATTGAGTTCGCTCATGGCAGCCAATTCCTCGCCCCACAACATACGGTTGTCGCTGCCCGCATAGTGGGAATCGAGCGCACCGACTCCCGCCGTGATTTCATCGGGCGAATAATCGGTGAAGCGAAAGAGCGGCGAAGGCAGCGACAGCGCGCCCAATACAATTTGCGTATAGGTGGCGGCAGCCGGCAGATACCAGCGTATCTCGTTCTCGTCGATTACGTTGTCGCCGTTCAAATCGCGGTTGCGCGCCATGCAAGCCGTCATATATTCATCGGGGTGATTCGGCAGGGCGTAAGTCTTTCCGGCGTAGGTACGGGGCATATTTGCGCCGCTTCCGTCGGTCATCAGAATTTTATTCCATTGATTCCGTACCGTGTTGGTGCGGACGAAATTGTAAAGATTCGTCCGCCCGTCGGTCGCATAAACCTTATTGTTGTAATCGACCCATGCAAGCGAAGTTCCGTTGCGGCTTTCGTTTTCGTGCTCTATACCGATGGCTTCGGGCGCTTCATCGGCATAATAGGTCTGTATGGATTTCTGCGTAATCAGATACACCGAATTGGAATAGGTGCTTTCGCCGTCGTCGGAAACATTCATGCGACCCGGCGCTATCCATGCCTGCCGATTCTCCTTGTTGGCAAAATTCCGCCACAGGGCATAATCGGCTTTCCCGCCCGTAAAACCAGCTGCACCGGCATCGTACTCGCGTTCATAGAGATATTCATCGACAAAGACGGTGTACCACTCGCTGCCGCTCGGATTGGGAAAGCGGTCGGGATCGCGCAGCTGTTCGATATACCACACGCCCGGGTCGCCGGCTGCCGACGCTGCCGCCCGTCCGCCGTATCGCGGGTCGCCCGGATAGGGAGCAAGCGACGTTTCGCCCGCAGCGGGTCGGAATTGCAGCCACGTGTAAAACTGATTGTCCGGCAAAGCCTCGTAGCGATTCCGATTGCTTTCGTCAGTTACATCGACGATGCCGGCATTTCCGGTGGTAAACACGGCTCTGTTTCCGCTGCCGCCCACCATATCGACCGCGCCGTCGCCGAACGGGGCGCGAATGCGCCAGACAAAATTTTTCCGCTGTTCGTCGGTAAGGCGGATATTGAACACGCCGTAATGCGAATCGAGTTCGATGCGCTCGGTTATCATATCGGTAACATCGCCCGACGCACCGGCGACTACGTCCCCATTGCCCCCGACTGCCTCCACGCGAATATCGTCCAAACCGTTCACGGTTACGTTGTAAGTATATCGGGTATTGCGCCGGCAATTGAAATCGCGGGCGGTCTCGGCAGTCGGTGCGCCGTCGCTCTTGTGTTCGCAAAAGCCGAGATGTATGACATAGGTCGCCTCTCCCGCCCGACGCACGGCGCCGGCAGTCGCGGCCGGCACACGCACGTTGGCGGCATCGACATAATAGGCGACACGGCATTTTATGACGACATACGTGGCGTTGTTGTTCATCAGGGCGGCATCGTAGCTCGGCTCGGCGGGTACGGTTTCGCCGGCGGCACGCACCAACGAGGCATACCAGCCGCTGTTGCGCCGGTCGGGCAGCTTGTGCTCCCGCTCGCGGTCGGCATACGAAGAAACGCCGGCAAGTCCCCGATGCTTGTTTTCGTACTGGTAAAAATCGAAGCTGTAACTTGAACCGCTCCCCTGCTGCTCCCGAACGAACGTCGTCGCACCGAAAACAGGCGAGCGGCTATACGTTGCACCGCCGTAATTCTCGGGCAGATTCGCGATTTCCATATCGGCGGCATTCGGCGTATATTGCGGCGGTGTGGTGTCGTCGCAGTCCATACGCTCCTGCAAATAGCTCGCTGCGGGCAGATTGACCACCTGCCACGAAACAGGCTCCAACGTGAGATTTTCTGCTGCCGCAAGATGAAAACGTACATAGGCGACTAACCGGCGAAGGTGTATCGCCCCTGAAAGGGTTACGGGTCCGGCGCGCAGCTCGACCGACGAAAACGGCATGCCGTCGGTATCTGTATAATCGACATCGGCTTCATTTTCAGACGCGTCTGTCGCGCGATAAATTCCGCTCATCAGAAAATCGTCCGACACCTGCGCCACCGATTGCGGGTCGGACTGCACGGCAACGATGCGCTTGTATTTGTCCCACGTGTCGGCTGCCGCCAGCAATTCGTCGAGCGGTTGCCGTCCCTTTTCTTCCCCGTACATGATGCCGTAATGGGCAGCGGCATTGGCGACGGCGACGATGTAGCTCCTGCCCGACTTGGCAGAAACCGCCAACGGGTAATCGGCATGATGCTGCGCCGTCAGCCCCTCGACAGTGGTGCAGCCCGTGCGCTCGCCGGTCGCCGCATTGTAAATGCCTACCCACAAGTCGTCGATATTGCGGGCATCATCGCTGTCGGGCGAAACGCCGGCAGCACGGGTCAAGAGCCCCATATCGGCAAGACGCACCTGCATGGAAACCGTGCACGGCAAGCCCTCCGCGACGCCGATTTCCGGCGCGTCGAGTTCATCGGTGCAGGACAACGCCGCCACAAGGATTCCGAGAAAAAGCGTGCTCGTCGCCAAACTCAAAAGGGGAAGTATTTTTTCAACATCTTTCATCATGCCGTTCGTATTTTCAAATCGCGCCGCCTCCACCTTGCAGCCAACCGCCCGTGTTCTTGTGGATTCGGACTTTATAAACGGCTGTAAATGAATTGAGTTTTTTATCGTTGTGAAACACGGATTTTGAAAAAATCCAAATTTTTCATTCTATTTGATTGGCGTCATTTCGGTTTGACAACTTCTGAGAGAAAAAGAACAGCGGTTTTAGGAAACTTCAAATTTCACAAAACCGCTCTTATTTATTATAAATCAATCGTTTAATAATAAATAGCGTTTGCTAAAATAACAATGAAAAAATTCGATAAAAACAGGCTCCCGCCACGCAGGGCAATATGTCGCGATTTTGAAATTTTCAAACAGGTTATATCACTATTATTCAATAATATACACATTTACGTCGAGGTACTTGGCATCTGAAATTTCCGTTTCCGTTAATTCTTCTTATAAGATACTTTCAGAAATAAAAATGGCTGCACCGTTTCCGATACAGCCATTTTCAAAATTATGGAAAGAATTTGTTACATCATTCCGCCCATGCCTCCCATACCGGGAGCCATAGCTGCCGGAGCGGGATTTTCTTCTTTCTTGTCGGCGATGACGCACTCGGTGGTGAGGAACATACCGGCAATGGAAGCGGCATTTTCGAGAGCTACGCGCGTTACTTTCGCGGGGTCGATAACGCCTGCGGCGAAGAAGTTTTCGTATTCACCCGTGCGGGCATTGTAACCGAAGTCGCCCTTGCCGTCTTTCACACGTTGTACGACGACGGCACCTTCGACACCGGCGTTGATGACAATCTGACGCAACGGCTCTTCGATAGCGCGTTTGATGATTTCGATACCGGTCGTTTCGTCTTCGTTGTCGCCTTTCACACCTTCGAGAGCTTCAATAGCGCGGATATAAGCCACACCGCCGCCCGGTACGATACCTTCGGCAATGGCGGCGCGGGTAGCGCTCAACGCATCGTCTACGCGGTCTTTCTTCTCTTTCATTTCCACTTCGGAAGCGGCGCCGATGTAGAGAACGGCAACACCGCCGGCGAGTTTTGCCAGACGCTCCTGCAATTTCTCGCGGTCGTAGTCGGAAGTCGTCTTTTCGATTTGGGCTTTGATTTGAGCCACGCGGGCTGCAATGGCAGCCTTGTCGCCCAGACCTTTGACAATGGTCGTATTCTCTTTATTTACGGAAACTTTCTCGGCGTGTCCCAGCATATCGACGGTAGCGCCTTCGAGTTTCAGACCTTTTTCTTCGGAGATAACGACACCGCCCGTAAGCACGGCAATATCTTCGAGCATCTCTTTGCGGCGGTCGCCGAAGCCCGGAGCTTTGACGGCGCATACTTTCAGAGAGCCGCGCAGACGGTTTACCACCAACGTTGCCAATGCCTCGCTATCGACATCTTCGGCGATAATCAGCAAAGGACGTCCCGACTGTGCCGTAGCTTCGAGGATAGGCAGCATTTCTTTGAGCGAAGAGATTTTTTTGTCGAAAATAAGAATGTAAGGATTATCCATTTCGCATTCCATTTTCTCGGTATTGGTTACGAAGTAAGGCGAAATGTAACCGCGGTCGAATTGCATACCTTCGACGATTTTAACCGTCGTGTCGGTGCCTTTGGCCTCTTCCACCGTGATGACGCCTTCGCGTTTTACCTTCTCCATAGCTTCGGCGATGAGTTTGCCTATTTCTACGTCGTTGTTTGCCGATATGCGGGCTACCGATTCTATTTTAGCCATATCGTTGCCCACTTCCTGTGCCTGCGATTTGATATGTTCTACCACGCTAGCAACGGCTTTGTCGATACCGCGTTTCAAGTCCATCGGGTTGGCGCCGGCGGTAACGTTTTTCAGACCGACGTTTATAATGGCTTGTGCCAATACGGTAGCGGTGGTCGTTCCGTCGCCGGCATCGTCGCCGGTTTTGGAGGCGACCTCTTTCACGAGTTGTGCGCCCATGTTCTGGAAAGCATCTTCGAGTTCCACCTCTTTGGCTACGGTTACGCCGTCTTTCGTGATGTGGGGTGCGCCGAATTTCTTTTCGATGATGACGTTGCGACCTTTCGGACCCAGCGTTACTTTCACGGCGTTAGCCAACGCATCGACGCCTTTTTTCAGCTCTTCGCGAGCCTCGATATTGAATTTTATTTCTTTTGCCATAGTTGTAAAAATAAATCGTTATACTATCAGAGAACAGCCAATACGTCGGACTGGCGCATGATGAGATATTTCTCGCCTTCCAGTTCGAGTTCGGTACCGGCATATTTGCCGTAGAGTACGGTATCGCCGGCTTTCAGTACCATTTCTTCGTCTTTGGTTCCGTTGCCTACGGCGACGATTTCGCCGCGCAGCGGTTTTTCTTTGGCGGAGTCGGGAATGATGATGCCGCCTACCGTCTTTTCTTCTGCGGGTGCCGGTTTTATCAGCACGCGGTCTGCTAAGGGTCTGATCTTCATAGCTTCTTGTTTTAAGTTATTTATTGTTTGTTTTATTCGCTGTTTTGTCTTGCGACACCCTTTTCACAGCGAATAGCGTGCCAAATTCTTTTTTAAGTAAAAAACTGCCAAAAAGGCAGGCGAAACATTTATTTCTCTGTCAATACTGACAAGATGAAAAGATATGTTACCTTTGCAACAGATGACGCAGACGATACACGAAATATTGAAACGCTACTGGGGCTACGACTCCTTCCGCCCGTTGCAGGAAGAGGTCATACACGCCATACTCGACGGTCGCGACACGCTGGCGCTGATGCCCACCGGCGGCGGCAAGTCGATTACCTATCAGGTGCCCGGCGTATTTCTCGACGGGATATGTATCGTCGTTACGCCGCTTATCGCTCTGATGAAAGATCAGGTCGATACCCTGCGGGCGCTCGACATAAAGGCGGCTTACCTGCATTCGGGCATGTCGTATCGGGAGATGCGGGTCGTACTCGAAAACTGCATCTTCGGGAAATACAAATTTCTCTACGTTTCGCCCGAACGCCTCGCCACCCAGCTTTTTCTCGACAAACTCAAAGAGCTGAACGTGTCGCTTTTGGTGGTGGACGAGGCGCACTGCATTTCGCAATGGGGCTACGACTTCCGTCCGGAGTATCTGAAAATCGCCGAGCTGCGGACGCTGCTGCCGGCGATTCCCGTACTGGCGGTAACGGCGACAGCCACGCCCGAAGTCGCCCGCGACATACAGGCGAAACTTCTTTTCCGGAAAGAAAATGTTTTCCGCAAAAGTTTCCACCGTCCGAATCTGCACTACATCGTCCGCCACAACGAAGACAAGATGCAGCAGCTCATCTATATATTGTCGCGCGTGCCGGGCAGCGCCATCGTATATGTGCGCAGCCGCAAGCGCACGAAAGAGGTGGCGGAGGAGCTGCATCGGGCGGGCATCTCGGCGCAGCACTACCATGCCGGCATCGAAGCCGAAGAAAAAGATATGCGGCAGCAGTCGTGGAAAGAGGGACGCGCGCGCGTCATGGTCGCCACCAATGCTTTCGGCATGGGCATCGACAAATCCGACGTGCGCCTCGTCGTGCACCTCGACCTGCCCAACTCGCCGGAGGAGTATTACCAAGAGGCGGGGCGCGCCGGTCGCGACGGGGAGACGGCATACGCCGTACTGCTCTACTCCTCGACCGACAAAGCCAAGCTGCACAAGCGCATCGCCGACTCTTTTCCCGAACGCGATTTCATCACCCGCGTATATATTTCCGTGTGCAACTTCCTGCAAGTGGCAGAGGGTTTCGGCTTCGATACGATGCACGATTTCGACATCAACCTTTTCTGCCTGAATTTCAAACTGCCGGTACTGCCCACATACCACGCACTGAAAATATTGGAACACTCGGGCTACCTCGAATATATCGAAGACGCCAACTCGCAGTCGCGCATCATGGTTACCGTACAGCGCGACGAACTCTACAAACTGAAAACCGACGACGCCGAAACCGACGAAGTGCTGCAATGCCTCCTGCGCTCCTACACGGGGCTGTTCGCCGACTACGTGTATATACGCGAATCGGTGCTCGAACAGCGCACCGGTCTGCCGGCGGAAAAGGTATATGAAAGCCTTATCTATCTCAGCAAGTCGGGCATACTGCACTACATTCCGCGCAAGCGTATGCCGCTCATCTACTTCACCCGCGCCCGCGAAAGCGCGGAACGCCTCGACATTCCCAAGTCGGCTTACGAAGAGCGGAAAGAGAAGTTCAGCCACCGCATCGAACGCATCTTGCAATACGCCACCGCCGACAATGTGTGTCGGGAACGGCTGCTGCTCGACTACTTCGGCGAAAAAAGCGAACGCGACTGCGGCGCGTGCGACATCTGTTTGAAGAAAAAAGACGAAGGTCTGTCGGCGGTGCGATTCGACAAAATCACGGCGTCGGTGAAAGAGCTGCTGTCGCAGGCGCCCTGCACGCTCGACGAAATCGTGGCGCGCCTGCCCTACCCGCAAGACCAAGTGGTCGAGACGCTCCGATACCTCTGCGACGAACGCTTCCTCCTGTTCGACGGCAACGCCTACCGCCTCCGCTGATTTCACGCCTGCCACCCTGCGGCTCTCTTTCCCTCCTTCTCCACCTCAAAAGAATGCAAAAATTTTTAGCGGAAAGTTTTGTAAATTTTTATTTTCTGAATTATCTTTGCAAGGGAAATAGAAACCTATGAAATGTGCCGGCGTGATGCGCCGACTGCTTTTTACGGGCGATTGGTGCAGGCAATTCGCCTTTTCCGGGCAGACGGAGAGGCGTTTGCCGGCGTTCGTTCGGTGCCGAGAAAAACCGCTTTTTATCTTTTTCGATAAAAAAACGGCAATATAAGAGCGTACTTTCAAGAAAATGACTACCTTTGCTCCGTACACCCCACCGGTGTGCAGACATATTGAAGAAAGCGTTTTCGCATCGTTCCCTTAGTGAAACTTCGACAATTTCGCAATGAAATACGGAAAGATGGTGAAAGTACGCTCTTTCTTTGGTTTGTTATATCTATCTCGGATATACAGCCAAAGTGGGGTTGCTATCACTTGTTTGTATTTCATGGGAGTCGAAGCCCACACTGAGTAAGCGAGTGAAACAGTGGCTCCGCTTCTTTTTTATGCCTGAATCGAAAAACCGTTACCGGCACTCTCCGAGCCGCAAGTGCCTTTTTAATTTTTTTACAATGAAACGGCATAGACAAATGTTTCAAAAATTTTGGGGAGTCATCTTCTTCCTCGCTTTCTCCCCCGCCGCGTGGGCGTATGACTTTGAGGCAGACGGCATCTATTACACCATTCTTTCGTCGGACGAGGTTGAGGTTACGTCTGGTAGAGAAGACTATTCGGGCAAAGTAACCATTCCCGCAACGGTAACGAATGAGGGTGTTGAATATCGGGTTACCGCTATCGGCAACGGGGCTTTTTCGTGGTGCACCGGCTTGACGTCGGTAACGATACCCGAAAGTGTTACCACTATCGGGGAAAGTGCTTTTGAGGTATGCAGCGGCTTGACATCAGTAACGATACCCGAGAGTGTTACCACTATCGGCGACTGGGCTTTTGGCAATTGCACGGGCTTGACGTCGGTAACGATACCCAATAGTGTTACCTCTATCGGCGACTGGGCTTTTGGCAATTGTACGGGTTTGACGTCGGTAACCGCTTATAATCCGGAACCGGTGGATATAGATGATGCTTTCGAGCGTGTCGATTGTGCCAACTGTACGCTTTACGTACCTGCCGAATCGGTAGGATTGTATAAAGCCGCCCCATACTGGAGCGAGTTCGGAACGATATTGCCGATAGACGAATCGTCCGCCATTACGGAAATACAACAAGACAATGCCGACGGACACGTAACGGTATATAACCTGCAAGGCGTATTGGTGCTCGAAACGAACGATGCCGCAGACCTCAAAACGTTACAGAACGGCGCGTATATCGTGAACGGCAAGACGATGATTATCGCCCGATAGCGCAAGATAAAATGAAAAGAGAATTTCCTGAATAGATGATCTTTGACACGCCGCCCTGCAACTGAGAGATTGCAGGGCGGCTTTTATTTCATCGGAAAAGCTGCGATTTTTCGTAAGGTTATTCAGTCTCGGGTGTGGAGTACCAATCCGTCGTAGGCAAAGGCGACTCCGGCGGGGAGTTTCTTTTCCTCCTCAGCTTGAAAGCCCATGTGGTGGCATATATGCGTGAGGTAAGCCCGTTCGGGTGCCAGCCGCTCGATAACGGCAAGGGCGTTGGCAAGCGTCTGGTGCGTGGCATGGGGTTGGTGCCGCAACGCATTTATCACCAATATTTCCAATCCCGCCAGTTTGGCATACTCGCTCTCGGGCAGGGTGAGCATATCGGTTATGTAGGCAAAGCGCCCGATGCGGAATCCGACGATGGGCAGCGCGCCGTGCATGACCCGTATAGGCACGACTTCAATGCCCTGCACAGTGAACGGGCGCAAATCGTCGAGCGCGTGCAGCTGCAAATGCGCCACACCGGCATACGGGTGGTTGTTGAAGCAGTAAAAGAAGTGTTCGGTAATGACTTCCAGCACATTCGGCTCGGCATAGAGGGGTACGGGCGACTCTTTGCTGAAACTCCGCAGTTCGTCGATAGCCGAAATGTGGTCGTAGTGTTCGTGGGTAATCAGTACGGCGTCGATGCGGTCGATGCCGCTGTGCAGAATCTGTTGGCGGAAATCGGGTCCGCAGTCAATCAGAATATTTTTCCCGCCGACGGTTACGCACACCGACGAGCGCAGGCGGTTGTCGCGAGGGTCGGCGGAGCGGCACACCTCGCACCCGCAGCCCATGACAGGCACGCCGGTCGATGTTCCCGTTCCCAAAAATTCGATGCGCATGATTTCAGTCTATAATATTCACTTCGGGTGTCAGCTCCACGCCGTACTGCTCTTTCACGGAACGGCATATCATATACGACAGTTCGACAATATCCTGCGGCGCGGCATCGCCTTTGTTTATCAGCACCAGCGCCTGCGTGTCGCACACGCCGGCGCCGCGATGCGTCCTGCCCCGCCAGTCGGCACGATCGATAAGCCAACCGGCAGGCAGCTTCACCCGCTCGGCATCGACAGGATAAGCCGGCATATCGGGATAGCGTTTTTTCAATTTTTCATAGAGAGCGACCGGCACAATCGGATTTTTGAAAAAACTTCCGGCATTGCCGCAGGCATTGCAATCGGGCAGTTTGGAATGGCGTATATCCATGACGACCTGACGCACCAACGAAAGCGACAGGGGGCGGTCGCCGATGGTCTCGCGCAGATGTCCGTATTCCAAATGGTATTCGGGATTTTTTTGCAGGCGGTACTGCACGGCGGTAACGATGTATTTTCCTTTCAATTCGTTTTTGAAGATGCTGTCGCGGTAGGCGTAGCGGCACTCTTCCGTCGAAAAAATGCGTATCGCACCGCTTTGTATCTCGACGGTTTCGACCTGCTCGATGACGTCTTTCACCTCCACGCCGTAGGCACCGATATTCTGCACTGCCGATGCGCCGACCTCGCCGGGTATGAGCGACAGGTTTTCGATGCCGCCCCAACTCTTTTTCACGCAGTACTCGACAAGGGTGTCCCACTCGACTGCCGCCCCGACGCGCAGCAACACGGTGTCGTCGTTATCGGAAAGGGTCTCGATGAAACGTATTCCCGAGTGCAGCACCACGCCTTCGTAGTCGTGCAGAAAGAGCAGGTTGCTCCCGCCGCCCATGTGGAACAGCGGATATTCCTTGACCAACGGCGATTCGGCAAGGAACGTGCGCAATTCATCGACCGACGCATATTCCACGTAATAGCGCGTCTTTATCGGCAGATGAAAAGTGTGCAGCGTTTGCAGCGAGTAATTTTCGTACGTAATCATATTTCGTTCATTTTATCGGAAGCGTACCAGTTTTCCGTCTTCAAAAAAGAGATAAGCTCCCGTATTGTAATACCATTCTTCATTTAATCCGCTGTACGTGGGAATTTCGCGCACCCGCTGCGGACGCCCCAGCGACAGGCGGCATTCGTCTTTCGTCATGCCGGCGGCGACTTCGCCGTGCGTTATCAGCCGCCAGTGTTTGTCGGATATGTCGGCATACCGCGCACGCGGGTTGTCGAACGTGAAAAGGCGGTCGAACGTGGCGGCTTGCAGACGGGAGGTCTGCGTGAGGCTTCCATATACCCGATACGTTTTCGCCTCGTCGTCCTCGATGACAAAAGCCATCGGGTAAATGCCGTTGCCCGGCTCCACGTCTTTCACCGTAACGGCGCAATAGCGACCGCCGTCGCAGGTGTTTCCGAGCGAATCGACCCACACGGCAGGGCGGGCATAGAGCGTGCGCCCTGCCAGCAGACTCCTCGCGAGTTCTACTTCGTCCTGCGCTATCAGCATGGGCAGCAGCGGCGCATAAGCCGTGTTCTTGATGTCGTCGAGCGTCTTTCCCGTTTTATAGTAATAGCGCGTGCCTTCGCACTCGAACACGATATCCATCGTGCCGCCGCCCCACATCGATGCGTCGGTAAAGCCGCAGAAAATGAACAGCTTTCCGCGAAGCGACGAATCCGGCAGAAGCGGATATTGCGGTTGCAGCAACGGCGACAGCGTGCTGTCGAGGTAGATGAATGTGCGTCCCGCCGCCCACTCCCGACACGGAATCTGCGAAAAATTCTTTTCCATAAACGCCTGTTCTGCGGAGATTTGCTCAACAGGCGTTTTCTTCTTTCGCGCGCCGGCAATGCCGCTCCCAAGAAGCAGGAGAAGCAGCAAAACGATCGTATGCAGGGTGGCGTATTTCATGGCGCTATCGGAATCTTTTAGTCAGTTCATCGTCGGAAACGACCGAGATGACAGGTTTTCCGTCGGGCGTGTAATTGGGCACAGAAAGCGCGAAAAGGTCGCCCACCAACTGCTCCATTTCCGGAGCGGAGAGCACCTGTCCGTACGGTATGGCAGCCGACTCCGCCAGCGTAAGCGATACCGCTTCATGGATATCGACGCTCACGTCGCCGCCCCGCTGCGAGGCGGTTTCGAGCATCTTGTCGATAAGCGTGGGAATATCCAGCCCGTCGATGCCGGCAGGCACGGCATTAATGGCATACGAGCCGCCGCCCATATCGGAAATGTCGAAACCCAACAGCTCGAAATCGTCCTGCACCGAAAGCAGGTTGGCGCCCTGCGCCGGCGAGAGCTGTATCATTTCGGGGAAAAGCAGCCGCTGCGAAACGCCTTTTTTCTCCTTGATATGCGCCATATACCGCTCAAAAAGTATGCGGATATGCGCACGGTGCTGGTCGATAATCATCAGTCCCGACTTGGCGGAGGTAAGAATGTAACGCCCCTTGATTTGCAGGTATTCGGCACCGGTGCTCACCGGCTGCCGCGCGTCGTTTGCGGGCAGTGAAAGCTGTATGGCATCGGAGGTTTTCGCTCCGCTGCCGGCAGCCTCGCCGTCGGGAACAGGACGGTTGATGCGCGAAGGTATCGTAACATCGCCGTCGTCGGGCACAGCCGGAGAACTTTTGTCGGCTTGAAAATCTTTATACAGCTGCGTCCAGTCGTATGACGGACGTTTCCCTACCCCATTCCCTGCCGATGATGACGGACGGAACGGATTGTAATCGGGCGAGAACGATACTTTCGGTGCATGCACCTCTTGGTTGTTGTGCAGAATCGGAATTTCGGGAGCGCCTTCGGTGTCGAAATCAATCGACGGCACGGCATTGGATTTTCCCAACGCCTCTTTCACCGCCGACGAAAGAATCTGCCATATCGGCTGCTCGTTCTCGAATTTTATCTCCGTCTTGGTCGGGTGAATATTGACATCTATCGTTGCCGGATCGACCTGTATGTGCAGGAAAAAGTGCGGCATCTCTCCTGCCGGAAGCAGCTGCTCGTAATTGGAAACGACGGCTTTGTAAAAATACGGGTGCCGCATATACCGACCGTTCACGAAAAAATACTGCCACGCATTGCGTTTGCGTGCCGACTCGGGGTGCCCCACATATCCGGTAATGGAAACAAGCGAGGTCTGCACATCGACCGCCAGCAAATGGGGATTGAGATTTTTTCCGAAAAGCGAGGTAATGCGCTGCCGGAAAGTGCAGGGCGTGAGATTGTACAGCTCGACATCGTTGTGCACGAGGCGGAAAGCGATATCGGTATTGATAAGCGCCATGCGCTCGAACTCGGCAAGGATATAGCCGAATTCCACCTGATTGGATTTCAAAAACTTGCGTCGTGCCGGCACATTGAAAAAGATATTTTTCACCATGAAATTGGCGCCGACGGGACAAGCGACATATTCCTGCGCCTCGACTTTGGAACCGGAAATGAGTATGGAAGTTCCTATCTCGTCGTCGGCTCGGCGGGTGCGCAGCTCCACTTGGGCGATAGCGGCAATCGACGCCAACGCCTCCCCGCGAAAGCCCATCGTGCGCAGCGAAAACAGGTCTTGCGCCGAGCGGATTTTCGAAGTGGCATGACGCTCGAACGACAAGCGCGCATCGGTTTCGGACATACCTTTTCCGTTGTCGATGACCTGTATCAGCGTGCGCCCGGCATCTTTGATGATAATCTGTATCTCGGTGGCTTGGGCGTCGATAGCGTTTTCGACCAGCTCCTTGACGACGGAAGCCGGTCGCTGTATCACTTCTCCGGCGGCAATCTGGTTCGCCACCGAATCGGGCAACAATTGTATTACATCGCTCATAACCAAATACTACTCCTCTTCTTCAATCATCGTTATCGGCCGTGCATTCTTTTTCAATTCCGCCGCCGGGCGGTTGGTTCTTCGGAAAAGGTCTTGTTTGTTTTTCGGACGATAGCTTTCGTACCATTTATATTGCGGCAGGAAAATCATCGACGGCTTCAATTTCGAAATAGGCGTCATCGTGCCATCGACGGAAGGCCACATTTTCAGCCTTTCCATTTTGCTGTTTTTCAGATACATGGTAAGAAAACTTGTCTCCGCTTTGTTCATTCCCGTAAATGTCATGTCCGACTCTTGCGGATAAAATATCGTTTCCACATTGCCGCTTACGTCGATGCGCTCGATATCGCCGTTTCGGAAATAGGCTTTCAGGTCTTTTCCCGTCAGTTGGTCGAAAAATGCGGTATCTTTCTTTTGAACGGCAAAGGCGAAATCGGGAATATGCGCCCAATCTATGGTAGAATCGTTCATGAACACTTTAATGGTGTCGCCGAAAATCTGGCAATTAAGATTCCACATCACCGGTCCATACATCATGACAAGAACCGAATCGGCGACATCGTATATCATCGAATCGCAAATAGCCTGCATATCGTTGCGGAAAATGCGCACCTCGTGGTATGCCTGCAAAATGCGGCGATCTTTCAACATAACCGATTGCAGCGTATCGGCATGGAGGTAGAGCGTATCGCGCTGGGAATAATCAATCAGCAAGGCGGAATCGGTGGCGAAAGAGGCTTCCCGTCGTTCGTCGTAAAATCCGTAATTTCCTGTCATTTGCATCAATCGTACGGTATCATCGACGACGATATGCCCGAACGCCTCGCCAAAACCTTGGTTGCGGTCGTACAATATCGTATCGCCGGTCATTTTTTGACTCCCCGATACGACGACCGAACGGTTATACAGTTTCGCTTCGTCGGCAGCGGTATCGTAGAATCCGAGCGACGAATGTATGACATTGCTGTCGGATACGATGACCGAAGGTCCCACAATATCGGCAATTTTCGTTTGCGTATTGTATTTGAGCGTATCGGAGTAAATAACGAACTGGGGATTGTGCAGCTCGACGTCGTAATTGAAAACGGCTTCTTTCGTATCGGGACTGTACTGTCCGTAAAACGAAGTAAGTCGATTGACGGTGTCGGCAACCGAACCGCCATTGAAATAATAGCCGATGTTCGGCTCCAAATCGTAATTGAAACTGTCGGTGGAAATGACGACTTCCCGATTGATCATGCGAACGTTGTCACGCAGCCTCGCCAGCTGCGTTTCACCGTCGTAAAAGAGTTTGTCGCCGAAAATAAAAAGGGTGTCGCCCTGCTCCATTTTCACGTGTCCGAAAGCATCGAGCGAATTGTTTTTTTCATAAAAATAGGCGCTGTCGCAATACATGTACATACTGTCCTTGCGAAAACGCACATTACCGCGAAGTATCTGAAAATCGGGAGCGACAGATTCGTCGAAACTCAATTCGTCGGCGGCTTCGAGATATACTTTTTCCTGCGGCACTCGCCGCACGCTATCGGGACGCACCCAAGAGGAGTCCGTCTGCGCCGAAAGCGAAAACGCCGGACACAAGAGAGAAAACAGCCATAAAAATTTTCTCTGCCACCGTCTGCATATTATCCCGAAATCCTTTCTATACATTCTATCTTTTTATCCAACCATCGTACATAAATTCGCAATCGTCCCACCCTTCTTTAATACGGATATAGGTCGTTTTTTGTTTTTCGCGAATCCAACTGTCGATGCGTTCGCTCCGCTTATGCTCTTCCACAATGGCTTTCAGGGTCTGAAAATCATTCGATATGTTTGCCTTATGTCCGGGTATTCGCGCGCGCAATTTCACAATGGCGACAACTTCTTTTCCGAGTTTCTGGTCTATCATGATAAATGGCTCCGATATTTCACCCACTTCCATTTTATCGACGACTTTGGCAATATCCTGCGGAAGTTGGTCCATACGGAATTTCGTAGTCATGGTTACGGCATCGGAATTGATAAACATCAACCCCTTGTTGTTACGCGTCTCCTTGTCTTGCGAAACGTACTGCACCGCCTCATCGAATGTTACTACGCCGTCGAGAATGTCTTTGCGCAGCGTATCCATGCGGGCAACGGTGTTTTTCAACTCCTCGTTCGAGGGGCGCGGACGCAGCAGTATATGGCGGCAATTAATGCGGTCGCCGCGTCTTTCGACAAACTGTATGATGTGGTAACCGAACTCCGTTTCAACGATTTTGGAAACTTTCTTAGGGTCGTTCAACGAAAAAGCCACTGCCGTAAATTCCGGTACCATCTCACCTCTGCTGAAAAAGCCCAAATCGCCGCCACGCCGCGCAGAATTGGGATCTTCGGAATACAATACCGCCAATGTCGAAAATTCCACATCGCCCCGTGTTACACGGTCGGAATATTCACGCAAACGGGCTTTTATGTCGTCGATTTCCTGTTGCGGTATGAGGGGGTTCACCCGTATGATTTGCACTTCGACCTGCACCGGTATATAAGGAATACTGTCGCTCGGATAATTGGCATAGAACCGGCGGACGTCGGCAGGTGTAATCTTGATGTCTTTCACCAATTTGTTCTGCATCGCTTCGACTACCAGCTGGTCGTGTACATTGACCGTAAGCTCCTCGCGCAGACGGGCAATGGGCATATCGAAATACTCCTCTACTTTTTCCCGCGACCCAATGGCGTTGATGAAATAATTGATACGATTGTCCACGTTGGAAAGCACTTCGGAGTCGGTTACCGTAACGCTATCTATAACAGCTTGATTCAAAAATAGTTTCTGAATTGCCAACTGTTCCGGAATGACACAATAAGGGTCGCCGTTGATACGCTCGCCCTGTGTCTGCATGGTACGATACTGCGATTCTACCTCAGACAGGAGAATCGCCTCGTCGCCGACTATCCACACGATTTCATCTACAACGCCCGATTTCGACATCGACTGAGCCGATGCCGCAGCAGTGCCGAAAAAGGAAACTGCAATCGCTATAAACAGACTGTATTTCTTCATGTTTCGATGTTGTAATCAACGATAATTCCGACCGTAGTATTTTATTTTTCGTTCTTTTAGAGCTCTATCATAAAGTTCGTCGTTTATTTCTTTCAAAAATTTTTGCCGCCGTTGGTTCATCAACAACTCCTCTATCTGAGGTCGGGCAAAATCAAAAGGCATATTGGCTTTTTCCGGCAAATAGTCGCTGATATTCAAAAGATACCAATAACCTTCATAATTCACTTCCAACTGCTTGTGCGTACGTAAGAAATTATCGACATTCGTTATGGGATAAGGAATATTGTTCATCACCTCGCCGAAAGAAACCCACCGATCATAAAAATAGTCATAATTGACAACATTATGCAGGGTGTATTTTTCGATATTCCCGACAGCCGTCTGCGATTCCGTCTTATACCATTTTTTCAAATCGTCAATTTGCGGAGCTGTTTCCGACACTTTCAAAAACAGCCCCTTGATAATAGGCGTTGCCAACACAAACTGTCCCGCATGGGTACGATAATAGTTGCGGGCAACGTCTTCGGTTATTTCGCCGCTGAGCTTTTCGTTCAACAATTGTTTTTGATATTCATGATTGAACAAATCCCGCCGGTAAGAATCGACCAACCGGTCAATACTTTCAACATCGGGCAAATTTTTCTGCGCCTGCGCATACAACAATTCCGATTCCACCCAACGCCGAACATAGGCTTCGACAAACGTGCTGCTGTCCGCTCCCGTCAAACCGTCGGGCATGACTTCACGCAAGATGTCTTCCGTCAAAATCCGATCGCCGATGCCCACAACCGCACCCGGAATTTCGGTCGTATCCAAGCGACAGGAAAATAGTGCCGCCGATAGAATCGTCATTGTGGCGAAAATCGTATATCGCATATTATCAATATTTACAGATTAGCGCTATTCTTCGGATTTTACAGTAGCCAAAACGTCTTCATGTATCGTTATCGGATATTTTTTCCGAAGTTTCTTTATCCATTCTTTTTCTAAATAATTTTGATAATCGGACATTACAAAGCCTTTTACATCTTCATACGATTCCGGCTGCATCAATATTTTACCGCAAATAGCATTCAGACCGGACGATACCGCCGTGCTGTCGGAGGTGCCGATACCGAAAGCCGCATAATCGACGGTCGGATTCTCGCCCTGACGATAGATGCCGTACGCGATGGCTATATGACGTATGCTGTCGTTGTATTCCCGATATAGATTCTGAATCATTTTATCCGCAGAAAGAGAGGTCTTTTGCGATAAACGTTCCTTAACGGTCTTCGTTCGTTCCGCACTGTCCGATGAAATGACATAGCCTTTGTAGCGAGGTTCACTCCACGCATATTGTTTTTTGTTTTTCTTGAAAAACTTTTTCAACCCTTTCGTATCGAGCGGAGTCTTTTGCCACACCTCTTTATCGCTCACCTCAAAGAGCAACATTCCGTCGCGATACTCCTGCAAAAGGTTTTTGATTTCCGGATTGGTCTGGCATAGCTCGTTTGCCGCATATTCCGTCATAACATCGACAGAATAGGCTTCGACGGCTTTTCGCAATGAGGATAATGTTCCCGTTTCACCGGATTTCAAGTAATTCGCCAGACCCGATGCCGGATAAGCTGTTTCGGCAAAAACGAACAACGGCTGTTCCATTTTTTGCACGTTCTCCAACAGGGAGTCGCCATTTACTTTTTCCAAATCGCTCAGGGTCGTTTCGTTCCAAGCAAAACCCTTATCGGCTTTCAAATGTTCGAAAAACTGCTTGCGACCGGCATCGGCACGTTCATCGCGAGCCATATTCCGAACTATTCCTTCATGCAAATCTTCATACGAACCGGGTGTTTCTTCGTCGATGAGTTTCAATATGTGCCAACCGAATTGCGTGCGTACCGGTGCAGATATTTCGCCAATGGAATCCAACGCAAAAGCGGCATCTTCAAAAGATTTCACAAACTGCCCCGTTTGCAAGAAAGGCAATACGCCGCCCGATTCTGCCGTATAAGTATCCTCGGAGTTGGTACGTACCAATTCGTCAAAATCAGCTCCTTTAAGCAGTTTTGCATAAAGATTTTTTATTTTTTTCTCTTTATCCATCTGCTCTTTTTCGGGTGTATCCTGCGAGACTTTCAGCATAATATGCGCCACTTGGACGGCTCGCGTTTTACGACGACCGGAAACTTTAATCAAATGGTAGCCGAATCGGGTTTCGACAGGCAGGGATATTTCGCCCACCGGCGTTTCATAAGCGGCTTTCTCAAAAGGATATACCATTTGGAAAGCGGTAAAATAACCTAAACAACCGCCATTCTGCTCTGCCGAAGGGTCATCGGAATATCGACGTGCCAATTCGGCAAAATCAGCACCGTTCAATGCCTGCTCCCTCACCGACACAGCTTTTTCGTAAATTGCCTGTTTCTCGGCAGCCGTAGCGGTAGACGGCACTTCAAAAAGAATATGGCTGGCTTCGACCTCTTCAAGCAAACGGTCGTAAGCCTCCTTTGCCAACTGTTCTTCTGCGCCAGCCTCTACCAAATAGGGTTTTACAAGCTGCTCGCAATATCCTTTGTATTCGTCGCGAAATTGTTTCGTGGTATCAATACCCTGCGCCTCAGCTTCCGCCACTTTCAGCTTATAGTTGCAAAAAAGCGTAACGTATTCGTCCAACGGCGTTTTTTCGACTTGCTGCCGTAAATTCTTATGGTAGATATACTCAAATTCCGATTTCGGTATGCTCTTCCCCGCAATATTCATGATTTCGGGATCTGTCGCTTCTTGCGCCGACATCGAAGTAAAAGCAGGAAACAAAAAAGCTGCCAATAAAAAAGTGGTGGTTTTCATCGTATGTTTTTTACAATTTGTCCGACAATTCATTCCTTTATGAAATATAACTATCTCCCTATAAAATACATCTGTTTTAACGGTTCAAATATAAAAAATATTATATCGGAATCGTCAAAACAGTTGTATAAAGTTATTAAAGTATCGTAAGATTTTCTTACTGTTGTCCGCGACTGTAATTGGGCGATTCGCTGGTAATGGCGACATCGTGCGGGTGGCTTTCGGCGACACCGGCGTTGGTGATACGGGTGAATTTGGCTTGATGCAGGGCATCAATATTGGCAGCTCCGCAATATCCCATGCCTGCCCGCAGTCCGCCGACCATTTGATAGACGACTTCGTAAAGCGACCCTTTGTAAGGCACACGGGCGGCAATACCTTCGGGCACCAGTTTTTTCACATCGGTTTCGCCGGCTTGGAAATAGCGGTCTTTCGACCCTTTCTCCATCGCTTCGAGCGAACCCATTCCTCGATACGACTTGAATTTACGTCCGTTGTAGATAATCGTTTCGCCCGGCGATTCTTCCACGCCTGCCAGCATTCCGCCCAACATGACGGAATATCCACCGGCAGCCAAGGCTTTCACGATATCGCCCGAATAACGGATTCCGCCGTCGGCGATAAGCGGTATACCTGTTCCTTTCAAGGCTTTGGCGACGTCATATACGGCAGACAACTGAGGTACTCCCACGCCGGCAATGATACGGGTCGTACAAATGGAGCCGGGACCGATTCCCACTTTTACGGCATCGGCACCTGCCGCTACAAGGTATTTGGCGGCATCGCCGGTAGCGATGTTACCCACTACGACGTCGATTTGGGGGAATGCGGCTTTCACGCGCTTCAACACCTCTACTACCCCTTTGGAGTGTCCGTGCGCCGTATCAATGACAATGGCATCGACACCGGCTTCGACCAAGGCAGACGCCCGCTCCAACGAGTCTGTCGTTACGCCTATTCCGGCGGCTACGCGCAGACGCCCGAGTTTGTCTTTGCAGGCAAAGGGTTTGTTTTTGGCTTTGGTTATGTCTTTATAGGTTACCAGTCCGACCAAACGGAAGTCTTTATCGACAACCGGCAGTTTTTCGATTTTGTGCTGTTGCAGTATATCGGTGGCTTGCTGCAAATCGGTCGATTGGGTGGTGGTGATGAGATTGTCTTTGGTCATCACTTCGTCGATAGCGCGGGAGGCATTGCGCTCGAACCGCAGGTCGCGGTTGGTTACGATACCCACCAGACGTCCGTCGTTATCGACAACGGGAATGCCTCCGATGTGGTATTCGTGCATGAGAGCCAACGCATCGGATACGGTAGCCGAACGATTGATGGTTACGGGATCGTAAATCATTCCGTTCTCGGCGCGTTTCACGCTGTGCACCTGTTTGGCTTGCGCCTCTATCGACATGTTTTTGTGGATAACGCCGATACCTCCTTCGCGAGCAATGGCGATAGCCAACTGCGCTTCGGTTACGGTGTCCATGGCAGCCGAAACCAAAGGTATGTTCAATTGAATGTTACGGGAGAAACGGGTGGTTAAATCGACTTCGCGCGGAAGTACTTCTGAATAAGCGGGGATCAACAATACATCGTCGAATGTCAATCCGTCCATTACGATTTTATCGGCAATAAATGACATAGATAGAAAATTTATTGCACGCAAAGATACGGATTATTTCCCAAATGCGTGCGTTTTTTCATGTTCTTTTTTTCTGAACAGACGTTAAAGGGGCAGATTCCCGTATCGGAACCTGCCCCTCTTTCTGTATCAATTTCCTAATTCCGAAAGAAATTTGATGCGGACGAGGCGTATTTCTTCTTCGGTATAGTCGCGCCCCAATTCTTCGATAGCGGCTTCGAGGTCGTCGCTTTCGGCTTCCTTGAAGTAATTGAATATATCCTCCACGTGGTCTTCGTCCATTACCTCTTCGAGGAAATAGTCGATATTGATTTTTGTTCCCGAATACACGATGGCTTCGACTTCTTCGAGCAGGTCGGCAAATTCCAGTCCTTTCGATTCCGCCAATTCGTCGAGGGCTATTTTGCGGTCAATTCCCTGAATGATAGAAACTTTCATTTTCGACTTGTTGGCAACGGTGCGCACCCGCAAGTCTTCCGGTCGCTCGATTTCGTTTTCGTCGCAATATTTCTTGATGACCTCGACAAACTCTTCGCCGTAGCGTTTGGCTTTGCCGGCTCCTACTCCCGATATGTTCTGCAACTCTTCGATAGATATGGGATAGGTCGTCGCCATAGCTTCCAGCGAGGGGTCTTGGAAAATGACGTACGGGGGAAGTTCCAGTTTCTTGGCGATTTTCTTGCGCAGGTCTTTCAATATGGCGTAAAGCACGGGATCGACGGCACAAGCGCCTCCCCCTTTGATTGGGGCTTCTTCTTCGATTTCGTCGAAAGCGTTGTCTTGTACGATTTTGAACGATACGGGGTGTTTGAGAAAATCATACCCTGCCTGCGTTACTTTCAGCAGTCCGTAGTTTTCGATGTCCTTGTCGAGATAGCCGGCAATGAGTGCCTGCCGTATGACGGTAGACCATTTTTTCTCGTCTTCGCCCTGTCCGCAGCCGAACACTTCCAATTCGTCTTGATGATACGAAACGATTTCGTTCGTCTCTTTTCCCAAAAGGACGTCGATTATATGGTCGGCTTTGAATTTTTCTTTCAACGCCACAATGACTTCGATGACGGCACAGAGCATCTCTTGGGCTTCGATTTGTTTCTGGGGATTCAGACAGTTGTCGCAATTTCCACAGTTGTCTTCATTATATTCTTCGCCGAAATAGTGCAGTAACAATTTGCGGCGACATACTGACGATTCGGCGTAAGCAGCGGTTTCGAGCAGGAGCTGTTTACCGATTTCCTGTTCGGCAACGGGCTTTCCCTGCATGAATTTTTCCAGTTTCTGCAAATCCTTGTTCACGTAGAAAGTGATACACTGCCCCTCCCCGCCGTCGCGACCCGCACGTCCGGTTTCCTGATAATAACCTTCGAGGCTTTTGGGTATATCGTAGTGTATAACAAAGCGTACATCGGGCTTGTCGATGCCCATGCCGAATGCGATAGTCGCCACGATGACATCGACTTCTTCAAGCAGGAATGCGTCTTGGTTGCGGGTGCGGGTGGCAGAGTCCATACCGGCATGGTAGGGCAGCGCGCTGATGCCGTTCACTTTCAGGGTCTCGGCAAGTTCTTCCACTTTTTTCCGGCTCAGGCAATAGATAATGCCCGACTTGCCCGACTGAGATTTAATATACTTAATAATGTCCTTGTCGATATTCTGCGTCTTGGGGCGTACTTCGTAATAGAGATTGGGACGGTTGAACGACGATTTGAACACCGCTGCGTCCATCATACAAAGGTTTTTCTGTATATCGTGCTGCACTTTCGGCGTAGCCGTAGCCGTGAGAGCGATGACCGGACGAACACCTATTTCGTTGATAATGGGTCGTATGCGGCGGTATTCAGGACGAAAGTCGTGCCCCCACTCCGATATGCAATGCGCCTCATCGACAGCATAGAAAGAGATTTTCACCTGTTTCAGAAACTCGATGTTTTCTTCTTTCGTCAGCGATTCAGGTGCCACGTAGAGCAATTTGGTTCGTCCCGACAAAATGTCTTCTTTTACCAAATCTATGGCGGCTTTATTCAACGAAGAATTGATGAAATGGGCTACGCCGTCTTCTTCGCTGAAATTGCGCATGGCATCTACCTGATTTTTCATCAAGGCGATAAGCGGCGATATGACTACCGCCGTACCTTCCGACAAAAGCGAAGGCAACTGATAACAGAGCGACTTTCCACCTCCCGTAGGCATCAATACGAACGTATCGTTCCCCGCAAGCAGATTTTTGATGATTGCTTCCTGATTTCCTTTGAATGTATCGAATCCAAAGTGTTTTTTTAAGGCGGCGGTTAAATTGTTTTTGGTAGCCATAAAAGCATTTTTTATAAACGGACTTTTGCCCAAAGACAAATATATAAAACAAAAATTGTATAAAACAAATTTTTTACCGCTTTTTTTAATGCAGAGCGTGCATATTTGCTTTTTTCATCTTTTCTTCGGCGTATTGCTTCGTAATATGAAGCTCTTTGCAGTCGGTCGAAGGCATTTCAAACATGGCATCAATCATGATAGACTCGACAATGGAGCGCAACCCGCGTGCGCCGAGTTTGAATTCTATCGCCGTGTCCACCATATATTCCAGCGACTCTTCCGAGAAAGAGAGTTTGATGCCGTCTATTTCAAACATTTTGATGTATTGTTTGATGATAGAGTTTTTGGGTTCGGTAAGAATTTGGCGCAGGGCTTTCCGGTCTAACGGGTCGAGGTAAGTCAATATAGGCAGACGCCCGATGATTTCGGGTATCAGTCCAAAGGCTTTCAGGTCTTGTGGGGCGATATACTGCAACAGGTTGTTGCGGTCGATAGTTTCGCGTTTTTTGTCGGCTCCGTAGCCCACCACCTGCGTGTTGAGGCGCATGGCTATTTTCTTTTCGATTCCGTCGAATGCTCCGCCGCAAATAAACAATATGTCTTTCGTATTGACAGGTATCATTTTCTGTTCGGGGTGCTTGCGCCCTCCTTGCGGCGGAACGTTCACCACCGACCCTTCCAAGAGTTTGAGCAACCCTTGCTGCACGCCTTCGCCGCTTACGTCGCGGGTTATCGACGGGTTGTCGCCTTTCCGTGCTATCTTGTCGATTTCGTCGATAAACACGATTCCGCGCTCGGCAGCTTCGACGTTGTAATCGGAAACCTGCAACAGCCGCGTCAAGATGCTTTCGATGTCCTCGCCCACATAGCCGGCTTCGGTGAGCACGGTGGCATCGACGATGGTGAAAGGCACTTTCAGCAGTCGCGCGATGGTTTTCGCCAGCAGGGTTTTCCCCGTACCGGTGGAGCCTACCATGATGATATTCGACTTTTCGATTTCGACTTCATTGTCCGACTTGTCTTTCTGCATCAACCGTTTGTAGTGGTTGTACACGGCGACGGAGAGATAGCGTTTGGCATCGTCCTGCCCGATAACGTAGAGGTCGAGAAACTCTTTTATCTCTTTGGGCTTGGGCAGAACGTCGAGCACAAAACGGTCGTCGGGCTGCCGGTGCTTGATTTCGCGCACGGCTTCTGCGGCACGCTCGGCGCAATCGACACATATCAAGCCGGAATATCCGGCTAATAAGGGGTATCCTGTCTCTTGTTCGGTACGGTTGCAAAAGGAGCACCGTCCGCCTCTTCCTGTTTCTTTTGCCATTATTTGTGATTTGAACGGACGAGCACTTCGTCGATCATGCCGTATTCTTTGGCTTCTGCCGAAGTCATCCAATAGTCGCGGTCGGAATCTTTTTCTATCTGTTCATACGATTTACCCGAATGGTCGGCGATAATCGTATAGAGTTCTTTTTTGAGTTTCTGTATTTCCCGTGCGGTAATTTCGATGTCGGAAGCCTGACCCTGCGCACCGCCCATCGGTTGGTGTATCATCACGCGGGAGTGTTGCAAGGCAAAGCGTTTTCCCTTCGCTCCCGCCACGAGCAGCACGGCGCCCATAGAGGCTGCCATGCCCGTGCATATCGTGGAGACGTCGCTCGATACGTACTGCATCGTGTCGTAGATGCCCAGACCGGCATACACGCTGCCGCCCGGCGTGTTGAGATAGATGGAAATGTCTTTTCCCGGGTCGGACGAATCGAGATAGAGCAGCTGCGCCTGTATGACGTTGGCGGTATACTCGTCGATTTGCGTTCCCAAGAATATGATGCGGTCCATCATCAAACGCGAAAAGACGTCCATCTGCGCCACATTCAGCTGGCGCTCCTCGATAATCGTCGGCGAAATATAATTGCTCGTTATATCTATATACTTGTCCAGTGCCATGGCGTTCATGCCCAAATGGCGGATTGCATATTTTTTGAAATCGTCTGCCATAATGTTATATGGTTTTTAGTGGTTAATTTTGTTCAAACAAAGATATACATAAAACATCAATCCTACAAATTTTCTTTCCGCCGGAAAGAGAATATTTCTTAAAAACGTAAAAAAATCTGCCCGATGTCTCTCGGACAGATTTTTTCATCAGAGATATATGTGTTGTTATTTTTCTTCAAACAGTTTGTAAAACTGATCCATCGGAAGTTCTTTTTCCGTAAGGGTAACGTGCTCTTTGATGACAGCGAGTATTTTTTCTTCGGTCGCGCGTTCAGCCACGTTGGTTACGGTCTTTTTGTCTTTCAGCATATCCGATGCGTATTTGTCGAGCAGTTCGTCGGGAACGTTCATCATACCGTACTGGGCGAATTGCGAGCGCGTTACTTTTTTCGCCATGGCAAGCATATCGGCATCATCGACTTTCACGGCGAATTTTTTCACGATAGCCTCTTTTATCAGTTGCCATTTCAAGTCGGGCAGCATTTTGGGATATTCTTCCTCTACCGACTCTTTCGTCCGGTTTTCGCCGCTTACGACCAGCCAGCGTTTGAGCATTTCGTCGGGCAATTCCAATTCGCCGACTTTCTTCTCCAACAGGGCGCGGGCGTCGAGACCGAATTTGTAATCGCTCTCGGGCTGCATTTGTGCGACAAGCATTTCACGGGTCTTGGCGGTAAATTCTTCTTCGCTCTTTACGGTGTCTTTGCCGAAAATGTTGTCGTAAAGTTCCTGCCCCATTTCAGCGGCTCTGAACGTGAGAATCGTCGTAACGGCTACCTCGAAGTTCGACTTCATGTCGGCAGCTTTCTCCTTGTCGATATGGAGCATGGCTGCCAGTTCGGTATCATTGCCGCCGCAGGCAGCAGCAGGATTGAAGATTACTTTTTCGCCGCTCTTCACGCCTACGAATTTGGCTTTCTCGGCATCGTCTTTCAGGTAAGCGGGCGTCAGCAGCGACTCGACCGAAATGCCGTCCTCTTTGGGCGCGTTGTTTTCGTCGAGTTCCACGAAGTTGCCTTTTACGATGTCTTTCTCGCCGGCGACTTCTACCGGTTCCTGCACGCCGTAGCGGTTGCAGAACGCCTCTTTCTGTTTGGCGACCATATCGTCGTCAATAGCTATGCGATAGTAGTTGAGCTTATCTTTCTTGGTCAGCGAAACGGCAATTTCGGGTGCTATGGCGACATCGAAGCAGAACGTGAAATTTTCCTGCGTATCGAAGTCGATTTTCTCCTGCGACTCCGAAGGAAGCGGCTCGCCCAATACATTGATGTTGTTTTCCTTTATATAATTGTACAATGCCTCAGAAACCACGTTGTTTATTTCGTCTGCTAAGATGGATTTGCCGACCATTTTTTTCAACATGCCGAGCGGCACCATGCCTTTTCTGAATCCGGGTATCGTTGCCCTTTGGCGATAGCTGCGCAACGCTTTCTCCACTTTTTCTTCATAGTCGGTTTTTGCGACCTCTATTTTCACGACCGCAGAAACATTGCTTTTGTTTTCTTGTGAAATGTTCATTCTTATGGATTATTACTATTATTACTCGCTTTATTGTCAATAACTTGCAATCTTTTGTAAAAGCATCTGTGCCTCTTGTCGGCTTTTTGAGTGTGCAAAATTAAAGGTAATCTTTCGATATTTCAAGTATTTTTTCGGAAAAAATTGTTTTTCGACTTTGACTTTACGGCAAAGAAAGCGTATCTTCGTAACCGAAATTTACCATATCGCATGATCGATCAGGCAACCGTAGATAAAATACTCGACAGCGCCAACATCTTGGAGGTGGTGTCCGATTTCGTTACCCTCCGAAAACGGGGCGTGAACTACGTCGGACTATGTCCTTTCCACGACGAGAAGACGCCGTCGTTCAGCGTGTCGCCCTCGAAAGGCATCTGTAAATGTTTCAGCTGCGGCAAAGGCGGCAGTCCCGTGCATTTCATCATGGAGCACGAGCAACTTTCCTATTACGAAGCATTGAGGTATCTGGCGAAAAAATACAACATCGAGATTCAGGAACGGGAATTGACCGACGAAGAAAAACGGGCACAGGGAAAACGGGAAAGTATGCTCATTGTCAATTCGTTTGCACAGGAATATTTTTCGGAAACGCTGTTCAACAACCCCGACGGTCATGCCATAGGTCTCTCCTATTTTCACGAACGGGGATTCCGTGACGACATTATCCGCAAATTCGGTCTGGGCTATTCGCTCGACCGCCGCGACGCCCTTTACCAAGAAGCCGTGAAACGCGGATATAAAAAGGAGTATCTGCTCGACACCGGTCTGTGCATCGAAAGCAGCGACGGACGGATAACCGACCGGTTTCGCGGTCGTGTGATATTTCCGGTGTACAGTCTTTCGGGAAAAATCGTCGCCTTCGGCGGTCGTATTCTGAAAAAAGACGACAAGATGGCGAAGTACGTCAATTCCCCCGAATCGGAGATATACCATAAGAGCAACGAACTGTACGGCATCTATCACGCCAAACAAGCCATCGTGAAGCAGGACACCTGCTATCTGGTGGAGGGATATACCGACGTGCTGTCGATGCACCAGTCGGGCATTGAGAACGTAGTAGCATCGTCGGGCACTTCGCTTACGCCCGGACAGATACGGCTCATACATCGCTTCACCGACAACGTAACGATTCTCTACGACGGCGATGCCGCCGGCATCAAAGCCTCGTTGCGCGGTATCGACCTGCTGCTCAAAGAGGGCATACACATCAAAGTGGTGCTGCTCCCCGACGGCGACGATCCCGACTCGTTTTCCAAGAAACAGAGCGCAGCATCATTCACGCAATATATCAAAGAGCACGAGGTCGATTTCATTCGCTTCAAAACCAACCTGCTGCTCGAAGGCGCAGGCAAAGATCCGATAAAAAAAGCCTCCCTCATCAGCGACATCGTAAAGAGTATAGCCGCCATTCCCGACGACATCGAACGCTCGGTATATACCAAGGAGTGCAGCCGTCTGATGGAAATAGACGAAAGCGTGCTGCTGCGCGAAATCAGCAAAATACGGTATGACGAGTTTCGGAACAAAAAGGAGGAGGAACAGCGGGCGCGTACCGCCACCGCAACACAGCCTGCCACAAACGAAACGACTGCCGCCGAACCGCAGACGGAGACGCTGCCGCAAACCGAAACTCCCCCGCCCGCCCCGATGCCGGCAACCCGCACCACCTACGCCAACGATATGGCGGAACGCACCTTGATACGCTACATCATACGATACGGCGAAAAAGAGTTGTTTCCCAAAGACGAGCCGTCCGACGACGACACGGAAAAGCCCATGTGGAAGGTCGCCTCGTACATTTTCAACGACCTGCGCAACGACGAAATAACATTGTCGAATCCCTTATACCAGCGCATCATCGAGGAGGCGGAAATGGTTTTCCGAGAGAATAAAAACCTCTCCCGCTATTTTATAGAGCACGTCAATCGGGAAATCAGCGAAACCGCCCTCAACTGCATCAGCGACAAATACGAATTGAGCAAGGTGCACACCAAATTCCAGCACGTACCCAGCGAAGAAGAACGGCTTACAGAGCTTGTGCCGCGCGCCCTGTACGAGTTGAAAAGCAACATTGTCAATCAGAACATCAAAGAAATACAATTGCGCATAAAAGCCGGCAAAAAAGATTCTGTGGAAACGCAACGGCTTATGAATGAGCTGATAGACCTGTACAAACTGAAAGCGACACTGGCAAAAGAGTTGGGCGAACGCACCGTCAATCCCGTATGATGCGCCCGACACGCGCATGATTTTTCGCTCCTTATATTAGGAATTTACGAAAAAAATTTCACGTATTGTTTTTTATTCGTACCTTTGAGGTTGATTTTCGCAGACAACCCCGAAAATGATTTAACCTAATATACACAAAAACACATGGCAGCTGATAAAGAAAGACTGTTTGACCAATTTCCACCGGTCTCGACCGCAGAGTGGAAAGAGAAAGTGATTGCCGACCTGAAAGGCGCCGATTTCGACAAAAAACTCGTATGGCGCACCAACGAAGGATTCAACGTGCAACCGATGTACCGTGCCGAAGATACCGCCGGACTGAAAACGACCGATTCACTCCCGGGCGAATATCCGTTCGTGAGAGGTACGAAATGCAACAACGAATGGCTCGTGCGCCAAGACATCACCGTAGAAAATCCGCAAGAAGCCAACGCCAAGGCGCGCGACCTGCTGACCAAAGGGGTTACGTCGCTGGGATTCCGCATAAAAGAAGAACATATCACCGACGCGGCTTTTGCCGCCCTATTGCAAGGTATAGACGCCGAAAAGGTGGAATTGAACTTCGTTTCGTGCGTGAAAAACTCCGTCATAATCGCTCAGACGCTGACAGCTTATTTTACCAAAAATAAAGTCGATGTACAAAAAGCCAAAGGCTCTATCAACTTCGACCCGTTCAAGAGATTGCTGAATCGCGGACAGGATTTCGCCGGCTATGCCGACATGGCAGCCCAAGTCATCGAAGCCGCCAAAGGCTTGCCCCTGTACAGGGTATTGGGTGTCGATTCGATACTGCTCAACAATGCCGGTTCCTACATTACGCAGGAATTGGGATTCGCCCTCGCATGGGGAAACGAATGGTTGGCTGCCCTCACGGAAAAAGGGCTGTCGGTCGATGAAGTTGCCAAACGCATCAAATTCAACTTCGGCATCTCGTCGAACTATTTTATGGAGATAGCCAAATTCCGTGCCGCCCGTATGTTGTGGGCGCAAATCGTCTCGGCTTACAAACCCGCTTGCGAATGCGTTGCAAAAATCGCCATGCACGCAGAAACGTCGCAATTCAATCTGACGATATTCGATGCGCACGTCAATCTGCTGCGCACCCAGACCGAAACGATGTCGGCAGCTTTGGCAGGCGTCGATTCCATCACGGTTACGCCATTCGACACGACCTATAAACAGCCCGACGATTTCTCGGAACGCATCGCCCGCAACCAGCAACTGCTGCTGCGCGAAGAATCGCATTTCAACAAAATCGTCGATCCTGCCGGAGGCTCCTATTACATCGAAACGCTTACCGTCTCGATTGCCGAAGAGGCATGGAAACTTTTCATGCAAGTTGAAGAGATGGGCGGTTTCCACGCCGCACTGAAAGCCGGCTTCGTACAGAACACCGTCAATGCGGCTTCCGAAGCGCGCCATACGGCTGTCGATCGCCGCAAAGAGGTGCTGCTTGGTACGAATCAATACCCGAACGTTCACGAAACGGCAAACGAAAAAATAGAAGCCGCTGCGCACACCTGTTGCTGCGGTGCCGACGAAAAGACTGCCGGCGAAATACCGACGCTCCGCTACGTAAGAGCGGCGAGCGATTTCGAAGCGTTGCGGCTGGCTACCGAGCGGTCGGGCAAACGTCCCAAAGTGTTCATGCTGACCATCGGCAACCTCGCCATGCGGTTGGCTCGCTCGCAATTCTCGGGCAACTTCTTCGGTTGCGCGGGATATGAAATCATCGACAATCTGGGATTCGACACCGTACAAGCCGGCATCGAAGCCGCCTTGAAAGCAAAAGCCGAAATCGTCGTTCTCTGTTCGAGCGATGAAGAATACGCAACGCTCGCACCCGAAGCCCACAAGTTGTTGGGCGACAAAGCCATTCTCGTGGTGGCAGGCGCACCGGAGTGCATGGAGGAATTGAAAGCACAAGGCATCACCCGCTACATCAACGTACGCAGCAATGTGCTCGACACGCTCAAAGAGTTCAACACCTTATTATTGTAGAATCCCATCGAAAAGCATTTAACTATGAGACCCGATTTCAGAAATATAAATATCCGCGTCGATGCGTTTGCACAGAGCGGAAAAAACGAATTGAAAAACAATGATGCCGACTGGCTGACACCGGAGCTTATACCAGTAAAAGCCATCTACACGAAAAGCGACCTCGAAGGCATGGAACACCTCGAATACGCAGCCGGTATTCCGCCCTACCTGCGGGGTCCGTACAGCGGCATGTACGCCATGCGTCCGTGGACGATTCGCCAGTATGCGGGATTTTCCACCGCCGAAGAATCCAACGCTTTCTATCGCCGTAATCTCGCTTCGGGACAGAAAGGTCTGTCGGTGGCATTCGACCTTCCGACCCACCGCGGTTACGATGCCAATCATGAACGTGTCGTAGGCGACGTGGGCAAAGCCGGCGTGTCGATTTGCAGCCTCGAAGATATGAAAGTGTTGTTCGACGGCATACCCTTGAACAAGATGTCGGTATCCATGACCATGAACGGCGCCGTGCTGCCCATCATGGCGTTTTACATCAACGCCGGACTGGAACAGGGTGCGAAGCTCGAAGAAATGGCGGGTACGATACAGAACGACATTCTTAAAGAGTTTATGGTGCGCAACACCTACATCTATCCGCCCGAGTTTTCCATGCGCATCATCGCCGACATATTCGAGTTTACCTCGCAATATATGCCTAAATTCAACTCCATATCTATTTCGGGCTACCACATGCAGGAAGCGGGTGCAACAGCCGACATCGAGCTGGCATACACCCTTGCCGACGGTCTCGAATACCTGCGCGCCGGCATCAATGCGGGCATGGACATCGACACCTTCGCTCCGCGCCTTTCGTTCTTCTGGGGTATCGGCATGAATTATTTCATGGAGATAGCCAAGATGCGTGCCGCCCGTATGCTGTGGGCGAAAATCGTCAAACAGTTCAACCCCAAAAATCCAAAGTCTATGGCACTGCGTACGCACTGCCAGACATCGGGCTGGTCGCTTACGGAGCAAGACCCGTTCAACAACGTGGGTCGTACCTGCATCGAAGCTATGGGTGCCGCACAAGGACACACGCAGTCGCTGCACACCAACGCCCTCGACGAGGCAATCGCACTGCCGACCGACTTCTCGGCGCGCATCGCCCGCAACACGCAGATATACATACAGGAAGAAACGTATGTTACCAAAGAAATCGACCCGTGGGCAGGCTCCTATTACGTAGAGACACTCACCAACGAGCTGGCGCACCGTGCGTGGGAACATATACAGGAGATTGAAAAACTCGGCGGCATGGCAAAAGCCATCGAAACGGGAATACCCAAACTCCGCATCGAAGAGGCGGCTGCCCGCACGCAAGCCCGCATCGACTCGGGTGCGCAGACCATCGTGGGCATCAACAAATACCGTTTGGAGAAAGAGGCGCCCATCGACATTCTCGAAGTCGACAACACCTCCGTGCGCAAACAGCAGATAGCCCGTCTGGAAGACCTGAAAGCGCATCGCGATGAGAAAGCCGTGAAAGCGGCGCTCGACGCCATTACCGAATGTGTGAAGACGAAAGAAGGCAATCTGCTCGACCTTGCCGTAAAGGCAGCGAAAGTAAGAGCCACCTTGGGAGAAATATCCGACGCCTGCGAAGTTGTCGTAGGACGTTATAAAGCAATCATCAGAACTATTTCCGGCGTGTATTCATCTGAAACAAAGAACGACCCTGATTTTATCAAGGCGAAAGAAATCATCGAACAATTTGCGAAAAAAGAGGGACGCCAACCGCGTATCATGGTAGCCAAAATGGGTCAGGACGGACACGACCGCGGCGCAAAAGTCGTGGCAACGGGTTATGCCGACTGCGGCTTCGACGTGGATATGGGTCCTCTGTTCCAGACTCCGGCGGAAGCCGTGCGCCAAGCTGTCGAAAACGACGTGCACGTATTGGGCATATCGTCGCTGGCAGCCGGACACAAGACGCTCATTCCGCAAGTGTTTGCCGAATTGAAGAAGTTAGGTCGCGAAGACATCATCGTCATCGCGGGCGGCGTGATACCGGCACAAGATTACGACGCGCTCTACAAAATGGGCGTGGCAGCCATTTTCGGTCCCGGTACGCCGGTAGCCCGTTCGGCTTACGAAATCGTGCGTATTTTGATGGAAGTACGCGGCTGGTCGTAAAAAAACGGAATTACCTTTTACGGAGCGAGGCGGGCAAACAACCCGCCTCGCTTTTTTTGCCGGTTCTCCTCCTGCCCCGAGAGATGTAAAAAAGCCGCCCGATTTTTCGGGCGGCTTTTGACTTTTATCGGAAAGGGTATCAGTCGATACGTTGGTCGGCTTTGTAACCGCCCATTTCGCGAATAGCGTTTTTGAGCATGACGTATTGCTCGAACAGGTTATTGACAGGCACTTCTTTCTTGGTATAGTCGTGCATCGGGCTTTTCAGGAAGAAGCTCAGGAAACGCTGTATGCCGTAACGACCGGCGCGGGCTGCAAGGTCGCTCAACAATACGAGGTCGAGACACAACGGAGCGGCAAGTATGGAATCGCGGCAGAGGAAGTTGATTTTGATCTGCATCGGATAACCCATCCAGCCGAAGATGTCGATATTGTCCCAGCCCTCTTTGTTGTCGTTGCGGGGCGGATAGTAATTGATACGTACTTTGTGATAGTAGTCGGTGTAAAGGTCGGGCTGCTTTTCCGGAACGAGAATTGATTCGAGCGTAGAGAGTTTGCTCACCTCTTTGGTGCGGAAGTTGGCAGGTTCATCGAGCACGAGACCGTCGCGGTTACCGAGAATATTGGTGGAGAACCAACCCGAAAGACCGAGACAGCGAACACCGAGAATCGGAGCGAATCCCGATTTTACCAACGTCTGACCGGTTTTGAAGTCTTTTCCGGCGATAGGCAGTTTTACCTTTTCGGCGAGCTCCCACATGGCGGGAATATCGACAGTAGTATTGGGTGCGCCCATGATGAACGGTGCGCCTTCGGTAAGAGCGGCATAAGCATAGCACATCGACGGTGCGATATGTTCGCGGTCGTCGGCTTTCATGGCAGCTTCCAAAGCGGCAAGCGTGCCGTGAACCTTTTCATCGACGGGAACGTAAACTTCGGTAGAGGCTGCCCACAACACAACGACACGGGCGCAGTTGTTGGTTTTCTTGAAGTTCTGAATGTCTTTTTTAAGTTCCTGCACCATATCCCAACGTGTCTTGCAATCTTTCACGTTGTTGCCGTCGAGACGTTTGGCATAGTTTTTATCGAACGCAGCTTTCATCGGAACGATTTTCACCAACTCGTCTTTTACCGGCTCTATGTCTTTTTCTTTGAGGACTTCGGCATTGGTAGCCGATTCGTAAGCGTTTGCAGGATAAACGTCCCACGCGCCGAAAACGATGTCATCAAGTTTGGCAAGAGGAACGATTTGATTGTATTTCAAATATTTCTCATCTTCGCCCTCTCCTACGCGAATTATATCGTATTGCGTCATCGAACCGACAGGTTTGGCAAGACCTTTGCGGGTCATCAATACTCCTGTAATAAACGTGGTGCTGACAGCTCCCAAGCCGACCGTCAATACGCCGAGTTTGCCTTCTGCAGGCTTTACACCGGATTTGTTCATGATCTTAAAAATTTTTACGATATTTTACTCTGTTATTTTAATTATGTTCCGATTTTTTCGCGTAACAATAACCCTGCAAAATTACATTTTATTTTTGAGATGTAAAAAGTTTTACACCGAAATTTATCCGCAATCCCGTGAAAACTGCATTTTTTTGCCGGTAAGCGATGCAAAGGTATCATTCAGTGGAATGATAAAAAAATCTTTCGTTAAAAAGATTTCCCATAAACAGAATTTAGATTAATAAATACGACAAAACGTAAAATGGTGCCGGCTTCGTGTCGGTAAAAAATTTCTCATAAAAAATTTTTCAAGGCTGCTGCAACAGGGTTACGACGTCGGACAATTCTGCGATAATGGCAGGGTGTACAATGGCATCTTCGTCGTCGCTCCACCCCTTTCCTTTCAGCCATGCCACCCGGCAGCCTATCGACTCGGCGGGGAGAATGTCTTTTTTGTAAGAGTCGCCCACGACAAGTACCTCTTCGGGCGATAGACCAAGCGCATCGACCCCCAACTGAAAAATGTGCGGGTCGGGCTTGCGTACACCCGCCACAGCACTTTCTATGACGGTTTTGAAATATCGGGATATGCCGAAGTCTGCCAGCACGCTTTCGATGTTCCCGTAAAAATTGCTGACGAGTACCAACGGATAGCGGGCAGACAAGGTTTCGAGTACGGCTCTTGCTTCTTCGATACAGCGCCGTGCAGCATCGTAGCCATATCCTGCAATTTTCTGTGCGAGCACTGTCGAATCGTCGAGCCGGATTTTTCCGGCATTTGCCAAATATTCGAGTTCGATGCCCACCTTGATAAGCAGAACATCGCGAAAATTGTGCTGCGGCAGGATATGGCGCGTCCGTGCCAATTCGCGCTCGGCATAAACGTAAGCGTCGCGAAAAGCCGCCTTATCGACTTCCGCACCCGCTTCGACATAGCCGCGCCACAAAACCTCACTCCAATGGTCGCCGCGACTGTCGAGCGTACCGCCGTAATCGAATATGATGCCTTTAATCATTGCTATTTTCCAATTCGCGAACAAACATACGACAAATTCTTTCGTGCCGATATACCAAATATACCTTTACGATATTCAGCACCGTCAGTTCAAAGACGAAATAGAGTACGGGCATTTGTATCAACAACGCTGCAAACAGGGCGATAGCACGCCAATTGAACGTCAAAATGTTCGTATATTTCATCAACGGCAGACTCTTGGCACGGAAAGCATCGCGAAAACTCTGCGGAATGTTTCCGTCGGGGAAACGGAGTTTCAACTCCCGCCGCAACTGTTGCATATAAGGCGTTTGTGCCTCCTGTCTGCGGGTATATGAAGTATAAAACAGCATAATCGTTTTTTGACAAAAGTTATATTTCCACGACAAGGCATCGTAGCGGCTTTTCAATTCGGAGCCGGTTTCGAGTTCGTCGTTGCCGCCCCGCAGGAAATAAAGGTGGAATTGCCGGTAGTAATCGGCTGTCGAGGCTTGTCGGGCATGGAAAAAGCCGGTGAAAGCGGCAATGCCCCAAATAAGAAGCGGATAAGCAGCGAAAATCCCTGTCGCGGCATTTTCGCGCAGACATATCGCCGCATAAATGGCTATAAACCATATATCGCCTGCCATACCGTCGAGTATGCGCCCCAGACGGGAGTATTGCTGCGTCATGCGGGCAAGTTGTCCGTCGGCGGAATCGAACGAATCCGCCCATACCAACAGCACCATTCCGATGATGTTGATGCGTATATCGGGAAAATAAAACGCCACGCCTGCCGCCACACCCAAGACTATGGAGGCTATCGTAATGGCATTCGGCGTAATGCCGAGCATCTTTGCCAGACACGCCCACATATATCCGACAGGACGATAAAACAGGAGGTCTATCCACTCTTCCGTATCGGGCGATTTCAGCGTTTCCCGATAGGATTTCTTCATCTGTTGAATATATTTCCCGATTTTCGACATTATTATATGGTGTGCTTGATTTCTCTCAATATGTATTCGGTAATCCGCGTTGCGGCTTCTTTGCGGCACGGGGCAAAACTCGGAAAGTCGTTGAAGTCGATGACGGAAATTTTTCCATCGGCACCGACAATGCAGTCGCCGCCGTAAATTTTCACATCGAGCGCGTCGCCTGCCCGCTGCGCTATCCGCTTCAATTCTTCTTCGTCGAACCGGAAACGGTGCACTGCCCCATTGACCGTCTCGCAGCCATATTTGGAATGACCCGTTTCAAACGGATAAAACCAATAAAAGAAGGAAGTGTCCGCCACTCCGTAGAATTTTATCAAATCACCGTCGAGATGCCGGTTTATGACGGCACGGCTTATACCCCGCAAAGAAAATTCTTTCACTATCGCCTGCGCCTCTTCGGGGTGTCGGGCATAAGCCACGTCTTCTTTGTGAACGGTGTGCGAATCGCCCCGTTTCACCCAACATCGCTCATATCCTTTTTCTTCCAGAAGCGGCAGCACATTTTCGTCGGTAGCGACCAATAAACTTTCGGGAGAGGGAATGCCGGATTCCCGCAACAGACGGGTCATACGTTCGCGCATACAATTTTCGATGCCGTAGCCCGAATTGAAAACGACAGCGCCGTCATCTTCCATTTGCTGCAAGAGGCGTATCGACCGGGACTCCCGACACATATTGAAAACGATGTGCTCCTGCACGGCACCGACAGCAAATTGCGTTTCGCTATATACATTCACTTCACAATCGTGCCGGCGCAAACCATCGGCGACGGCGTTGAAAATGGCGGCATCATTTCCGATGTGGTTGGGCGAATAGACCTCCGCCCGCATGATTCCTGCAATTTTCGTCGCTGCCATTTCGTTGCTGTATTAGGGATTGTTGCGAATAAAAGATTCGGCGACGGCTATATCGCCGGCATGATCGACGTCGATGATTTTATCGAAAGGATAGGCTTTCAGCCGAAGACCTCCGGCTATCAATGCCCGCTGGTAGTTACGCATACGGCTGACGCCTTTTGCCATGCACTCGTCGAGAATGTCGAGCGCACGACCGGACAATCCGTATATGCCGCCCGAAACGTAGCGGACTCCCTGCCACGCCTCATCGCGGAAGGCGGTAATCATTCCGTCGGCATCGACTTCGACATAAAGCGGTTTTTCATCGTCGATAAACGGCGTTACCGCCATACAGCCGTCGATGTTTTCGGCGCTCTCGAATGCCGTTATGTATTTCTTGAATTCTGCTTCGGGAAATATGGTATCGACCGTCGTGAGAATAAAACGCCCTTGCGTCGGGAAAGTGCGGCTGACTTCGCGAAACGAGTGCATCGAACTCGGCGTGGATTTCACGACCAAGTGAAACGGTACCGGCAGCGACAACGTTTCGAGATACTCGCGCACTTCGACCATTTGTTCATTGACGATGACGGAGAGAGACTCTGCATGGCATTTTATCATAATGTCCATCAACCGTTTAATCATCGGGACACCGTTCAACTCCACCAATGGTTTGGGTCGGCTTATCCCTTCCTGAACAAGGCGTGAACCCTCGCCCGCCGCAATAATGGCAAAATTCATTCCACCCGAACGTTTATAATAAGTTTATTCTTTTGTTGCAAAGATAAAATCAATCTGCCAATTTCCTAACTATTTCCCCGAAAAAAGGGAAATGGTTATTTGCTTTCTTCGACGCCGGCAAGTTCGGGGTCTATCATGATGCGACCGCAATATTCGCACACGATGATTTTCTTGCGCAGCTTGATGTCGAGCTGTCTTTGAGGCGGAATTTTATTGAAGCAACCGCCGCAAGCATCGCGCTGTATATACACAACTGCCAAACCGTTGCGGGCATTTTTACGAATGCGCTTGAATGCGGTGAGCAGACGTTCGTCGATTTGCAGCTCCAACTTTTTGGCTTTTTCCCGCAGCTTATCTTCGTCCTGTCGGGTTTCAGCCACGATTTCGTCGAGTTCTTCTTTCTTTTCCTGCAAGACGGCGCGACGTTCGGCAAGAGCCGTTTTACTCGTCTCCACCTCGTTTTTCTTCGTCGTTTCCTGTTCGGTGAACTCTTTGATGCGCTTTTCGCAAAGCGTTATCGAAAGATTCTGAAATTCAATTTCTTTCGTCAGAAAATCGTATTCACGATTGTTCCGCACATTGTCTTGCTGCGCCGTATATTTTTCGACCAGCGTCTGCGAATTTCTTATTTCCTCTTTCTTCTTGGCAGTTTCTGCCTGCAACGAGGCTATTTCGTTTTGGTAGTTCTGGATTCGGGTTTCGAGACCGGCTATTTCGTCTTCGAGGTCTTGCACTTCGAGAGGCAGCTCACCCCGCAGCGTTTTGATACGGTCTATTTCCGAAAGCACCGTTTGCAGCTCGTAGAGCGTTTTCAACCGTTCTTCGACGGTGTATTCCTTTTCAGCTTTTGTTTTGTCAGTAGCCATGCTTACAAATAATTTATCGGATTCGTTTCTACCTTAGTATAATGGCAGGCAAAGGTAGGAAATTTTTTTGTTATTATTTCGCAAAAAATATCTTTTGTGTACTGTTCGCTTTCATAATGCCCTATATCGGCGAGCAAAAGGGAGTCTTCGCAGCCGAAAAATTCGTGGTATTTTATTTCGCCCGTAACGAACGCATCGACGCCTGCGGCAACGGCAGCAGGTATGAGGAACGAGCCGGCACCGCCGCACACGGCTACGCGACGGATTTTCCGACCTGTGAGTGACGTGTGGCGCACACAACCGCTTTTGAAAACGGACTTCACTCGTCCGAGAAAATCAATTTCTTCCATCGGACAGAGCAATTCGCCCACAACACCGCTGCCTGCCTGCTGCCAGAGATTTTCGAGCGGTATCAGATCGAAAGCGGGTTCTTCGTAAGGGTGCGCCTGCAACAGCGCCTGCACGGCACGAGCACGAAGGTGCTGCGGCACGACGACGCTTATGCACATTTCCCGTTCGCAATGCAGCTTGCCTATTTCGCCGCAATAGGGCGTGGCGTTTTCGCCGGCGCGGAATGTGCCGAATCCGTCGAGGTTGTAGCTGCAACGGTCGTACTCGCCTATCGTCCCCGCCCCTGCGGCGAAGAGGGCTTCGCGCACACTGTCGGCAACGGAGGCAGGCACGTATGTAACGAGCTTCAACAGACGGTGAGACATCGGCGCAAGCACGGAGACATCGAGCAAGCCGAGCATCTCCGCCATTTTGAAATTGACGCCGTTCGCAGCATTGTCCATATTGGTGTGTGCCGCATAAATGGCGACATCGTTTTTCACGGCTTTTATCAGCGTGCGTTCGATGTAGCTGCTGCCGGTCAATGATTTCAGCGGTTTGAATATCAACGGGTGATGGGCAACGATAAGGTTGGCGCCCAACGACACGGCTTCATCGACGACCTCTTCGGTTACGTCGATGCACACCACGACGCCCCGCGCCTCGTCGTCGCGATTGCCCGCCAACAGACCCGCATTGTCGTAGCTCTCTTGGAGCGAGAGCGGCGCAACGGCTTCGATGGCTTGCAGTATGTCGGATATTTTCGGCACGAAAGAGTCGGGTTATTTATGTTCTTTGAGGTCGATTTTCAAATTCAATTCTTCGAGCTGCGAATCGTCGATGACCGAAGGCGCCCCGCTCATGGTGTCGCGACCGGAGTTGTTTTTCGGGAAAGCGATGCAGTCGCGTATCGAATCGAGTCCGGCAAAGAGGGAAACGAAGCGGTCGAATCCGAACGCCAAGCCTCCGTGAGGAGGTGCGCCGTATTTGAAGGCATCGAGCAGAAAACCGAACTGGTAGTAGGCTTTCTCTTCGGTGAATCCGAGCAGCTTGAACATCTGATTTTGCAGCGCGCGGTCGTGGATACGTATGGAGCCGCCGCCCAACTCGATACCGTTCACCACCATATCGTAGGCATTGGCACGCACCCGACCCGGGTCGCTTTCGAGGTATTGTATGTCTTCGGGCTTCGGCGAGGTAAATGGGTGATGCATCGCATAGAAACGCTGCGTTTCTTCGTCCCATTCGAGCAAAGGGAAATCGACCACCCACAAGGGAGCGAATTTGTTGCGGTCGCGTAATCCGAGTCGTTCGCCCATTTCCAACCGCAACTCGCACAAGGCTTTTTGCGTCTTCACCGTATCGCCGGCAAGAATGAGCATCAGGTCGCCGCGTTTGGCGCCGAAACGTTCTGCCCACGCCTGCAAATCGTCTTGGGTATAGAATTTATCGACCGACGATTTCAGCACGCCGTCTTCGCCGTAACGTACATAAACAAGTCCTTTGGCGCCGACCTGCGGACGTTTTACGAGTTCGGTCAGCTCGTCCAGTTGCTTGCGCGTATAGGAAGCGCAGCCTTCGGCACAAATGCCGCCCACGTATTCGGCGCTGTCGAAGACGCCGAAATTGTGCCCTTCGGTCAGGTCTTTCAATTCGACGAAACGCATTCCGAAACGCAGGTCGGGCTTGTCGCTGCCGTAGTATTTCATGGCGTCGCAATAAGGCATACGCAGGAACGGTTCGGTGAAGTCGATGTTTTTGATGTATTTGAAAAGATGTTTCGCCATGCCCTCGAAGATGTTGAGCACGTCTTCCTGCTCGACAAACGACATTTCACAGTCGATTTGCGTAAATTCGGGTTGACGGTCGGCGCGCAGGTCTTCGTCACGGAAACATTTTACAATCTGGAAATAACGGTCGAATCCCGCCACCATCAAAAGTTGCTTAAACGTCTGCGGCGATTGCGGCAGGGCGTAAAACTCGCCCGGATTCATGCGCGAAGGCACGACGAAATCGCGTGCGCCTTCGGGCGTGGATTTAATGAGCACGGGCGTCTCCACCTCCAAAAAGTTTTGGGCATCGAGATAGCGGCGTACCTCGAACGCCATCTTGTGGCGCAGCTCCAAATTTTTGCGCACGCAGCTGCGGCGCAGGTCGAGGTAGCGGAACTGCATACGCAGGTCGTCGCCGCCGTCGCTCTCGTCTTCTATGGTGAAAGGCGGCGTGGCGGAAGCGTTGAGCAGATTCAGTTCCGAAGCGACGATTTCGATTTCGCCGGTAGGAAGATTCGGATTTTTGCTCGACCGCTCGCACACGGTACCCGTTACCTGTATCACGTATTCGCGACCCAATTTATTGGCGGCATCGCACAAAGCCGCGTTTACTTCCTGATTGAATGTCAATTGAGTGATGCCGTAACGGTCTCTCAAATCGACAAAGGTCATACCGCCCATTTTCCGCACGCGCTGCACCCAGCCCGCCAACGTTACCGTCGTGCCGGCATCGCACAGGCGCAATTCGCCGCAAGTTTTTGTTCTGAACATCTTTTTGTCTTTTTCAAAAATCTTTCCGTTTCCGAAAGCGCCCCGCAGGGATTTCGGAATAATCGTGCAAAAGTAATGCAATTTGTCTGAAAAAGCAACCAAAAAACGCAAATAAAAAAGAGCGGTCGAAATATCTTGCGACATCGGAGCAGCGGGTGAAACGACGAGTGCCCGACACGTCGGCGTGTCGGGCACTCTCCTATTTGCAAAAAGTTTCTGTCAAAACAGTTTTTCGGGATATTCGCCGGCATCGACAAGGGCGCGTATCTTGGCTACGACCGACGGACGGTCTTCGGCGTAGGTTACGCCGAACCAATGCGAGGTGGTGTCGAGTACTTTTACCGTGGCAATTCCGTTCGTTATCAAATGATTGACCAACAGCGGTATGAAATATTCGGCTTTGATGTTTCCGGCATTCTCACGCAGAAAATCAATGAAATAGTCTTCGGAGTATTTGAAGTAGTCGGGCGTGAATCCCCACATGTTCATCGACACGGGCGTGTTTTCATCGACGGCGACCCACGTTTCCCCGTCTTTGTACATCACCTGTCCGTCGCGGCGTTCTATCTGGGTGCGCTCCACGACGGTGGTCAATTCGCCCCGCGCATTGGTTTCGCAGATGCCGCGCGACACCGAGCCGCTCTCCGAAAGGGTATTCCCCACGCGATAGCCCACCATGCAATAATCGTTCTTCTTTCCGTCGAGACCGCTCAAATAACGGGCGATGACGGCAAAGCTGTCACGACCGTAGAAATCGTCGGCATTGATAATGGCGAAAGGTTCTTTTATCACGTCCTTGCCCATCAGCACGGCGTGATTGGTGCCCCACGGTTTCACGCGACCTTCGGGCACGGAAAATCCGGCGGGCAGGTAATCGAGTTCCTGAAACACTAATTCGACGGGTATCACTCCTTCGTATTTTTTCAATATCTTTTCCTGAAAATCTTTTTCAAACATATGGCGTATGACAAAGACCACTTTGCCGAATCCGCCGCGAATGGCGTCGTATATGGAATAATCCATGATGGTTTCGCCGCTCGGACCCAGACCGTCGAGCTGCTTCAATCCGCCGTAACGGCTGCCCATACCGGCAGCCAATACAAAAAGTGTAGGTTTCATGCGATAATCGTTTTATATTTTCATACGGCAAAGGTAATAATTTCTCGCGACCGCCAAACTCCACACGGGTATATTTTTGTGCAAAACCGATAAATGTCGGCACAACAAACAAATAACATTTCGTAACGAAAAAAGAGCGTGCGGAAAACAATAATTCAAAAAAAATCGCGTAAATGCTTGCATTATAAAAACAGAAGCCCTATATTTGTCGCATCAAAACGAAATCGTATCACTAAAAAACGAATTGCCTATCGAAAGAAAACTACTCTGAACCAACATTTTACAAAAGATGGATTATTTAATGAAACTGACCGACGAAGAGTTGGTAGTTCTGTATTCAGAGGGTAATAATGAGGCATTCGATATTTTGCTCACGCGGTACAAAGACCGTATTTACTCCTATATTTATTATACCGTAAAGGATAGCGACTTGACGGAAGACATCTTCCAAGAGACGTTCGTGAAAGTAATCATGACCATCAAACAGGGTCGTTACGTGGAGACGGGTAAATTTTCATCGTGGGTAACCCGCATCGCCCACAATCTGATTATCGACCACTTCCGCCAAGAGAGAAACGAAAACCTGATATCGAACGACGAGGACGAAGAAAACGACCTGTTCAACCGCAAAGAACTGAGCGAAGGCACCATAGAAGATTCGCTGATTACGCGCCAAATACATTCGGACATTCGGCGTCTGGTGGCTGCCTTGCCCGAAAACCAGCGCGAAGTGCTCATTATGCGCTATTATAAAAATATGAGTTTCAAAGAGATTGCCGACGCCACGAAAGTAAGCATCAATACGGCATTGGGTCGTATGCGCTACGCGCTGCTGAATATCCGCAAAATGGCGGAAGACCACCAAATACAACTCTCTTTCTGATTTTTTCGACGCTTGCCCGACAGACAAGCATTTGCCAAACGAGTTTTTACCGTGCCGCTTTCTTTGGGAAGCAGCACGGTTTTTATATATTCAGAAATATATCTGATTTACAGTACATTAAAGAGATATTCGACGCTATCAAAAAGAAATGAAAAATATCTGTATAAAATGTATAATAATTTACCGGCATTTGCGTTTCTATAATATAACACGAAAAACAAATGCCTATGGAAAAAAACATTACTCCTTTTCTACCCGATTCCGAAAAAAAATCGACCCTGTCCGGTCCGCGCAAAAGCACGTTGATGCTCCTGCGACAAATCGCCCGAACATACGGCATCGACGCCACCGCAAAAAATGCCAAGTGGGTTTTGAATTGATTTTCGCGAAAAATCTTCTTTAATTCACACGTATCGCTTATCTTTGTAGGGAAATACAAAGATTCCTTGTTATGACCCCGCTTATCGCCCCTTCGCTGCTGTCGGCAAACTTCGCCGACCTGCAATCGGAAATAGCCATGATAAACCGCAGTGAGGCTGACTGGCTGCATCTCGACATCATGGACGGTGTTTTCGTGCCGAATATCTCGTTCGGATTTCCGGTCATCAAATCGTTGGCGCCGCTCTGCACCAAACCGATGGATGCGCACCTGATGGTGTGCCAGCCCGAAAAATTCATCGACCGCCTGCAAGCGCTGGGCATCTACATGATGAATGTACATTACGAAGCGTGCCTGCACCTGCATCGTACGCTGGCACAAATAAAGGAAGCGGGTATGAAAGCCGGCGTTACACTGAATCCCCACACCCCCGTATCGCTGCTCGAAGATATTGTAAATGATGCCGATATGATACTTATCATGTCGGTAAATCCGGGCTTCGGCGGACAGAAATTCATTCCGCATTCGCTCGAAAAAGTCGCCCGTCTCAAAGAGCTGATATTGAAGAAAAATTCTCATGCCCTTATCGAAATAGACGGCGGTATCAACGAAGAAACCGGCAAAGCCGCCATAGAGGCAGGGGCAGATATTTTGGTGGTAGGACACAGCGTCTTCACCTCGCCGAATCCCGAAAAAACGCTCGCCCGCCTGAAACAGTTATAATCCGGCAGCCGCCTCGACGGGTCTGCTATAAATCATGGAAAGAGCCGGACTACTCGATAAAGCACCGTTCATGCGCGTTGCCGTACCGTTTGCAACGGGCGTGGCGGCGGAAGAAGTTTTCTCCGGATTTTTTCTGTTGCCGGCTCTTATTGTCGGCATCTTTTTTCTCGCCTTTCATTTCTACACGCTGCGGCGCATCGAACTGCGCTATCGCTACCGGCACCTGTTTGCCGTAGCGACGGGAACGCTGCTGTTTGCCGCCGGTTGCGCCGTGTTGCGGACAAGCGGCACGCCGGAACCGGCTCCCGAAGAGCTGCATCGCTACGCGTATGCCATTACCCGTGTCGATGAAGTCGATGACACGGCAGCGAAAAGCATCGGGGTAAAATCGACCGTCACGGCTTTTGTCGATGAGAATCATCGTCAAACGACCGTGACCCTGCCCGTCGTGCTGCAACTCGAACGTGACAGTTCGACAGCGTTGCCGGCACGGAACGACCTGCTTCTTTTCCGACAACACCTCTCACCCATTGCCAACAAGAAAAATCCGGAGGCTTTCGACTACGCAGCGATGATGCGCCACAAAGGCTTCACCTATACCCAATACCTGCCGGCAAAACAGTGGAAAGTCGTCGGGAAAACAGCGGAAACCGATCTGAAATCGTATGCCCTGCACTTGCGCGACAAGTGTCTGCAACGTATCGACAGCAGCAGTTTTTCTCCTGAAACGCGTTCTATTCTGAACGCCCTGCTGCTCGGCTGCACCGACAACCTGAGCGCAGAACAGCGGGCGGCATTTTCGACGGCAGGCTTGTCGCACGTGCTGGCGGTAAGCGGTCTGCACACGGGTGTCATCTGGGCGGTTTTTGGGCTCCTGTTCGCCCCGCTGGCATGGCTGCGCATGAAGCGGGTACGGGCGGCACTCATTCTGTTGTTTCTGTGGGTATATGCGTTTCTTACAGGCTTGTCGCCCTCGACGGTACGAGCCTGCGTCATGGCAACAATCATTCTTGCCGGCAACCTCGTCGGTCGGAAAGCAATGCCCATGAACAGCCTGTTCGTCGCATTTTTCGTCATGCTGTTGTACAATCCGCACTATCTGTTCCAAGCGGCATTCCAACTCAGTTTTTTATCGGTGTTCACGATACTCCTCGTCTATCCGCCTCTCTATTCCTGCTTGTCGCCCAAGCGGGAGATATTCCGGTTTCTCTGGTCATGCATCGCCGTGTCGGCTGCGGCGCAGCTCGGCACACTGCCATTGGTGCTCTACTACTTCCACGAACTGCCGCTGCTGGGATTGCTTACCAACCTTATCGTCGTACCGCTGCTGCCCGTGCTGCTGGTCTTGGGATTTTTGTGGCTCGCCCTATCGGCAGCGGGGACGGCTCCTACCCTGCTCACCCGCTGCCTCGACGGCATGACCGGAGGCATGGAGCGGCTCACCCGCGAAATTTCTGCTCTCGACTTTGCCTCGATACAAAATATATGGATAGAACCGCACGAACTCGTTTTCCTGTTCGGCGTGCTTTTCGGCGGCATTGCATGGCTTCTGACCCGCCGCACCCGCCTGCTTATCGGGCTGCTTGCATTCGTGCTGGCGTTTTTGGTATTCGACACAGCGGCGAGCCGCCCGCCCCTGCGCAATGTATGGGCAGTATATCAGGAAAGCGGCTCGACGACACTCAATTTCATCGACAACGGCGACAACCTGCTGCTGCGACTCGACACGTTATCGGTAGGGAACACGGAACGTGAAGCGGAACGCTTTTGGCTGAAAAACGGCATCGACAACGTTACCGGTCTTGCTTTCGGCGACACGCTCGTGCGCGGAAACTTGCGGGTAAAAGCGCCGTTCATCGAATTTCAAAACGATTGCCTCATCATACTCGACGATACCCGCTGGAATGAAACGACAACACACGAACGGCTGCACGTCGATTACGCCATCGTATGTCCGGGATTCAAAGGAAAAATCGACGCTGTGCGACAACTGTTCGACATCGGGCAAGTGATTTTAGCCCACAACCTGCCCTACTTCCAGCAAACCGCACTGCAAGAAGAGTGCGCGCGACTGCGCATACCCTGCCACCGCATACGCACCGACGGGGCGTGGATAGTCGTCCACACTAAAAATTAAAGGAGAGCCGTAAATTGAATTGCCGCCCCGTAAGATAGTTGGGTACGGCGTTTTGGTTGTCGTAAATATCGGTTACCCAATAATAGGAATTGACGTTGGCAAAGTCGAGCAGATTGAAAACATCGAGCCCTATCCATATACTGCGGAAAGCACGGAAGAAAGGTTTGTGCATGATACGGTCTTCGCCGCCTGCCAACCGTCTTGAAAAACCGATGTCGATACGGCGGTAAGGCGGCGTGCGGAAATAACCGTCGGCACGCCCTTTGTGCGGCGGCGCCATAGGCAGACCGTCCGCCCAAATGGCTTTCAACGAGAAGCGGAATTTCGGGAAACGGGGTATGTAGTCCTGAAAGAAAAGTCCAACGCTGTATCGCTGTTCGGTGGGTAACGGAACCTTTACGCCCCTTATCTTCTCTTTGGCGCTCATCAGCGAAAACGAAAGCCACGAATCGACCCCCGGCACAAATTCACCGAAAAGTTTTACGTCGAGACCTGCCACATAGCCTTCGGAATTGTTTTCGCCGCTGTACCACACGCGCACATTATCGACTTCGTACGAAATGAGGTGATCCAATTTCTTGTAATAGAGTTCGCCCGTGAGTTTGAACGGTCGGTTCATCGCCGTGAACGTAAAGTCGCTGCCCAAAATCACGTGAATAGAACGCTGCGATTTGATATGATTGTTGAGCCGCACCACCCAGTCGCCCTTGCGGTCTTGCACCGTATCGCGAAACTCCTTGTAGAAAGGCGCCTGATAATAAAGTCCCGTTGCAAAGCGGAACGTCAATCGGGGCTGAAACGCGGGATTGAATCCTATCGAGATGCGGGGCGATACGATGCACTCACGATTGAAATCCCAATACGAAAGTCTTACGCCGCCGACAAACCGGTAAATGCCCGATTTGCTTTCGAGGGTATAGGTCTCCTGCGCGTATGCCGAAAAGCGGTTGCTTTCGAGCCGTTGCAGCGAACGGAGGTTGCTGATGAGCGAAATATCCGTACCGGTATGGGGAAGCGTATAACCCGAAGAGTCGCGCGACTCCCATTCCCGCATACGGTCTTGTATGCGTTCGTGCCGATAGTCGGCGCCGTAATTCAACGTATGGCGTCCCATACGGGTCTCGCCTTTCAGGGCAAGCGCATAGACATCGGCATTCAGACGGTCGCGCGCGTGTTCGCGGTATGCGCCATACCCCAATGTTCCCGCAGACTCCTGCGTATCGACGCCGTTAGCCATATCGAGTTCATCGAGCCAATACTCGCCGGAAATATCATAAGATACGCGCTCGCGCGTGGCAAACGCCGATGCCAGTAGCGACAGCCGTGTAAACGAGGTAGGCCGGTAATTGACGGTGAACGCTCCGAAATAGGTTTGAAACAAATCCTGTTCCTTGCCGTCGAAATAGACTTTGAATTGCGCCGCCGACGACATATTGCCGTATCGGGTATCACGGCTCTGCGGTATGAATTTGTAATTGTTCGAAGAAATATTGCCCAAGAAAGCTATATCCCAACGGGGATTGATGCGATAGGTCAGATAGGTCTGGTAATCGAAAAAGAGCGGTTTGTATTCGCCTTCGGTATCGAGCGTACTCAACAGCGAAGAGTTGGTTTTGAAGCGGAAGCCGTGCAGCTGCGAAAACTTTTTCGTGCGCTGCCCCACCGATGCGCTCGCGCCCAAGAAACTGCCCGACACCGAGCCTTCAAACGATTCCGGCTGCTTGTAGGTAATATCGAGCACCGACGACATCTTGTCGCCGTACTCTACCGGATAGCCGCCCGACGAAAAACCTACCGACGCCACCATATCGGGATTGATGAAACTCAATCCCTCCTGCTGTCCCGAACGGATAAGCTGCGGACGGTATATTTCTATGCCATTGACATAGACGATGTTTTCGTCGTAATTGCCGCCCCGTACGGAGTATTGCGAACTCAATTCGTTGTTGGAGTGCACGCCCGGCATCGTCGCCAGCAGCGCCTCTATGGAACCGCCGGAAGCATCGGGCATAAGTTGCCAGTCCTTCGGGTCGATTTTTTGCAACGTAGACATTTGGCGGCGGTATTCCCGCACCTCGACTTCGTTCAACGAGCGGTCTTTGCGATAAAGGCGCACCGTCAGCGACGTTTTGTCCTGCACGTCGCGCAACACGCGCCGCTCGGTGCGATAGCCTAAATAGGAAAAAGAGAGTACGACCGAATCGGTCTTTGCCAAGTGCAAGGTAAACGCGCCCTTCTTGTCGGTGAACGTACCGGCTGCCGCTGCGGGCGCCGACACGGTAACGAGATCCATCGGCACGCCGTCGGAGTCGATTACCCTGCCCGTTACGACGACACGCCGCTGCGCCTGCGCGGCAAGGCACAAAAAAGTCAAAAGAAAAAGTATGCAGTGTCGTAAAGACATAGTATCGTCGATGAACTTATATGTTTAACGGAATTTCAGGCGTTTCAGTATATCCGTCCGCAAAAAAAACGCATCGGCTGACTGTCGCCGCCGACAGACCGCACCCGATTTTCGCAAATATTTCCGGACGGCGGGAAAGTTTCGACATTTTATTGTTATTTTTGCGAAAACAATATCATAACCCCAAACGCAACCGATATGAAAGATTTTCACGAATTGCTGAGAACACGGCGCAGTACGCGCAGATATACCGACGAAGAAATTTCGCCGGAAGATGTAAAGTGCATCATGGAAGCCGCCCTGATGGCTCCATCGTCGAAACGCTCGCTTTCGTGGGAGTTCGTACTGGTGGAAGATACCGCCATGCTCGAACGGCTGTCGGTATGCAAAGAGCACGGCGCCAAACTCATAGCCGGTGCCAAACTCGCCGTTGTGGTGCTCGGCGACCCGACGAAAAGCGACGTGTGGATAGAAGATGCCTCTATCGCCGCTACGCTGATACAGCTCCAAGCCGAAGAGGCGGGGCTCGGTAGCTGCTGGGTGCAGATACGCAGCCGCTTCGACGAAAACGGCGAATCGGCAGAAGACAACGTGCGCGAATTGCTGAATATTCCGCTGCCCATGCAGGTACTCGCCATTATCGCCTTAGGACACAAAGGCGAGGAAAAAACGCCTTTCGACCTCGAAAAAGCCGCATGGGAAAAAGTACATATCGGTCAATGGTAACTCCCGACTCCATACAGCGAATCGTCTTTGTAGGCGCGGGCAACATCGCGACGCATCTGGCTGTCGCCCTGCACGGTGCGGGCTACGACATCGCGCAGATATACAGCCGTACGGAAGCGTCGGCAAAAGCGCTTGCCGACCGCATCGGCTGCGCCTATACGACACTGCCGCAGGAGATTACCGACACGGGCGACCTTTACGTTTTCGCCGTGAGCGACGACGCGCTTGCCCCCCTGCTCGACCGCGTGTCGGCACGCCGCGACGCCCTGTGGGTGCACACGGCGGGAAGCCTGCCGATGTCGGTATTCGCCGGAAAGTGCGCACGCTGCGGCGTACTCTATCCGCTGCAAACGTTCAGCAAAAACCGCGCGGTGGACTTTGCGGAAATACCCGTATTCATCGAAGCCGGCAACGCCGCCGATGCCGACCTGCTGCGCCGCGTGGCAGGGAGCATTTCCCGCCGTGTTGCCGAAATCGCCTCCGAACAACGGAAATACCTGCATCTGGCTGCTGTGTTCGCCTGCAACTTCACCAACCACCTTTACGCCGTCGCCGCCAAATTGCTGCAAGAGCACGGGCTGCCGTTCGACACCCTGCTGCCGCTTATCCGCGAGACGGCTGCCAAAGTGGAGAGCCTCGCCCCCGCCGATGCGCAAACGGGTCCTGCCGTGCGCTACGACCGCCGCGTCATGCAACGCCACATCGACCTGCTCGACGACCCGGCGGCACAAGAGATATACCGCCTGTTGAGCCAAGAAATACATCGTTTCGCCACTGAAAAACAATCATAAAAATGAGCAAAATCGCTTACGACTTATCGCTTATCAAAGGTTTCGCGTTCGACGTCGACGGCGTGCTGTCCGCCGAGACCATTCCCCTGCACCCCAACGGCGAGCCGTGCCGCACCGTAAACATCAAAGACGGCTACGCCCTGCAACTTGCCGTGCGCAAAGGCTATGAAGTGGCTATCATCACGGGCGGACGCACGGAGGCGGTGCGCAAACGTTTCGAGGGCTTGGGCATACGGCACATTTATATCGGCGCCGGCATCAAGACGCTCCCGTTCGAAGAGTGGAAAAGTTCGACCGGATTGAAACCGGAGGAAATACTCTATATGGGCGACGACATTCCCGACTACGAAGTGATGCAGCAGGTGGGGCTGCCCTGCTGTCCCGCCGACGCAGCACCCGAAATAAAAGCCATTGCCGCCTACATATCGCCCTGCAAAGGGGGCTACGGCTGCGGGCGCGACGTGCTGGAACAGGTGATGAAAGCGCAGGGCACATGGTTCGGCGCCGATGCTTTCGGTTGGTAATAAAAAAGTTATGGATTTTCTGAAAAATTACGACATCGTACTGGCAAGCAACTCGCCGCGCCGCAAAGAGCTGTTGGGCGGATTGGGCATACCCTATCGCGTGTGCGTACTGCACAACATCGACGAGAGTTATCCCGATACGCTGCAAGGCGAGGAAATACCCCTCTACATTTCCCGAAAAAAGGCGGCGGCTTACGAAAATATGTTGGAGAGCCGTACCCTGCTCATCACCGCCGACACCATCGTATGGCTCGACGGTCGCGTCTATGGCAAGCCGCACGACAATGCCGAAGCCTGCGCCATGCTCCGCGCCCTTTCGGGAAAAACGCACACGGTGATTACCGGCGTTACGATACGCACGCAGGCAAAAGAGGTGTCGTTTGCCGTATCGACGGAAGTATCGTTCGCCGCGCTTTCCGACGAAGAAATCGACTATTACGTTACCCGTTTTTCGCCGCTCGACAAAGCCGGCGCCTACGGCATACAGGAATGGATAGGCTATGTGGGGGTAAACGGCATACGCGGCTCCTACTTCAATGTCATGGGACTGCCCATACACCGCCTCTATCAGGAATTGAAAAACAATTTTTAACCCTTGTCATTTCCCCGATTCGGGCGACGGCGGCTGCGGTTGCGACCGCCGTTTGCGTTGCGATTAGCGCTGCCGGCACTGTTTGCACTACCCGTAGCATTGGCATTTCGATTGCCGCCTGCACGGCGGGAGCCGCCGTGCCCATGTCCGCGATGAGAAGAACCTCTCCGACGGGAAGAACGACGACCTAATTTCGCCGGGTCGTATTCCGGCGCCTCTCCCAACCCTTCGGGCAATGGAAGTTTCGGCACTTCTCTTTCGATAAATTTTTCGATGCGGAAGAATCGCTCCTGATCTTCGACCGATACGAATGTTATCGCCTCGCCTTCGGCGCTCGCCCGCGCGGTGCGCCCGATGCGATGGATATAGTCTTCGGGGTCGCGAGGCACGTCGAAGTTTATCACCAGCGCAATGTCGGTGATGTCGATTCCGCGCGAAACGATGTCGGTCGCCACCAAGATGTCGATTTTACCGTTTTTATAATCGAGCATCACTTCATCGCGCTGCACCTGTTCGAGGTCGGAGTGCATGGCACGGGCGTTGTAGTGCAGACGTCCGAGTGCGGTGGCAAGCTGTTTCACTTTCAGTTTCGACGAAGCGAAAATAATGGTCTTGCCTTTTATTTCGTGCGAAAACAGGGTGTCGATGATGCGCATTTTCTGCGGTTCGTAGCAGATGTAAGCCGACTGTTTTATGGCGTCGTTGGGCTTGGAAATGGCGATGTTCACTTCGGCGGGGTCGTGCAGAATATTGCGCGCCAACTGCCGTATCTTGGGCGGCATGGTGGCGGAGAAAAGCAATGTCTGCCGCTTCGCCGGCAAGAACGAACATATCTGCATGATGTCTTCGTAGAAGCCCATATCGAGCATACGGTCTGCCTCATCGAGCACGAGATATTCGATGCCGGAGAGATCCATTTTGGTATTGAGCAAGTGCGAAATCAGACGTCCGGGCGTGGCAATCATCACGTCGGCACCCATTTGCAAACCGCGCTTCTGCTGGTCCCACTGCGCGCCGTCGCCGCCGCCCGCCACCACGAAAGTGGAGATGGGAAGAAAGTATGAAAAGCCCTCGAACTGCATATCTATCTGTTGTGCCAACTCCCGCGTGGGGGCGATGACGATTGCCCGCACGGCAGCCTTTTCGGCAGGTCGGCGGGTGAGCAGATTGAGCAGGGGCAATATGTAGGCGGCAGTTTTTCCGGTGCCGGTCTGGGCGCAGGCTATCACGTCGCGACCTTCGAGCACGACGGGTATCGTGACTTCCTGCACCGGCGTCGTTTCTTTGAAATTCATCGCATCGAGTCCTTGCAGGACATCGGGTTCCAAATTCAATTCATCGAATCTCATAAGTTCTATTTCTTCGTATAAACAGCAGTAAAAAAGTTATTTCAATATTCTTCCCAAGACTTGATTTCGAGCGTGTCGAGGTCGATTTGGCAGAAAGCGTTGATAAACGCCGATGCCAGACGCGAGTTGGTAATCAGCGGAATATTCAGGTCGATAGCCGCACGGCGTATTTTGTAGCCGTTGTCGAGCTCGTCCGCCGAGAGGTTTTTGGGAATGTTCACCACGAGGTCTATCTCTTTACGGTGGAGCAGGTCGAGCGCCTGCGGGGCGTCCGTCTCGTCGGGCCATGCCACGCGGGTCGAGGGTATGCCGTTGCTTTCGAGCATCTTGTGCGTGCCGCCGGTGGCGTAGAGCTTGTAGCCTTTGCGGTAAAGCTGTTCGGCAGCCGGCAGCATGTCGATTTTCTGTTTGGCGGTACCGGTCGAGAGCAGTATGCCTTTCGACTTGTCGGGTATGCGTTGTCCCACCGAAATCATTGATTTCAATATGGCACAATCGGTATCGTTGCCCAGACAGCCGACTTCGCCAGTCGATACCATATCGACGCCCAGTACGGGGTCGGCTTTTTGCAGACGGGAGAAGGAGAATTGCGATGCCTTGATGCCCACGTAGTCGATGTCGAAAAGCGTGTGGTGCGGTTTCTCCACCGGAAGCCCCAGCATGATGCGTGTAGCCAATTCGATAAAATTGATTTTCAATACCTTGCTTATGAACGGGAAACTGCGCGACGCCCGCAAATTGCATTCGATGACTTTTATCGCATTCTCTTTGGCGAGGAACTGAATGTTGAAAGGTCCTGAAATGTTCAGCTCCTTGGCAATAAGCTTCGAGATGCGTTTTACCCGCCGTATCGTTTCCATGTAGAGTTTCTGCGGCGGGAACTGTATGGTGGCATCGCCGGAGTGTACGCCGGCAAATTCGATGTGTTCGGATATGGCGTAAGCGATGATTTCACCCTTTTCGGCAACGGCGTCCATCTCCACCTCCTTGGCGTGTTCGATGAATTGCGACACGACAACGGGGTGTTTCTTCGACACGTTCGCCGCCAGTTCGAGGAATCGCACCAGCTCGTCGTGGTTGGAGCAGACGTTCATTGCCGCGCCCGACAGCACGTAAGAGGGACGCACAAGCACGGGGAATCCCACCTCCGCGATAAACTCGTCGATGTCGTCCATCGAGGTCAGTTCGCGCCATGCCGGCTGGTCGATACCCACACGGTCGCACATGGCGGAAAATTTGTTGCGGTCTTCGGCGTTGTCGATGCTGGCAGCCGACGTTCCGAGAATGTTCACGCCTTGGTCGGCAAGTTTCAGGGCGAGGTTGTTGGGTATCTGTCCGCCGGTCGATACGATAACGCCGTGCGGATTTTCGAGGTCGAGAATATCGAGAACGCGCTCGAATGTCAATTCGTCGAAATAGAGCCGGTCGCACATATCGTAATCGGTCGATACGGTTTCGGGGTTGTAATTTATCATGACGCTGCGATACCCCTCTTTGCGAATGGTGTTGAGGGCATTGACGCCGCACCAGTCGAATTCCACCGAACTGCCTATGCGGTAAGCTCCCGAACCGAGCACCACGACCGAACGGCGGTCGCCGAGATAGTGAATATCGTGTTCGGTGCCGCAATAGGTCAGGTAGAGGTAATTGGTCTGTGCCGGATATTCGGCAGCCAGCGTGTCGATTTGTTTGACGACGGGCACCACGTCGTGGCTCTTGCGGAACATGCGCACGCGCAGAATGTTGGCGTCCATGTCGCCGCCTTTGAGTACGGCGCGGGCTATCTGGAAATCGGAGAAGCCTTCGCGTTTGGCGCGTATGAGCAGGTCGAGCGGCAGGGCTTCGAGCTGATTGTAAGTTTCGAGTTCGTCGGCAGTGCGCACGATGTTGTGCAGCTTTTCAAGAAACCAGCGGTCAATGCGCGTCAGGTCGTGTATCTGATCGACGGTGTAACCCGCCCGCATCGCTTTGCTGATGACAAACACGCGCTTGTCGGTCGGTTCGCGCAGGGCTTTGTCGATGTCGTCGATGACAAGTTCCTTGTTCTCGACAAAGCCGTGCATACCCTGTCCTATCATGCGCAAGCCTTTCTGCATCGCCTCTTCGAAGGTGCGACCTATCGCCATGACTTCACCCACCGACTTCATGCTGCTGCCCAACTCGCGGGAAACGCCGTGAAATTTGCCCAAGTCCCAGCGCGGGATTTTGCAAACGACGTAATCGAGCGCCGGCTCGAAAAATGCCGAAGTGGTCTGCGTAACCGAATTTTTCAACTCGAAAAGTCCGTAGCCCAATCCCAATTTGGCTGCCACGAATGCCAACGGATAGCCGGTGGCTTTCGATGCCAGCGCCGACGAACGGCTCAGGCGGGCATTGACTTCGATGACGCGGTAGTCTTCGGATTCGGGGTCGAAAGCGTATTGCACGTTGCACTCGCCCACGATACCTATGTGGCGAATGATGCGTATCGCCAATTCGCGCAGTTTGTGGTATTCGCTGTTGGTAAGCGTCTGCGACGGGGCGATGACGATGCTCTCGCCCGTGTGAATGCCCAGCGGGTCGAAGTTTTCCATGTTGCACACGGTGATACAGTTGTCGTATCGGTCGCGCACCACTTCGTACTCGATTTCCTTCCAACCTTTCAGCGATTTTTCCACCAGCACCTGCGGCGAGAAAGAGAAGGCTTTTTCCACGAGTTTGTCGAGTTCCTCCTCGTTGTCGCAGAATCCGCTGCCGAGTCCGCCCAAAGCGTAGGCGGCGCGAATGATGACGGGATAGCCCAGCCGGAGGGCTGCCGCACGGGCATCGGCGATATTCTCCACCGCTTCGCTCTTGATGGTTTTGATATGTATCTCGTCGAGCTTTTTGACAAAAAGCTCGCGGTCTTCGGTATCCATGATTGCCTGCACGGGAGTACCCAACACCTGCACGCCGTACTTTTCGAGTATGCCTTCGCGGTAGAGGGCGACGCCGCAGTTGAGCGCCGTCTGCCCGCCGAACGAGAGCAAGATGCCTTGCGGACGCTCTTTGGCGATGACTTTTTCCACGAAAAAGGGCGTAACGGGCAGGAAATAGATATGGTCGGCAACGCCTTCCGAAGTCTGCACGGTGGCGATGTTCGGGTTGATGAGAATGGTCTCTATCCCCTCCTCGCGCAAGGCTTTCAAGGCTTGCGAACCCGAGTAGTCAAATTCTCCGGCTTCGCCTATTTTCAAAGCTCCGGAGCCTAACAGCAAAACTTTCTTTATTGTCGTATCCATAAATATGCAGGCTTAAATCTTGTCAATAAACGTGTCGAACAAAAATTCGGTGTCGGTGGGTCCGCTGGCGGCTTCGGGGTGGAATTGCGCCGAGAAGAAGGGCAGCGTTTTGTGGCGTATGCCCTCGTTGGTGCCGTCGTTCATGTTCAGGAAAAGCGGCTCCCAATCGTCGCCGAGCGTGTTGTTATCCACAGCAAAACCGTGATTCTGGGAGGTGATGAAACATTTGTTCGTACCCACCATGCGCACCGGTTGGTTGTGGCTGCGATGTCCGTATTTCAGTTTGAAAATTTTTGCGCCGCCGGCTTTCGCCAAAAGCTGGTTGCCCATGCAGATGCCGAATATGGGCTTTCCTGTCTTCATGGCGGTGCGTATGTGCGATACGGTGGTTTCGCACATATCGGGGTCGCCCGGACCGTTGGAAATGAACAGCCCGTCGTAGTCTATCGTATTGAAGTCGTAATCCCACGGCACGCGGATAAGGGTAACGTCGCGTTTCAACAGGCAGCGAATGATGTTGTGCTTCACCCCGCAATCGACGAGCACGACGCGCTTTTTGCCGCTGCCGTAGGTGATGACTTCCTTGCAGCTCACGCGGGCGACCTGATTAATGAGGTTGGGGTCGATGAAGTCGATTTCGTTCTCGTCATCAAAAACGATTTTGCCTTTCATGCTGCCTTTTTCGCGCAGCAGTTTGGTCAATGCGCGCGTGTCGATGCCGGTGATGCCGGCGATTTTTTCGCGCTTCAACCAGTCGGCAAGACTCTCCACTGCATTCCAATGACTGAAATTCTCGGAATAGTCCGACACGATAATCGCTTCGGCGTGAATCTTTTCCGACTCCAAAAAGGTCGATATGCCGTCCGGCTCGAAAGTCTGACGTGGCACTCCGTAATTGCCGACCAACGGATAGGTAAGCACCATCAACTGACCGGCATACGAAGGGTCGGTCAAACTCTCCGGATAACCCGTCATGGCAGTGTTGAAAACCACCTCGCCCGCCACGGCTTTGTCGTAGCCGAACGAATATCCGCGAAAGCGGCTGCCGTCGTCGAGAATCAATACAACTTCTTTTCTTGCTTGCATGGTATGCACTCAGTTTTTATGTAATATTTCTTTTTCTATATAATGTATGTAGGCTTCGTTCACGAGCATGGTGCCGCCGACGGTGGGATAGTCGCCCGAAAAGTACCAGTCGCCCGTGTGGTCGGGACACGCCGCCCGCAATCCCTCCTGCGTCTGATAGACGATTTGCACTTCCGCCTGCGTTCCGGCAGGCGTGAGCAGTGCGGCGATTTTCGCCGATATTTCTTCGTCGGTGAAAGGTTCGTATATTTTTTTCACCCAGTTCACCATTTTGCTTTTGGGCAGGCTGCGCTGCGCTACGGCACGACGATAGGTGTCGATGATAAGCTCCTCCCTGCCGCTCTCTTGCAAGAGAGCAATAGCAGCTTTGAAAGCGATAAATTCGTCCATGCGTGCCATGTCGATGCCGTAATAGTCGGGATAGCGTACTTGGGGCGACGACGAAACGATGACGATTTTTTTCGGGTGCAGGCGGTCGAGTATGCCGATGATGCTCTGGCGCAGCGTCGTACCCCGCACGATGCTGTCGTCGATGACGACCAGATTATCGACGTAGGGCACAAGACTGCCGTAGGTGATGTCGTAAACGTGTGCGGCAAGATCGTCGCGCGTGTTGCCTTCGGCAATGAACGTCCGCAGCTTGATGTCCTTGATGACCACTTTTTCGGAACGCACGCGCATGGAGAGGATATGTTCCAACGCTTCGCGCGACACGTTTCCTTCGTGCGAGAGTATGTAATCGGTTTTCAGCCGGTTCAAGTATTCTTCAAACCCTTCCTGCATTCCGAAGAAAGCGACTTCCGCCGTATTCGGAATGAAAGAAAAGACCGTATGCTCAATATCGTTATCGACGGCTTTGAGCAACGGTCTCACCAAATTCTTTCCCAACTGTTTGCGCTCTTGATAAATGTCGCGGTCGCTACCCCGTGAAAAATAGATGCGCTCGAACGAACAGGCTTTTCTTTCACGGGGAGCATTAATCGTTTCGGTACGATACTTGCCCCGCTTGTTAATGAAAAGCGCTTCGCCCGGCTGCAACTCGCGAATGTCATCGACAGCAAGGTTGAATGCCGTCTGTATGACGGGACGCTCGGAAGCCACGACCACCACTTCGTCGTCGGCATACCAAAAAGCAGGCCGCAGCCCCCACGGGTCGCGAATCGAGAACATTTCGCCGCTGCCGGTAACGCCGCATATCACGTAACCGCCGTCCCACGACGGAGAGGTTTTGCGCAAGACGTTCGACAGGTCGATTTGTTCTTCTATGGCTTCGGTCAGAGCTTTCCCGTCGAGACCTTCGGCTTTCAGCTCGGTATAGAGACGGTCGGCTTCGCGGTCGAGCCGGTGTCCCACCTGTTCAAGCATGATATAGGTGTCGGCATATTGGCGGGGGTGCTGTCCCTGTCCGGTGATTTCGTCAAAAATTTCATCGACGTTGGTAAGGTTGAAATTGCCGCAAAGGCTCAGGTTTTTGGCGCGCCAGTTGTCGCGGCGCAATACGGGGTGCACGAACGAAAGTCCCGACTTGCCGGTGGTACTGTATCGCAAATGCCCCATATAAAGCTCGCCGGCAAAAGGCAAATAACGCTGGGCATAATCGGCATCGTGCAGTTTCTCGGGCGGCAGCGACGCAAAATGCCGATGTACCGCGCCGAATATTTCGGTAATAGCGCCCGTACCCAATGCACGCTCGCGGAACATATATTCTTCGCCCGGCTGCGATTGCAGTTTAACACAGGTAAGTCCTGCTCCCTCCTGCCCGCGGTTGTGCTGTTTTTCCATCAGCAGGTAGAGCTTGTTGAGCCCGTACAGCCACGTGCCGTATTTCTGTTTGTAATACGAAAGCGGTTTGAGCAACCGTATCATCGCCACCCCGCATTCGTGTTTCAATTGTTCCATCGTGTAACCTATATCCTGTTGAATTTTCTTTTCCCCTATTCCACCGTAACCGACTTGGCAAGGTTTCGCGGCTGATCGACGTCCTTGCCCTTGCTTACCGCCACATGGTAGGCAAGCAGCTGCAACGGTATGGTGGTAATCAGCGGTTCGAGACAGGGCAGCGTATGCGGCAGCTCGATGCAGAAGTCGGCGATTTTCTTTATTTCGACATCGCCTTCGTTCACCAAAGCAACCACCCTGCCGTGCCGCGCTTTTATTTCTTGTATATTGCTGATTATTTTTTCATATTGTGCATTGTGGGTAGCCACGACGACCACCGGCATTTCGGCATCAATAAGAGCTATGGGACCGTGTTTCATCTCTGCGGCAGGATAGCCTTCGGCGTGAATATACGAAATTTCTTTCAATTTGAGCGCGCCTTCCAACGCCACCGGAAAGTTGTATCCCCGCCCCAGATAGATGAAATTGTGAGCATAGGTAAATGTTTTTGAGAGCTGAGCAATGGCATCGTTCAATTCCACGACCTGTTTCATCTTATCGGGAATCTTGTTCAATTCGCGAATCGTCTCCGTAAATTCTTCGGACGATATGCAATTTTTCTCTTTTGCCAGCGCCAGCGCCAAAAGGGTAAGCACGGTAACCTGCCCTGTAAATGCTTTCGTTGACGCCACGCCTATCTCCGGTCCGACATGTATGTACGAACCCGTGTCGGTGTCGCGGGCTATCGAAGAACCTATCGAGTTGCAAATGCCATACACGAACGCTCCTTTCTTCTTGGCTTCCTCGACGGCTGCCAGCGTATCGGCGGTTTCGCCCGACTGGGAAATGGCGATGACGACATCTTTTTCGTCGATGACGGGATTCCGGTAGCGAAATTCCGACGCATATTCCACCTCCACCGGGAAACGGCAGAAATGCTCGATAAGATGTTTTCCGATAAGGGCGGCATGCCACGAGGTACCGCACGCCACGATGACGAAACGGCGGGCATTCAACAAACGCTCTTTATGGTCGATGACTGCCGAAAGCGAAACGGCGTTGCCTTCGACATTGATGCGTCCGCGCATACAGTCTCTGATGCAATCGGCTTGCTCGAAAATCTCTTTCAGCATGAAATGAGGAAATCCTCCTTTTTCGAGTTGTCCGATATTGAGGGTGGTCGTACTTATTTTCGGAGTAACCTTGGCATTGTCCCGCGTTACGATTTGCAACGGAGAGCCTTTTTTGAGAAGGGCAATTTCACCGTCGCCGAGATATACGATGCGGTTGGTGTGCTCCACGATGGGCGATGCGTCGGAAGCCAGAACGAAACTGCCGTCGTCACAAACACCTATCGCCAAGGGACTGCTCTGCCGTGCAGCGATAATCGTGTCGGGGTGGCGTTTGTCCAAAATGGCAATGGCATATGCTCCGATGACCTGATGCAAGGCAAGCTGCACGGCGCTCAACAAGTCGAGGTCGTGCGACAGCTGTATATATTCGATGAGTTGCACGAGCACTTCGGTATCGGTGCTGCTCTTGAACGTGTAACCCTCTTGTTGCAGATTTTTCTTGATAGTAGCGTAGTTTTCGATGATACCGTTGTGTATCAACGCCAAATTTCCGGATTCAGAGAAATGAGGGTGCGCATTGATTTGATTGGGCTCGCCATGCGTAGCCCACCGCGTATGGGCGATGCCGATGCGTCCGGTTATGTCCTTTCCTTCGACGGAGTGTTCGAGATCGGCTACTTTTCCTTTGGTTTTATAAATGTTCAATTCATTCGAATCATTTATCAAAGCAATTCCCGCACTGTCATACCCTCTGTATTCCAATCTTTTAAGTGCCTTTATAAGTATAGGATAAGCATCTTCGTTTCCTATATATCCCACTATTCCACACATATTTTTTCAGGATTTATAAATTTGTGCAAAGATAGCGATATTATAAGAGATTCAAAAGTTATTCAAAAAATAAATGAACAAAAGAACGGTTAAAAATTTTTTATACCTTTGTCGTCCGGAAATCTGTTTTTATTTTTTACCTAAATGCCCTAATTATGTCCACACTTCGATTCAGAGTTGTAGAGGAGGCTTTCAAGAAAAAGCCCGTCGATGTACCCGTTCCGTCGGAATTACCGTCGGAGTATTTCGGAAAATATGTATTCAATCAGGAAAAAATGCGGCAATATCTGCCGACAGAAGCCTACACCCATTTGATGAATGCCATTTGCAACGGGGCGCCGTTGGAACGCTCCATGGCAGACCGCATAGCCGAAGGCATGAAAACATGGGCGGTGGAAATGGGCGCGACGCACTACACGCACTGGTTCGCCCCGCTTACCGAAGGCACGGCGGAAAAGCACGACTCCTTTATCGAGCACGACGGTCGCGGCGGTGTGATACAGGAGTTTTCGGGAAAGCTGCTGGTACAGCAGGAACCCGATGCGTCGAGCTTTCCGAACGGCGGTATCCGCAACACGTTCGAGGCGCGCGGATATTCGGCATGGGACCCGTCGTCGCCCGCATTCATCGTCGATGACACGTTGTGCATACCGACGATTTTCATCGCCTACACGGGCGAATCGCTCGACTACAAAGCACCGCTGCTGAAAGCGCTTCGCGCCGTAGATAAGGCAGCCGTCGAGGTGTGCCGCTACTTCAATCCCGATGTGAAAAAGGTCATCGCCTATCTCGGCTGGGAACAGGAATACTTCCTTGTCGATGAAGGTCTTTATGCCGCCCGTCCCGACCTGCTGCTTACGGGTCGCACGCTGATGGGGCACGAAAGTTCCAAAAACCAGCAGCTCGAAGACCATTACTTCGGTGCGATACCTACTCGCGTGGCAGCATTCATGAAAGATTTGGAAATCGAGGCGCTCAAATTGGGAATCCCCGTAAAAACGCGCCACAACGAAGTGGCGCCCAACCAATTCGAGTTGGCTCCCATTTATGAGGAGTGCAATCTCGCCAACGACCACAACCTGCTCATCATGTCGCTGATGCGTAAGCTGGCGCGCAATCACGGTTTCCGCGTACTCCTGCACGAAAAACCGTTCAAGGGGGTAAACGGCTCGGGAAAACACAACAACTGGTCGCTGGGCACCGATACCGGCATTCTGCTCATGGCTCCCGGCAAGACACCGACCGACAACCTGCGATTCATCACTTTCGTCGTGAATACGCTGATGGCGGTATATAAACACAACGGGCTGCTCAAAGCCTCCATTTCGAGTGCGACCAACGCCCACCGTCTGGGAGCGAACGAGGCGCCTCCCGCCATCATATCGTCGTTTCTCGGCACGCAGCTCTCCAACGTGCTCGCCCATATCGAGGAGAGCGACGACAACGATTTTTCGGCACTGAGCGGCAAGCACGGCATGAAAGTCGATATTCCCCAAATACCGGAGCTGCTTATCGACAACACCGACCGCAACCGCACATCGCCTTTTGCTTTCACCGGCAACCGCTTCGAGTTCCGCGCCGTCGGCTCGGAAGCCAACTGTGCTTCCGCCATGATTGCCCTCAATACGGCTGTGGCGCACCAACTGACGCAATTCAAGAAAGATGTCGATGCGCTGATTGCCGAAGGGCTGAGCCTGCACATCGCCATACTTCACGTGCTGCGCCGCTACATCAAAGAGTGCAAACCGATACACTTCGACGGCAACGGTTACAGCGACGAATGGAAAGCCGAAGCCGCCCGCCGCGGGCTCGACTGCGAAACGAGCGTGCCCCTGATTTTCGACAACTACCTCAAAGAAAGCTCGGTAAAAATGTTCGAAGAAATGGGCGTCATGAACCGCAAAGAGCTGGAAGCCCGCAACGAAGTGAAGTGGGAAACTTACACGAAAAAAATACAAATCGAAGCGCGTGTACTGGGCGACTTGGTGATGAACCACATCATACCCGTCGCCACCGCCTACCAATCGACCCTCATCGACAACGTATATAAAATGCGCGACCTCTTCCCCGCCGAAAAGGCTGCCCGCCTCTCGGCGAAGAATCTCGAAATCATCGAGGATATTGCCGAACGGGAAATCGCCATCAAAGCCAAAGTCGATGAACTCGTGGAAGCGCGGAAAGTGGCGAACCGCATCGCCGACATACGCGAAAAGGCTATCGCCTACCACGACATCATCGCTCCCAAACTCGACGAAATACGTTATCACATCGACAAGCTCGAACTTTCGGTGGACGACCGGCTCTGGACGCTGCCCAAATACCGCGAACTGCTGTTCGTGCGCTGACCGTCGATTTTCATCTTTCAAAAGCCTGAATGTTTTTCGCATTCAGGCTTTTTTGTTTTGAAAACTTCGTCGGTGCCGACCGCCTCCGAAAACTTTTTCCACCGCAAGGCGTTATGCGTATGTTTTTAATAAAAATGATTATGATGAAACATGGAATGTTCGCAGTCGCTCTGGCAGCGGCTGCCTTATGGGGAACGGCAGGCACGCCGAGCGATGCCTGCACCCGCGCCGTGTATATCGGCGAAAACGGATTGGTGATTACGGGCAGGACGATGGACTGGCGGGAAAACATACCCACCGACCTCTACCTGCTGCCGCGCGGCGTAACGTATGCCGGCTACGACAGGGGCAGCACCGTGCGCTGGACGTCTAAGTACGGCAGCATCGTGGCGGTAGGCTACGACATGGGCGTGAGCGAAGGCATGAACGAGCGGGGGCTCGTGGTAAATCTGCTTTACCTGCCCGAAACGGTTTATTCCCTGCCGGGCGATACTCGTCCCGTCATGGGCGTCAGCATCTGGGCGCAATACGTGCTCGACAATTTCGCAAGCGTAAGCGAAGCGGTGGCGGAGCTGCAACAAGACCGTTTCCGCATCGACGCTCCCGCCATGCCCAACGGCTCGGCTTCGACCCTGCATATGGCTATCACCGACACGACGGGAAACAGCGCCATCATCGAGTATCTCGACGGCAAAATTTCGATACACGAGGGCAAACAGTATCAGGTGATGACCAACGCGCCGAGTTATGCCAAACAGCTTGCCATTAACGAATACTGGCAGAGTATCGGCGGGTTGAAAATGCTGCCCGGCACCAACCGCTCGTCCGACCGTTTTACGCGCGCCGCATTCTACATCGGAGTACTGCCCCGCACGGCAGACGACCGTACGGCACTCGCCGGCGTGTTCGGCGTCATGCGCAACGTGTCGGTGCCGTTGGGCATCAGTACGCCCGACCAACCGGAAATTTCCTCGACGCTGTGGCGTTCGGTCTCCGACCAAAAGAATCGCGTTTATTATTTTGAATCGACCCTTAGTCCGAATACTTTTTGGGTAAACCTGAAAGCGTTGAAATTCGACGCCAAACAAGGGGTGCGGCAGCTCTCGCTGTCGAACGGAGAACTCTATTCGGGAGAAGCCAACAAGAATTTCAAGCTGAGCAAACCTATCGGCTACCTGTTCCGACTGCCTTGATGTTTTAAGCACATCTACCTCCTATCCTACATTCAACGCCCGCCGACACCCGACGGGCGTTTTATTTTTCATTCGGCAGAAAAAAGCGGGAGATAATACAATTTATGGCGGCTTTTTGAGTTTATAGAGTATGTGCGACACGCGCACACACCGTATGTATAAAACGATTCGATATCTGCTTTTGCTGTTTGTACTTTCGTGCGCGATACCGTCGCGGGCGCAAGACGACACGCAGCTGAGCCAGTATTGGGCGATGCCCACCTACTACAATGCGGGAGCGGCAGGCAGCTACGACAAACTGAATATCCGCGCCGGAACACGCCAGCAATGGGTGGGCATGCTGGGTGCGCCCAAAACGTTTCTGATTTTGGCGGATATGCCTTTCAGCATAGCAAAAAGCCGACACGGCGTAGGCGTGTTGTTGGGCAACGACAGCTACGGTCTGTTCAAAACGATGTCGCTCGGTGTGCAATATGCCTACAAAGTGCGATTGTGGGGCGGGCAGTTGAGTCTCGGTCTGCAAGTGGGGGTATTGAGCCAAACATTCGACGGCACGAAAGTATTCATTCCCGAAAGCGACTACCACCAGACGACCGACGACGCCATACCCTCGACAGAAGTCGAAGGCTCGGCATTGGATATCGGATTCGGCGTATATTATACACATAAGTATTTCTATGCGGGATTATCTGCCACGCACCTCACCCAACCCACCATTACGTTCGACGATACATACGAAGGGTGCATCGCCCGCGTATTTTATTTTACCGCCGGAGGCAATATTCCCCTGAAAAACCCGTTATATGAATTGCAACCGGCAATGATGTTGAAGACGACTTTTCAAATGTTGCAAGCCGAACTCTCTCTGAGACTGAAATATAACAATTTCATTTGGGGAGGTTTGGGGTATCGCTGGAAAGAGGCTGTCATCATCATGGTCGGTGCCGAATATAAAAATTTCCTGCTGGGATATTCTTACGATTATTCCACTTCCGCCATACAGAAAGCATCGAGCGGCAGCCATGAAATATTCTTGGGATACAGCATGAAACTCAATATGTCGAAAGGGAAAAAGAACAAACATAAAAGCATCAGAATATTATAATTCATGTATATGAAAAAATATATTTCATTCCTCGCACTCGCCGCACTGGCAAGCGGTTGCGCCTCGACAGGAGGCTCCAACGGCGGAGAACTGACCGGCGTGGGCGGTATGGCTTGGGGCGAACCCACGCCCTATGGCATGGTATTGATAAAGAGAGGCTCCTTTGAAATGGGTCGCGCCGAAAGCGACTCGCTGTGGGGCACGCCCTCGAACGCCCGCAGCATTTCGGTGGACGCTTTCTGGATGGACGATACGGAAATCACCAATTCCGAATATAAACAATTCGTAAACTGGGTGCGCGACTCCATCATTCGCGAACGGCTTGCCGACCCCGCTTTCGGCGGAAACGAAGCCTTCAAGATAGAAGAAGACCGTGAAGGCAATCCCGTCACCCCGCACCTGAACTGGGCAAAAGCCATTCCTTGGAAAAATCCGAGCGAAGACGAAGCGCGCGCCATAGAGAGCCTCTATCGCATCGACCCGATTACGGGTGAAAAATCGCTCGACGCCGCTCAACTGAATTTCCGCTTCGATGTCTATAATCACACCGAAGCCGCCAAACGCCGGAACCGGCTCGACCCCTCCCGCAGGGTATTGAATACGGACATCGCCCCGAGCAACGAAGAAATACTTATCTCGAAGGATACGGCATTCATCGACGACGACGGACGCATCGTCTCGCAGACAATTATTCGCCCACTCCAAAGCGAATACGACTTCCTCAATACCTATATCATCAACATCTATCCCGACACGACGGCGTGGATCAACGACTTCGACAACTCCTACAACGAGCCGTATATGCGCATGTACTTCGCACACCCGGGATACAACGACTATCCGGTGGTAGGGGTATCGTGGGAACAGGCAAATGCGTTCTGCACATGGCGCACGAACCTACTGCGCGCATCGGCAGGCAACCGATTCATCGAACCTTACCGTCTGCCCACCGAAGCCGAATGGGAATATGCCGCCCGCGCCGGCAAAAACGAAAGCAGCTATCCATGGGACGGCGACGATACGATGGCCGACAAAGGCTGCTTCTACGCCAACTTCAAACCGCTGAAAGGCAACTATGTAAAAGACGGAAACCTGATTTCGTCGCGGGTAGGCACCTACCCTCCCAACGAGTTCGGTTTGTACGATATGGCGGGCAATGTATCGGAATGGACTTCGACCGCCTACACCGAAGCCGTCGACCAATACACGGGCGACATGAATCCCGATTTCCGCTACAATGCCGCCAAGGAAGACCCCTACCGCATGAAACGCAAAATCGTGCGTGGCGGCTCATGGAAAGACGTATCGAATTTCGTGCGCTCGGATATGCGCATGTGGGAATACCAAAACGAGCAGCGGTCGTACATCGGATTCCGCTGCGTACGCACCCAAGTGGGCTTTGCCAAAGGGCGTAAAAACTGATTGAGAACCTGTTAATATTTTACCGTCATGGGAAAATACAAGAGATATAAAAACCGTATTGAAAAGTTTTTGTCGGGCGATTCCGGAAAACGTTTTTTCAATTTTGCATACAGTATCGGCGCCGCTATCGTGATATGGGGTGCGCTGTTCAAAATCCTGCACCTGCCGGGCGGCAATCTCATGCTCTCGATAGGTATGGGCGTGGAGGTGTTGATGTTCGTACTCACGGCATTCGACCGTCCCTCCAAAGAGTATCACTGGGAAGAAGTATTCCCCGTGCTTGACACGAACAATCCCGACGACCGTCCGGAATTTAACGGCGGTGGCGGCGGGGTCGTCATCAACGGCACGGTATCGGGCGCAGCGGGCGGCGCAATCAATATGACGGACGGCGTTTCCGTTTCGGGTGCCGATGCGCGCCGCATAGCCGGTATACCGTCGAACATCGACGTGAGCGAGGAAGACACGCGCAACCTCTCCGAGAGTATCCAGAAATTGTCGGCGGCAGCCGAACAGATTTCCCACATGGCGGAGCTGACGGAGGCGACTCAAAACTACCTCAACCAAATGGCGGCTATCACGGAACAGATGACACAGTTCCGCCAAGCCACGCAATCGCTTACCGAAGTGTCGGACACGCTGCTCCGCTCCTACCGCAGCATCACCGACAACAGCGACGGCATAGGCAACAACACGCAGGGCTACATCACCCAGATGGAGGCGCTCAACCGTAACATTTCGGGTCTGAACACGATTTACGAAATACAGTTGAAGAGCATCAGTTCGCAGCTCGACAACATCGACCGCGTAAACGCCGGTCTGCGCAACATTCGCGATATGTACGAAGGCTCGATGCAGGACAGCTCGCGCTACTGCGCCGAAGTGGAAAAGATGACGCAGTACATGGCGCAGCTCAATTCGGTATACCGTAACATGCTTACCGCCATGACGGTGAATATGTACACGCCGCAGCCGACCCGTCCGGTGCAGCCGGAAAACCCCGTCGCACCCGCCGAATCTACCGGAGAAAACGCATAAACCAGATTTTACACGAACATGGCATCACACAATTCCAATTTGTCGCCCCGTCAGAAGATGATAAACTTGATGTATATCGTCCTGACCGCCATGTTGGCACTCAACGTATCGTCGGACGTGTTGAACGGATTTCGGCAGGTTGAGGAGGGTTTGGTGCGCACGACCGAGAACGTGGCGGTGCAGAATGCGAGCCTGTACGACGAATTGACGACCTATAACAGAAACAACCCTGAAAAATCGGGCGAGTGGTATCGGAAAGCGACCGAAGTGCACGGACGCACCGATTCGCTCTACAACTACATCGCCGACCTGAAACTGCGCATCGTGCGCGAAGCCGACGGCAAAAACGGCGATGTAAACAATATCGAGCGGCAGGACGACCTCGAAGCGGCATCGTATATCATGCTCTCGCCCACGACGCGCGAAGGGCGCAAACTGCGCGAGGCGCTCGTGTCGTACAGCGAAATGGTGGACGAAATGATAACCGACAGCGTGAAACGCCGCCTCATCAACGAATACCTCTACCCGCGCACCCATAAAAGCGCCGTCGTAGAGAAAGAAACATGGGAGGAGGCGAATTTCGAGAATATGCCCGTCATCGCCGCCATTACCCTGTTGACAAAAATACAGAGCGACCTGCGCTCTGCCGAAGGAGAAATACTGCACACGCTGCTTACCAACATCGACAAAGACGATGTGCGCGTAAACCAACTGAACGCTTACGTCATACCGGAATCGCGCAGCGTCATACGCGGCAGCAAGTATTCCGCCCACATCGTGCTGGCAGCCATAGACACCACCATGGCGCCCGTCATCAACATCGGCGACGAAAGAATCGCCGACCGCAAAGACGGGCTGTACGAGGTACTGTGCACCCGCGCCGGCGTGTACAACCTCGACGGTTATCTCGAAGTGCCGCACGGCGACGGGTCGGCAACGCGCCACCCGTTCAGCACCACCTACTCGGTCATCGAGCCGATGGCTACGGTGTCGGCGACGATGATGAACGTGCTGTATGCCGGCATCGACAACCCGTTAAGCATCTCCGTGCCGGGCATTCCCAGCCACGAAGTGTCGGCGACGATAAAGGGAGGCAGCCTCACGCGCTCGGGCGCCATTTGGCAGGTGCGTCCCGCCAAAGTGGGCGAAGACGTTACCATTACGGTTTCGGCTATCATCAACGGACGGAATCAGGTGGTGAACAGTTCGACGTTCCGTGTACGGCAGCTCCCCGACCCCATGCCCTACATCGCTTATAAAGACGAGAAAGGCAACGAGCAGCGCTACAAAGGCGGACGCCCGTTCCCCAAAACGCGGCTGCTGGCAGCACCCGGCATCGAGGCGGCTATCGACGACGATCTGCTGAATGTCGAATACAAAGTGTTGAGCTTTGAAACGGTATTTTTCGATTCGATGGGCAATGCCATTCCCGAAGTTTCCGACGGCAGCAAATTCTCGCAGCGGCAGAAAGACAGCTTCCGCCGACTCTCACGCGGAAAACGTTTCTACATATCGCGGGTGAAAGCCATCGGACCCGACGGCATCGAGCGCGACCTCTCGCCCATAGAGATAATTGTAAATTGATTGTAAATGCAAATGATATAGACGATTATGAAAATCACGGTAAAACACCTATTCGTTATACTCGGTCTATGCGCTTTGATGCCGACCGGCGAAGCGCAAAACACGGTCGTGCGGCGCAGCAGCACGGAGAATGCCCGAAAAACCGACAATACGGGGCTTACGGTACGCGCCCAAACCCAATACGGGAATCACGCCGACGTCGGCGAAAATGCGCCGTGGACGCGGGGCATATACCGGCAGCTCGATTTGCAGAAGAAAAAAAATCTGCCGCTCTATTTCCCCGAAGAAATCATCGACGGTCAGAAAAACCTGTTCCGCATCTTGCTCGAATTAGTGGCATCGAATCAGATAAAGGTGTATGAATATCTCGACGGTCGCGAGATTTTCACCGAAGAATACGAAGTGAAAACGGAGGATATGTTAGACCGCTTCCACATACTCTACGAAGTGAAAGAGGGTCGCACCGCCCGCCGCAACACCTATATTATCGAAGAGAGCGACGTGCCTTGCAACGAAGTGCTTTCGTACTACGTGAAAGAGAACTGGATATTCGACCCGCAGGCATCGACCTGCCGTCCCGTCATCGAAGCCATCTGCCCCGTGCTGCACCGCGTGGGCGACTTCGGAGGCGAAGCCGTGCGTTACCCGATGTTCTGGGTGAAGTACGACGACGTGCGTCCGTTCCTTGCGCAGCAATATATCATGAACAGCGATTTCAATAACGCCCGCAACTATACTTACGACGACTTTTTCACGCTGCGTATGTTCGACGGAGAAATATACAAGACGCAGAATCTGCAAAACATGTCGCTCGTGCAGCTCTATCCCACCCCCGAAGCGCAGGACAGCGCCCGCAACGCCATAGAACAAGAGTTGCGGCAGTTCGACAAATCGCTGTGGGTAAGCAACCCCGATAACCAACCGAAACAGACGAAGCAGCAGGCAAGAGCCGCCAAGTCGGAAACAGAAGCGGAAGCTGCGCCTACGGCAGAGCCGGCAAAAGAAAAATCGTCGTCGGCACGTTCGTCGCGCGGCAGCTCGCAACCGGCTGCCCCCAAGAGCAAACCCGCCAAGACGAAAACGCCGAAAGCCTCTTCGGGCAGAAGCAGCGGCGGCAGTGCGCCCGTACACTCGGTGCGCCGCACGCACTAAATTTCCCTGCGAAGCACCGACTTCGCCAGAGAATTGCTATTTTTGCACAAAGCAAATGAAATGGCAGAAGAACAGTCGCTGAAAGAAAAAACCGCCAAAGGCATATTCTGGGGCGGATTGAGCAACGGATTGCAACAGCTGCTCAATCTGCTCTTCGGCATTTTTCTGGCACGGCTTCTCTCGCCTGCCGATTACGGTATGGTGGGTATGCTCACCGTTTTTTCATTACTTGCCGGGCTTTTGCAAGAAAGCGGATTCACGGCAGCCCTTGTCAATCTCAAAAAAGCGGAACATCGCGATTACAATGCCGTATTCTGGTTCAGTTCCGGTGTGAGCTGCCTGCTCTACGTGGTGTTTTTCTTTGCAGCCCCTCTTATCGCCCGCTTTTACCATACGCCGGAAATCATCCGATTGGCGCGCTACATTTTTTTAGGATTCGTATGTTCGAGTTTCTGCGCCACACCTTCGGCTTATATGTTTCGCAACCTTATGGTAAAACAGCGTGCCATATCCCAAATTACCGGACTCATCGTTGCCGGCTGCACGGGGGTAACATTGGCATACTTCGGATTTTCCTATTGGGGTATCGCCACACAGCATATCATGTATATCCTGATAACGACCGGCTGTTATTGGTACTTTTCGGCATGGCGACCCAAATTCAGTTTCGATTTTTCGCCCATACGCCGAATGTTCGGATTCAGTTACAAGCTGCTTATCACCAACTTTTTCAATGTCATCAATCAAAATATACTGAGTGTCGTTCTGGGGCGCCTCTACTCCGAACGCGAGGTGGGGTATTACAACCAAGCCTACAAATGGAACAATATGGGGCAATCGGCTCTTTGGGGAACGATAAACGGGGTGGCGCAACCGGTGCTGGCAAGTGTTGCCAATGAACGGGAGCGCCAGCAGCGCATCTTCCGCAAAATGCTGCGCTTTGCCGCATTCATCTCTTTTCCTGCCATGCTGGGACTCGGTCTGGTGGCGGAAGAACTTATCGCCATCGCTATCACGGACAAGTGGCTGCCGAGTGCGCAATTGATGCAGATACTTTGCGTTGGGGGCGCTTTCTTTCCCATTTCATCGTTATATCAGCAGCTTATCATCAGCAAAGGTAAATCCACCCGATATATGTGGAACATCATTGCATCGGGGCTGCTTGTTTTGGCATCGTTTCTTCTCGCCTATCCTTACGGCATTCGCAGCATGGTGTTCTGCTTCGTCGGCATAAATATCGGCTGGCTGCCGATATGGCACCTAAGCATTCGGAAAGAAACGGGACTGCGTTTCCGGCACACCGTTCTCGACATTCTTCCATACGCCGTCATCGCCTTGTGCTGCACGGGAGCGGCTTATTGGCTTACGCTTTCCGTCGAAAACATCTTCCTGCGCTTCTTCGCAAAAATCGGCATCTCCGCCGCTCTGTATCTCGCCACGCTATGGCTCTGCCGCTCGGTTACGATGAGAGAGAGTTTCCAATACTTGGGTCTGATAAAACGCAACGACAGATAATTCCCTGCCGTCTTGCATTGTTTTGAAAATTAATTGTTATTTTTGCACAAAACAAGCGAAATGGAGAAAAACATAGCTGTCATTTTAGCCGGAGGCATCGGTTTGCGTTTAGGTGAAACATTACCCAAACAATTCTTGAAAATCGCCGGTAAAAAAGTGATAGAACATACGATAGACGTATTCCAGCGGCATCGGCAAATCGACGAAATCGCAGTGGTAGTACATGCCGACTATGTGCGCGATATGGAAGAAATCGCATTGAAAAATCGTTTTTCCAAATTGAAAAAAGTCCTGATCGGCGGCAACGAACGGTATCAATCGAGTTTGGCAGCTATCAACGCCTACGACGAAGACGTGAACCTTATTTTCCACGACTCGGTGCGACCGCTGGTCAATGAGCGCATCATCAGCGACTGCATCGAGGCGCTGTCGCACCATCATGCGGTAGATGTGGCAGTACCCACAACCGACACCATCATACAGGTAAACGAACGCAACGAAATTGTACATATTCCGCCCCGCTCCCTGCTGCGGAACGGGCAGACGCCGCAAGCATTCAAACGTTCGGTCATTAAAGCTGCTTACGAAAAAGCGCTGACCGACCCGCATTTCCAAACGACCGATGATTGCGGTGTCGTATTGAAATACCTGCCCGAAGAACCCGTATATGTAGTACAAGGAGAAATGTTCAATATGAAACTTACCTACAAAGAAGATATTTTCTTGTTGGATAAGTTGTTTCAACTGCGAAGCATTCCCGATTACAGCAACGTCGCTCCGGAAATAACGGAAAAACAGCTGAAAGGAAAAGTCATCGTGGTTTTCGGCGGAAGCTACGGCATCGGCAAAGAGGTGTGCGAATTGTGTCGCCGATACGGCGTATCACCTTACTCATTCAGCCGCTCGTCGGGAGTCGATGTTTCCGATAAGGATACGGTGCAAAAAGCATTAGCCGACGTATATGCCCGAACAGGTCGCATCGACTACATCGTCGATACCGCCGGCATATTGGACAGACAGCCCCTCAACGATATGGACTACGAAACCGTGAAACGAAGCATCGACACCAATTATTTGGGGTGCGTAATCGTAGCCAAAGAAGCCTATCGCTACCTGAAAGAGAGTCAGGGCGCCCTGCTGTTTTACACAAGCAGCTCTTATACGCGGGGACGGTCGCTGTACAGCTTGTATTCTTCGGCAAAAGCCGCTATCGTCAATTTCGTACAGGCATTGAGCGAAGAGTGGTTCGACGCCGGCATACGCATCAACTGCATCAACCCCGAACGCACCAAAACGCCCATGCGGATAAAAAATTTCGGCAATGAGCCGGAAAACACGCTATTAGATCCCAAAACCGTCGCTATGGCATCGGTCAATACGTTGCTGTCGAAAATGACCGGAGAAGTGATAGATGTGAAAAGAAAAGACTAAACTCATGGAAAATCCGTATTTAGAGACCTATAAAAAACAAACGCTGCGGCTCTGCCAATTGAAAGAGCTTGCTATTCTCGAAGAAATCGTGCGCATCTGCGAAAAGCACAATATAGAATATTGGCTCGACGGCGGAACGCTATTAGGCGCGGTACGGCACGGCGGATTCATTCCATGGGACGACGATATAGACATCGGCATGACGTGTGCAGGGCTGGAAAAATTCAAACAGGTGGCTCCGTCGGAATTGCCGGAACACTTGTTTCTGCAAACGCCGCAAACCGATTCGGACAAAAAGCCGATTGCCAAAGTCCGTGACTTGAATTCCTTTTTCATCGAAAAGGAAGATTTTTTCAACACCGATTACCAAAAAGGCATCTACGTGGATATATTCCCCTTTACAGACTACCCGACCCTGCCCCGCCCCATTATAAAAAAATTGACAAGAGGAATATGGTTGAGTTACTTCATACTACATACCCAACATTTCTATACGCTGCGCTCTTTTGCCGAATTTTTTTATTTCGGTGCCAAATATCCGTTATGTCTTTCTATCTGGCGGTTGGTATGCCTATTAGGTAAAAAAGGTGTTTATATGGGAAATATTCCACATAACAGCACGTATGGAGCTACTCACCGTAAAGATTCCATTTTTCCGTTATCCGAGATTGTCTTTGAAGGGAAAAAATTCAAAGCTCCCGCCAATCCCGATTTATATCTAAAAGATTTATATAAAAATTACATGGAGATTCCGCCCAAAGAAAAGCAGGCTATTCATGCCTTCTATATTCACACCGAACTTGTCAAAAAATCGTAAATCGATTTTTTATCCAAAACACAGATAGCATCGTTTTTTACCCGGCGTTGGCGTGGCGGCGTTCTTTGGCGGCTTCGAGCACGTTGATTACATAGTCGCCCAACTTCTCGCTCTCGGAAATCATATCCATGAAATAGATGCCGGCTTGGTAATCGTAGCGTTTCTCGTTGATGTTCTGAATGTTGATAGAACGCATGTGGTTGCGGAAGTTGTTTATCTCGACCTCTTTTCCGTAAGCCGCATTCATTTCGGCATCGCTCACTTCGATGCGGTCGAGCGCCGACACCATATTTGTCAGGGCTTCGTTTACGAGATTGAACATGTGGTCGATGTTTTCGACAATCTGGTCGTTGAAGTCGATAGAAGCGTCGCTCTTGCGCTGCAAGGTGCGCGCCATGTTGTAGCAGCAGTCGCCGATGCTTTCTATCTCGGAAGTCATGGTGAGCATGGCGCTGATTTGGCGTTTACCGATTTGACTGAGGCGACCGTCGGAAACTTTTGCCAGATAGTCGGCAATTTCTATTTCTATGCGGTCGCAGGTCATTTCGTATTTTTCTATGCGGTTGTATATTTTGGTGTAGGTTTCCGAACCCTCTTTTTCGTAGAGGAGCGAGTGTACCATGCCATACATGCGGCTCGTGCGTTCGGCATACAGGGCGATTTCCTTGCGTGCCTGCAAGAGCGACAGCTCCGACGTGGAGAGCAGCCCGCGACTGATGAATTTGAGCTGGAAGCCTTCGTCTTCTTTGTTCTTGACTTTGACGAGGGAGGTAAGTATCTTCACATACACCTTGACAAACCATATCATGATAGAGAGGTTTATCAGGTTGTAGAGGGTGTGGAATATGGAAAGCCCGAACGATACCGCCAGCTGCATGGAAAGGAAATTCCGCATTTCGGGGGAGTCGGGCGACAACAGTCCGTTATTGAGTTGGTTGATAAGTTCGGGCGAGGTCTGTTCAAGGGTTTCGGTATAGCGGTAGAGCGTATCGGGGTCGCCCTGCCCTACCACGCCGGTGAGCCACGCCGAAAGATCGACGAAGGGATAGAACACGCACATCAGCCACACGGCGCCGAACAGGTTGAACAACAGGTGCGCCAAGGCTGCCCGACGCGCGGCGACGTTGGCTCCTATCGACGCCATCAGCGGAGTGATGGTGGTACCGATGTTACCGCCAAGTATGATGGCGCAGGCTATGTCGAACGAAATCCACCCTTTGCTGCACATGATCAGCGTAATGGCAAACGTTACGCTCGACGACTGCACAATGAGCGTTACGACGATGCCCACCACCATGAATATGAATATGGAGCGCACACCCATGCTGGCGTAGCGGGTGAGGAAGTTGAAAAGGTCGGGATTGCTTTGCAGGTCGGGCACGGAACGGTTGAGGTAGTCGAGCCCCATAAAGAGGAGGGCGAAGCCCACTATAAATTCGCCCCACGACTTGCGTTTGTTGTTTTTGGAGAAAATCAACGGAATGGCGATGCCTATCAACGGCAGGGCGTAGAGCGATATTTCGACTTTGAAACCGAACAGGGTGATAATCCACGCCGTGGCGGTGGTACCCACATTGGCGCCCATGATGACACTGATAGACTGCGCCAGCGAAAGCAGACCGGCATTGACGAAACTCACGACCATCACCGTCGTGGCAGACGACGACTGCACCAATGCCGTAATGAGGATTCCCGTGAATACTCCCGTCAACGGATTTTTCGTCATGACGGAAAAGAAACTCCGCAGGCGGTCGCCGGCAACTTTTTGCAAACCCTCGCTCATGACTTTCATTCCGTAAAGGAACATTCCCAACGAGCCTATGAGAATCAAAAAGTCCAAAAATGTGTAATTCATCGTCGTTATTTAGGTTTAGCGTTGCTTTATCGGGAATTATTTCGTATCTTAGCTTCCTGTTTCGAGATATTTCGATGCAAAAGTAAAAAAATAAACAGCCGGTACAAGTGTTTCGTTGTATTTTTTATTAACAGATAATCAACATTCGGATACCGGATAATGTTTTCAAAAAAACGGAATATGAAAAAACAAGTGGAAATCAACTGCCTGAACAACGGCAAAACATTTTTGGTCGAAGAAGGCTCCTCGTTGCAGGAGATATACGAAGCGTCGGGGTTGAAGCTGCCGCACGACATCGTGTGCGCGCAGGTGAACAACGAGACGCAAGACCTGTCGTACCGCGTGTATAATCCGAAACAGATTCTGTTTCTCGACATCACGCACACGCGGGGCACACGCTCTTATATCCGCTCGTTGAGTTTCGTATTATATAAAGCGGTGTGCGACGTGCTGCCCGAAGGTACGCGCCTGCGCATCGAGCACTCGGTGTCGAACGGCTATTTCTGCTGCCTGAACCGGCGGGAGGAAATCACCAAAGAAACGGTGGAGCTGTTGAAAAAGCGCATGAACGAAATCGTAGCGCAGGACATTCCTTTCGAGCGCGTGGAAACGACTGCCGAAATTGCTATGGAACGGTTCCGGAAACAGGGAATGGACGATAAAGTCGCCCTACTCGAAACGCGGCACCCGCTGTACGAAACCTATTACAAGTTGGGCGACGTATATGATATGTATTACGACTGTTTAGTGCCTTCGACGGGCTACCTGCGGGTGTTCGACCTGATAAAGTACCACGACGGTATGCTGCTGCTGCCGCCGCAACAGGAGAATCCCGACGAGGTGCGCCCCGTCATACGACAGGACAAAATGTTCAACGCCTTCAAGGAGTATATCGACGTAAACAAAATCGTGGGCATGAACAACGTGGGCGACATGAACCGCGCCATACGCAACCGCCATTCGAGCGACCTCATCAAGGTTACGGAGGCACTGCACGAGAAACAGATTTCGCGCATCGCCGACCGCATAACCGCCCGCCACAACAGTCGGGAGGGCGGCGCCCGCATCATTCTCATATCGGGTCCGTCGTCGTCGGGTAAAACGACGTTCTCGAAACGGCTCTCGATACAGCTCATGACCAACCTGCTGCGCCCCATCGTCATTTCGCTCGACAACTATTTCGTGGAACGGGAACAGACGCCGCTCGACGAGCACGGGGAATACGATTACGAATCGCTCTATGCATTAGACCTCGAACTGTTCAACCGAGATCTCAACGACTTGCTCGCCGGAAAAGAGGTAAAAATGCCGACCTACAATTTCGAAACGGGCAGCAAAGAATATCGCGGCAATACGCTGCAACTGAAAGAGTCGGACGTGCTGGTAATGGAGGGCATTCACGCGTTGAATCCCGAATTGACGCCGCACATCGACCCGCGCCAGAAATTCTGCATCTACGTGTCGGCGCTCACCACGCTGTCCATCGACGACCACAGCTGGATTCCCACTGCCGACAACCGCCTGCTGCGCCGCATCATTCGCGACGAAAAATATCGGGGCACGTCGGCGCAAAAGACCATAGCCCGCTGGGCGAGCGTGCGGCGGGGCGAGGAAAAATGGATTTTCCCCTATCAGGAAAATGCCGATGCCATGTTCAACTCGTCGCTGCTTTTCGAGTTGGCGGTCATCAAACAGCAAGCCGTGCCGACGCTGCTGGCTGTTCCCGAAAGCTGCCCCGAATACGACACGGCACGGCATCTGCTGCAACAGCTTTACTACTTCCTGCCGCTCGACGAAAAAGAGATTCCCGCCACGTCGCTGCTGCGCGAGTTTCTCGGCGGCAGCAGTTTCATCTATTAGACACCTATATAATATGAGAACCGATATAGACGCTCTGTTTTTCGATTTCGGCGGCGTGTTGCTCACGCTGCACTTCGACCGTTGTATCGAGGCTTTCAAGCTATTGGGCGCCGACGCTTCGCAGGAGACGCTGTTTCGCAGCGGGGCATTCAACGAGGAGTTCGACCGGCTCGAAAAGGGGCTGATAACCACCGGCGAATTTTTCGCTACGTTGCGCCGGCTCATGCACTTCACTGCGACCGACGCCGAGATGCTCCGCGCATGGAATCTGATTATCGGCACCGTGCCGCTGCCCAAACTGCAACTGCTGCGGGAGCTGCGCAGTCATTACCGCATCTATATGGTGAGCAACACCAACGCTCCGCACTTCGATTACACGCGCGAAGCGGTGTTCCGCGACGAAGGGCTGACGGTCGACGATTATTTCGACAAGCTCTACCTCTCCCAAGAGTTGCACACACGCAAACCGCACGAATCGTTCTACCGAAAAGTGCTCGACGACTGCGGCGAATCGCCTGCCCGCAGCTTTTTCTTCGACGATCTGGCTGCCAATATCGAAGGAGCCAAACAGGCGGGATTCCATACCTGCCTGATAGACCCCGAAGAAGATCTGCGGAAAAAGATTCTCGAATTGTTGGCGTAATCGAAGAAAATGCCGTACCTTCGTTACTGAAAATTTTTCATACCGCCATGCTCAGACAGGAACAGAAACTGCAACAACGACAAACGCTGTCGCCTCAACAAATACAGGCGATACGGCTTATCGAACTGTCTGAAATAGAGCTTGAAGAGCAGATAAAGCAGGAGCTTATCGACAACCCTGCGCTCGAAGAAGCCGAAGACTTCGCCACCGCCGACAATGCTGCCGAAACCGTTTCCGATACCGACGAAACCGCCGGCGGAGAAGAGAGTGCGGAAGAGCTGCTGATGGGCGACTACCGAAACGAAGACGATATGCCGGCTTACCTCGACCGCGACTCCGGCGGCGAGAACCGCCCGCACGACGACATACCTTTCGCCGGCGGAACGAGTTTTCACGAACATCTGACGGAGCAGCTGCAACTGCGAGATATTTCGGAAGACGACCGGAAGATTGCCGAGTACATCATCGGCAACATCGACGACAACGGCTACCTGCAACGCACCCTGCCGGCGATAGCCGACGACTTGCTGTTCCAGACCGGCACGGAAACACCGGTCGAAAAATTGCAGGAGCTGCTGCAAGTCATACAGGATTTCGACCCCGCCGGCGTGGGCGCATCGAATCTGCAAGAGTGCCTGCTGCTGCAACTGGAACGCAAGCGCGGCACCGACGCCGTGCGGCTGGCATACGATATCATCGACAAGGCTTTCGACGCGTTCGGCAAACGCCATTACGAAAAAATAGCCCGCCAATTCGGCATCGGTGAAGATGCATTGAAAGCTGCCATACAGGAGATTGCGCAACTCAATCCCAAACCCGGAAGCAGCTGGAACGACGCTTTCACGGAGAATATGAACCGCATCAGTCCCGATTTCTTCGTCGATGAAAACGACGGCGAACTGACGCTCAACCTCAACAACAGCCACATTCCGGCGCTGCGCATCAGCCGCAGCTACAACGAAATGCTGGCAGACTACGCGGGTAACAAAGCCAACCGGACAAACGAACGCCGCGACGCACTCCTGTTCATCAAACAGAAAATCGACGCCGCCCAGTCGTTCATCAACGCCGTGCAACAGCGGCAACAGACGCTCTCGGCGACGATGCAAGCCATTCTCGAACGCCAGCGCGATTTCTTTCTCTCAGGCGACGAAAGCCGGCTGCGCCCCATGATTTTGCGCGACATCGCCGAACGCACGGGCTACGACATATCGACCATATCGCGCGCCACAAGCAACAAATATGTACAAACCGCTTTCGGCATCTATCCGTTGAAATATTTTTTCTCCGAGTCGATGCAGAACGATGCCGGCGACGAATTTTCGACACGGGAAATAAAAAAGATTCTGAAAGAGAGCATCGAGGGCGAAGACAAACAGTCGCCCCTCACCGACGACCGGCTGTGCGAACTGCTGCGCGAAAAGGGTTACGCCATAGCCCGCCGCACGGTGGCGAAGTATCGCGAACAGCTCGGCATTCCGGTTGCCCGCCTGCGCAAATTTCTGTAACGCCATGAAGACAATTGCCCGCATATTTTCACTCCTGACACACCCCTATCTCCTGCCCTTTTACGGCAGCATGATAGCCGTTGAATGCAGCTATATCGGCGAGCTCGCGTTCATTTTCAAAATTTTTATCTGCGGCGGATTCCTGTTCTTCGCCGGCGTGCTGCCAGTCGTTTTTCAATTGCTGTACCGTTTTTTCACCCGAAAAAAAGAAGACAACGGCAGTTCCCATAAAATAGGGTTGTTCTTTTATGCGACGATGCTGCTGTTTTGCAGCCTGTTCGCCGCACGACTGAATCTGCCCATGTGGTTTCAGAATTACACGGCTGGCGCATTCGTGGCGGCAATCATCACGTGCATCATCAACTATTGCGGCTGGCGCATAAGCATCTACATGACAAGCCTCGGCGCATTGTGGGCACTGATGTATTTCATGCACGTCGCCCTGTCGGGCATACCGCTCGGCGTGCTCATCGTCCTCATATTGACGACCGGCGCAACAGCCACCGCCCGTATGCTGCTCGACAAAAACGACCTGTTGCAGATTTCCGCCGGTCTGCTCTGCGGATTTCTCTGCACGCTCCTGTTACCGATTTTACAACTCACACTTATTGCTATTTTCCAATGAATCCTATCGTCAGCATCATCATGGGCAGCACTTCCGACCTGCCCGTCATGGAGAAAGCCGCTCAACTGTTGAACGACTTTGAAATTCCGTTTGAAATGAATGCCCTTTCCGCCCACCGCACGCCCGAAGAGGTGGAACACTTCGCCAAGAACGCCGAAGGCAGAGGGTTGAAAGTCATCATCGCTGCTGCCGGCATGGCAGCGCATCTGCCGGGCGTCATTGCGGCATCGACACCGCTGCCGGTCATCGGCGTGCCTATCGACTCCACCCTCGACGGCATGGACGCCCTGCTCGCTATCGTGCAGATGCCTCCGGGCATTCCCGTCGCCACCGTCGGCATCAACGGCGCTCTCAATGCCGCCATACTTGCCGTGCAGATGCTTTCGCTCGAAGACAAGCGGATTGCCGAACGGCTGAAAACCTACAAAAAGGGGCTGGCGAAAAAAATCGTCGATGCCAACGAAAAACTCGCGCAAGTGAAATATCCGTTTAAGACCAACTAACCGGCACACATACACCATCATGGACTTTTTCAATTACCGGCGTCGGAACAGCACGACAACGCGCATAGGCAACACGCCTCTGGGCGGCGACAACCCCATACGCATACAGTCGATGACCAACACCCCCACGCACGAAACCGCACCGAGCGTGGAGCAGTGTATCCGCATCATCGACGCCGGCGCCGACTATGTGCGCCTGACGGCGCAGGGCACCCGCGAAGCGGAAAATCTCGCCAACATCGAAAACGAGCTGCACCGACGGAGCTACCATACGCCGTTGGTGGCGGACATACATTTCAATCCGCACGTCGCCGAAGCAGCCGCCGCCATCGTGGAAAAAGTCCGCATCAATCCGGGAAACTTCATCGACAGCGCTCGCACCTTCAAACACCTCGAATACACCGACGAAGAGTATGCCGGCGAACTGGCGCGCCTGCGCGAGCGGCTCGTCCGCCTGCTCGATATATGCAAGGCGCACGGCACCGCCATACGCATCGGCGTCAATCACGGTTCGCTCTCCGACCGCATCATGAGCCGGTACGGCGACACGCCGGCAGGCATCGTGGAGTCGTGCATGGAATTTCTGCGCGTATGCCGCGACGAGAATTTCAACGATGTGGTACTGTCGATTAAGGCATCGAACACGGTCGTCATGGTGCAATCGGTGCGCATGCTGTTGGCTGCCATGGAGAAAGAAGATATGCACTACCCGCTGCACTTGGGCGTTACCGAAGCGGGCGAAGGCGAGGACGGTCGCATAAAATCGGCGGTAGGCATCGGCACGCTGCTTGCCGACGGCATAGGCGACACCGTGCGGGTATCGTTGAGCGAAGCGCCCGAAGCGGAAATTCCGGTCGCCCGCAAACTCGTCGATTACATCACTGCCCGTGCGGGACACGCTTTCATCGAGGGAACACCGGCTGCCGATTACGATTTCACCGCCATGCAGCGGCGCAAAAGCCGCACCGTCGGAGAGGTGGGCGGCGACAAAGCCCCTGTTACGATAACCGACCGACAGCCCCATACGGGTATGCCTGCCGACTATTCCTGCCATGCCGACGGCAACGGAATGCGCATCGTACCCTGCGAAAAATACACGGGACAACCCGATACATTCCCGCTCTTCACGACGGCGGAACTTGCAGCGCTTGCCGCCTGCCGGAGCGAGAAAAAATTTTTGCTGCTCTCCTACCCGCAACTCGACACGGCGGTGTGGAACGTGCTGGATTCGGACAAGAGCGTCATCGCCGTGCTGACAAGCCGGCACGCCAATCCGGTGGGCGAATGCCGCGCCTTTTTCCACCGGCTGCTGCGGCGCGGCTGCACCGTTCCGGTGGTCGTACAGCTCTCTTATAAAGAGAACGAGGTCGAAAATCTGCAACTGAAAGCGGCTGCCGACTTCGGCGCCCTGCTGCTCGACGGCTTTGCCGACGGCATCTGGCTGCGGAACGAAGGCACCATTCCCGACGACAAAATCACGGGCTGTATGTATGGCATTTTACAAGCTGCCCGTCGGCGCATGAGCCACACGGAATACATATCGTGTCCGGGCTGCGGTCGTACGCTTTTCGACCTCGAAAAAACAATCGCCCGCATAAAGGCGGCGACATCGCACCTGAAAACATTGAAAATCGGCGTCATGGGCTGCATCGTAAACGGTCCGGGCGAAATGGCGGACGCCGACTACGGGTATGTGGGCGCGGGCAGAAACCGTGTCAGCCTCTACAAAAACAAAACGTGCGTACTCAAAAACATTCCCGAAGAAGAAGCCGTAGAGCACCTCATCGCCCTCATCAAGGAAAACGGCGACTGGACCGAACCTTAACCCATTCACCCGCCCCGAAAGAAAAAACTTTCGCCCCAAACGATTGTTATAAAGGAAAAATCATAAAAAATTTTTCAATCAATTATGGAGACAAAATTTTCTTTTTGGGGTAAAAGCCGCTATTGGTGGGCGGTATTGACGGTAGGCGTATTGCTGATACCGTGCGGTATATGGTTCATGTTCAGACCCGCAGCCGGATATGCTATCATTTCGATGCTGCTGGGTTGGGCACTGGTGGTACTGGGAGCGATACAGCTCGTCATTGCGGGCGACGTCGAGCGCAACCGCAGCGGGTGGGGCTGGTGGCTCGCCGGAGGCATATTCGATCTGTTCATCGGATTTCTACTCATCAGCCACCTGCTGTTGAGCGAATCGCTGCTCCCCTACTTCTTCGCTTTTATACTGCTGTACAGAGGAATAAAGTACATCGTGTCGGGTCTGGCACAGAGCCGGCGAAACAAAGGGTGGTGGCTCTATCTGCTGAACGGCATTCTGCTCCTGCTGTTTTCGTTTTTCTTTTTCTTCTCGCCGCTGGCGGCAAGCGTGGTTATCGTTTACCTGTGCGCCATCGCTTTCGTCTATTGGGGCGCGATGCTTATCATCTTTTCCCTCGATTTGAAACCCGACAAAAACGATATGCACCGCAACGGGACGGAAATAGCTATCGGGTGAAAAAAACATGTATGTCCTTAAAAAAGCGAAAAACGCCGGATAATTCCGACGTTTTTCGCTTTTATTCACAACTTGTTTATGATTTTTTGCTTACATCTTTTTATCTTTGTATATTTGATTTCACTTAAACGTTCGCGTCCGATTTTCGTCTAAAAGAAAAGCGCGAAAGCGTGCATGAAAGGAGAATGATTATGAAAACCGCAAACCGCATCGGAATGTTTCTGCTTCTGCTCGTATTGCCCGGCATCGCCGCAGGACAATACTACGACGACCTGTACATACGTCCGAGCGATAAAAAGCATAAAGAGAAAAAGGTTGAAAAGGTCGAAAACGTACAGCGACAACCTGCCGCAGAAGTCATCGTCGAAACCGCACCTGCCGACGACAACGCCATCGACAGCGATTGGAATGTCGATGCCTACAACCGCCGTTACGCGACGACAGACACCACGCTCGCCACACTGCCCGCTGCCGAAACCGAAACGATAAGCGGCGACGGCTATTACCTGAACGGATTCAACGGCTCGCAGAGCGACTTGGAATATGCCGAGCGCATACGCCGTTTCCACAATCCGCGTTTCACCATACACATCACCGACCCCGCCTATACCGATATATATTTGTTGGATTCCTACGACTGGAACGTATATATCGACAGAAATTTCGCTTTCGTTACCCCGACATGGACAAATCCCTATTATTGGGATTATAGGTGGGCGCCTTACAGTTGGTCGTGGTCGTGGCGATGGGACCCGTTTTATTGGGGATTCGGTTATACGCACTACGGATATTGGGGCAGTCCTTATTGGGCATGGAACTATCCGCCATACCATGGCGGGTGGTATGCACCGCCGGCACCTCCCCGTCCCGATTATCGTCCGCAACCGTCCCGCCCCTCGCACAACCCGGGCGGGTGGAGCAGCCGTCGTCCTGCGTCCGTGCAGCCGAACAGGGGAACGTCGGGCAACCGGACCATTACCAACCAACAGGGACAACGGGTGCGCACGGGCAATACTTCACGCTCGGCACAACGGCAGAACAATCAATCCGCTCCGCGTCAAAACAATTATAACAGCAACAACAACCGTCAATCCTACACGCCGAGCTACAACACCGGCACCCGCAGCGGCAGCATGAGCAGCGGTGGAGGTGGCGGCGGCAGCCGAAGCGGCGGCTTTTCTTCCGGAAGCGCAGGCGGCGGAGGAGGCAGTCGCAGCCGAAGATAATTTGCTAAAAAACTAAACATGAACAAGATTCTAAAATATATATCATTCGCCCTGTTGTTCGCGGCAGGAAGCACGGGCATCGGACGGGCACAGTCGGCAACGGAAGCGTTGCGCATGAGCGACACCGACCTTTTCGGGTCGGCACGATTCGTAAGCATGGGCGGAGCCTTCACCTCGTTAGGCGGCGACATCAGCAGCTTGTCGCAGAATCCGGCAGGCATCGGCGTATTCCGCTCGTCGGAAGTCGCTGCCACGATGAACATCGCCATTCAATCCACCCAAATCGACAACCTGCCGGGCAACTCCGACATACACTCTTCACGCGTACTTTTCGACAACATAGGAATCGTGGGAACGATGCGTTTCGGCGAAAACGCGACGGTTGCCAATATCAACTTCGGTGCCGCCTACAACCGGCGACAGCATTTTTCGCAAAACTATCGCATAAACTACGCAGCCCTGAACGGCTCGCTGTCCAACGCCATAGCCGGACTATGCACCGACGCGCCTGCCAACCTCACCTATTCTTCCGGCGCAGCTTGGCTCGACGTACTTGCATACGACAATTTTCTGACCCGCTCCATCGGACAGGCAGGAAGAGGAGACTGGATATATGAAGGTCTGTATGCCGGCGGACAAACGAGCGGCAGCGGCTTCCTCGATATGCAGGAAAAGGGCTACGACAACGAATATACGTTCAACTTCGGCGGCAACATCGCCAACCGGCTGTTTTTCGGCATCGGGCTGGGTATCGACGATTTGAAATACCAAGTGGTGTCGTATTACGAAGAAACGCTTGCCGGCACGCAGGGCGAAACGGAACTCACCGATGACGACGGCAACCCACATTTCTACCCGATTTCCGCTTCCGACTACTCGCTGTACAACGAGCTCTCCACACGGGGCACGGGCGTGAATTTCAAAGTCGGACTTATCGGCTACATCACCGATTCGTGGCGGGTGGGCATCGCCGTGCATACGCCAACCTACTTTTCGCTTACGCGAACGGCATATGGCGACATCGTCAACGATTACATTTATACCGATGAGGTGGGTGAAGTTTCGGCAAATTCGGAAAGCAACACGCCGGTGTCGGAAACGGATTTCCGCCTGCGCACACCGATGAAAGTCATGGCGGGCACCTCCTATATGTTCGGCACGAAAGCCATTTTGAGCGTCGATTACGAATTTACCGCCAACAAGCGCATGAAGATGTTTGAGCGCGACGGATTTGAATATACGTATGACAATCAAGATATTAAGGATTATCTGAAAAACAGCCACACCATACGGGTGGGTGCCGAATACCGCATTCTGCCGCAATTGAGCGTGCGTGCCGGATATACCCTTACGACCACGCCCGTATCGGACGCTTGGCTCGACAATACCGTCTACGTGCCGACCGCCGGCACGCTGCCGCACTATACGCTGAACCGCTCGAAACAAGCCTATTCGGCAGGATTGGGCTACCGGTTCAAACGTGCCTATATCGACGCCGCCTACCAACACCGCTGCAACAAAAACGAAGTAATGGCATATTCGGCTGTTCCCGACAAACAAATTTCGGGTGCAAAAAATGTTCGTGCGATAACGAAAAATAACAACATAATTATTACCTTTGGAGTAAAATTTTAGACACAACGGCTTCTGCGGTCTGTTATGAACACATCGGGAAGCGAAGAGACAAACCTTTCTATAAAAAAAACATGAAGAGATTTATTTTCCTCGCAAGTCTGCTCATAACAGCAGTTTTGGGCAATGCGCAAATGCAAGATCCGGTTGATTGGAGTTTTTCCGTAACCGATGTATCGCAAACAGAAAAAGAGCTGCATTTCACAGCAAAAATCGACGACGGGTGGCATATGTACGGGCTGCATATTCCCGAAGACGGACCGAACCCCACCTCTTTCACTTTCGCTGAAATAAACGGCGCGGAATTGGTCGGCGACGTAACTTCGCCGTCGAAGTTGATTACCAAATACGACGAAACGTTCGGCATGGAGCTGAATTGGTACGAACACGAAGTAACATTCGTGCAGAAGATAAAAATCACGGGCGAAACTTTCGCCGTGAAAGGCTATCTGCGCTACATGACGTGCAACGACCGGTCGTGCCTGCCCCCGACGACCGAAGATTTCGATTTTGCCGGAAAAGGCGTGGCAAAAGCTCAAACACCGCCGGCTGCCGCCCAGAAACCCATGAAAAAAACGGAGCCGAGCAAAACAACAGAGTTACCTGCAAAATTACCGGCAAAAGTTGAAAAGACCGAAACAGCCTCTCCCGAAAGCGAAAAGACGGTAACGCCTGCCGCAACACTTGTTCCGGCAGAGGAAATTCCGGCGGCAGTGTCCGAGCCGGAAACTGATTTGTGGACTCCGGTCATCGACAAACTGCAAGCTCGCGGAGAAACGACGGCTGCCGACGATACGTCGATGTGGTTTATCTTCTTCTCGGGATTTCTCGGCGGTCTGCTCGCATTGGTTACGCCCTGCGTATGGCCTATGATACCGATGACGGTAAGTTTCTTCCTGAAACGTTCGGGCAACCGGCGCCGCTCGATACGCGACGCCGTGATTTACGGGCTCGCCATTATCGTCATCTATGTAGGCTTGGGCTTGCTTATCACCGCCATATTCGGCGCGAGCGCACTGAACAGTCTGGCGACGAATGCCGTGTTCAACATTCTTTTCTTTGCGCTTTTAGTGGTATTCGCCATATCGTTCTTCGGTGCGTTCGAACTGACGCTGCCGGCATCGTGGACGACGAAACTCGACAGCAAAGCCGACTCCACGAGCGGACTGTTGAGCATCTTCTTCATGGCATTCACACTGGTGCTGGTTTCGTTCTCGTGCACGGGTCCCATTATCGGCACGCTGCTGGTACAAGCTGCGTCTATGGGATTGACGGTAGGTCCGGCAATCGGTATGTTCGGGTTTGCACTGGCGCTTGCCATACCGTTTGCGGTGTTCGCCATCTTTCCGTCGATGTTGCAATCGCTGCCCCGCTCGGGCGGCTGGCTCAATTCGGTGAAAGTGGTCTTGGCATTCCTCGAATTGGCATTCGCACTGAAATTCCTCTCGGTTGCCGACTTGGTATACGGCTGGCATATTCTCGACCGCGAAACTTTCGTCTCCCTTTGGATTATCATTTTCGCCCTGCTAGGCTTCTATCTGTTGGGCAAAATACGTTTCCCGCACGATAGCGAAACGACGCACGTTTCGGTGCCGCGCCTTTTCCTTGCCATGATTTCGCTGGCGTTTGCCGTGTATATGGTGCCGGGTCTTTGGGGGGCGCCGTTGAAATCGATCAGCGCCTTCGCTCCGCCTTTGACGACGCAGGATTTCAATCTGTACGAAGATGAAGTGCATGCCGCATTCACCGACTACGACGAGGGTATGGCTTATGCCAAGAAAGTGAACAAACCCGTATTGATAGATTTCTCGGGCTACGGCTGCGTGAACTGCCGCAAAATGGAGGCTGCCGTGTGGACGGCTCCCGAAGTGAAAGAGGTTATCGAAAACGATTACATCTTGATAACGCTCATGGTCGATGACAAAACGCCGCTGCGCGAACCGGAAAAAATCGAAGAGTACGGCAAGACGCGCACGCTCTACACCATAGGCGACCGGTGGAGCTACCTGCAACGGCACAAATTCGGAGCCAATGCACAGCCGTTCTACGTGCTGCTCGACACCGACGGAAATCCCGTAGGTCCCTCCTATTCTTACAAGGAAGATGTGCCCGCTTATCTCAACTTCCTGAAAAACGGCGTCAAAGTTTTCCAAAACGAAAACAAGTAACCGCCCCATACCGAAGACAAAACAGACCCGCACCGAAACTTTCGATGCGGGTCTGTTGTTTTACCTGCACTGACTAAATCATACGGCTTATGAAAAATTTTTCCGTCCGGCTTCTACCGCTGCTGTTTTGCGGAATCGTGCTTTCGGGGTGCGACAAAAACGAGGACATCGCCCTTGAAAGTCTCCCGCAGGAGAGCCGCACGTTCATTTCGACTTATTTCGAAAATGCGTCGGCAAACCAAATCGAAAAGAAAAAAGAGGAACCGCGCTACCGCGTGGAACTGAATACGGGATTTACGCTTTACTTCTACGGCGAAGGGGGCTGTCAGTGCATCGACGGCAACGGAAGCGGCATACCGCAAGGCGCGGTGTATGCGCTGCTGCCCGGAAGCATCACGACATACGTGTATGCCAACTATCCCCAAACGACGATTACCCTTATCCGCATCGAAGATTACGGCTACTATCTCGAACTGGGCACCCGTCCGGTCGTCGCGCTCAAATTCGACCGCGAAGGCGGTGTGATAACACTCACCTACCGCAGCTAACGCCGCTCATAGGTAACGAAAGAATAGGGATAGACGTGCCGCTCGTCGGCAGGGAAATCCTCCCGTGCCGTCTCCTGCCACACCGTTTTGTCTATCGGCGGGAAAAAGGCGTCGGCATCGGGAAAGGCGTGGTGAATCTCTGTGATGTAAAGCCGGTCGGCTTGTGGCATAAACTGCCGGTACACGGTGGCGCCGCCGATGATGAACAGCACCTCATCGGGCATTGCCAAATCCAAAGCCTCCTGCAACGAACGGCATACGGTAACGGTGTCGGGCAGCGCGTGCGGCTGCGAGGTGAGCACGACGTTGCGCCGGCGGGGCAGCGCGCCGCCCGGAAGCGACTCGAATGTACGCCGCCCCATGACGATGGTATGGTCGAGGGTGAGCGACTTAAAATGTTTCAAATCGGCAGGCAGGTGGCACAACAGGTCGTTGTTGCGCCCGATAGCTCCGTCGGCAGCCACTGCGGCAATCAAGGATATTTTCGGCATAGTTTGTTTTTCAAACGGCTACGACGCCTTTTATATGCGGGTGCGGGTCGTAATCGGTAAGGGTGAAATCTTCGTATTGGAAATCGAATATCGAACGCACTTCGGGATTGAGGTGCATATGTGGCAGCGGACGCGGCTCCCGCGTGAGCTGCAACCGCACCTGTTCGAGGTGGTTTTTGTAGATATGGGCGTCGCCGAGCGTGTGTACGAAGTCGCCGGCTTTCAGCCCCGTAACCTGCGCCATCATCATGAGAAGCAGCGCATACGAGGCGATGTTGAAGGGCACGCCCAAGAATATGTCGGCACTGCGCTGGTAGAGTTGCAGGCTGAGCCTCCCGTTGGCGACGTAGAATTGAAAGAAGGCGTGGCAGGGCGGCAGATTCATGCGCGAGAGGTCGGCGACATTCCACGAGCTGACGATGATGCGGCGCGAGTCGGGATTGTTTTTGATAGTTTCCACCGCCTCCGTTATCTGGTCGATATGCCCGCCGTCGTAGTCAGGCCACGAGCGCCACTGGTAGCCGTAAATGTGTCCGAGGCTGCCGTCGGGGTCTGCCCACTCGTTCCAGATGCGCACGCCGTTGTCCTGCAAATACTTCACGTTGGTGTCGCCTTTGAGAAACCACAGCAGTTCGTAAATAATGGATTTGAGGTGCAGTTTTTTGGTGGTCAGCAGAGGAAACCCGTCGTCGAGGTTGAATCGCATCTGATGCCCGAACACGCTGATAGTGCCCGTGCCCGTGCGGTCGTTTTTCTCCGTACCCTCATCGAGTACCCGTTGCAAAAGTTCGAGATATTGTTTCATGTTCAATACGGTTAATAGCCCGCGCGGTATTTTCCGTCGGTGCTGTCGTCGATAATGCTCAAATAACTGGCATAGCGCGAGCGGCTGATGCGCTGCTCGTCCAACGCCGCCAAGACGGCGCAACCCGGCTCGTGCCGGTGGGTGCAGTTGCTGAAACGGCAATCGTGCGCGAAGCGGAATATTTCGGGAAAGAAATGCGCCACTTCTTCGGGGGCGAAGTCTATCGTGCCGAATCCCTTGACGCCGGGCGTGTCGATGATGTAGCCGCCTTCGGGCAGCGGGAACATTTCGGAAAAGGTGGTGGTGTGCATACCTTTGTGGTGCGTCGCCGATATTTCGCCGGTTTTCAGGTGCAGGTCGGGCAAAAGGGCGTTGATAAGGGTCGATTTGCCGACACCCGAATTGCCTGCCACCAGCGTGATTTTTCCCGCCAGCAGCGCCCGAACGGCGTCGATGCCCTCGCCCGTCGCCGCCGACACGGAATGGCATTCGTACCCGATATAGGTATATAGGTCGGAAAAACCTTTCAGCAGCTCGGCGTCGTCGCCGGTATAGAGGTCTGTTTTGTTGAATATCAGTTTCACCGGCACGCGGTAGGCTTCGGCGGTCGCCAGAAAACGGTCGATGAATATCGGATTGGTCTGCGGAAAATCGACGGTAACGACCAACAGCGCCTGATCGAGGTTGGCAGCCAGAATGTGGGTCTCTTTGGAGAGGTTCGACGCCTTGCGCACGATATAGTTGTCGCGCTCCTCGATGTCGGTGATGAAGGTGATGCCTTCGCGGTTTTCCTCGATATACACGCGGTCGCCTACGGCTACGGGGTTGGTGCTGCGTATGCCTTTCAGGCGGAAGTTCCCTTTGATTTTGCATTCGACAAGCGCCCCGTCGTCGGTACGCACCGCATACCGACTGCCCGTGTTTTTTATGACCAATCCGTGCCGCATATCGTTTCCGTGAAAAAAGAAAGCCGCTCCGCCGCTGTCGGGTGGAACGGGCTTTCGATTCCGATTTTATACGGTAAGTATCTCTTTTTCCTTGGCGGCAAAGATTTCGTCGATTTTCTTGATGTATTTGTCGTGAATCTTCTGCACTTCGTTTTCGCCGTCTTTTTCCACGTCTTCGGGCATACCGTCTTTAATGGCTTTTTTCAAACCTTCGATAGCGGCCCGACGGGCGTTGCGCACGCTTACTTTGGCATTTTCGGCTTCCTGTTTCGCCTGCTTCACCAGATTTTTGCGGCGCTCTTCGGTAAGCGGCGGCAGACGCAGGTAGATGACTTCGCCGTTGTTTTCGGGGGTAATGCCTATTTCCGAATTTTGCAGGGCGCGCTCCACTTCTTTGAGCATGGATTTTTCCCACGGCTGTATGGCAATGGTTTTGGCATCGGGCGTAGATACGGTGGCAACATTGCTTATGGTTACCTTGCTGCCGTAATAATCTACGCGCACGGGGTCGAGAATGCGCGGGTTTGCCTTTCCGGCGCGTATCGATGCCAGTGCGTCGTCGAGGAAAGAGACACTGAGGGTCATTTTTTCTTCGGCATCGTTGAGGTAAGTCTTAACGTCTGTCATAGCGTATAGATTTTTTGTTTTCGAGATAACAAAGATAATTTATTTTATCGAATCGGCAGCACGCCGCCGACTCAATATACGAGCGTTCCGATATTTTCGCCGTTCATCACCTTGCGGAGGTTGCCGACGGTGTCCATATCGAACACGATGATAGGCAGATGATTCTCTTTGCAGAGGGTGGTGGCGGTAAGGTCCATGACTTTCAGTCCGCGATTGTAGATTTCGTCGTAACTGATTTTGTCGAACTTCACTGCCGAAGGGTCTTTTTCGGGGTCGGCGGTGTAGATGCCATCGACGCGCGTGCCTTTGAGCATCACTTCGGCGCCGACTTCCACGCCGCGCAATGCCGATGCGGTGTCGGTGGTGAAGAACGGATTTCCCGTGCCGCCCGATATGATGACGATTTCGCCGCGCGACAGCGACTCGATGGCGCGTGCAGGGCTGTAATGTTCGCCTATGGGGTGCATGGGTACGGCGGTATATACGCGGGCTTTCTGCCCGAGCGTTTCGAGGGCGGAGCTTAGCGCCAGACTGTTGATGACGGTTGCCAGCATACCCATTTGGTCGCCCTTCACGCGGTCGAATCCTTTTGAGGCGCCGCTCAGTCCGCGAAAAATGTTACCGCCGCCGATGACAATGGCTATCTCCACTCCCATGCCGGCTATCTCCTTTATCTGCGCGGCATACTCCTGCAAACGCACTTCGTCGATGCCGTACTGCTTTTTACCCATCAGGCTCTCACCGCTGAGTTTCAATAATATTCTTTTATATTGTGCCATATCCGTTTATTGTTTCACGTTATCTGCAAAGATAAAAATTAAAAACGGAATTACAATAGCCCTACCCCAACTTCCGTACTCTCGATTTTTCTCGGACGCTCTACATTTTCTTTTTTTATTCACCGTCGGCACACGCGCTGCGAATAAGAAAATAAAATCTACAATAGACCGGCATATTACGAATTTTTTGTATTTTTGTATCTTGATTGAAGATAAGACTCTATTTTGAAATAATTTATAAAAAGTGATGGTTATGTATAAACACATTTTATTAACTATTGCAATGGTAATGGCTGTTAATTTAAACATCTATTCCCAGCAAAGATTACAGCATCTTATAAATGAATTTAAATCATCTATAGAGTTACCAGAATATTATAAAGGGAAACAACTAGAAACTCTAACTCCAAATGAAGTACGAAATATGAATATTGAAAATGGCATTTTAACTTTTCAATACACTTTTGGGAAAATATCCCCCCTCAACTACTATTCTATCAAAATAGATTTAAGAAAAGTAGAAACTAAAAAAGGAATAGAATGTGATTACAATGCTTGGTTTGCAGGAAGTATTGTTGTTTGTATAACAAGAAATGAGGGGACAGAAACTATATTGGTGGATTGGTTCCCTTTTTCCTGTAAATCAGAAAGTATGAGAGATCGGATATATAATGAATTAGTATCTATGCAAGCCCCTTTTAAACCACAAACAAAAACAGTTTCTCAAACAAACCGCAAAAAAACAGATTTACAAACTCGCTCAGTTTCAAAAAAATCAAAATCGGGTAAATATGCACAATAAAATTCTCTATATACTTTTGTTGTTTATGATCTGTTTGGTATCATGTAACAACGGAAATATCGCATCTAAACACTCCATGCCTATTGTTGAATTTTTATCTGATACATTGTTAATTGATAATGTATACAATAAAAATATCTCCATATCTGTAGAAAATGAAAATGTAATGTCTTTCAATGGAAGAGAGAAATTGATATCTATATCACTGCTTGATGTTGTAAGAAAATGTAAAGATAAGCGTGAAACCGCTTTACGGGCTTTAAAGAATAATAATGTATTGCAAATTAAAGTCGTTATAAAAAACGAAATTGATACAATCTACAATTACAATATATCACCTATTTATGATGAAGACAACGCATTCTCAATTTCAGGACAATGTGCTCCATTAACATCCAAATTTTCTAACTCGACACAAACTGTTGATATTAAAAAGTGGTTATTTCGAAAAAAAGAACATTTGGATAACGAAAACATTCATGTATTATGCAGGTTAGTTAATCAATTATCCAGAACTAACACAATAGAATATGTAACAAATTCTATTATCCCTGTAATTCATAGTTTCTCCGGGCTGAAATACAAAGTAAACTCTTCAATTACAGCAGATTATTATGTGTTGTACGCTTGCTCTTCCACAAAAGAAATTGATGAATTTATAGAAGATATTATATCCAACGATTTTGACCTATGTGTAAGAACACTTAATGAAGAAATGGACTGTTATCGACAATCTGAAAGTAATGGATATAAATGTATCTGTTTGATTGCCATAAACAGTGATTGGAGTTACAAAATACAACCATTAGGACTTATAGTCATAGATAATTTAGCTCCTGTTACTGATATATTTTCATATGTTAATAGTAATGCCGTTTCAAGCCTTTCTTTCCCGAATAATGTATCGGTTCTATTCCCCTCTAACATACCACAAATTGATGGATTTTGCAATGTTAAAGTTGTTTATTGGGCTGGAAGTGGTATAAGTTGTAATTGCACTTTTTCTATTGACTTTTCTGGTGATATAAAATCGGTTGTTATTCACCGTAGAAATAAATTAGCTAAATATCTTACTACAGAAAAAAAGACAATAGAATTAAATAAGGTAAGTGTACCATATATATTTACATATGAATTACATCTAGATGATGGCGATAACTTTATACCTATTACAATTTATGATTATCACGGTAACAAGACTGATTATAAAATTAATATTAGGGCGGAATTTGTATATAGAGATTCTCCTGATATAAATATTGATAATAATATAGATATATATTAACTACTTTTTAGCCATTATGGAATATCAAAATGAATATAAATAGCTCAAAAATTCACTATCCCAAAATATTATATAAATATCGAGATTGGGACAATGAGTTACATAAGAAAGTTCTTTTAGAAAACAAATTATATTTGGCTTCCCCTAAAGATTTTGAGGATATATTTGATTGTAACCTCCCTGAGAAATTTCCACGAAAGGATGAATTATATAATTTCTTTATCGATAAAGCAAAAAAAATCCGTCTTGGTCAAGACAAGTGCGTCGAAAATTTGCAAGAAATTGGTGCAAGAAATCGCCTTTAGCAAATCCTGAATTGCGTTCAACTTTAATTAATAATATTCATCAAGAATTCAATTCTCGTTTTGGGGTATTAAGCATGACTGCAGACTGCAATAATGATGTGATGTGGTGTAAATATGCGAACAATCATCAAGGTATTTGTATTGGATTTGATACTAGTTTGCTTTTCAAATATGTTGGAGGTGGTGGCAAAGTTCAATATGTTAAGGAACTCCCTCCTATAGACTTTGCAAAAGATGATTTCAAATCAAAACATACCAAGAATATATTTTATAAGGAGGAGAAATGGAGTTTTGAAAAAGAGTATAGATTGCATAAAATGTGGAATCATAATGTAACAAATGATGAGCGAAATATAGAATTACCCAATAATTGTATAGTAAAAATTATTTTAGGAAAAAATATGACACTTCATATGAAAGACGAAATTAAAAAGTTAGCCAAGACTAAATATCCAAATGCGGAGATTATAGAAAATAACTAAGCTTTCAAACAAATGAGAACAGAAAACAATGCCCTACCATTCATTATTGAATGGTAGGGCGTTAGTATTTTCCAAAGTTATATATTTATCCCCACAAATAAACAAATCAAGATACTGTTCCAAAGTTACAGAAAGGTTTTGCAAAACGGCAAGGGTAAAAACAATCGGGCTGCGCGTGTGGCGCAGCCCGATTATCGAACAGGAAAAACTGTTTTCTATCCGAGGAATCCGAGCAGGATACCGGCGGCGACTGCCGAGCCGATGACGCCTGCCACGTTGGGACCCATAGCGTGCATCAGCAGGTAGTTGGAGGGGTCGTATTCGAGACCGAGTACCTGCGAAATGCGTGCGGAGTCGGGCACTGCCGATACGCCGGCATTACCGATAAGCGGGTTGATTTTGTTGTCTTTCCGCAAAAAGAGGTTGAAGAATTTGACAAACAACACGCCGGCTGCGGTGGCTATGACGAACGACACGGCTCCCAAAACGAATATCTTGATAGAGTTTGCAGTAAGGAATTGCGAGGCTTGGGTGGAGGCTCCGACCGTTACGCCGAGCAGAATGGTGATGACGTCGATCAGCGGACCGCGCGCGGTTTCTGCCAAACGGCGGGTAACACCACTCTCTTTGAGCAGGTTGCCGAAGAAAAGCATTCCCAACAGCGGCAGACCCGACGGCACGAGGAAGCAGGTGAGCAAGAGTCCGACAATGGGGAAAATGATTTTTTCGGTCTGCGACACGGCACGGGGCGGACGCATACGGATAAGCCGCTCTTTCTTGTTGGTGAGCAGCCGCATGATAGGCGGCTGTATGACGGGCACGAGCGCCATGTAGGAGTATGCCGATATGGCGATGGCTCCCATGAGGTTGGGTGCGAGTTTCGAGGAGAGGAAGATGGCGGTGGGACCGTCGGCGCCGCCGATAATGGCAACGGCTCCTGCCTGACTGGGGTCGAAGCCCATAGCCAGCGCGATGGCGTATGCGCCGAAGATTCCGAACTGCGCGGCGGCTCCGACAAGCATCAACTTCGGATTGGAAATCAATGCCGAGAAGTCGGTCATCGCCCCGATGCCCAAGAATATCAGCGGCGGATACCAACCTTGCACCACGCCTTGATAAAGGATATTCAGCACCGAATTTTCTTCGTATATGCCCAACTGCAATCCGGCATCTTTGAAGGGTATGTTACCGATAAGGATACCGAATCCGATAGGGATAAGCAACATCGGCTCGAACTCTTTGGCTACTGCCAAATAGATGAAGACACAGCCGAAAAATATCATTACCAGATTTCCAACGGCTACGTTGGCGAAACCTGTATAGGTAAGAAATTCATTTATGTTCTCACCTAAAAAACTGAAAAACTCTCCCATACGTCTTTATCCGATGACGACGATGTCGGCACCTTCGAGCACCGAATCGCCTTTATTTACTTTTATGTCGGTTATTTTACCGTTTTGCGTGGCAGCGATGATGTTTTCCATTTTCATGGCTTCGAGCACAGCCACTTTTTGTCCGGCTTTCACTTCATCGCCCACTTTGACGCTGATTTCGAGAATCACGCCGGGCAGCGGGGAGCGCACGGCACCTGCCACCGACGAAGCGGCGGGACGGGTTACGACGGGGGTGCCGGCAGCGGTTACGGGGGCTGCCTGCGGACGGGTAAGCGGTTTTATCTGTTTCTTCGCCGGTTTGTCCAACTCTACCTGATAGGGGGTGCCATTGACTTCGATATTGGCGATGTTTTCTTCTATCCGGTTGATGTTTACGGCGTAGAGATTTCCGTTGATTTTATATTTGAACTCTTTCATGTTGCTGGTTGTTTGGGTTTATTTTTTGTTGGGAATCTGCCGCAGTCCGTAAATTTTGGAGCTCCACGGCGAGTAGGTGCGTTTAACCTGTTTGACGGTGAGGATAGCCTCCTCGTAGTCGTGTTCGGCTTCCTGATACTCGTAAATCGCCATGGAAATGGCGGCAAGCACTTCGCCGGGTATGGAGGTTTCGCTCTTGGCGGCGGAAATGGTGTCGGCAACGCCGGCTTTGACGGCGCGGTGCGCACTCATGGTAATCGACGCCTTGCCTACGCATTTGAAGGCGAAGAAGAGGATTATCAATGCTATAAACACGACCGACATGGCGGTAATCGCCATAGAAACGCCGAAGGGGTCTTTTTCGCTGAACTTATCGACTTTCGGATTGGTGTTTTCGACATGATTGGCAGCTTCGGGGGTCGGGTTTTCCAACACCGTGCGCTCGCCCTTGCCGTCGAGGGAAAAGCCGAAACTTCGGTCGGGCGCAAGAGCGGGCACGTGCACTTCGTCAATCAGATTTTTACCGCTGGCGTCGTAGAGTCCGATGTAATTCTCCTCTCCCGCTTTCAGGCTGAAATTGGTATGGAAAGTGCCGTGGTGCGCCTTGCCGTCAGCCCAAAGGATAACGACTTGGTGGGGTCCGATTTTGGTTTTCAGGTCGCCTTTGGAAATCATGTATTTCTTGGGGTTGGCGGGGTCGTCGGTGATATAGCAGCCTGCCATTTGCACCGTGCCGGCGGAGCTGTTGTATATCTCTATCCACGCACCGCGATTGCCGAAGGGGTCGATATAGTTGTTCTCGTTTGCGGTCAGCACTTCATTGATGCGCAATGCCATAGGCGACTGTGCCGCAGCGACCATCGCCACACACCACAACGCCAATGCTACTCTTATTTTGCGTATGTTCATCGTTACGGAATTTAAGAGTGAATTACAGAGGTATATTTCCGTGTTTCTTCGCCGGATTGACCACCTTCTTGGTCTGCAGCTGCGCCAGTGCGCGGCATACGCGGAAACGGGTGTTGCGCGGCTCGATAACGTCGTCGATATATCCGTATTTGGCTGCGTTGTAGGGGTTGCCGAAGAGTTTGGTGTATTCGGCTTCCTTCTCTGCCAAAAATTCTGCCGGATTTTCCTGCTCTTTGGCTTCGCGGGCGTACAACACGGCAACGGCTCCGCTGGCGCCCATAACGGCGATTTCGGCGGTAGGCCATGCGAAATTGACATCGCCGCGCAACTGCTTGCAGCTCATCACGATGTGCGAGCCGCCGTAAGACTTGCGCAGGGTTACGGTAACTTTGGGCACGGTGGCTTCACCGTAAGCGTAGAGCAGTTTGGCTCCGTGCGAAATGACGGCGTTGTACTCTTGTCCCGTGCCCGGCAGGAATCCGGGAACATCGACCAGCGAAACGATGGGTATGTTGAAGGCATCGCAGAAGCGGACAAAGCGTGCGCCCTTGCGCGAAGCGTTGCTGTCGAGCACGCCCGCCATTTTGCAGGGCTGGTTGGCAACGATGCCCACCGACTGCCCGTTGAAGCGGGCAAAGCCCACGATGAGGTTCTGGGCGAAGTCGCGGTGTACTTCGAGAAATTCGCCTTTATCGACAATGGCGCCGATGACTTCGTACATATCGTAAGCCTTGTTGGGCGAGTCGGGTATGATTTCGTTCAACGAATCTTCGAGGCGGTCGATCGGGTCGTCGCAGGGAACGATGGGCGCTTCTTCGAGGTTGTTTTGCGGAATGAAGCTGAGGAGGTTGCGGATAAGTTTAAGACCGTCTTCCTCCGTATCGACAGCGAAATGCGCCACGCCCGATTTGGAGGTGTGTACGGAGGCGCCGCCGAGCTGTTCGGCAGAAACGTCCTCGCCCGTAACGGTTTTCACCACGGCGGGACCGGTGAGGAACATATAAGAGGTGCCTTTGGTCATCAGCGTAAAGTCGGTGAGAGCCGGACTGTACACGGCACCGCCGGCGCAGGGTCCGAAGATACCCGAAATCTGGGGTATGACGCCCGACGCCAGAATGTTGCGCTGAAATATTTCGGCATAGCCGGCGAGGGCGTTGATGCCCTCCTGTATGCGGGCGCCGCCCGAGTCGTTGATACCGATGCAGGGGGTTCCCATTTTCATGGCGAGGTCCATGACTTTGCATATCTTCATCGCCATGGCTTCGGAGAGCGAACCGCCGTTTACCGTGAAATCCTGCGCAAAGACATACACCAGCCGACCGTCGATCGTACCGCTTCCGGTTACGACGCCGTCGCCGAGATAATGTTTCTTTTCCATGCCGAAGTTGGTGCAGCGGTGGGTTACGAACATGTCTATTTCCTCGAAGCTGCCTTCGTCGAGAAGCATGGAGATACGCTCCCGTGCGGTATATTTACCTTTTTCGTGCTGTTTGGCAATGGCTTTTTCGCCGCCGCCCAAGCGCGCTTCTTCACGCAGAGCTATCAGCTCTTTTACTTTTTCAAGTTGATTACTCATATCTATTTCGGATTGGTGTGTGTTATTGGTTATTCAGCGGGTTTCTCGCACAGTTCGGTGAGTACGCTGCAAGTCGATTTGGGGTGCAGGAAAGCGATGTTCAAGCCTTCGGCGCCGCGACGGGGAGCTGCGTCGATGAGGCGCACGCCTTTGCCCGACAGTTCGGTAAGGGCATTTGCCACGCCGTCGGTTACGGCAAAAGCGATGTGGTGTATTCCTTCGCCGCGTTTTTCGATGAATTTGGCGATGGTGCTCTCTTCGGAGGTCGGTTCGAGCAGTTCGATTTTGGTTTGTCCGATTTTGAAGAATGCCGTTTTCACCTTTTGGTCGGCGACTTCTTCGATGGAATAGCACTTCAATCCCAAAACTTCTTCATAGTAAGGCAGGGAATCGGCAATGCTTTTCACGGCAATGCCCAAATGTTCAATGTGTGAAAGATTCATAGCGTATAGATTTTTTATGCCTCCGCTTCGGGAGACGGTTTTTTACTTGTGGCAAAGGTAACAATATTTATTGAATCAACCTATTTTTCCGAAAAAATAGCCTCGCGGCGGAAAAAATAGAGGCACGCCCCTCTCCTTTTCGGGACGGCACGATTAAAAACCGACTTTTCGTCCTCACGTTTTTCGGCAGGGAATCGGGCTTTCGGTCCGGACATTCCCTGCCGAAAGTTTTTTGTGCCGGCGGCAAACGGGCAAGTTTCAGGGCAAAAACTGACAAATCGGCAGATTGTTCTGACAAAGATTTGGTAAAAAACCGCTTTATCCTGCCAAAAGATGAAAATAATTTTTCCCGCGCCTTTGGCACAGGATTTGAAGAATGTCGGGTGTCGAGGTCGCAGAACCGACACACTCCCCGACGGGAGCGCCGACGTCCCGCGAGCGCGACGCGGAAAGCCCGATGCTTTCCGGAAAACCTTATTTATAAACAAATTAAAAACTGAAATACAATGGGAAAAATTATCGGTATCGACTTAGGAACGACCAACTCGTGCGTATCCGTAATGGAAGGCACCGACCCGGTCGTTATCGCCAACAGCGAGGGTCGTCGGACGACGCCTTCGATCGTGGCATTCGTAGACGGCGGCGAACGTAAAGTGGGCGACCCCGCCAAACGTCAAGCCATCACCAACCCCACCCGCACCATTTTCTCGATAAAACGGTTCATGGGTGAAAGTTTCGACCGCGTACAGGGCGAAATAGCCCGCGTACCGTATAAAGTGGTGCGCAGCGACAACAATATGCCGCGCATCGACATCGACGGTCGGCTCTACTCGCCGCAGGAAATCTCGGCGATGATTCTGCAAAAAATGAAAAAGACTGCCGAAGACTATCTGGGTCAGGAGGTAACGGAAGCGGTAATCACCGTGCCGGCATACTTCAACGACTCGCAGCGCCAAGCCACCAAAGAGGCGGGCGAAATAGCCGGACTGAACGTGCGCCGTATCATCAACGAGCCTACGGCTGCGGCACTGGCTTACGGCCTCGACAAGTCGAACAAGGATATGAAAATCGCCGTATTCGACCTCGGCGGCGGTACGTTCGATATTTCGATTCTGGAATTGGGCGACGGCGTGTTCGAGGTGAAATCGACCAACGGCGATACGCACCTCGGCGGCGATGACTTCGACCACGTAATCATCGACTGGCTCGCCGACGAATTCAAAGCCGAAGAGGGTGTCGATCTGCGTCAAGACCCGATGGCGCTGCAACGTCTGAAAGAGGCTGCCGAAAAGGCTAAAATCGAACTGTCGAGCTCGACGTCGAGCGAAATCAACCTGCCGTACATCATGCCCGTAAACGGCGTGCCCAAACACTTGGTAAAGACGCTGAGCCGCGCCAAATTCGAACAGCTGTGCGACAAACTGATACAGGCTACCATCGAGCCGTGCCGTCAGGCATTGAAAGATGCCGGACTGTCGGCTTCGGACATCGACGAAGTGATACTCGTGGGCGGTTCCACCCGTATTCCCGCCGTGCAAGCCATCGTCGAAAAATTCTTCGGTAAAACGCCGTCGAAAGGCGTCAATCCCGACGAGGTGGTTGCCGTAGGCGCTGCCATACAGGGCGGCGTGCTCACCGGCGACGTGAAAGACGTGCTGCTGCTCGACGTTACCCCGCTTTCGCTCGGTATCGAAACGCTCGGCGGCGTGATGACCAAACTCATCGAAGCCAACACCACGATTCCTACCAAGAAATCGGAAGTATTCTCGACAGCCGTCGATAACCAACCGTCGGTCGAAATCCACGTGCTGCAAGGCGAACGCTCCATGGCGAAAGACAACAAGACCATCGGACGCTTCCACCTCGACGGCATTCCCGCTGCCCCGCGCGGCGTGCCCCAAATCGAAGTTACCTTCGACATCGACGCCAACGGTATTCTCACCGTATCGTCGAAAGACAAAGGCACGGGCAAAGAGCAAAGTATCCGCATCGAGGCTTCGAGCGGACTGAGCGAGGAGGAAATAAAACGCATGAAAGACGAGGCTGCCGCCAATGCCGACGCCGACAAAAAAGAGAAAGAGCGCATCGACAAAATCAATCAAGCCGACTCCATGATTTTCCAAACGGAAAAACAGATGAAAGAGTTGGGCGACAAATTCCCCGCCGACAAAAAGGCGACCATCGAAACCGCTCTCAACAAACTGAAAGACGCGCACAAGGCACAAGACATTGCCGCCATAGACACGGCAATGACAGAACTCAACAACGCTCTGCAAGCCGCCGCACAAGACCTTTACAACGCGCAAGCGCAGCAGCAGGCAGGCGCACAGCCCAACCCGGGCGCCGGTGCGCAACCCAACGACAACGCCGGTAAAAACGACGGCGGCGTAACCGATGTCGATTTCGAGGAAGTGAAATAAAAATTACTTGCAATCTTTATAGAAACAGGCGTGTAACTCAACGGTTACACGCCTGTGTTATTTTTTGCGTTTTTTGATTTCTATATTTGTTTTTGAGATTTTTCCATAAGGGAAGTTGCAAGTTTGGGCATCGGGAAGACCAAAAACATATTTATTAATTACGCATTCCAAGATGAACTGCAAGGCAACATTTCTTTGAACCGGACAACAACTCAGTTCTTTAATTTCTGTCTTACCTTTACAACCGTAAAAACAACAAGTAAGAAAGGAATAACTTTATGAAAGTTCCGGAATATACACAATTAAAAGAATTACTCAACGATTTTTTATATCTTTGCACGGAATATGGGACGATTGGTAGCCATCGACTGCGGACGCAAACGCACGGGCATCGCCGTGAGCGACACGCTGCAACTCATAGCCAACGGGCTGTGTACGGTGGCGACGCACGAGGTCGTGCCTTTTCTCTCGGATTACGTGCAGCGCGAACCGGTGGAGCGCTTCATCGTGGGGCTGCCGCACACGCTCGACGACCGCCCGTCGGAGAGTATGCGATACGTGGAGCCGCTGGTGAACAAACTGCGGGCTGCCCTGCCCGACATTCCGGTCGTTTTTTTCGACGAGCGGTTTACGTCGGCGCTGGCGCATCGCGCCATGCTCGACGGCGGACTGCGCCGCAAGGAGCGGCAAAACAAAGCGCTGGTCGATGAAATAAGCGCGACCATCATTTTACAAAGCTACATGGAAAGCAAAATCTATAATCATAAATCATGATACTGCCTATTTATCTCTACGGTCAGCCGATACTTCGCAAAGAGGCGCACGACATCGAGGCGGATTATCCCGACTTGAAAAAGCTCATCGCCGATATGCACGAAACGATGGACGCCTCCGACGGCATCGGGCTGGCAGCCCCCCAGATAGGGCTCGACATACGGGTGCTGGTGTTCAACCTCGATCCGCTTTCCGACACATGGCCGGAATACAAGAATTACCGCAAAACGATGATAAACGCGCACATTTTGGAGTTGGAAGGCAGCACGGTGTCGCGCGAAGAAGGGTGCCTCAGCCTGCCCAACATACACGAATCGGTGTCGCGGCAGGAGAAACTCAAAATCACTTATCGCGACGAAAATTTCGTGGAGCATACCGACGTGTTCGAAGGGTATGCGGCGCGGGTGATTCAGCACGAATACGACCACCTCGAGGGAAAAATGTTCATCGACCACATTTCGCCGATACGCAAACAGCTCATCAAATCGAAGCTCAACGCCATACTGCGGGGCAAAGTCCGCTGCGACTACCGGACGAAAGCCGTGAACATGAAACACTAAAAACCTAAACCGAAAAAAGATTTATGGCAGACGACAAAAAAATCATCTTCTCCATGGTGGGGGTAAGCAAGGTATATCCCCCGCAGAAACAGGTATTGAAAGATATTTACCTCTCGTTTTTCTACGGTGCGAAAATCGGCATCATCGGTCTGAACGGTGCGGGCAAATCGACGCTGTTGAAAATCATCGCCGGCATCGACACTGCCTATCAGGGCGAAGTGGTATTCTCGCCCGGCTACACGGTGGGCTACCTCGAACAAGACCCGAAACTCGACCCCGAAAAAACGGTGAAGGAGGTGGTGCAGGAAGGTGTGCAACCCGTGCTCGACCTGCTCGCCGAATATGAAGAGGTGAACGGAAAATTCGGCGACCCCGACGTGTTGGACGACCCCGACAAAATGGAGGCGCTCATGGCGCGGCAAGCCGCCCTGCAAGACCGCATCGACGCCTGCGATGCGTGGAACATCGACAACAAACTGGAACGGGCTATGGACGCCCTGCGCTGTCCGCCCGAAGAACAGCCGATAAAACAGCTCTCCGGCGGCGAGCGGCGCCGCGTGGCGCTCTGCCGCCTGCTCTTGCAACAGCCCGACATTTTGCTGCTCGACGAACCGACCAACCACCTCGACGCCGAGTCGATAGACTGGCTCGAACAACATCTGCAACAATATGCGGGCACGGTCATCGCCATCACCCACGACCGCTATTTCCTCGACCATGTGGCAGGCTGGATTCTCGAACTCGACCGCGGCGAGGGCATTCCTTGGAAAGGCAACTACACCTCGTGGCTCGAACAGAAAACCAAACGCATGGAACAGGAGGAGAAGCAAGCCAGCAAACGCCGCAAGACGCTCGAACGCGAGTTGGAATGGGTGCGCATGGCGCCGAAAGCCCGGCAGGCGAAAGGGAAAGCCCGCCTCAACTCTTACGATAAACTGCTCAATGAAGACCAGAAAGAACGGGAGGAAAAACTCGAAATCTATATACCCAACGGTCCCCGACTCGGCAACAAGGTAATCGAAGCCAAAGGCGTGGCAAAGGCTTACGGCGACCGGCTGCTTTTCGACAACCTCAACTTCACGCTGCCGCCCAACGGCATCGTGGGCGTCATCGGTCCGAACGGCACCGGCAAAACAACGCTTTTCCGCCTCATCATGGGACAGGAAAAGGTCGATAAGGGATATTTCGAAGTGGGCGAAACGGTAAAAATCGCATACGTCGATCAGACGCACAAGGCGATAGACCCCGAAAAATCCGTCTATCAAGTCGTTTCGGGCGGCATGGAAACGTTCCGCATGGGCGGTCGCGAAATGAATGCCCGCGCCTACCTTTCGCGATTCAACTTCACGGGTGCCGACCAAGAAAAGAAATGCGGCGTGCTCTCAGGCGGCGAACGCAACCGCCTGCACCTCGCGCTGGCGCTTAAAGAGGAGGGCAACGTGCTGCTGCTCGACGAACCGACCAACGACATCGACGTCAATACGCTGCGCGCGCTCGAAGAGGGTCTCGACAACTTCGCCGGCTGCGCCGTCGTGGTATCGCACGACCGATGGTTCCTCGACCGCATCTGCACCCACATACTCGCATTCGAGGGCAATTCCGAAGTATTCTTCTTTGAAGGTTCCTACACCGAATACGAGGAAAACAAGCGCAAGCGTCTCGGCGACACCGAGCCGCACCGTCCCCGCTACCGCAAGCTGATGGAGTAATCCTCTCTCCCGCCCCGAACGATAAAAAGAAAAGAGAATCTGCTCACGCAGACTCTCTTTTCCAATTCATCACATTATGCTTATTAAGTGCTAGAAAAGCTACGCTCACGCGCCGCTATGTCTTCATTGTCTCTGTTTTTATCGCTTATACCCATAAAACAGATAAACAAACGAAAAAGTTCTGTGCCGGCAGAATTTTTTTTTGTAAAATCTGTTTTACCGGTGTTATTTTTACGATATAACCGATTTTCGGGGATAAATGTTCGGCGGGTGTTCCTTTTTTCATTCTTTCTCCTTACCTTTGCCTGTTGCAAACAAAGCCGTGCACTGTGGACGCCAATTATCTGCAAGACCTCAACGAACAACAACGCGCCGCCGTCGTTTACAGCGACGGACCGTCGCTCGTGATTGCCGGCGCCGGCTCGGGCAAAACCCGCGTGCTGACGTACAAAATCGCGCACCTGCTGGCGTCGGGCGAATATACGCCGTACCAGATTCTGGCGCTGACGTTCACCAACAAGGCGGCACGGGAAATGAAAGAGCGCATCGCCGGCATCGTGGGCGGGACTACGGCATCGCGGCTGTTCATGGGCACGTTTCACTCCATTTTCGCCCGCATCTTGCGCAGCCATGCCGACAGGTTGGGCTTCCCGTCCGACTTCACGATTTACGACCAGACGGACTCGCGCAGCCTTATCAAAACCATCGTCAAAGAGATGAATCTCGACGACAAGGTCTATAAACCGTCCATCGTACAAGCCATTATCTCGCACGCGAAAAATGCGTTGGTAACGCCCGGAGCCTACGCCGCCAACCGCGACATCGCGGAAGCCGATGCGCAAGCGCGCCGCCCGCTGCTGCGCGACATTTACAAACTCTACTGGGAACGCTGTTTCCGCGCCGGAGCAATGGATTTCGACGACCTGCTGCTCTACACCAACATACTTTTCCGCGACCATGCCGACGTGCTGGATTTTTACCAAAACCAGTTCCGGTATATCTTGGTCGATGAATATCAAGACACCAACTTCGCGCAGCACCTGATTATCAACCAGCTGGCAAAATCGCACCACCGGTTGTGCGTGGTGGGCGACGATGCGCAAAGCATCTATTCGTTTCGCGGGGCGAACATCGACAACATACTGAATCTCCGCAAGGAATATCCCGAATGCCGCATATTCAAACTCGAACAGAACTACCGCTCGACCCAAACCATCGTGGCGGCAGCCAACAGCTTGATAGCCAAAAACGAAGAGCGCATACCGAAAGATATTTTTTCGCACAAGGCGGTAGGTGAAAAAATAGAGGTGCTCAGCTCCTACTCCGACTTCGAGGAGGGGTATCTCGTGGCGAGCCGCATCACGACGCTGCGCATGGCGTCGGCATCGGCGTATTCCGATTTCGCAATACTCTACCGCACCAATTCGCAGTCGCGCATCTTCGAGGAGGCGCTGCGCAAACGGAACATTCCCTACCGCATCTACGGCGGACAATCGTTTTACCAGCGCAAGGAGGTGAAAGATGTAATCGCCTACTTCCGCATGGCGGTGAATCCCGCCGACGAGGAGGCGTTGAAACGCATCATCAACTATCCGGCGCGCGGCATCGGCAACACCACGCTGGCAAAGATAGCCGAATGCGCCACCTCCCACGAAACGAGTTTGTGGGAGGTCGTCTGCCGTCCGCTTGAATATGCGCTCGACGTGAACGGCGGCACGCTGAACAAACTGAAAAATTTTGCCGACCTCATTCGCTCGTTCGTGGAGAAAGCAGCGACGGAAAACGCCTACGACCTTGCCGACGCCGTCGTGCGGCAGTCGGGCATCATGGGCGACATCTACACCGACCGTTCACCCGAAAATCTCAGCCGGCAGGAAAACATCGAAGAGCTGCTCAACGGCATACAGGAGTTTTGCTCGTCGCGACGGGAAGAGGGCATCGAGGCGATTTCGATTACCGACTTTTTAGCGGAAGTGTCGCTGGCGACCGATCAAGACAGCGAAGAGGGCGAGGATGACGACCGCGTAACGATGATGACGGTGCACGCCTCGAAAGGTTTGGAGTTCAAACACGTTTTCGTGGTGGGACTCGAAGAGGAGCTTTTCCCGTCGGCGCTCGCCATGGGCAGCGCGCGCGAACTCGAAGAAGAACGGCGGCTGCTCTACGTGGCGATAACCCGCGCCGAAGAGACCTGCACCCTCTCCTACGCCGCCTCCCGCTACCGCAACGGCAAGCCTACGGCATCGCCGCCCAGCCGATTCATCAAAGACATAGACCCTGCCTACCTCATTCTGCCCGACGACCGTGCTTTCGGATACCGGCAGACGCCGCACGAATTTTCCACGCCGTACACCCGCCACACGGATTGGGGCGAATCGCGGAACGACCGCGAAAGCTATCGCCCGCAAACAAACAGCCCGACATCGGGCACGGTGGCATTCCGCCCGGCGAAACGTATGGTGCGCATCGCACCGGCAACCGAATCGGCGGCATCGGCAGCCCCGTCGTCCGACGGACTGGCAGTAGGTATGCACATACGGCACGACCGTTTCGGCGTGGGCGAAATCCGAGAAATAAGCGGCGAAGGCGACAACCGCAAAATCAACGTCGATTTTGAAAACGTGGGCACCAAACTCCTTCTGTTGAAATTCGCCAAATTTGTCGTACTCGAATAATCACACGCCGATGGATATTTCACGCATACCCTCCCCCTGTTACGTTTTGGACGAACGACTGTTTCGCGCCAACCTCGCACTCATACGCTCGGTAAAAGAGCAGGCAGGCGTAAACATCATTCTGGCATTCAAGGCATTCGCCTTGTGGAAAGCCTTTCCCATCGTACGGGAGTACATCGACTGTTCGACGGCAAGCTCGCTTTTCGAGGCGCGGTTAGCATATGAAGAAATGGGCAACCGCGCCCACACCTACGCGCCGGCATATACCGACAAGGATTTTCCTGCTATCCTGTCGTACAGCAGCCACATCACGTTCAATTCGCTCTCGCAATTCCGCCGCCACTACCCGACGGTGGCAGCCGAAGGGCGGCACGTCTCGTGCGGGCTGCGCATCAACCCCGAATATTCCGACGTCGCCACCGCTCTCTACAATCCGTGCGCACCCGGCTCGCGGCTCGGCGTTACCGCCGACGCACTGGGCGACACGCTGCCCGAAGGCATCGAGGGGCTGCACTTCCACACGCTGTGCGAATCGTCGTCGTACGATTTGGAAAAGACGCTCCGGCAGGTGGAGGCGAAATTCGGACGCTTCCTACCCCGCCTGAAATGGCTTAACATGGGCGGCGGACATCTGATGACGCGCAAAGATTACGATACGGAGCATCTGATACGGCTGTTGAAAGATTTTAAGAGCCGCTACCCCAACCTCGAAATCATACTCGAACCCGGAAGCGCCTTTGCATGGCAGACGGGCATACTCGTGGCGACTGTCATCGACATCGTGGAAAACAGGGGCATACGCACCGCCATACTCGACGTATCGTTTACCTGCCATATGCCCGACTGCCTCGAAATGCCCTACAAACCCACCGTGCGCGGGGCGTCGGAACCGACGGCGGGAAAACCGACCTACCGGTTGGGCGGGAACTCCTGCCTGAGCGGCGACTTCATGGGCGAATGGTCTTTCGACCGCGAATTGCAGCCGGGCGACCGCATCGTCTTCGAGGACATGATACACTACACGACGGTAAAGACCACCATGTTCAACGGCATATCGCACCCGTCGATAGCCCTATGGGGTTGCGACGACCGCCTGACCCTCTGGCGGGAATACACCTACGACGATTACAAAAACCGAATGGACTAAACGAAATCATCGTCTTTCGCCGCCGCACAACGAAAAATCTTTAAGCAGAACTGTTAATAAAAAACAAAAGCCTAATTTTTTACCGAAAAAACATAGGTATGTGTAAAAAAATGCGCTACCTTTGCATCGTGTTTTTCATGGTATTAAATTTAAGGTTAAGAGAGATTGGTTGCCGCGAGGCAATCAATTTTTTTGTTTTTAAGCCGGCGCGTAATTGCGCATCTAAATAAACTCTTTTATTTCATGATTTTGTGCTCGTTGAGGGCGCGGTGGTAGCGGGCGGCGTTGCGGTTGTGCTCGGCGAGAGTGGCGGCAAAATTGTGGCGTCCCGAAAAATCCTCTTTCGCACACATATAGATGTAATTGTGGTGCGTGTAATTCAACACGGCTTCGATAGCCCGCTTGGAGGCGATGCGTATGGGTCCGGGCGGAAGTCCGCGATATTTGTAGGTATTGTACGGAGAATCTATTTGCAAATGTTTTTTCAGAATGCGTTTGATGCGAATATCGCCGAGCGCAAATTTGATGGTGGGGTCGGCTTGCAGGGGAATGCCCCGACGCAGACGGTTCATATAAAGACCGGCAACAACGGGATATTCGGCGGCGACATTCGTTTCTTCTTCGACGATTGCCGCCAGCGTGGCGACCTCGACGGGGGTGAATCCCATGGCGCGGGCTTTGGCACGCCGCTCCTCGTTCCAGTAATAGCCGTACTCGCGTGCCATGCGGTCGAGCAGGCGCTCTGCCGACGTGTTCCAATAGACCTCGTAAGAGTCGGGCAAGAGCATGGCGGGCACGGTGGCGGGGGTGAAACCTTTTTCCCGACAAAATGCCGTGTCGTTCAGCAGCGTAAGAAACTCCGCTTTTTCGGGCAACAGCTGCCGAGCCATGGATTCGGCAAAATCTTCGACGGTGCGCAGGTTGTTGAACGTAACGAGTACCGGCACGGGATTGCCCGTAGTCAGCAGGTCATACACATCGACAAGCGACATTTCGGGGGTGATGAGATAAGCGCCGGTACGGAGCGTTTCGGGAAATCCCTTTGTGCGGGTCAATCGTCGCAAGCGGTTTATCTTTGCCGACGCAACCGTCCCCTCCATTTGCCGGAAAACCGAATCGGCGGTATATTCGCGTCCGACATAGAGCGTGAAATCGCGCTCGACAACAGAGTCGAAACGATAGCGTTTGAGAACGATGCAGCCGGCAATGATGCCGACGTTCACCGCCACCAACAGAGCAATTGCTCCGTAAAGACGTTTCTTGGAGTTGCGCAGGGAATGCGAACCGAATCTATACATAAGTCATACAGCGATTTCACAAGGCGTATCGGAATATTTCCGAAGCGACTGCGAGGTCATCGACGGGACAAAAGTAGTCATTTCAAACGGAAAAATAACTGCCTCATCGAAAAAATATCTCCCGAAGGTTTGCAGAATGATATTTTCTGTTTACATTTGCACTCCGATTGCGGCACACAGCTGCCGCCGTCATAATTCGGTCAGGAAGGATGGGTGAGTGGCTGAAACCACCAGTTTGCTAAACTGACGTACTCGACTTGGGTACCGGGGGTTCGAATCCCCCTCCTTCCGCCAGCAACAATTCACAAACCGACCCGCTTTTATGAGCGGGTCGGTTTTTTATGTGCCACAAACACAGGCGCGACCTGACAGGTCGCGCCTGTGTTTTTTATTTTACCCTCAGATTATCAATTTCTTTCTGAACCCCGTCCAAAAATCGGGAAGCGTGCGCCCCGTCCATTTGCGTGTGGTGGAACTGGAAAGAAACGGTAAGTGTCGTCTTCAACAGGCGGCGTTTGTATTTGCCCCAAATAAGAAACGGATTATTAAAAATGCCGCTGTACATACCGACAGCACCGTCTATTTCATATTGTGCCAATGCGGACGTTCCGATAACCATGCTTTCCGTCAAGTCGTGATCGACGCAACTTTCTGCCACTCGTTCAGTAAGTTGCAGATAGTGTTGATTAAATAAAGATAAATCATCGCAGCAAGGAATATCACACGAACTTACTCCGCCCTTTCTGTTGGCGACAATGGTGTTTACTGCAAGGGTATCGTACTGCATCAGTTTACCGCCTACGGGCAGCAGATAAAATTCTTTCACGCTCCTTGCGGCTCTGCCGATGCACCAGCACATCAACATATTAAACTTCATGCCCGATTTCCGGCTGATTTTTACAAGGCGCGACACATCGAGTGTCTTAAAGAACGTTACCATTGGCATGGGTGCGTTCATCCACATTTCAAAGGCGTATGCACGGTTGGTTTCTTGGGGATTTACTTCTTTCATGCTTAATGCTATACTTTACCCAAAACGTAATTACGGATAAGTTGCTTTAGGTGTTATACAAGAATTGCAGTTATCAGTTCTGTCCTTGATAATCTATCGTCACACTGTCACTATTTGATGTTAAGGTCAAATGATTAGGGCAGATTGAGAATCATTCCGTTTTTGCCTTATTGAAATCTTCATAAATGCCATGCTTTCAAATCGTCCAATATTCTATTTTAATAGCTTGCGGTCGTTGTTGTCACCCTCCATGTCCTTATGGGCATAAGTACCGCCGTATCGTCCTGCTTTTGCTTGTAAACTTATGGCATTGGTACGGGCAACAAACTCTTTCACACTAATCTTAAAACTGTTGAGTCCCGATTGATTTCTAATTGTGGCGAATTCGCCATAATTAAAAACGGGATTGTAAACTTTCTCCCAAATGCCGATATATTCAAGTGTATTCCGGTTGCGCAGCCAATCTGTGATAAAGAAATCTCCGTCTTTGGCACGCAACATATCTGTCAAACAAATATAATCCTCGTCATTGACTTTAACAACGCTTATTTCGGTATCTTTTACTATAATCTTTGCCATTCTATTGATGTTTCTTTGGGTTCCAGTCGCAAAGGTAGTTACAATCCATTAAATTATATCCTTTGGAAAGAACTATTTACGGCTGAAAGATTTATGTTTATTTTAGTAGTATCTTTTATTATACCCCCCCCTATTAAATGGGCTGAAAAAGATTCAGGAAGGGCGGGAAAGAAAGGGCTATAATGCGAAGTTGCGGGGATAGCGGGCGTGGCGATGGCGGTAATAGTCTTTGATTTCAGCCATATCTTTTTCGACGTCGCCCGACGGGAAAAGGCTTCGGGTCATGCCGATACATTTTTCTTTGTAGTCGATGTAAGCAAGAACGATGGGCACCTGCGCTTTGAGGGCGATGTAATAAAAGCCGCGCTTCCAGTCGGGATTGGCTTTGCGGGTGCCTTCGGGGGTAACGGCTATGGCAAGGCGGGGGCTGCTGGCAAAGCGTTCTGCCAGCACATCGGTGAGCGACGAGGCGGCGGTGCGCTCCACCGGCACGCCGCCCATGGCACGCAGCAGCAGATTGAGGGGAAAGAAAAACCACGCCTTTTTCATCAGGAATCCGGCACGCCGCCCTATCGCGCCGTAAGCGAGTTCACCCAAAATAAAATCCCAGTTGCTGGTGTGGGGCGCCACGCAAATGACGCATCGCGGATAGTCGGGTGTCGATACCTCCACCCGCCAACCCGCCGCGCGCAAAATTGCCCGAAAAAGGCGTTTCTTCATGTTTACAGAAATGGCAGACTATTCTTTGCCGCCCAATTCTTTCATGACTTCGCCTATGGCTGCATCGAAGTCCTGTATCAATTTCCGATAGTATCTCTTTACGAGTTTGGGATTGTCTTTGCCGTCGGGAGTACCCGTACGACGCAGGAAATCGTCCTGTATGTCGAGTATCTTGTCAATAAGACCGTTGCATTTTTCGTCCGTCATATCGGGTGTACAGTCGCGCATAAACAGGCATTCGTTTACCAATTCCACCGTGATGAAATTGATTTCGCGTTTCAAATCTCTTTTGTTTGCCATAGTCGTAAATTTTTATTTATATGCGAAGATACGCAAAATCGGCGAAACAACAAACACCGCTCGCCGATTTTTTATAACAGACTGCCCGCAACAGCGGTCAATAAGCGAGAATCACCGACCGCCGGTGATGAAAGCGGTGGTGCGGGGCAGGTATTTTTTCAGCACGTAATAGGCACCCAGCCCCGCTAAGATGATGATCGTCGGCGACAGGAAATAGACGAGCAACAGCATGGCATCGCCCTGCGGGTGCAATACAATACATAAAACTTTTACAGTCCAACCCAAAAACAAGCCGTGGTAAGCATAAATGAAGAAGCTGCTTTCCGAAAGAAATTTATTGGCTCGCCAAGTCCCTTTTCCGATAAAATGAGCCGTCAACGACACGGCAAAAAACATGCCTATCAATATATTTATATTTTCCAAATAGGTACACCATTCATACTCTCGCAACACTAAAATGACAAGCGATAACAGCAGATACAGCACACCCGCCTGTCGCCAATAGGATTGCCCTTTGACGGCAAAATTTATTCCGTGTATGGAAAAATATGCCCCTAACGAAAAGAAAAACAGCGCCGTGATACTGAATCCCGGCAACGTAAGCCAAAAATCAGCAACCCAGCAAATTCCCAGTGCGATTACAACATACTGTTTCAATTTTTTCACCGCCCAATAAACCAACGGCGAAAACAACATGACCACCATCAAATCGCGGAGAAACCACAATGGTCCATTAATCGGAAGCTGAAAAACAGAATTTTCATCATACCAAAATTTCAATAACCAATCTTGAAATGTGTAATCACATACCGCCATACCTGCTTCGCTCTTCAAGCCGGAGAAAAATACCGCACTTAAAAGGATTAAAAGTGCCACTGCAAAATTCCAAAAGATATAGGGTATCAACAACGTATGCACTCGCTTTTTGAGTTTCCGACCATAAACCGATTTTGTGAATGTTGTCGTTTTGTAGAAAAACAAAAATCCGGAAATGAAAAAGAAAAGCGGTACGGCAATACGGGCGAATATTCCGGAAAAAAGATATGAAATATTATCGTAAAACCAATGTCCGTCAGGAGGCATTATCGACACGCCCTTTATTTCTATTTTATCAAGTATTGCCGAGTGAATCAACACCACTCCGGCTATCAGCGGAAAACGCAGAAATGCAATGGTCTGCGACAGTATCTCTTCGTTTGTTTTTTTCAAGATAGAATCCATAAGCGACTTCAAATTTTATTTGTTTCAATGCCGCAAAGATAAAAAATATTGTAATATACATAAGATTTTATTCGCTAATTTTTCACGTTTTTTTATTTTCCGATTTCCAAAAGCGGAAAAACAGATTTTACATTCAGCAAAAGAAAACAGCGCATATCGGCACAGCAGCCTGTTGCGGAAGCGTGTACAGGCAAAAAAAACTCCGCCTTACGGCGGAGTTTCCTGAAAAAAAGTGTGGAATGATTAGAGAATGCCTTGCGCCATCATGGCTTTGGCAACTTTCATAAATCCGGCTACATTGGCACCTTTTACGTAATTGACGTACCCGTCGGGTTGTTTTCCGTATTTTACGCATTGGGTGTGAATGTCGAACATGATTTGTTTGAGACGGGCATCGACTTCTTCTTTCGTCCAGCTCAGTTTGATGGAGTTCTGCGTCATTTCGAGACCGCTCACCGACACGCCGCCGGCGTTGGCAGCTTTGCCCGGAGCATAGAGAATTTTGGCTTTGAGGAATTCCTCGATAGCTTCGGGGGTGGAGGGCATGTTGGCGCCTTCGGACACGGCGAAGCAGCCGTTGGCAAGCAGGGCGCGGGCGTCGTCACCGTCGATTTCGTTCTGGGTAGCCGACGGCATGGCGATGTCGCATTTTTCGTTCCAAGGACGTGCGCCTGCCACGTATTTGCAGCCGTATTTTTCGGCATATTCACGAATACGACCGCGATAGATGTTCTTCAATTCAAAGATGTATGCCAGTTTTTCGGCGTCGATGCCGTCGGGGTCGTAAATGTAGCCGTCGCTGTCGGACATGGTGATGACTTTTGCGCCGAGGCTTATCAGTTTTTCGACGGTGTATTGCGCCACGTTGCCGGCACCCGACACGGCAACCACTTTGCCCTTGATGTCGATGTTGCGGGTTTTCAGCATTTCGAGCAGGAAGTACACGTTGCCGTAACCGGTGGCTTCGGGGCGAATGAGCGAACCGCCGAATTCGAGACCCTTACCGGTGAACGTTCCGGTGTTTTCGCGAGCCATTTTCTTATACATACCGTACATATAGCCCACTTCGCGACCGCCTACGCCTATATCGCCGGCGGGTACGTCGGTTTGCGGACCGATGTGGCGCCACAATTCGGCTACGAAAGCCTGACAGAAACGCATGATTTCGCCGTCGGACTTACCGCGCGGGCTGAAATCGGAACCGCCTTTGCCGCCGCCCATAGGCAGGGTGGTGAGGGAGTTTTTGAATGTCTGCTCGAAAGCAAGGAATTTCAGAATGGAGAGGTTCACCGACGAGTGGAAGCGGATACCGCCTTTGTACGGACCGATGGCGTTGTTGTGCTGTATGCGGTAGCCCATGTTGGTCTGCACCTGACCTTTGTCATCGACCCACGTAACGCGGAAAGAGAAGATGCGGTCGGGTATGCACAATCTTTCAATCAGATTGTAACGGTCGAACTCGGGGTGCTCGTTGTAAGCCTCCTCGATAGTACTCAACACTTCGGCAACCGCCTGATGATACTCCGGTTCGTTGGGGAAGCGTCTTTTCAAATCACTAATTACTTTTTGAGCATTCATTGTATTTTATAATTAAAAGTGAAAAATAAATTTCAGTTTTACGAAAATAAAAGGTCGTTTCTTTTATTTCGGCGGCAAAGATAATTCAAAATTTGAAAATAATAAAACATATCGGCATTTTTTTGACAAATAGCGAACAAGAAAATTCTTTCTTTTACAAAAAGTCTTGTTTTATTTATTTTATCAGACATTTTGCTATCGTCGCTCCTACTCTATTCCTGTTATGAAACCATATCCACTTACTTTTTTATCATCGCAACAAAACCGCGTTATCGAATGGCGTTTCCTGAAAAATCGTTATTTTTGCAACTTGTAACGAAACAGATATGAGTTTACTTCTTTCTGCACCGAAACGCATCGCGGCACGCATCGAGCTGCCGTCGTCGAAAAGCATCTGCAACCGCGCATTGATATTGAATGCGTTGTCGGACAGCCGGTTTCCGCTCGAAAACATTTCGGACTGCGACGATACGCAGGTTATGGTGAAAGCCTTTTCCGAAAACTGCCGCGACATCGACATCAAGGCGGCGGGTACCGCCATGCGCTTCCTGACCGCCTACCTGTCGCAGCGCGAAGGCGTGTGGACGATTACGGGCACCGAACGTATGCGGCACCGCCCCATACGGCTGTTGGTCGATGCGCTCCGCACGTTAGGGGCGCATATCGACTACCTCGCCGAAGAGGGATTCCCCCCGCTGCGCATCGAGGGGCATCGACTGTCGGGCGGCAACCTGTCGCTGAACGGTGGCGTAAGCTCGCAATATATCTCGGCGCTGCTGATGATTGCCCCTTGCATGGAAAACGGTCTGACACTGACCCTTACGGGCGAAATGATTTCGCGCCCCTACATCGACATGACGCTGGGCATGATGCGGCAGTGGGGCGCGACGTGCGAACGGCACGGCAGTGAAATACGGGTGGCGCGGGGTGGTTACACGCCTGTGCCGTACAGCGTGGAGTCGGACTGGTCGGCAGCGTCGTACTGGTATGAAATGGCGGCGCTGCTGCCCGACAGTGTGATAGAGCTGCCCCGACTGCACGAAAAGAGTTTGCAGGGCGATGCCCGCGTGGCGGAGTTTTTTGCGCACTTGGGCGTCGCTACCGAATTTACGACCGACGGCGTGCGCCTGCACCATACCGGCACCGCCGACACCTCGCTCCTGTCGCTCGACCTCTCCGACCAGCCCGACTTGGCGCAGACGCTCGTCGTTACCTGTCTGCTGCTGCAACGCCCGTTCTGCTTCACCGGACTGCAATCGCTGCGCATCAAGGAGACCGACCGCATCGCGGCGTTGGAGTGCGAATCGGCAAAATTAGGCTACCGCCTCTCCGACCGCGACGACTCCGTCGTAGAGTGGCACGGCGAGCGGTGCGCGCCGCAAGTCCGCCCGCAGATAGAAACCTACGACGACCATCGTATGGCAATGGCATTCGCGCCTGCCGCCGTCGCCGTACCCGCGTTGGAAGTGCTGCACCCCGAAGTGGTGAGCAAGTCGTACCCCGCCTACTGGACACATCTGCGACAGGCAGGATTTACCCTAAAAGAAAAATAATCGGACGATGGGACTTCTGTACATCTTTCTCTCGGTAGTGCTGTTGGGCGCGGTGTGCTATGCGTGGAGCCGACGGCACCCGACCGAAAACGATGCAGCGCCCGAAAACGAGCCTGCCGACGGAGAGTGCTGCGGTCGCCACATCGTGTGCGAGAAAGAGAGTCTGCTGGCGGCGGCAAGCCGTGAAATCGTCTATTACGACGATGAGGAACTCGACCGCTACAAAGGAAAAACAGCCGACAGCTATACGCCCGAAGAAACGGCGGAATTTGAAGAAGTATTCTACACGCTGGCGGGAAACGAAGTCGCCGGTTGGGCGCGCAGCCTGCAACTGCGCGGCGTAGAGCTGCCTACGGCACTCAAAGAAGAGGTGCTGCTCGTCGTTTCCGAGCGGCGGAACAGACCGGATAAAAAAGAGAACTCCAAGCCATGACGGAAATATTGCAATACGCTTTTTTCAGAAATGCCCTGTGGGCAGTGGTGCTTATCGGCGTGATAAGCGGCATCGCAGGCACCTACATCGTAACCCGCCGTATGGTGTTCATCACGGGGGGCATCACGCACGCCTCGTTCGGCGGATTGGGCATCGGACTGTTTTTAGGCATCAACCCCACATTGAGTGCGCTGTTTTTTGCCGCAGGCTCCGCGCTGGGCATCGGGTGGCTCTCGCGGCGAGGCACGGTGCGCGAAGATTCCGCCATTGCCACGCTGTGGGCGCTGGGTATGGCAACGGGAGTCATCTGCATCTTCAAGACACCCGGGTATGCGCCCGGACTGAATGAATTTCTTTTCGGCAACATACTCACCGTAACGACTGCCGATTTGTTGTGGTTCGCCCTCTATGCCGGCGTGTTGATACTGCTGTTCGCCCTGTTTTACCGCCCGTTGGTGGCGACGGCATTCGACCGCGATTTCGCGGCGACCCGCCGGCTGCCGGTACGGCTCATCAACTACACGATGATTGTCATGGTGTCGCTGTGCGTGGTGCTGACGATACGGCTGGCGGGCATCATGCTGTTGCTCTCGATGCTCACCGTTCCGCAAATGACGGTCGAGCTGTTCACCCGCCGCTACCGCACGATGCTCTGGGCGTCGGGCGTGCTGACGGCGGCAGGCGGCATCGCCGGTCTGTGGCTCGCCTATCTGCTCGACGTGCCGGCAGGCGCGTGCATCGTGTTCCTGTTCATCGCCCTGTATGCGGCAGCCCGCAGCCTGTTACGGATATGCCGCGCCGTACAAAAGTAAGGCAATAAACCGCGCGATTCGGAGTTTATATATAAGATAGTATTGCGTATATGTTCCTCTTGCGACCGAAACGGCTTTTTCTCCTGTTGGGGGCAGCGGTGCTGCTGACGGCGTGTTCTACGCAAAAGAACACGCGGGGAAACCGTTTTCTCCACGCTTTCATGACCCGCTACAATGTCTATTTCAACGGCATAGAGAGCTACAAGGAACAGCTGCGTGCGATGGAGAACGGGTACGAGGACAACTTCACGCACCTGCTGCATATGCACCCCGTATCGGCATACAGCGTGCCGACCGACCCGCAGCCCAAAGGCGATTTCTCGCGGGCATTGGAAAAGAGCCAAAAGGCGATACGCACCCACTCCATGCAGAAACCGCCCAAACGCAATCAAAAGAAAATGGGCGACCCCGCCTATCGCGAATACATCAAACGGGGCGAGTTCAATCCGTTCATACACAATGCGTGGATGCTGATGGGCGAATCGCAGTTCTATCAAGGCGATTTTTTAGCCGCGCTATCGACATTCATCTACATCACCCGCCACTTTCCGTGGAAAGCCGACCTGCTCATCGACGCGCAGATATGGACTGCCCGCTGCTACCTCGAACTCGGCTGGCTCTACGAAGCCGAAGATGCGCTGGACAAAGTGGCGAAGGAAAAGTCGCTCACGACAGCGCAGAAACGGTGGTTCGCCACCGTGCAAGCCGACCTGCTGATACGGCGCGGCGAATATGCCGACGCTATTCCGCTGCTGAAAGAAGCGCTGAAAATGGCGGACGGTCGCGCCCAAAAGATACGCATGACGTTCCTGCTGGCGCAGCTGCAAGCCAAGACGGGCGACAAAGCCGGCGCCTATAATTCGTATCGAAACGTACTGAAAAAGAATCCTACGTTCCGCGTGGAGATGAACGCCCGCATCAATCAGACCGAAGTGTTCACGGGCGGCGATGCCGCCAAAGCGGAAAAGACGCTGCGGCGCATGGCGCGCAACTACAAAAACCGCGACTACCTCGACCAGATATACTACGCGCTGGGCAACCTCTACCTCTCGCGCAAAGACACGACACGGGCTATCGAAAACTATGTGCTGGCTGCCGAAAAGAGTACGCGGCAGGGCGTGGAGCGCGCCATCAGCCAATTGACGCTGGGCGCCATCTACTTCAACCGGCGGCAGTACGACAAAGCGCAGCCCTGCTACGCCGAAGCCTTGCCGTTGGTCGATGAGAGCTACCCCGACTACGACAAATTGATGCGCCGCTCGACGGTGCTCGACGAGTTGTCGATATACGCCGAAAACGTCTACCTGCAAGACAGCCTGCAACGAATCGCCGCCATGCCCGAAGCCGAACGGAACAAACATATACAGAAAATCATCGACGACCTGATTGCCGCCGAAAAGGCGGCAGCGGAGGAGGCGGAGCGCGAAGCGCTGCTTGCCGAACGCGAAGCCAATGCGCCGCAGCTCGACCGCATACAGCAGGTGAATACGCCCACGATGCCGGGCAGCAACAGCACGTCGTGGTACTTCTACAACCCGTCGCTCAAAACGGCGGGCAAGTCCGAGTTCCAACGCAAATGGGGGCGCCGCAAGCTCGAAGACGACTGGCGGCGGCGCAACAAGGCGGTGTTCTCCGAAGAAGAAATAACCGAGAATGCGGAGGGCGACGAGACGGAGGAAACGCCGGCAGCGGAAACGGAGGGCGGCGAAGCGGGCGAAAATGCCGAATCCGAATACAGCGACGACCCGAAAGACCCGCGCTTCTACCTGCAACAGCTGCCGCTCACCGAAGAAGATGTCGCCGCGTCGAACGAAATCATCGCCGACGGGCTTTTCAATATGGCATTGGTACTGAAAGACAAGCTCGAAGATATGGACGCCGCCATGGCAAACTTCCGCGAGCTCGAACGGCGCTTCCCGCAAAACGAATACCGCCTCGAAGCCTATTACAACTGCTATCTCATCGGTATGCGCACCAACGACATACGTATGGCAAACGAGTACAAACGGCGCCTCATCGCGGAGTTTCCCGACAGCAAATACGCCGTGGCGCTCTCCGACCCGAACTATCTCGAAAACCTGCGGCGCATGGACATCGTGCAGGATTCGCTCTATGCCGCGACCTACGACGCCTACCGCGCAGGCAACAACACCGCCGTACACACCCTCTACGACTACACGCGCAACACCTACCCGCTCTCGAAGCTGATGCCCAAATTCATGTTGGTCGATGCGCTGGCATACGTCGATGAAGGGCGCATCGACGAATTCAAGGAGGCGTTGAAAAAACTGCTCGACCTCTATCCCGAAGAAGATGTGAGCGCCCTCGCGGCAGATATGCTCAAAGGCATGGCACAGGGTCGGCAGGTCTATTCGGGCATGGGACGCATCGACCTGTGGAGCGTGCGGTTGGGCGGTGGCGGCGAAGAGGGAGAGGCTGCCGACTCGACGGCGCAGCAGGAGCCTTTCTCCCCCGCCCGCGACGTGCCCCACCTGCTCGTACTTGTCTATCCCACCGACAGTATCAATGCCAACCTGCTGCTGTTCAACATTGCCAAATACAACTTCTCGCACTTCATTATTCGCGATTTCGACCTCGAAATAATGACCTTTAACGAAATAAGTATGTTAGTTGTCAAAGGATTTTATACCTTTGACGAACTGATGCTGTACCGCCGTATGCTCAGTGCGCCCGACGGCGTGGAAATACCCGGCGGCGTGCGCCCCGTGATGATCAGCGAAGACAATTTCCGCCTGCTGGTCGAAGGGCGAACTTTCGAGGAGTATTTCCGTTTTGTGGAAGAAAACCAACTCTTGCAATATGAAGAATGAAACCATTCTTTGGGCTGACGACGAAATGGATTTGCTGAAACCGCACCTGCTCTTTCTCTCGCAAAAAGGGTACGACGTGGTAACGGTAACCAACGGTCGCGATGCGCTCGAACAGGTGGGCAACCGCCATTTCGACCTGATAATACTCGACGAGAATATGCCCGGTCTGAGCGGACTCGAAACCCTGAGCCGCATCAAAGAAAAAGCGCCGCAGACGCCCGTCATCATGATTACCAAAAGCGAAGAAGAGGACATCATGAATCAGGCTATCGGCAACAAGATAGCCGACTACCTGATAAAGCCCGTCAATCCCAACCAGATACTGCTCTCTATCAAGAAAAACCTGTACCGCAAAGAAATCATTTCGGAACAGACGGCGACCGACTACCGGCAGGAGTTCGGGCGCATAAGCGAATTGATAGGCAGCACCAACTCGTGGGAGGAGTGGTACGACGTGTACCGGAAACTCGTATATTGGGAATTGGAGCTGGAAGAGAGCGGCGAAAACTTCAAGGAGATGCTTCTGATGCAGAAAGACGAAGCCAACGCCGCTTTTGTCAAATTCGTGAAACGCAACTACGAAAAGTGGCTTACGAGCGAGGAACGCCCGTTGATGAGCCACGACCTTTTCAGCCGGCGGGTGCTCCCCCTGCTCGACAGTGGCGAAAAGGTGTTCGTCGTGCTTATCGACAATTTCAGATACGACCAGTGGCGCGTGCTCATGCCGCTGCTTGCCGACTATTTCACTTTCGACGAGGAGCTGTATTTCAGCATTCTCCCCACCTCCACGCAGTATGCCCGCAACGCCGTTTTCGCCGGACTGATGCCCGACAAAATCGCCTCCATGTTTCCCGACCTGTGGAGCGACGAAGACGAGGACGAGAGCAAAAACGCCCACGAAGAGGCGCTCATCGGCACGCTGCTCGACCGCTACCGCAAACACTACTCCTACTCCTATACCAAGATTCTCGAATCGGCTTTCGGCGAACGGGTGCTGCGCGACTTTTCCCGACTGGAAAACAACGACCTCAACGTCTGCGTCATCAACTTCATCGATATGCTTTCGCACGCCCGCACCGACTCCAAGATGATACGCGAACTCGCCGGCACCGACGCCGCCTACCGCTCGCTCACCGAATCGTGGTTCCGCCACTCGCCCGCCCTCGACCTGTTCCGCCGCATCGCCGAAAAAAATTACAAGGTGCTGCTTACGACCGACCACGGCACCATTCACGTCGACAATCCCGTGAAGGTGATTTCCGACCGCGCCACCAACACCAACCTGCGCTACAAGGTGGGCAAAAACATGACCTACGACCCGCGTCAGGTTTTCGAGATAAAGACGCCCGCCCGCTTCGGGCTGCCGTCGCCCAACCTCAGCTCCACCTACATCTTCGCCACCGAGCGCGACTTCTTCGCTTACCCCAACAACTACAACCACTACGTAAGCTACTACAAAGACACTTTCCAGCACGGCGGCATCTCTATGGAAGAAATGATAATACCTCTGATTACTCTTACCCGAAAATAAAGCCATGCCCCTGTTCACCGTATCGAGCCTCGACCGCATACACGAGGCAGCCCGCCAATTCATCGCCGCCATGGGCAGCCGCACCGTCTTCGCCTTTCGGGGCGGCATGGGCGCGGGAAAAACCACTTTCATCAAAGCCGTGTGCGAAGAACTCGGCGTCGAAGACGTAATCAACAGCCCCACATTCGCCATCGTCAACGAATACCGCTCCGCCCGCACGGGCGAGCCGATATACCACTTCGACTTCTACCGCATCGAACATACCGACGAGGCGCTCGACTTCGGCTACGAGGAGTATGTGTACAGCGGTGCGCGCTGCTTCATTGAGTGGCCCGAAAAAATAGAGGCGCTCCTCCCCGACGGCACGGTCGATGTGTATATCGACGAACTGCCCGACGGCTCGCGCACGATACGCATCGACGAACCTTAACACCCCGCCCCGATGCTGCCCTACGCCGCCGCTATCGTCTTTGCCGGCTTCCTGCTCTGCGGGTTGGCGGCGCTCGGCGTGGCACTCTTTCATTGGCGCTGGTTTTTCTCCACCTCCGGCGGACGCGCCATGCAGCGCGCATTCGGACGGCGGGGCGTCCGCATCTTTTACTTCCTGCTCGGCTGCTTTATTTTGTATATGGCATACCTCGTGTGCCGCGACTACCGCCTGCTCGCCTTCTTGGCGAATTGAATCATTACCCGCGATTTTTTCGAATCTTTTTGACGAATAAAACCAAAAATTTTTAACGGAAAGTTTTGTAAATTCGTTTTCTGAGATTATTTTTGCGGGAAGAATAAAATAACCAAAAAAATAGATTATGAAAAAGAATTTATTGTTTTTAGTCGTATCTGCGCTATTGTGGGGCGGGACGGCAACGGCACAGACCGAATTTTCCGGTGAATGCGGCGCCGAAGGTGATAATGTTACTTGGAAATTCAACACGGAAACGGGCGTACTCGAAATTTCCGGTACGGGAATGATGAAAAATTATGGTTACTATGATTATCTACCATGGCTTGACTATTATTCTTCCATTAGGTCGGTAACGATAGACAATGGTGTTACCACTATTGGCGAATATGCTTTTCAAGGTTGCGAGAATTTGACAACGATAACGATACCCAATAGCGTTACCACTATCGGTGAGTGGGCTTTTTCTGGTACCGGCTTGACGGAGGTAACGATACCCGAAAACGTTACCTCTATCGGCGACCATGCTTTTTCCGATTGCAGAAAATTGAACGAGGCTTGGTTTAATGCCGATTCCTGCATGGGTGGATTAACCGATTGCGCGACATTGACGACGTTACATATTGGGGAAAATGTAAGATGGATTCCCTACTATGCTTTTGCTAATACGGGCTTGACGTCGCTAACGATACCGGAGAATGTTGCTATTATCGGCAACTATGCATTTTCCCACTGTTGGAACTTGACTGATATAACAATATCCGAGGGTGTTACCACCATCGGAAACGAGGCTTTTTCCGGTTGCACGGGTTTGACATCGGTAACGATACCCGAGAGCGTTACTTCTATTGGCAACGAGGCTTTTCACGGTTGCACGGAGTTGACAGGCGCAACAATAGGTTCCGGTGTTACCGTTATCGGCGACGGAGCGTTTGGATATTGTAGCAGCTTGAAATCGTTTACAGGAAATTTTGCTTCGTCAGATAATAGATGCCTTATCATAGATAATAATTTGGTGGCTTTTGCGTCAGCAGGATTGAGTGAATATGCCATACCTAACGGCGTTAAACGTATCGTCAACGAGGCTTTTAGCTGTTGCAATGACTTGAAGTCGGTAACAATACCCGAAAGTATTACGATTATCGACGAGGGTGCTTTTCAAGGTTGTGAAAGTTTGACAGACCTTTGGTTCAATGCCGATTCTTGCATAAGCGGAGGTTTCAGCGGTTGTTATACATTAGCGACAGTGCATATCGGAGAGAATGTAAAAAGAATTCCAGATAAGCTTTTTTCTAATTGTCGGAACTTGAAAAAATTTACAGGAAAATTTGCCTCAACGGATACGCGGTGTCTTGTCGTAAATGACACATTGGTAGTGCTTGCTCCGTACGGATTGACCGAATACACCATACCCGAGAATGTTAAAGTTATCGGCAATGATGTTTTTCAAGAGTGTGCGGATTTGATGAAAGTAACTATATCCGAGAATGTTACTGCTCTCGGTAATGATGCTTTTTCCTATTGCAGAAATTTGAACGAGGCTTGGTTCAATGCCGACTCTTGTATAAGCGGAGATTTTGGTTGGTGTTATGTAACGACAGTGCATATTGGAGAGAATGTAAAATGTATTCCCGACAAGATTTTCTCCGATTGCATTGCTTTGAAAGAATTTACAGGCAAGTTTGCATCGACGGATAAGCGATGTCTTGTCGTAAACGATACATTGATAGCTCTTGCTCCGAGTGAACTGACTGAATATGTCATACCCAATGGTGTTATCGCTATTGACGACTACGCTTTTAAGAATTGTACCGACTTGAAGTCGGTAACGATACCCGAGAGTGTTACCATTATTGAGAAACGTTCTTTTATCTTTGCAAACTCGTTGACCGAGGTTTGGTTCAACGCCGATTCTTGTATAAGCGGAGGCTTTGAATGGTGTCCATTAGAGACCGTACACATCGGAGAGAATGTAAAAAGGATTCCGGACGAGGCTTTTAGCGAGTGCAGTAGATTAACAGAGATCACAATACCTAATGGGTGTTGCGTCATTGGTAACAATGCCTTTTCTGGCTGCAGAGGTTTGTTATCGGTAACAATACCCGAGAGTATTACGACTATCGGTAATTCTGCCTTTTCTGATTGCAACGGCTTAACGGAAATAACGATACCCAATAATGTTACCCTTATCAATGAAGGGACTTTTAGTTGGTGCAGTGGCTTGTCGGAGATAGTGATACCTAATGGCGTTACGTCTATCGGTAATAATGCTTTTTCTGGTACCGGCTTGACGGAGGTAACGATACCCGAAAACGTTACCAATATCGGCGACGATGCTTTTAACGGATGCTGGAATTTGAAAGAAGTATGGTTCAATGCCGATTCTTGCATAAGCGGAGGCTTTGGATGGTGTCCATTAGAGACCGTGCATATCGGAGAGAATGTAAAAAGGATTCCGAACAATGCTTTTTCCAGTTGCTCAGAGTTACAATCGGTAACGATCCCCAATAGTGTTATAACTATAGGCGACGAGGCTTTTTCCAATTGCAGAAACTTGACGACAGTAACAATAGGCTCTGGGGTTACCAATATCGACGACTATGCTTTTTCCTATTGCAGAAATTTGAACGAGGCTTGGTTTAATGCCGATTCCTGCCTAAGCGGAGGATTCTCCGGTTGTGAAGCCCTGAAAACAGTACATTTCGGAGAAAATGTAAAACGGATTCCCGACAATGCTTTTAGCTGGTGCAGAAGCTTGTCGGAAATAGCAATACCTAATGGCGCTACGTCTATCGGTAATAATGCTTTTTCTGGTACCGGCTTGACGGAGGTAACAATACCCGAAAATGTTACGACTATCGGGAACAGTGCTTTTTCCGGTTGCGAGAACTTGACAGAAGTATGGTTCAATGCCGACTCTTGCATAAGCGGAGGTTTCAGCGGTTGTTATACATTAGCGACAGTGCATATCGGAGAGAATGTAAAAAGGATTCCCGACAATGCTTTTAGCTGGTGCAGTGGCTTGTCGGAAATAGTAATACCTAATGGCGCTACGTCTATCGGTAATAATGCTTTTTCTGGTACCGGCTTGACGGAGGTAACGATACCCGAAAGCGTTACGTCTATCGGCGAAATGGCTTTCCAAGATTGCAACAATTTGATGTCGGTAACAATAGGCAACAGTGTTACCACTATCGGCTACGGAGTTTTTGAAGATTGCAGCAGTTTGACGTCGGTAACGATTCCCGAAAGCGTTACGTCTATCGGCAACTATGCTTTTAATGGCTGTACAGGCTTGAAAAAATTTGAAGGAAAATTTGCATCGGCAGATAATCGGTGTCTTATTGTAAATGATACATTGATTGCTTTTGCTCCGAGCGAATTAATCCAATATACAATACCCGAAGGAGTTATCGCTATCGAAGACGAACTTTTTTTCAATTGCGATAGTCTGAAATCAATAACGATACCCGAAAGTGTTACAGCTATTGGCTATATGGCTTTTTCCTACTGCGATAGTTTGACGACGGTAACAGCTTATAATCCGATACCGGTGGATATAACAGATGCTTTCGAAGGAGTGGATTACGATAACTGTACGCTTTATGTACCCGAAAGCTCGATAGAAGCCTATAAAGCCGCCGAAGGGTGGATGACGTTCAAAGAGATATTGCCGATAAACGAGACCGACGAGCCGGAAAATCCGGACGTACCCGATGTGCCGAGCGAACCCGAAAATCCGGATACTCCCGACACCCCTGATACACCTGACGTACCGGACGTTCCCGAAAATCCCGATGAACCCGATACGCCCGACGTTCCCGATGTACCCGACGTTCCTGATGAGCCGGAAAATCCGGACACGCCCGATGAACCAATCGTGCCGGACGAACCGGACGAGCCCGCTTCGGTAACCGAGACGCCGACAGATGCCGAGCACATAACCGTGTATACCCTGCAAGGCGTGCCGGTACTTGAAACGAACGATGCCGCCGACCTCCGCAAGCTGTCTGCCGGTGCCTACATCGTGAACGGCAAAAAGATAATTATCACACGATAATGAAACGATATTGCTGCAAAAAACGATAGAATGAAAAGAGAATTTCCTGAATAAATAATCTTTGACGCGCCGCCCTGCCATGTGAATGGCGGGGCGGCTTTTTTATCGTCCATCGCCGCTTCGCTACAAAACTTTTCGAGGCTTCCCTATCCCGCATCGCCCAAAAGAAAAAGGCGGCTTCGCCAAAAAGTCGCTCGAAAAAGTTTACATTTTTCAAAAAGTCGCTCGAAAAAGTTATCGCTTATGCGAAAAAGTCGTTTGAAAAAGTTTATCTTTGTGCCGGACATCAATAAATATCCAATATATGTTGAAAAGAAAAATCGCCCAAATACTCGAAGCGTGGAAGAAAGACGCAAATCATAATCCGCTAATTATCAAAGGATGCCGACAATGCGGAAAAACATATTCCGTATTGGAATTTGCCCGCAGCCATTACAAAAATGTCGTCTATATCAATTTTTTCGAGAATCCTTCTTATTCCGACATATTCAACAATTCCTTGATTGTAGACGATTTGGTCATGTATATGTCTGCCGTTTTAGGCTCAAAAGCCAAATTTGAAAAAGGAAACACGTGCATCGTTTTGGACGAGATACAGGAATGTCCCCCAGCACGGGCAGCCCTGAAATTCTTTAAGACCGACGGAAGATACGATGTCATTTGCACCGGCTCTTTGCTTGGAATACGGGGTTACAAAGAAAATGTCGTTTCCGTGCCTGTCGGTTATGAAACGGAAATAACCATGTATCCGTTGGATTTCGAGGAATTTCTTTGGGCTAACGATATAGACGACACCGTCGTAGATTATCTTAAAAACAGTCTGGCGTCGGCTCAACCGATTGCCGACGCCGTGCACAAACGAATGAGGGATTTGCTGCTCAAATACGTTGTCGTGGGAGGTATGCCCGCTGCCGTGAACGCATTTATCCAAACCCGACAAATGGATACCGTCCTGCAAATACAACGGGACATTGTGAACGGTTATCGCGATGATATGATCAAATACGCAGCGAAAGAAGATAAATCGAGGATTCGAGAATGTTTCGACTCCATACCGAAACAATTAAGCAAAGAGAACAAGAAATTCCAATATTCGGATATACGGAAAAACGGAACTGCCGGCAAATTCATCGGAAGCCTGCAATGGATAGAAGATGCCGGTATCATCAACCGATGCTATAATCTAACCATCACGGAACTGCCTTTGGACGGCAACGCCATTTCTGACATTTTCAAAGTATATATGTCGGATATCGGGCTCTTCATAAGTATGCTGGAAGACGGCACACAAGCCGATGTTTTACAGGGAAAACTGTTGGCTTACAAAGGCGCCATCTATGAAAATTTAGTCGCTGACTTCCTGCATAAAATGAACCGCAGACTCTATTATTACCGCAAGGATTCGGGTATAGAAATAGATTTCGTCATTCGCTACAAAGGCGAATGCGTATTGGTGGAATGCAAGGCAACGACGGGAAATGCCAAAAGCATCAAAACGATATTGAGCCATTCCGAAAAATATCATGTAAACCGCGCCATAAAATTGGGAGATTACAACATAGGCGAAAACAACAATATACTGACATTGCCCCTCTATATGGGTTTCCTCCTGACGGAACGGTAAATTGTATCAGCGGGCGGATTGGAGGCAGACGGAGGCAAAGGGACAGTAGCGGCAGATGCCGAACATATTTTTTTCTGCGATTCATCGGGTGCCTGCAATCGTTGCTGCGACGACCGCCTGCTCGCCTTCTTGGCGGATTGAAATAATCCTGTCCCGATTTTTTCGAATCTTTTTGACGAATAAAACCAAAAATTTTTAGCGGAAAGTTTTGTAAATTCGTTTTCTGAGATTATTTTTGCGGGAAGAATAAAATAACTAATAAAATAGTCATGAAAAAGAAATTATTGTTTTTAGCCGTATCTGCGCTATTGTGGGGCGGGACGGCAACGGTGCAAGCCGAAGTCTACTCCGGCAATTGCGGCGTCAAAGGTGATAATCTTACTTGGACGCTCGATACCAAAACCGGCGTACTCGAAATTTCCGGTACGGGGGCAATGAAATGGTATGGTTATGTAAATTCAGAAGAGTATCCAGATGGACAAACTGGATACAAACCACCATGGTACGACTATCAACCTAAAATTACTTCAATAAAAATAGACGAAGGCGTTACCTCTATCGGCAGCTATGCTTTTTCCGGCACTGCTGCAAATACAGTAACGATACCCAAGAGTATTATCAGTATCGGCGAGTTAGCTTTTCTCTCGTGCTCTAAGTTAACAGAAGTATGGTTTAATGCCGATTCCTGTCTAAACGGTAGCTTTGGAGGGTGTCCGGTACAGACTGTGCATATCGGTGAGAATGTAAAACTGATTCCTGATTATGCTTTTGGTGGTTGTAGTTTGAAATCGGTAACGATACCCGAAAGTGTTATTTCTATCGGTCGCTCTGCTTTTTGTGATTCCGATCACAAGTTTGATGGTGTCAGTTTCCTGACAGAAGTATGGTTCAATGCCGATTCCTGCCTAAGCGGTAGCTTTGAAGGGTGCCCATTACAGACTGTGCATATCGGTGAGAATGTAAAACTAATTCCTGATTATGCTTTCCGTGGTTGTAGTTTGACGTCAGTAATGATACCCGAGAGCGTTACTTCTATTGGCAACGAGGCTTTTCACGGTTGCACGGAGTTGACAGGCGCAACAATAGGTTCCGGTGTTACCGTTATCGGCGACGGAGCTTTTTTCGGTTGCACGAAGTTGAAAGAATTTAATGGGAAATTTTCCTCAGCGGATCATCAGTGTCTTGTCATAAACGATACGCTTCGTTTTTTTGCACCGAACGGATTGCTCGAATATACCATACCCGACAACGTTACCGTTATTGACGCATCGGCTTTTCACGGTTACACGAGTTTGGAGAAGATAACGATACCTGATAACGTTACCGCTATCGGCGACAGAGCTTTTTTCGGTTGCAACGGCTTGATGACGGTAACAATAGGTTCCGGTGTTACCGCTATCGGCGAAGAGTCTTTTTCCAACTGTTCGAAATTGGAAAAATTCATAGGACAATTTGCATCGTCGGATAATCGGTGTCTTGTCATAAACGATACGCTTCGTTTTTTTGCACCGGGTGGGTTGACAGAATACACCATACTGGAAGGAATTCCCATTATCGGCAAAAAGGCTTTTTACGGTTGTAGCGGCTTGACATCGGTAACGATTCCGGAGCGTGTTACGGCTATCTGCGAAGATGCTTTTTACGAGTGCGAAAACTTGAGTACGGTTTGGTTCAATGCTATCGAAATCAACAACAATGATAATGATAAGTATTCCTTCAATGGCAGTTGGTCAACGGTACATATCGGAGAGAAAGTAAAACGGATTCCTCACCATGTTTTTTCCGAATGCAACAATTTGAAAGAGGTTTATTTCAATGCCGATTCTTGTATAAACGGATACTTCGAAAGATGTGAGTCATTGGCAACGGTACATATCGGAGAGAATGTAAAACGGATTCCCGACAGTGCTTTTTACCGTTGTACGAGTTTGTCGACGATAACGATACCCGAGAGCGTTATAAGTATTGGCAACAAGGCTTTTACCGCTTGTACAGGCTTGAAAATGTTTGACGGAAAATTTGTTGAAAAAGATAATCGGTGTCTTATCGTAAACGATACATTGATAGCTTTTGCTCCGAACGCTCTGACCGAATACACCATATCCGCCGATATTAAAGCTATCGGCGACGGAGTTTTTGAAGATTGCAATGATTTGACGTCGGTAACCATACCCAAGAGCGTTACGACTATCGGTGACGATGCTTTTAACGGATGCTGGAATTTGAAAGAAGTATGGTTCAATGCCGATTCCTGCATAAAGGGTGACTTCTCCGGTTGTGTGGCATTGAAGACCGTGTATATTGGGGAGAATGTAAAATCTATTCCGCGCTGGGCTTTTTCTTATTGCGATGGTTTGACCTCGGTAACGATACCCGAAAGCGTTACTACTATCGGCGACTATGCTTTTTCCGGATGCGAAAATTTGAAAGAAGTATGGTTCAATGCCGATTCCTGCCTAAGGGGAGGCTTCTCCGGTTGTGAGGCATTGAAGACCGTGCATATCGGTGAGAATGTAAAACGGATTCCCGGTAATGCTTTTCAAAAAACCGGCTTGACATCAGTAACAATACCCGAGAGTGTTACTACTATCGACTACTATGCTTTTTCTGGTACCGGCTTGACGGAGGTAACGATACCCAAGAGCGTTATTTCTATTGGCAGCGGTGCTTTTTCCTATTGCAAGAACTTGACAGAAGCACGGTTCAATGCCGATTCCTGCATAAGCGGTAGCTTTACAGGGTGTCCATTACAGACTGTGCATATCGGTGAGAATGTAAAACGGATTCCCGACTATGCTTTTCAAGAAACCAGTTTGACAACAGTAACAATACCCGAAAATGTTGCGACTATCGGGAACAGTGCTTTTTCCGGTTGCAAGAACTTGACAGAAGTATGGTTCAATGCCGATTCCTGCATAAAGGGAGGCTTCTCCGGTTGTGAGGCATTGAAAACTGTGCATATCGGTGAGAATGTAAAACGGATTCCCGACTATGCTTTTCAAAAAACCGGCTTGACATCGGTAACGATACCCAAAAGTGTTATAACTATTGGTGACTGGGCTTTTTCTGGTACCGGCTTGACGGAGGTAACGATACCCAATAGTGTTACCGCTATTGGCGACGAGGCTTTTGCCGGTTGCGATGGTTTGACGTCGGCAACGATAAACAATACCATTATCGGCAACTGGGCTTTTGAGGGATGCACAGGGTTGAAATCGGTAACGATAGGCAACAGTGTTACCACTATCGGCTACGGAGTTTTTGAAGATTGCAGCAGTTTGACGTCGGTAACGATTCCCGAAAGCGTTACGTCTATCGGCAACTATGCTTTTAATGGCTGTACAGGCTTGAAAAAATTTGAAGGAAAATTTGCATCGGCAGATAATCGGTGTCTTATCGTAAACGATACATTGATAGCTTTCGCACCGAACGCTCTGACCCAATACACCATATCCTCCGATGTTAAAGTTATCGGCGACGATGCTTTTTCTTATTGCGATGGTTTGACGTCGATAACGATACCCGAAAGTGTTATCGCTATCGGTAACGGGGCTTTTTCCGGTTGCTCAGGATTGAAATCGGTAACGGTCTATAATCCGACGCCGGTGCAAACGGGCTGGTTTTTAGGCGTTTTCAATGGAGTGGATTACGATAACTGTACGCTTTATGTACCCGAAAGCTCGATAGAAGCCTATAAAGCCGCCGAAGGGTGGATGACGTTCAAAGAGATATTGCCGATAAACGAGACCGACGAGCCGGAAAATCCGGACGTACCCGATGTGCCGAGCGAACCCGAAAATCCCGATGAACCCGACACACCCGATGTACCCGATGTACCCGACGTTCCTGATGAGCCGGAAAATCCGGACACGCCCGATGAACCAATCGTACCGGACGAGCCCGCTTCGGTAACCGAGACGCCGACAGATGCCGAGCACATAACCGTGTATACCCTGCAAGGCGTGCCGGTACTTGAAACGAACGATGCCGCCGACCTCCGCAAGCTGTCTGCCGGTGCCTACATCGTGAACGGCAAAAAGATAATTATCACACGATAATGAAACGATATTGCTGCAAAAGACGATAGAATGAAAAGAGAATTTCCTGAATAAATAATCTTTGACGCGCCGCCCTGCCATGTGAATGGTAGGGCGGCTTTTTATATCAGCGGGCGGATTGGAGGCAGACGGAAGCGAAGGGACAGTAGCGGCAGATGCCGTCGTCGGAAAGGTTCGCCGTCTGCCGGAAAGGCACGGTGGGGTCGAATATTTCCTGCACGCAACGGTTGAAGCGGGCACGGAAATCGGCATCGAGCGAGGCGTAATCGTCGAGCACGGAACCGCCCATTTTTATTTCCGGCGCAAAATCTTTGTAGAGTTTCTGCACCTGATAAATGGCGGGGGCGATGCGCTCGGCGGGGCGGTCTTCGTCGTAGACCATCATCGCGTACATGAGCACCTGCATAATGGCTTTCGGGCGCTTGTCGAGCGTGCTGTCGAAAAGGTCATTGACCGATTTGAAAGCCGTTTCGTCGCTGCCCGTCTTGTAATCGACGATACGCAGCTCGCCGGCACTGCTGTCGATGCGGTCGATAAATCCTTTGAGCTGTATGTGGCAGCCGCTGCCGATGTCGTGCACGCGCTTAATTTCGCGCTCGGAGCCGACGTAGGTAAAGGGGGTGCGGGCGGCATCGCGTTCGAGGGTCTTTTTCACATATTTGCGTATGACCTCCCCCACTAAATAGTTTTGTCCGGAAAGCGAGCGCACGCGGTCGGGCGTTTTGAAATAGTCTTTGGCAAACGATTTTTCGATGCAGGCGGTAATGAGTTTGTCGTCTTGGGCAAGGGCTTTCAAGGCATCAGCTTGCACCGTCTGTCCGCACAACCGCTCGTAAAGCTGCTGCATCACACCGTGATAGATGCTGCCGAACACGCCGGCATCGACGCTCTCCGACACTTCATCGACTTCGCGGAATTGCTCCACGTAACTCAAATAAAATTGCAGGGGACAATTGATGTAGGTATTTATGGCGCTGGCAGATAGGTAGCGGTCGCCCCCCTCGCGGTAACGGTCGAGCTGCCGCAGCACGTAGTCGCTCTTTGCCACCGACACGGCGCTGTTGCGCTTGGCGGCGATACGGCAGCCGACCGCCTGTTCGTCTATCTTTATGCGGTAGTGGTATTTGAGTTGGTAGACGTAGCGGCTCACCTCGCCCGTCGCCATATCTTCGGTGCGGGTATCGTAGAGCAGGAAAAGGCGTTTGGCACGGTGTATCAGGCGGTAAAAGTAGTAGGCATAAATGCTGTCCTGATGCTCGGCGGTGGAAAGCCCGAAGCCTTTCCGCAAATTGTAGGGAATCAACGACTCGGCGACTTTTTTCACCGGAAACACGCCTTCGTTCATGGAGAGAATGATGACGTTGTCGAAGTCGAGCGCCCGCGTTTCCAGCACGCCCATAATCTGCAAGCCCGAGAGCGGCTCGCCCTCAAAGGGTATGGAGATGCCCGCCGTCAGTTTTTTCAAGAGGCGGAAAAACGTCGCCACATTCATTTCCACGCGGTTGGTCGCCATAATATCGTGCAAGCGATTGACAGCCAAATAGTAATGATATATAAATTCTTTTTCGAGCGCGAGGGTGGAGAGCGGTCTCTCCTCCGGCGCCTCGTCGTCATCGGGCAGTGCCGCCTGTTCGTCGTCGAGCTCCTGTTGCAGCAAAGCGAGAATGCGCAGCAGGTAATCGCAGGCGTCGCCGGCAGATTGCAGCGGAGTGAAGATAACGCGCGACAAAGGCGTTACGCCCAGTTCGTCGGCGCGGACAAATATTTTGTTGTGGCTGCGAATATCGTCCGCCAGACGATTCACCGCATCGCGACCGGAGAGTTGCAGGTAACGATTGCTGAGCAGCGCCAAGACATTGCGGTGGTAGAACAGCGCGCCCCCGTCGCTCCCCATGCGGATATGTTTCTGCAAATCGGCGAGAATCTCCATAAGCCCCGCCACCGTCGTATTTGCCAACGTATATCCCATCGTGATGTTGATAGCGGATATTTCGGTCGGTATGGCGTAGAGTACGGGGAGCAGCAGGTGTTCGTCGGGCAAAACGATTGCCGTGTTGAGCGCCTCCTGCGGAGAGGGTATGGCGCCGGAGCGCAGGAGTTCGCGCACAATGATTTCGCACTGTTTCGCCTGCCCCACCGCCGACGGTATGCCCGAAAGGCGCACTTCGGGATAATGATATTCCTCCGGCTCCGCAGACAGGGCGTGCTTCGAGGGAAAAGCAATCGCATTCGGTTTCAGAAAATAAGAGGCACGGTTGTAATCGTCTTTCAGCGTGGGGGCGGAATCGTCCCAATAAAAATCGGCAACACCTCTGACTTTCAAGGCTTTCATCAATATTTCTTCGGCGCGGGTAAGCACGTTCAGTCCCACGAAAACGATTTGCCGGTAAGGCAGTTCGATGTCGCCGCCGGAAGAAAAACGTTCCGCCACGTCGCGGAATATCATGCCTTCGTAGCCCACGCCGCGCTGCCGCAGCTCCTCGCGAAAACGGAGGTAAAGCGCGTGAAGTATTTCCCACAAGGCGCTGAAACGTTTTTTGTTTTCGCTCTCGACCGGCATAAAGTTTTTCCAAAAACGGCGAATGTAGGCAAGCTGCTCTTCGGTGAGGGGCGAACCGAATCGGGCATCTATCTCTTTGATGTCGTGTATATTGGTAAAGAGTTGTCGCGCATCTGCCATATATTTGTCGATGTCGTCGAAATCGTTGAGCAGGGTTTCGCCCAGTGAAACGAAATCGTCGAAACTCTCCTCATGGCGGTACAGCTCCATATAGACGCGGTAGAGCGTGAAAAGCAGGTCGATGCGGTCGGCGGGCTGTATCGGCGAAAGACGGGAAAACAGGTCGGTAACCGTAAGAATCGCCGGTGCGAAAATCGGACGTTCGATGCCGTCGAGAAGGTATTTTTTGAAAAAGATGCCGGCACGACGGTTGGGAAAGACGAAGGCGATATGCTGAATATCCGCTCCGTACTCCCGATAAAAAAGTTCGGCTACCTGCGCTAAAAAGGGCTTCATGCAAGAAAATATTTTCGCATACAAGTTTACGAAAATAAATGCAATAAACGCACATCTGCGCCCGATTTATTTTTACCGCAATCTCCGTCGGGTGTTCACACGGGCTGTCCGTGCGACTGCCGCCGCTTGCCGAAACGCTCCTGTATCGACTGCATCAAGTGGTAAAAGTTAGGAATGAACAGCGTACCCAAAAGGGTATTGACCGCCATACCGAAAACGACGGCGGTGCCCAGCGCCACACGGCTCGAAGCCCCCGCACCGGTGGCAAAGACAAGCGGCATGACACCGAGAATGAATGCCAGCGAAGTCATGAGTATCGGTCGCAGACGCACCCGTCCGCCCTCGATAGAGGCTTCGGTGATGCTCCTGCCCTGCGCCCGATAGTCGCGGGCAAACTCCACAATGAGTATGGCGTTTTTGGCGGACAGTGCTATCAGCAGCACGATACCTATCTGGCTGTACACGCTCACGGAAAGCCCCATCAGCATACAGCCCAAAGCGGCACCCAGCAGGGCGAAAGGGAGTCCGAGTATGACGGCGACGGGACTTGTCCAACTCTCGTACTGTGCCGCCAGCACCAGCACCACAACCAGTATCGCCAAAAAGAAAATCAAACCGACCGACGTGCCCGCCTGCGTTTCCTGATAGGTTTCGCCCGTCCATTCGTATGAAAAATTGTTGTCCAAAAGACGCTCCGCAAGCCGCTCCATCGCCTCGATGCCCTGCTGCGAGCTGTACCCTTCGGCAGTCGTTGCCGTAACGGCTGCCGCCGGATACATATTGTAGCGCGAAACCGACGCCAGCCCCATTTGTTCCTCGATGGTCGTGAATGCCGAGAAGGGCACCATGCTGCCCGACGCATTGCGGACGCTCAGCCGCAGAATGTCGCGCACCTGCGCGCGGCTGTCGGCTTTCGCCCCTATCTTTACCTGAAAGATGCGACCGAAATCGACGAAGTCATTGACATAGGCAGAACCCAAATAGAGCGAGAGCGTGGAAAATATATCGTTGATTTTCAATCCCTGCATCTTGGCTTTGTCGCGGTCGATATTCAAAAAGTACTGCGGGGAGTTACCTTGAAACGACGTGTTCGCCGACGCCAGTGCCGGCTCGGAAGCGATACCCTCCACCAAAGCATCGACGGCGTTGGCAAGCTCGGTGGTACCCAGATTGCGGTCGTCCTGCAACTCGAACAGCAACCCGCCGCTAACGCCCAAACCCGAAATAGCCGGCGGATTTATGGCATACACCACCGCCTCCTCTATCTGCTGTGCGTCCCGATTGAAACGGTCGAGCAGCGCAAAAACACTTTCGTTTTTCGCTTTCCGCTTTTTCCAATTTTCGAGCACGACGAAAAGCGTCGCTCCGTTGGAGGCATTTCCGCTCTCCATAATCGAAAATCCGTTGATGGTCGTATACGATTCGACTTCGGGATAAGCATTCAGAATCCTGCCTATCGCCGCAGTAACCGCCTCCGTGCGTTGCAGCGAAGCAGCGGGCGGCAGCTGCACCGAAACGATGAAATACCCTTGGTCTTCGGCGGGAAGGAACGAAGTGGGTCGGCGCAGGAACAACATGACGGAGGCGACAGCAAGCACGACAAAAAGCAGCATCGTCCACACGGGACGGCGCAGCAGGCGCGTTATCACGGCGCCGTAGCCCGCCTGCAACTTTTCATACCCTTTGTTGAACCAACGGTAAAGGAAAAAGCGCGGCTCCCCTTTCCGTCGCAAAAAGAGCGCGCAGAGGGCGGGCGTGAACGTGAGGGAGTTGAATCCGCTGAAAAACGTAGCGGTGGCAATCGTCAAAGCGAACTGCTTGTAAAGCTCGCCGGTAATCCCGCCGATGAACGCCGTCGGAATGAAGACCGCCAACAGCACCAGCACCACGCCGATAAGCGCGCCGGTGATTTCGTCCATCGCCTGCGACACGGCTTCTTTCGGCGTATATTTCCCCGTATCGAGCAAACGCGACGCATTCTCGACCACGACGATAGCGTCGTCGACGACAATGGCTATCGCCAACACCAACCCGAACAGCGTCAAGGTATTGATAGAAAAACCGAACAGGTGCATGACGGCAAACGTGCAAATCAGCGAAACGGGAATGGTAAGAGCCGGTATCACCACGGCACGGAAATTCTGCAAGAAAAGAAGTATCACCAGCACCACCAAAAGCGTGGTTTCCAAGAAGGTAATCAAAACTTCCTCGATAGACGCCGACACAAATTCGGTGGTATCGAGCACGACGCTGCAATGCACGCCCTGCGGCAGGTCGGCAGCCAAACGCGCCATTGCCTCGCGCACCTGCTTCGACACGTCCAACGCATTGGAGCCGGGCAGCTGATAAATGGCAATCGATGCCGCCGGTCGTCCGTTCTGCATGGAGGAAACGTTGTAATCTTCACTGCCCAAATCAATGCGGGCGATGTCGCGCAGCCGCAAGTAGCTGCCGTCGGGAAAACTCTTTATCACCAAATTGCCGAACTCGTCGGGCGAGGCAAGCCGCCCCTGCGCCGTAAGGGTGTATTGGAAATCGACCTTTTGCGAAAGCGGCTCGCTGCCCACCGTTCCCGCCGATACTTCGATGTTCTGCGCCTGTATCGCCGCACTGACGTCGGCGGGCGTGATGCCACGAATGCGCATCAGTTCGGGGTCGAGCCACACACGCATACTGTAACTGCCCGTACCGAAAACCGTTACCCCTCCCACGCCGGGCAGCCGGGTAAGCGCATCGGTAAAACGAAGTCGGGCGTAATTGGAGAGATAAAGACCGTCGTAAAGCGACGTATCCGATTCCAGTGCCAGCAACAGCACGATGTCGGTCGATTGCTTGCGGGTGGTTATGCCCTGCTCGATGACGGCTTCGGGCAGATTTCCCTGCGCCACATTCACACGATTCTGCACCAAGACGGTAGCCATGTCGATGTCGGTGCCCACCTCGAAAGTTACGGTCAGGGTGTAGGCTCCCGACGACGAGGAGGTGGAACTCATGTATATCATGCCATCGACACCGTTCACCTGCTCCTCGATGACCGAGCCGACCGTGCGCGCCACCGTTTCGGCACTCGCACCCGGGTAGACAGCCGACACCTGCACGGTGGGCGGCGTAATATCGGGAAACTGCGCCACCGGCAGTACGTCGAGCGATACGATGCCCGCCAATACCATAAGCAGTGCCAACACGGTGGCGAAAATGGGACGATTGATAAAAAACTTCGACAACATGGCGCACTAATTTCGATTTTGCAATACGGGTTCGACGGTCATTCCATCGCGCACTTTGAGCAGTGCACGGGTAACGTAACGCTCCGTCGGGGCGATTCCGCCCGTTACCGTACACAGGGTATCATCGACGACATCGCCCGTTTCGATGTGACGGTACGACACTTTGCCGTCGTCGCCGACGACGTAGAGGTATTTTCCGAGCTGGTCGGTGCCGATAGCGGCATTCGACACGAGGGTCGCCCGCTCGTCGTATCCCGATTTTATGCGCACGACGACGTAGAGCCCGTTTTTGAGTTCGCCGCGCGGATTGTCTATCGCCGCCCGCAGGGTAAGCGTGCCGGTCGAGAGGTCGATGTTGGGCGAGAGATAATCGACCCGCCCGATGTAAGGCTCCGAAATTTCCTTGGCAAAGACTTCGACCAAACGGTCTTCGTCATGAGTAGGCTTGTGGCGCAGGTTCTCCACGATTTTGAGATATTGGGCATCTTCTATCGTAAAATAGGCGTAAACCGCCGAGTCCTGATAGACGGTAGCCAGCTTCGTCGATGACGCCGACGCCGGCACATACGCCCCTACGGCATAGGCACTCAGACCGATATGCCCCGTGTAAGGCGAACGGATATAGCAATAGCCGAGATTGGTTTTCGCCGTATTCAGCTGCGCCTTGGCTTGGGCAACGGAGGCTTCGGCAGCCTGCATGTTCGAGCGCGACTGTATGAGGTCGATTTCGCTCACGGCATTGCTGCTGCGCGCCTGCTTCATGCGGGTGTAGTTGTTCCGCGCATAGTCGAGCGTAGCCTGTGCGTTGCGCACACCGGCTTCGGCTTGCTCGACGGCATCTTCGTAGAGGGTCGGCTCGATAATGAAGAGCAGCTGCCCTTTTTTCACCAGCGCACCCGAATTGAAAAAACTCTGCTGCAAATATCCCGACACCCGCGCCACAATATCGACGGTATTCCACGAAGAGATGTAGCCCGGATATTCCTTATACAGGGTTACCGCCCGTTCCTGCGGATAGGCGACGCTCACCCGCATTTTTTCTTCGGGCGCTGCCGTCTGCTGTTTCCGACACGCCCCGACGCCGATGCCCGACGCCGCAACCAAAAATATCCACAAAATTTTACGAAATGCCATATCGCGTATTGATTAAATTATTCCGAAGCCGTATTGTCCCAACCGCCACCCAATGCCCGATACAGTTCTATCACGGCGGAAAGGGCGGCGCCTTGCGAGGTAACCAGTTGATTTTGATATTCGAGCAGCGAACGCTGCGCATCGAGCACATTTTGGAAAGTGGAAAGCCCGCGCTTGTAAAGGTCGAGCGACAGGTCGAGCGTGAGGCGCCCCTGCTCCACCAGCTCGCGCAGTATGAGGAGCTGTCGCACCATACCTTTGTAGGTGGTCATGGCATTATCGACTTCCTCGACGGCAGTAAGCACTGCCAGATTGTACTGCTGCACGCTCGACTCCCACGCCGCTTTCGCCTGCTTGGTCGCCTGCGTATAATAACGTCCCTGAAAGAGCGTCCACGTGAGTTTCGGGGCTATCTCGTAAGTGAGGCTGCGCCGGTCGAAGAAATCGGAGGCTTTTTCCGATGCAAAACCGATAGAGCCGGTGAGTATCAAATGGGGAAAATAGTCGGAGCGCGCCGCTCCGAGCAATGCTGCCGCCGATGCCACCGACTGTTCCGCCGACCGTATGTCGGGGCGCTGCCGCAACAGATTGGCAGGCACGCCCACCGGCACGATAGTCCGATAGTCGGGTATGGCGCGCACCGGCTGCAACACCGGCGAAAGTTCATGCGGATAGGCACCGACAAGCAGCGCCAACGTATTGATTTGCACCACGATATTCGCTTCCAAAACGGGTATGGAGGCTTGCGTACTGAAATAGACCGACTTGGCTTGCGCCACATCGAGCTGCGAAGCGAGACCGGTATTGTAGCGCACTTCGGTCATGTCGAGAATGGATTTCTGCGATTCGATATTCTGCCGGGCAACGAGCAGCTCCTGTTGCAGCGTGCGCAGCTGCGCATACGCCGACGCTATCTGTGCCGCCAGCGATACGAGCGCACCGTTGTAATCTTCGACGGCGGCGCGATAAAGGGCTTTGTCCGAGCGTGCCCGATTATAGACAGAGCCGAAAAGGTCGATTTCCCATGAGGTACTCAGCGCCCCCGAAAAATAGTTTTCACGCGTCGTATTTTCGGCACCTCCCACCCGACCGCTGTTCTGCGTTTTCGTCCAGCCGAAAGAAGCGTCGAGCGTGGGATAATAACCGCTCTGCTGCATACGCCATGCGGCATGAGCCGAAGCGATGCGCGAAAAAACGGTTTTGAGGTCGGGGCTGTTGGCGAATGCCACCGTGATAAGGGAGTCAAGCAGCGAATCGTCAAGGTTCAGCCACCACCGCCCCGTAATCGGGAGCTGCTGCACAAACGCCGTATCGACCCGCCACGTCTGCGGCAGCGTGGAAGAAAGCGACTTTTCGTCTGCCGTCTGCGCACCGAGCGGAAGCAGCGGAAATGCCGATAAAAAAGAAACGACCAGCAGGAAACGGATTGTTTTCATCGTACGTTTTTTAGTCCGATGATATAACCCACCTAAACACTTTTTTGTTTAATTCCGATTCTTAAAATTTTTCCTGTGAAGGTGATTCACAAAAAAAATCCTTTCACCGATTGGGGCAAAAGGATTTTTACAAGCGGAGCCGACCGTTATTCGGTTATTCGGGACGAATCATTTTCTCGAATGCGGCACGGTCGAAGGGCACATACTTGGGTTTCAAGGGTACATAATCGTCTTTGTCCCACAAAGTACTGGTAATCATCAGGTCGGCGCTGTACCGGTTGCAAGCGATGGGCACATTGTGCACGCGGCACTGGCGCAGTAGCATCTGTATGTCGGCTTCGTGCGGCTGCGGATTGAGGTCGTCGATAAGGAATATCGCCAGATTGATTTTGTGCTGCACGACCAAAGCGGCAATTTCGGCATCGCCGCCCAGCGGTCCGGAGTTCATGCAGTGAACATCTGCCTTAACGCCTTTTTTCTCAAAAGCCTCTTTCACCAACGTACCGGTGGTGCCGGTGCATACCAAATGGTGCTGCGACAATTCTTCGGCATTGAATACCGCCCATTCCACCAAATCGGACTTGCGATTGTCGTGGGCTACGAGGGCAATGGTCAAACTCTTTTTCATAACGATTTATTTTAGGGATTCAACATTATTTATCTTGTCCTGCGACAGTAACATAAAAGGCTTTTTCATCGAGCCGGCGGCGCGCCACGTCGAAAAGCAGTTCCGTCGTAACGGCACGAACGGCATCGAAACGGGCGGCATAGTAATCGAAATCGAGATTGTTAGCCAACAAGGTAACAAAGACTTCGGCGACCGAAATCGGAGTATCGAAAAGACGCAGCATCTCGCCCATCATGTAGTTGCGCACCATGAACAACTCGTCCTCGCCGACCGGTTCTTCCCGCAGGCGGCGCACCTCGGCGAAAAGGTCGTCGAGCAGCGGACGGACGTATGCCGTAGCCGCCTGCGTCTGTATGGTAAGATAGGCGACATCGGGAAAGGTTACGACCGTAGAGTGTATGCCGTAGGTATAGCCTTTTTCTTCGCGAATCTTCGACATGAGCCGGCTGCCGAAATACCCGCCCAGCACGGTATTGAGAATGCGCAGGCAATGGTGGTCGGGGTGGTCGCGCCCGACGACGAACAGCCCCGCGCGGATTCCCGACTGCAACACGCCGGATTTTTCGACCAAACGGTAATGCTCCTCCGCACTCCGGAATGGCGGCGCGACAAAAAGGGGCGCCTCGCCCGCCGGCATATCGGAAAAGAGTTCTTCGACCAGCGCTATCATTTCATCGGTGATGCGACCGGAAAGCACGATGCGGCAGCGCTGCGCCGTGTAATACGCGCGATGAAATGCACGAAGCCGCTCAATCGTCAGCGTTTCGTAATCGGCAGGCTCGGTGGAGCTGCCGTAAGGGTGTTTGCTGCCGAACAGCTGCGCCGAGAAAGCCCGGCTTGCCAACACATCGACTTTTTCCAACTCGACCCGCAGCGATTGCAGTCCCCGCTCCTTCACCGTCTGAAACTCTTTTTCGGGGAAGGTCGGCGAGGTGATGATGCGGTGCAGCAAAGGCAGCAGCTCGGCAAAATAACGGTTTGCCGAATAGAGCGTAAAATAGGTGTTGCGCAGGGTACTCATCGTTTGCAGTGTCGCGCCGTAGTAGTCGAGCCGTTCGGCAATATCGGCAGAAGTCATGCCGGCGGCGCCCTCGCGCAGAATGGCGGCGGTAAGCTCCGCAGTCAATCGGTGGGTGTCGTCGATTTTTCCTGCCGAAAAGAGTATATCGACCCGCGAAATTTCCTGCGTACCCCTATTGATGACATAGAGGGGTATACCGTTGGACAGCACATGTTTCGCCACCGACGGAAACGTCAGCGACTCCATTTCGTGCAAAGGGGGCGGCAAGGTACGGTCGAGCATATTTTTCGTTCGGTTTACAGGTTATGCGAATCCAAAAAGCGCAGGGCTTTTTCCAAATCGGCAGGAGTGTCGATGCCTATCGTCTCCTGCACGGTGATGCCCGCTTTTATGCGGTAGCCGTTTTGCAGCCAACGCAGCTGCTCCAACGATTCCGCCGTTTCGAGCGACGACTGCGGCAGACGGGTAATCGCCTTCAACACATCGGCGCGATAGGCATACATACCTATATGTTTATAATAGGTGTGATGCGACAGCCACTCTTCGGGCGGGAGATTGCGCAGATAGGGTATGACGGAGCGACTGAACATCAGAGCTTCGTGCCGCTCGTTCAAAACGACTTTCGGGGAATTGGGATTGAACAGTGCCTCCTGCCCGTCGGCGGGAAGAAACGGTTTCACCAGCGTGGCAATCTGCGTATCGGGCTCGTCGAAACAGTGCATGAGGTCGGTAATCTGGCGCGGCTGAATGAAAGGCTCGTCGCCCTGAATGTTAATGATTACGTCTTCGCCGGCACCTATCCGCTCGTAGGCTTCGCGGCAGCGGTCGGTGCCGCTGCGGTGGGTGTCAGCCGTCATCACGGCGCGACCGCCGAAAGCGGTTACGGTATCGCGTATGCGGCTGTCGTCGGTGGCGACCCACACGTTGTCGAGTACGCCGGACACCTGTTCGTAAACCCGTTGTATCATCGGTTTGCCCCGCATATCGACCAACGGCTTTCCGGGAAAGCGGGTCGAGGCGTAACGCGCCGGAATAATGGCAATGAATTTCATATGTTTTTTTCGTTCAAAGGTACGACATAGAGCTGCATATTTTCGACCTTAACGACCTTGACGGGCGTATCGGCTTCGATAAAACTGTTGCGGCAGGAAATAGCGTCGTAATCATCGCCGTCGATGCACACTTTGCCCGACGGTCGCAGAACGGTAGCCGCCACGCCTTCGCGTCCCACCATGCCGACAAGACGGGCATCAACAGCCACATATCCCTCCTCGACATTCTGTTCGGCGTGCAGCGCAACACGGTAGAAAAGACCCTTACGCCCGATGCGTTTCATCAGCAAAACAATGCCGACCACCGCCAAGAGCAAGCCCGAAAAAATAACGGTCAGCCCGCGCACGAATCCGCCGCCGGCAACCCAAAAGAAATCGAAATGCACGTTTTCCAACAACGCCAGCAGCAACCCTCCGAAGAAAAAGATAAGACCGGCAATGCCGGCAATGCCGAAACCCGGTATCACCAGCAGTTCGAGCACCAACAGAACGATGCCGACAAGGAATATCAGTATCTCCCACGAGGCTGCCAAACCGCTGAGATAGAGCGGAGCGAAATAGAGTATGCCGGCTATGATAGACACAGCGAGCGGCAAGCCCACGCCGGGTGTCTGCAACTCGAAATAGATGCCGCCGATGATGAGCATAATCAACACGGCTTGCACCGCAGGATTTTGGAGGAAACCGACGAGCTTGTCGTAAAACGACGGCGTGAATTTCTGCATTTCATACTCCGGCACGCCGAGCCGACAGGTAATGATTTCGTCGATGTTCTCGGCAAGCGCTTCGCAATAGTTCCACCGCAGGGCTTCCTGCGCCGTGAAAGTCAGGACTTTCGTCGAGTCGCACAAATCGGGTACGACGATTCGCGAATCGACCATCGCTTCGGCAATGAGCGGGTCGCGCCGCCACCGTACCTGCGTTTCGCCCGAATCGGTACGGAGCGTATCGCGACCATGCGATTCGGCAGTGGAGCGCATCGTCGCCCGCATGTACGACTGGTATTTGTCGGGCATTGCCGCACCGTCTTGTCCGACCACCGTCGCCGCGCCCATATTGGCGCCGGAGCGCATATAGATGCTGTCGCACGCAAGGGCTATCAATGCGCCGGCCGAAGCGGCGTTGTTGTCGATAAAGGCATAAACGGGAATGCGGCTGTTGAGTATGAGCGTACGCATGGAATCGGCATGCACCACCGTGCCGCCGTAAGTATTCAAATGCAAAACGACGGCAGCAGCCTGCAACTGCTCCGCTTCGTGAAGCCCCAAGCGCAGGTAGCGCCATGCCGTCGGGTCGATTTCCCGCGCTATGTCGATGCTGTAAAAAAGAGGCTTTTCATCTGCCCGCGCCGGATACGGGGCAAGCGCAGCCAAAAACAGAAAAGCTATCCACACTTTTTTCATAGTCGTATATGTTTCGCTACGAAGATAACGTTTTTCTTCAAAATACGCTGCCGTTAGTTTCCGTTTTTTCAAAAAAATTTCGACACATTTCGCCTTCCCGCCAATGCTTGCAGCGTCTTAGGGTGTGTAAAGGTATGTTATTTAACACACCTGTATAGATTTTTTATCGAAAAATATTTTCGATTCTTCCGACGGCGATTTACTTTTGATGCCGGTTACAGCGGGTAGCCATAACTTATTTATTAATCGCTTAATGTTTTCAAAAAAATGGAACAAATGCAATTCCAACAGCGGTTGCTGCAACTGCAAGACAACCTGCTGAATTTCGCCTACATGCTCACGTGCGACCGTGAGGAGGCGCAGGACTTGTTGCAGGACACGACACTCAAAGCCCTCGACAACAGCGAAAAATACATCGACAACATCAATTTCAAAGGGTGGATATTCACCATTATGAAAAACATCTTCATCAATAATTACCGACGGGTGGTGCGCAGCCAGACAATGATAGACCAGACCGAAGACCTATATCATCTGAATCTGCCGCAGGAGTCGGGTTTCGACACGCCGGAAGGCACGCTCTCCATCAAAGAAATTTCCAAAGCGATAAGCAGCTTTCCCGACGAATACAAAATTCCGTTCTCCATGCACGTAGCGGGATTTAAATATCAGGAAATCGCCGACAAAATGGATTTGCCCTTAGGCACGGTAAAGAGCCGGATATTTTTCGCCCGACAGCGGCTGCAAATCATTCTCAAAGATTACCGATAACGGTCAGTTGGCAAAATCGACGCACAAGCCGAATTGCAGCGTTGCCGGATTGTAGGGATAAGCCGGCATGATGAAATAGTTGTTTCTGCCGAAAAGCGTCTGGTTGAAATGGGTGTACATGATATAGAAGCGCACCATTTTCATCTTCATGTTGGCATAGACGTTCATCAGCGGATAATTGCCTACTTTCTCCTGCTGCTGGGTTTGGAACGTCATGGTGGCAGGCTGATAGACTTCGGCGTAATACAACGTATGATACTTGCAATCCACGCCCAACTGCACCTGCAAGACCTTCGCGATTTTGAAATCGAGATACATCTGGGCGTAGGCGCTTAGGTCGGGCAAGGGAATTACCTTGCTGTCGCTCGACTTTTGATATACGGCTTCGAGATTGAGGTTGAATATGCCCCATTTTATTTTTTGCCGGAGCATCGCGGTGAACACCTGCAAAACGCGGTTATCCTGTCGGGGCAAACCGTCATTGTCGAAATAGATATAATTCTGCACGTTTTCGACCCCTATATTGAGGAGGGTACCCGTAGCCGGCAGGGTAAATTCGCCGCCGATACGAAATTTGCGTATTTTACCGAAATCGTTTTCCCAAATAAAATGGTTGGATACGTAATGACGGTAATAAAACGGGGGCGCTTCGTTTTTGAAAAATCCGTATGCCCGCAACTGCACCGTAGTTTTGCGTATGTGAAAACGGGTCTGTATTTCTCCATCGACTTTCACTGCACCGGCATCGACCCCGACAAGTCCCAAAGCGGCATCGACATTGTAGGTGAGCAATTCGCCCTGCTGCTTGGAAAGCACGCCACCCACCCACACGACATTTTCGGTATAAACTTTCGGAGAACGGGTAATCCGGTAGGTATAGAGGCTGTCGTTGAGCATGGGTACGGTCGGCGGCGTAAGCATAAATTCGGGTATAACACCGCTCATCAGCTTAAAGCGCCGCACCTCGTAACTGAGGTAAGCCGAAATTCCCATTTTGGCATAGCGGCTGAACCCTTCGAGCAGGGATACGCCGAGCGTATTCTTCAACGACCAGTATTCGGTCGAATCGCTTGTTCCCGTTTTGCTGAAATAGGTATTTTTGAAAAACGTAGTGTCTTCGCCCGGCGACTGATCCACAAAACGGTGCATATTGCTATTAAACTCGGCGGTATGGATAAAGCTCGTAACCGGTGTAAAGATTTTCCGTTCGGTCGTATCATCGACCTGTTCGGTTTTGTAAAATCCGAGATTGTAGCGATGTGTCAAATAGTAGTTCTGCCCCCGCACGCGGTTGTAGGCATCGTAGAGATTGACGGGTATCGACTGCGAATCGAAACCTCCCTGCCCCGACGTCATCGACTCGGGGTCGCGTATGAAACGGTCGTCGGCTATTCCTCCGTTTTCTTGTGAAACGAAATTGTAGGTATTCGCCAAAAGCGCCAGTTGGTAGCGGTCGCCCGTATAGTACCCACCCACCTGCCATGTCAAATCTTTATTGCCCTGATGGTCGTAGCTGCCGCGCGAATAGAGATAGCGCAAATCGGCGGCGATTGCCAAACGGCGATTGATGTTTCCCGAAAACCGTACATTCAAATCTTCCTGTTTCCGAGGTTTCCCTCCGCCGAAAAGATACGACACCAACGTCATGGGAATGCGGGTATTGTAATAGGTGTAATTCGCCGGCGTGGTGATAAGATAATCGAACGGCGCTTTGAATATGAACTGCGGCATTTCGGGTCGGTCGAAAAAAATCTTCGACAGGGCGGCACCGCCCAAGTTGCCGGTGTAGGTGTATGCCGTCGAATAGGATATGGGTAAATCGGTATTGTAGAAATTGTCGATGAGGGTGTCCATCGGGACCCGATAAGGCGTACCCAACGGCTGGGTGAGCTTCCACGCATAGGGTTCTCCCACGACCTGTTTCTTGTCAGCCCACACGCAAGCAGCCGACAAAAAAAGCAACATGAATATCCCAAACCTTTTCATCGGCGCAAATATACGGCAAATTACCGAAAACTCTTTTACCCGTTAGCTAAAAAGATAGAAAAGAAACAGATGCCGTCATCGGCAAAAGAGGCATACGCATTTTTACTTTTCCCCTTCCAACGCCTTTTTGTTGCGGCGCAGGCGCAGCTGCTTGCGCACGGAGCTGTCTTTCTTGAACATATCGTTATCTATCAACACGTTGAATGTAATCAACTGTTGCGAGCACCAGACGGCACCGTCGAAATGATGCACGGTGGAAACTTTCAGGTCGAATTTTTCGTTTTGAAACGGGTGCCAATAGGCTTCCAGCCGGTTGTAAAGACCTTCTTCCGTGCGATAAAAAGCCGACCCCGTATAAAGGCTCGACGCATAGCTGTCATAATAGGGCATCATGCAATCGCCTATAAAAAGCGTATTGTAAACCCCGATTTTGTATTTTTCGATGCGAGCTTCTATCTGCACGCCATGCGGCTTGACGTAATGCCCGACGTATGTACGGTCGTTCTGAAACGATTGCAGCCAGCCGGCGCTTGCCCGCAGTTTGTCGAACCAGAGAAGGCGGTCGAGGTCGAATCCGACACGCGGGTAAATCCACACGTTATCGACTACCCCGCCCCACTCGCTCGTACCGGCATGGTGGTGCATCATAAATTCATATTCGGCATACAGCCATTTCAACGGATAGTAGCGTCCCGACGAGTAAACAATGAAACGTTCGCGCACAGTTGCGGTCTGATGTCCGTCCCAATCGCAGAATATTTCCACGTAATCTTTTTCATGCCGGTACTGCAACAGCAAACCGTCGATGGTATTGTCGTAAAATTTTATCGAATCACAAAAGAAAGCATCGCTGCCGCCTATAATCTGCCGGCGCGGTACGATGCCCGCCGATACATTGAAGCGCTTGTCGCGATAATTGTAAAAAAACAGAAAATTGAAATCCATGTCTTTGGTGGGTGCGCCGAAATTGCGCAGGGCACTGACGCCCACCTGTATGGAATTGCCCCGCCAGCCGAGCCCCACCAACGGATTGATATATCCGCCGAAAATGGTCTGCGGCCAATTATATTTGCTCTTGCCGTACTCCCGATTGTCGAAAGTCATATCGACATCGACGCTCCACAAGAATTTTTGCGCCGAAAGCGACAACGGCAGCAGCAAGAACAAAATTACGATGCCAATTATTTTCTTCATGGAAAAAATTTTGTGCTAAGATACGGCATTTTTACGAATACAGCGTATGATAGCCGTAAGTTTTTACGGAACGGCATCGTTTCTTTTTTTACGAGATAAATGTGTACCTTTGCCCCGCTTCAATTGTTAGAACAATATGTATTCTTTTGCCAAATACCGGTTGCATTACCGCTCGATACTGTTGATGGGCGTTCCTATCATGGTGGGTCAGGTGGGCACCATACTCGTGGGATTCATCGACAACATCATGGTGGGGCATCACATGACCGAAGAGCTTTCGGCGGCATCGTTCGTGAACAACATCTTCATGCTGCCGCTGATGTTCGCCTACGGCTTCGCCATGGGCATCACGCCGCTGACGGGCGAGCAGACGGGACGCGGCGAACAGGAGCAGGCGGGCAGGACGTTCCGGTACGGGCTGCGCACCAACGCCGTGCTTGCGCTGGCGATGCTTCTTGTCATGGGCGGACTTTACTTTTTTCTCGACCGGCTGAATCTGCCGCCGGAGCTGCTGCCTATCATACGCCCTTACTATCTGATACAACTCGTGTGCCTGCTGCCCGTACTGCTGTTCAATGCGTTCAAACAATTTGCCGACGGCACTACCGACACGCTCACACCCATGTATATACTGCTGGCAAGCAATGCCGTGAATATCGTGGGAAACGTATTTCTCATTTTCGGATATGCGGGATTTCCGGAATGGGGACTTATCGGCGCCGGCGTTTCGACGCTTATCGCCCGCCTGTTCGCCATTGCTGCGGGATTCGTCATTTTTCTGCGGAGCAGGCGCTACCGCCGGTTCAAGGAGGGATTCCTGCGACTCAAAGGGTGTTATCGCGACTGGCGACCGCTACTGACATTGGGCATTCCCATTTCGTTCCAGTTGGGCATGGAAACGGGTTCTTTCAGTCTGAGCGTCCTTTTCATCGGGTGGATAGGCAGCAATGCGTTGGCGGCACATCAGGCGGCGCTTACGTTTTCGACTATCGGTTTTCTGCTCTACACGGGCATCGGTTCGGCGGTTACGATATTGATAAGCAACTCGCGCGGGTGCCGAGCCTACCGCGACATTCGCCCCATAGCCGCTGCCGGCACGCAAATTATTTTCGTCATGTTGGTAGTCATCACCGGCATCATGTTTTTGGCGCGAAACTACATCGGGTACATCTTCACCGATTCTGACGACGTGGCGGCTATCGTAACGGCTATCATCGTGCCCATGATGGTGTATCAGCTGGGCGACGGCATGCAGATTGCCTATTCGGGCGCACTGCGCGGACTGGGCGTGGTGAAGCCGATGGTGTGGATTGCGTTTCTCTGCTATTTCGTCATCAGCCTGCCCGCCTCTTATCTTTTCGCGTTCCCGATGAAGGGCGATGCACCGGGCGTGTGGTGGGGCTACCCCGTAGGGTTGAGCTGCGCCGCCCTGCTGTTTATTCTCCAATTTTACAAACATTCGGGCAAGCTGCTCCAAACGAAATCGTAAGCTATTTTTTCTTTTTGGGTCGCGCCGGCGAGGCGGCATTGCGACGGGGAAAAGTGGGCTTCTCCCCTGCCGACTGCCACGCCTTGCGGGGTGCGTTGCCGTAGAGGCGGACGATTAAATCTTCACGTCCCATACGCCTCAATTCCTGTTCTATTTCGCGCCGTGTCTCGGGCTTGTACCAGAAGAAGAAACGACGCTGCGCCAGCTTTTCGTCCTGCGTGCGGGCGGTATATATCCGCTCGCCCGTATAGGGGTGGAAGCCGGTATAGTAAATTTCGGTGGCGAGTGTCATGGGGGTGGGCGTAAAATCCTGCACCTGTTCGAGATGGAAGTCGAGGCTTTTGGTGATTGCCGCCAGCTCCGCCATATCGTCGGGACGGCAGGCGGGGTGGCTCGAAATGAAATAGGGTATCAGCTGCTGGTTCAGTCCGTATTCCCGATTGATGCGGTCGAAGGTGCGGCGAAACTGCTCGAACTGCCGGAAGTCGGGCTTGCGCATACAGGCGAGCACCCGCGCCGACGTATGTTCCGGTGCCACTTTCAGACGTCCCGAAACGTGTCGGGTTATCAGCTCCTCCGTATATTCGCGGGCGGCAGCGTTCAGCGCCTCATCGTCGTAGCGGTGCTGCAAAAGGTCGAAGCGCACGCCGCTGCCGATGAACGATTTTTTGATGCCGGGCAGCTTATCGACTTCGCGATAGAGATGCAGCAGCGGGGCATGGTCGGCATGGAGGTTGGGACACACGGCAGGCCAAAGGCAAGAGGGACGCCGGCACACGCGGCAGGCATTCGGATTTTTTCCGCCCATGCGGTACATATTCGCCGACGGTCCGCCCAAATCGCTCAAATAGCCTTTGAAATCGGGCATGGCGGCAATTTTCTTCACCTCCCGCAAAACCGACGCTTCGGAACGGGAAGTGATGAATTTGCCCTGATGCGCCGAAATGGTGCAGAACGCGCAGCCGCCGAAACAGCCGCGATGCAGCGTTACCGAAAATTTTATCATTTCAAACGCCGGTATGGTCTTGCCGCGATAACGCGGGTGCGGCAGTCGCGTGAAAGGCAGGTCGTACACGGCATCGAGTTCGGCTTCGGTCATAGGCGGAAACGGCGGATTGATTTTCAATGCCTTGTCGCCGCAGCGCTGCCACAGCAGGCGGGCGGAATAACGGTTGGACTCTTCCTCGATACAGCGGAAATTTCGTGCCTGCGCTTTCTTATCGCGCAGACACTCTTCGTGCGATGCCAGCACGACATGGGTATCGCTCTCCCGCTCTGCCGGCACTTCACCGGCGGGGACGACAACGACCGTCTGCGGAATATCGCGCAACGCCGAGAGCGGCTCGCCTGCCCGCAAACGGGAGGCGATGATGCGCGTGGCAGCTTCGCCCATGCCGTAGGTCAGTATGTCGGCTCCGCTGTCGAACAGTATGCCCGGACGCAGAGCGTCCTGCCAATAGTCGTAATGGGTAACCCGCCGCAGCGATGCCTCTATGCCGCCGATGACGACCGGTACATCGGGATAGAGCTCTTTGAGAATGCGGGTATAGACGATGGTGGGATAGTCGGGGCGCATGCCCACCCGACCGTCGGGGGTATAGGCATCGTCGGAGCGCAGCCTCTTGTTGGCAGTGTAATGATTGACCATCGAGTCCATAGCTCCTGCCGAGACGCCGAAGAAAAGACGGGGCGCGCCCAGTTTTTTGAAATCGCGCAAATCGTCGCGCCAGTTCGGCTGCGGCACGACGGCGACCCGCAGCCCTTCGGCTTCGAGTACACGGGCAATGACCGCCGTTCCGAACGAAGGGTGGTCGATGTAGGCATCGCCGGTAAACAGTATGACATCGACCTGCTCCCACCCGCGCTGTTCCAATTCCTTGCGCGTGGTGGGCAAAAACGATTGCCAATCGGTGGAGCGGTCGTGCATGGCGGTTACGGTTTGCTGTTATAAAGGTCTTCCAGTTTCAACATCTCGTCACGCAGGCGGGCAGCTTCCAGAAAGTCCATCTCTTTGGCGGCAGCGAGCATTTGGAGACGGGTGTTTTCGATACTCTTTTTCAATTGCTCTTTGTTCATGTAGGGAACGAGCGGGTCGGCAGCCACCGAAACGCGCGGAGCGGAATATTCGTCGATGTATGGTGTTTTTTCTTTCTTCGGAGCCGTTTCCTTGATATCGGAAGCATTCTGTTTGGAAAGCACCTGATTGTAAGCCTTGCGAATGGCTTTCGGCGTGATGTGGTGGGCTTCGTTGTAGGCGAGCTGTTTTTCGCGCCGGCGGTTTGTTTCGTCGATAGTGAGACGCATGCTGTCGGTAATGCGGTCGGCATACATGATGACGCGCCCGTCGAGACTGCGGGCGGCACGACCGGCAGTCTGCGTAAGCGCACGATGCGAGCGCAGGAAGCCCTCTTTGTCGGCATCGAGTATGGCGACCAGCGACACTTCGGGCAGGTCGAGCCCTTCGCGCAGAAGATTTACCCCCACCAATACGTCGTAAACTCCCTTGCGCAAGTCGTCGATAATCTGTATGCGGGCAAGGGTATCGACATCGGAGTGTATATAGCTGCTCCGTATATCGAGGCGCAGCAGATAGGCGTTTAGCTCCTCCGCCATGCGTTTGGTCAGGGTGGTAACCAGCACCCGTTCATCGCGCTCGGCGCGCAGTTGTATTTCTTCGAGCAGGTCGTCGATTTGGTTGAGACTCGGGCGCACTTCGATAACAGGGTCGAGCAATCCGGTGGGACGTATCACCTGTTCGACGACCACGCCTTCGCACCGCTGCAATTCGTAATCGGCAGGCGTGGCACTGACATAGATGACCTGCGGTATCAGCGACTCGAACTCCGTAAAGGTGAGCGGGCGGTTGTCGATAGCGGCAGGCAGACGGAAACCGTATTCCACCAAATTAACCTTGCGGGAGTTGTCGCCGCCGTACATGGCTTGTATCTGTGGAACGGTAACGTGGCTTTCGTCGATGATTACCAAAAAATCTTTCGGAAAATAGTCGAGCAGACAGTAAGGTCGCATGCCCGGGGCACGCCCGTCGAAATAGCGGGAATAGTTTTCTATGCCGGAACAATAGCCTATTTCCTTTATCATTTCGAGGTCGTAGGTAACGCGCTCATAAAGCCGCTTGGCTTCAAGCTCTTTTCCTATCGACTCGAAAAATGCGACCTGCTTGCCCAAGTCGATAGCAATATCATTGATCGCCTGATTGACACGCTCCCTCGTAGTTACGAAAATATTGGCGGGATAAATGCAATAACTGTTTACCCTTCCCGTCGTATGCCCGCTCGCAGGGTCTACGATTTCGAGCGAGTCGATTTCGTCGCCCCAAAAGATGACACGCAAAATGAGGTCTTGATAGGCGGTGTAGACATCGACCGTATCGCCTTTGACACGGAATTTTCCGCGCGTAAACTCCACTTCGTTGCGCGAATAGAGTGCATCGACCAACCGGCGGAGAAAAGCGTTGCGTTCCATTTTGTCGCCGACGGAAACGGTTATAGTATTGCTGTGAAAATCTTCGGGATTGCCGATACCGTAAAGGCAGGAGACCGATGAAATGACGATGACGTCCTGCCGTCCCGAAAGCAGCGACGAAGTAGAAGACAACCGCAAACGGTCGATTTCGTCGTTGATTGCCAAGTCTTTTTCGATATAAGTATCGGTGGAGGGAATGTAGGCCTCGGGCTGGAAGTAATCGTAATAGGAAACAAAATACTCGACGGCATTTTCGGGGAAAAAGCCTTTGAATTCGCTGTACAGCTGCGCCGCCAGCGTCTTGTTGTGGCTGAGTACGAGCGTGGGGCGCTGTATCTGTGCGATGACATTCGCCATGGTAAAGGTCTTTCCCGAACCGGTAACGCCCAAAAGCGTCTGGGCAGGCGCGCCCTCGCGAATGCCGCGCACAAGTTCGGCTATCGCTTCCGGCTGGTCGCCGGTCGGGGAAAAGGGTGATACCAACTTAAATTCCATAATCGCTCGACTGTTGAATGACAAAGGTAGAAAAAATAACGCTTCCTGTCGAAACAACCGTCCATAAAACAACGGTTTCCTGTCAAAAATCGAATATTTCCGTAAAAATGTGTTCAGTCAAGATAGAAGTGCAACAAAAGGAGAGAGAAAAATATCTGTTCTACATCTTGAAGCAAAGCAGAAA
>CANQQA010000002.1 GCA_947625885.1 uncultured Bacteroidales bacterium
CAGTCCGCCCGAACAAGAGCGGCATACACACGAAAAAACTCTTCTCGTTCCGATATGACAAAAGCCATCACAAGCATAAGAAGAAGCCTAAGGCGGCTATAGCACACGGGACCCACCTCTACCCATACCGAACAGAGAAGTTAAACCGTATAACGCCGATGATACTGCGCAAGCGGGAAAGTAGGAAGCCGCCACCTCAACGAAAAAGCGTCAGGGACACTCCCCCGACGCTTTTCTCGTTTTATACCTTCCCATTCGAGCATAAACCATGCCCCGTTCGCCATATAAACCTAAGCTGCCAATTATTATTCTTCTCTATACGGCAGATTTAAGCCGAATAAACAGAAAGAAAATCTTTTGGTAATAAGTCGTTTAAGTGATTTGTCCCGACTTAATAGTAATAATACCGATACGATTGCGGGTATTGGTATTGTTTCTGTGTCTGTTTTTTCGGGGTAGAGTATTGATTCCGCGGTTGGGACTTCGTATTATAACTGTTGTTGTGCGGATAAGTATAATTGTAGTACCCCTTGTTTTGTTGGGGTGCGGACGATTTTTTCTGCGATGATTTGGGCTTTTTTGTCGTGTTGTTTTGTTTATAGGGAGACTTTTGGGTGCGTTGCGATTGTACTTTGCCTTGCTGCTTCTGTTGCTGTTGCCATTGTTTCTGCTGTTGCTGCCACTGCTTTTGTTGCTGTTGCCACTGTTGCTGTTGTTGCTGTCGTTGTTTGTCGTAGAAGCCTTTGAAATAGGCGGAAGGATTGTTCGGGTTGTATCGCCGTACTTGCACCGGACTTTTCTGCCAACTCGACGGCGTCTTCGGCTGCACCGGCTTCGGCGTTTTCTCCAAAGAGGTCGTGGTCGATGTTACCACCGAAGTATTGGGCGATGCCTGCCAGCGATATTGCGGACCCTCCGGCTTTTGCGCATACGAATGCCCCGCCACGCTTAGCGATAACAGACAGCCGAACAGAAACTCTTTTTTCATAAATTCCTATTTGGGGCTAAAATACAAAAAAAAATTAATATTCATCATCGTTAAAGCCGGAAAATCGGCAACAAAAAAGATAACATCGTTTTTACTCTTTGAAAATTCCTATATTTGCAGCCGAAAAAGAAAATGCACCGGAACGGAATGAAATCGTATTTGTATCATATTGCCGCGTTGCTTACGGTCGGAGTGTGGGGAACGACTTTTGTTTCCACGAAAGTCTTGCTCAATCACGGACTTTCACCTGTCGATATTATGTTTTATCGTTTCTTGGCGGCGTACATTTGTTTGTGGACGGTTTCGTACAAACGACTGTGGGCGGATAGCCTGACCGACGAATTGCTGTTGGTCGGTGCTGCCTTGGCGGGCGGTTCGGTCTATTTTCTGGCGGAGAACACGGCATTGACGCTTTCGTATGCTTCGAATGTATCGCTTATCGTATGCACGGCGCCGCTGCTTACGGCGATAGTCGTGCGCCTTTTTTACCGCAGTTATCGCCTTTCCACGCAGTTTGTCATCGGTTCGCTGGTGGCTTTGGCGGGCGTAGCCCTTGTCGTGTTCAACGGACATTTCGTGCTGCAGCTCAATCCGTTGGGCGATATGCTTTCCTTTGCCGCCGCTCTTTTGTGGGCGTTTTACAGTTTGATAATCAAACGCTTGAATGGGAAATATTCGACCGCATTCATCACACGGAAAGTCTTTTTTTACGGATTGATTTCGTTGCTGCCGATGTTTGCTGTGGAGCCGTTGCATTTTGACTCGGAAGTGCTGGTTTCGCCGGCGGTGCTTGGTAATCTTTTGTTTTTGGGCGTCGTCGCTTCGATGCTTTGTTATATGGTGTGGAATGTCGTGCTGAAACACTTGGGTACGGTGCGAGCCTCCAATTACATCTATTTCAATCCCGTAGTTACGATATTGGCATCGGCGGCAGTGTTGAGCGAACCTTTGACGCCGATTTTCCTGATAGGGGCAGTCTTGGTGCTGGGCGGTGTGTATGTGGCCGACCGCCGTGTCATGCGGGAATGAAAAGCCGTATGAGAAGAAATAAAAAACGCTTCGGTAATCATTACCGAAGCGTTTTTTTGTTAAGAATGGCGCGATTATCTCGACACGCGACCGGAAGCGTCGCCGCTCATGAGTTTTTCGACTTCTTCGACGGTTACGAGGTTGTAGTCGGCATAGATGGTGTGTTTCAGGCACGATGCCGCTACGGCGAAGTCGAGCGCTTTCTGGTCGTCGCCCGTGTAGGTGAGCAGTCCGTAGATGAGTCCGCCCATGAACGAGTCGCCGCCGCCTACGCGGTCGACGATGTGCGTGATGTCGTAACGGCGCGATTGGTAGAGCTTGCCGCCGGCATAGAGCACGCCGCCCCACGTGTTGTGGTTGGCATTGATGGAGCCGCGCAGGGTGATGATGACTTTCTTGGCTCTCGGGAATTTCTTCATCAGCTGCGTGCATACCGATTCGAATTCGGCGGCATTGACTTCGCCGTTGGTCTTGGCTACGTCGAAGCCTTCGGGTTTGATGCCGAATACTTTTTCGGCGTCTTCTTCATTGCCCAGTATCACGTCGCACCCTTCGACCAGCGCCGGCATGATTTCCGATGCCGTCTTGCCGTATTTCCACAGGTTTTTCCGGTAATTGAGGTCGCACGATACGGTAACGCCCAGCCGGTTGGCTGCCTTGATGGCTTCGAGGCAGGCGTCGGCTGCGCCCTGCGAGAGCGCCGGCGTGATGCCCGTCCAGTGGAACCAATCGACGCCTTTGAACACGGTGTCCCAGTCTATCATGCCCGGTTTGATTTCTGCGATGGCGGAGTTGGCGCGGTCGTAAACCACTTTGCTGGCGCGTGCCACGGCTCCCGTTTCGAGGAAGTAGATGCCCAGACGGTCGCCGCCGTAGATGCAGTGGTCGGTCTTGACGCCGTATTTGTGCAAATCCATTTCGCACGCTTTGGCGATGTCGTTTTTAGGAAAACGGGTTACGAACTCGGCATCGACGCCGTAATTTGCCAAAGAGACTGCCACGTTGGCTTCACCGCCGCCGAAGGTTGCCGTGAACTCTTTTGCCTGACTGAACCGCAGATACCCGGGCGTGGCCAAGCGCAACATGATTTCTCCGAATGTTACTACTTTTTTGCTCATGATGATAATGTGTTAGGTATTAAAATTGAAAGAAATTCTTTGCATTGTTGTAGCTGATGTCTTCGATCATCTGACGCACGCGGTCGATTTCGGAATACGGTATTTCGCCGTTTTCGACGTCGCGACCCACCAAGTTGCAGAGCGTGCGGCGGAAATATTCGTGGCGCGGGTAGGAGAGGAAGCTGCGCGAGTCGGTGAGCATACCGACGAAGCGGCTCAACAGACCGAGCACCGAAAGAGCGTTCATCTGTTTCTCCATGCCGTCTTTCTGGTCGAGGAACCACCAGCCCGAACCGAACTGTATCTTGCCGGCAACCGTACCGTCTTGGAAGTTGCCCAACATGGTGGCGATTACTTCGTTGGCGCAGGGATTGAGGTTGTAGAGAATCGTTTTCGTCAGTTTGCCGTTGCTGTTCAAGCGGTCGAGGTATTTCGCCATGGCTTTGGCGGTGGTAAATTCGCCGATGGAGTCGAAACCGGTGTCGGGACCGAGCAGTTTGAACATCTTGGAGTTGTTGTTGCGGATAGCGCCGTAGTGGAATTGCTGCGTCCAGCCCGTTTCCCAATCCATTTCACCGAAGATAATCAGCATTGCCGATTTGAATTTCAATATTTCTTCCTGCGTCAGCTGCTTGCCGCCATATACTTTATTAAATATAGCTTTGATTTCGGCATCGGTGTAGTCTTCGGCATAAAATTCTTCGATACCGTGGTCGGAGAGTTTGCAGCCTTGTTCGGCGAAAAATTCGTGGCGTTTGCGCAGGGCGGCAATCATGTCGTCGAATGTCGAAATGGCGATGCCGCTCACGGCAGCCAGTTTCTCGATGTAAGCGCGGTATTCGGAGGGCACTTCCACAGCCATGGCTTTATCGGGACGCCATGTCGGGAGCATTTTTATCTCGAATCCGCTTTCACGGGTTTTGATGTGGTATTCGAGGGTATCGACGGGGTCGTCGGTCGTACATACCGTTTCCACGTGGTAACGACGCATCATGCCGCGTGCCGAGTATTCCGGACGGGCGAGCTTCTCGTTACATTCGTCGTAGATTTCGCGGGCGGTTTTCGGGTTCAGTATCTTGTCGATGCCGAAAGCCGTTTTCAGTTCGAGGTGTGTCCAGTGGTACAGCGGGTTGCGCATGGTGTAGGGCACGGTCTCCGCCCATTTCTCGAATTTTTCCCAGTCGGTCGTGTCTTTGCCCGTGCAATAGCGTTCATCGACACCGTTGGTACGCATGGCGCGCCATTTGTAGTGGTCGCCGCCGAGCCATATTTCGGTCAGCGATTTGAATTTGTGGTCGTCAGCCACCATTTGGGGAATCAGGTGGCAGTGGTAGTCGATAATCGGCATTTTAGCCGCGTGGTTGTGATAGAGTTCTTGCGCCGTTTCGGTTTGCAGCAAGAAATTTTCGTCCATAAATTTTTTCATAACGAAGCGATTTTTTGATAATATTATTGATGTATTTTTTCGTGAGAAAATAGTTACTGTTTGTTTTTCATGTATCTACCGAATCTTGTTTTTTAGTTGAACGACCTGATATGCAGTCTGTGCGTTTCGGCGGCGGTATTTCCCATTCGGGAAAATCGGAGAATGCCGATGAAATAAAGACCGTGTTCGGGCACGAAATTACGATTTTTTTTTGAAGTACAAAATAAAAATTATATATTTGCAAATAGAAACGGAAACTTTTTTCCGGTAGATGAAACCTCGAACAGAACATGGAAAACCGCTTGGATAAAATCCGTATTAAAGACATTGCCCGCATGGCGGGCGTATCGGCAGGCACTGTCGATAGGGTTTTACATAATCGGGGAGAGGTATCTGCCGAGACGCGGGCGAAAATCGAAACCGTGTTAAATCGGCTCGATTATCGTCCCAATCCGTATGCTTCGGCGCTGGCGTCGAAGCGGCGTTATACTTTTGCCGCTCTGCTGCCGAAAGCCGGCGGGTACGACTATTGGATAGAGGTGCTGCGCGGTGTAAATTTGGCTGCGGCAGAGTTTGCCAACCTGAATATTTCGGTGGAGCAGGTGCTTTTCGACCAGTACGACAGCCGTGCTTTTGAAGATGCCGTGGCGCAGCTGCTTACGCTCAAAGTCGATGGCGTGCTCCTGTCGCCGGTCTTCACCGACGCCTCCATAGCTTTGGCGGCGCAGCTCGATAAGGAAAAAATCCCGTATGTGTTCATCGACTCCGATATTGCCGAAGCCAATGCCCTCTCTTATTTCGGTATGGATTCGTTGCAGAGCGGTTTTCTGGCTGCCAAACTTTTGCTGGCGGACATAGAGCCGGGCAGCGATATCGCGATTTTCAAAATAAACCGGCTCGGCAATCTCGGCTCCAACCAGTCCGATTTGCGCTATCAAGGCTTCATCAAATATGTGCGCCGATATTTCCCGCAAATCGGTTTGCAGGTCATCAAGCTGCACCCGTCGGACGACCGCCTCAACCTGCAATACATACGCGATTTTTTCATACAATATCCCGATATAAAAGAAGGCGTTACGTTCAATTCGCGCGTGTGGCGCATCGCCCGCTATCTCGACGAGACGCAGCACACCCCGTTCCGCCTCTTAGGCTACGAACTGCTCTCGCCGAACGTCAAGGCGCTGAAAGACGGCAAGATAAAATACCTTCTTTCGCAACGTCCGGAATTGCAGGGATACAGGGGCATGAAAGCCCTTTGCGAATACAAGATATTCCGCAAACAGGCACCCCGCCGCAACTTTATGCCCATCGACATTCTCACGGCGGAGAATATCGACTATTACATTGATTTTCAATTATTCTAATATTAACACTAACGTACAAATCCTATGAAACAACTTAACAGAACTACCGCTCAGGCAAACAAATACCCCGAACGGATTATCCAATTCGGCGAAGGAAACTTCTTGCGCGCGTTTGTAGATTGGATTATCTACAATATGAATGAAAAAGCCGATTTCAACAGCAGTGTGGTTGTCGTACAACCCATTGACAAAGGTATGGTAGATATGTTGAATGCTCAGGATTGCCTCTATCACGTCAATCTGCAAGGTCTGGACAAAGGAAAAGTCGTAAACAGCCTTACCCGCATCGACGTCATCAGCCGCGCCTTGAATCCCTATTCGCAGAACGACGAATTTATGAAACTTGCCGACCAGCCCGAAATACGTTTCGTCATTTCCAATACGACCGAAGCCGGCATCGCTTTCGACCCCGCTTGCAAGCTCGACGACGCTCCCGCTTCATCTTATCCGGGCAAACTCACGCAGCTGCTCTATCGCCGTTACAAAACCTTCAAAGGCGACAAGACGAAAGGTCTTATCATTTTCCCCTGCGAGTTGATTTTCCTCAACGGACACAAACTCAAAGAAACGATTTACCAATATATCGAATTGTGGAAACTCGGCGAAGATTTCAAAAAATGGTTCGAGGAGGCTTGCGGCGTTTACGCTACGTTGGTCGATCGCATCGTTCCGGGATTCCCCCGCAAAGACATCGCGGCTATCAAGGAAAAATTGCAGTACGACGACAATCTGGTGGTGCAAGCCGAAATTTTCCACCTCTGGGTCATCGAGGCTCCGCAATCGGTCGCTAAGGAATTTCCTGCCGACAAAGCGGGCTTGAATGTTCTTTTCGTTCCCTCCGAAGCTCCGTACCACGAAAGAAAGGTTACTTTGCTCAACGGTCCGCACACCGTACTCTCGCCCGTAGCCTATCTCTCCGGCGTGAATATCGTACGCGATGCCTGCCAGCACCCCGTCATCGGCAAATATATCCATAAAGTCATGTTCGACGAATTGATGGAAACCCTCAACCTCCCGAAAGACGAATTGAAGAAATTTGCCGAAGATGTGCTCGAACGTTTCAACAACCCGTTCGTCGATCATCAGGTAACTTCGATTATGCTCAACTCGTTCCCGAAATACCAGACCCGCGACCTGCCCGGTCTGAAAGTATATCTCCAACGCAAAGGCACGCTGCCGAAAGGCCTCGTGCTGGGCTTGGCTGCCATTATCACCTATTACAAGGGCGGCGTGCGTGCCGACGGTGCCGAAATCGTGCCCAACGATGCTCCCGAAATCATGGCGCTGCTCAAAGACCTTTGGGCAAAAGGTTGCACGAAGTGCGTCGCCGAAGGTGTATTGGCTGCCGAATCTATTTGGGGCGAGAACCTCAACAACATACCCGGCTTGACCGACGCTGTAAAAGGTTACCTCGACTCGATACAGGAAAAAGGTATGCTCGAAACGGTTAAATCCATTCTCTGAATATGAGTACGAATTATATCAAAATCAATCCCGCCGACAACGTTGCCGTAGCCATCGACCCTTTGAAAAAGGGCGACCGGCTTACGGTGGACGGCGTCGAGATAGTGGTGGCCGAAGATATTCCTGCCGGTCATAAAGTCGCTTTGCGCGATTTCGCTGCCGACGAGCATATCGTCAAATACGGCTATCCTATCGGTCATGCCCGTGCGGCTATCGCCAAAGGGGCGTGGGTGAACGAGAAAAATATTAAGACCAACCTCGAAGGTCTGCTCGAATACACCTACACGCCGAAACTGGTAAGCGTCGAACAGCCCGACAGAAAACTGACTTTCAAAGGCTATCGCCGCAAAAGCGGCGAAGTGGGCGTGCGCAACGAAATATGGATTATCCCGACGGTCGGCTGCGTAAACGGCGTCGTCAATCAACTGGCGGAGGCGCTGCGCCGCGAAACCGCCGGAAAAGGCGTCGATGCCATTGTTTCGTTCCCGCACAACTACGGCTGTTCACAGCTCGGCAACGACCACGAAAACACCCGCAAAGTGTTGCGCGACATGGTGAAACACCCCAACGCCGGCGGCGTGCTGGTCGTATCGCTCGGTTGCGAAAACAACCAGCTGGACGCTTTCCGCGAACTGCTCGGCGAGGTCGATGAACAACGGGTGAAATTCATGATTTGCCAGAAAGTGGAGGACGAGTTTGAAACCGGTATGTCCCTGCTGCGCGAAATATACGCTGTCGCCTCGAAAGATGTGCGCACCGATATTCCGCTGAGCGAGTTGCGGGTCGGTCTCAAATGCGGCGGCTCCGACGGATTCTCCGGCATCACTGCCAATCCGCTGCTGGGTGTCTTTTCCGACTTCCTCGTTTCGCAGGGCGGTACCACCGTACTCACCGAAGTACCCGAAATGTTCGGCGCCGAAACGATACTGATGAACCGCTGCGGTACGCCCGAACTTTTCGACAAGACCGTGCACCTCATCAACGACTTCAAAGCCTATTTCATGGCGAACAACCAACCGGTATATGAAAATCCCTCGCCCGGCAACAAAGCCGGCGGTATATCCACGCTCGAAGAAAAATCGTTGGGTTGCACGCAGAAATGCGGCAAGTCGATTGTGCGCGACGTGCTGATGTACGGCGAGCGCATCAAAACCAAAGGGCTCAACCTGCTTAGCGCTCCGGGTAACGACTTGGTGGCTGCTACGGCTTTGGCTTCGAGCGGCTGTCAAATGGTGCTTTTTACCACCGGTCGCGGTACGCCGTTCGGAACATACGTGCCCACGATGAAAATTTCCACCAACAGCAATTTGGCAAAACTCAAACCCGGTTGGATAGATTTCAATGCCGGAACGTTGGTCGAAAACGAACCGATGGAAAAAGTGGTGGAACGATTCATTCAATTCGTCATCGAAGTGGCGAGCGGCAAGTGCGTCAATAACGAACGCAAAGGCTATCGCGAAATCGCTATCTTCAAGACGGGCGTAACCCTTTAATTGCTTGCTCCGGAAACGGAGTTGTCATAGAATCAAGGGAGGAGGCAATTGCCTCCTCCCTCGATTTTTTACCTGAAAAAACGTGCCGGCAGCGTCGTCAGGATATTGTTATTTTCATTACTTTTGACAGTCGATACGATGCAGATGAAAAAACTTTTCGACCGGAATGATGTGAAGTTATGGCTGTTTGTGGCTGTGCTTGCCATGCTCTACGGCTTCATCTTCATCTTTTCCGAATTTTACGGTTCCCCGTTTTTCGGTATCAAAGACTTCCTTGTCCTTGTCATGCAGTGGTGTGTGGTGGTGTTTGCCGCGGCGGGACTGCTCTATGCCCTGTCGCTGAACAAATATCTGTTTGCTGCGACGTTCCCGCTATTGACGCTGGTATGCACGGCATTGACCTATTTCAAATATACGCTCGGGGTGACGCTGACGCCCATGATTATCGACTTGACTTTCGTTACCGACCTGCGCACCTCTTTGGAAATGTTCAGCTGGCAGCTGGTCGTCTGGCTGCTGCTGGCGCTCGTCGGTTCGGCGGGTTGCGTATATGTGCGCTTTCGGTATGTACGGGTGCACCGGTGGTACGTTCATTTGCCGCTGGCGCTTCTGCCGATTATGCTCACCAATGCGTGGATACCGTCGTTCGTGGCACCCGTGTCGGCAAGAATGCCTTATTCCGTATATTATAATTTTTCCCGCTATATCAGCGAGAAAAGAATCGTGGAGGAACAGCGCAATACGTTCGACGACGATACGCCGGTTTGCCGTGCCGACAGCCTGACCGTCGTTTACGTGCTGGGCGAGTCGTTGCGGGCAGACCATTTGTCGCTCAACGGTTACGGACGCAATACGACCCCTTTGTTGGCTGGCGATACGGCAGTCGTGTCTTTCGGAAACATATACACCGAGCCTTACTACACGCATCTTTGCGTGCCGCATATTCTGACGAGAGCCGACAGCCTTTCGCCGGAAAGAGCTTTCGACGAACAGTCGTTCATCACGCTCTTGAAAAAAGCGGGATTCCATACGGCATGGATTGCCAATCAGGAACAGGAGAGCAGTTACCTCTATTTCATGAACGAGTGCGATACGCTGATATATGCCAATGTAGGCGAGTCGTTGTATTCGTTCGGCAAATGGCTCGACGGCGATATGCTCCCGCATTATCGGGCGATGCTCCGGCGCGGCGATGCCAAAAATTTCATTTTGCTGCACACCATCGGGTCGCATTGGTGGTATAACACCCATTATCCCGACTCGTTTGAAACATTCGTACCTGTCGTGAAAAGTAGGGTGGTATCGGCTTGCACGCAGGAAGAAATGATAAATTCGTACGACAATACCGTATTATATACCGATTACATCATCGACAAGCTCATTGCGGAGTTGCGGGAGCGCAATGCCGTACTCGTTTACCTTTCCGACCATGGTGAAGCGTTGGGCGAGGAGGGGCATTACCTTCATGCCGGCGACTATCCCCCGTTGCACAATCCCGCCTGCTTCGTTTACTGTTCGCCCCGTTATACCGCTTTGCACGCCGATAAAATCAACACGCTGAAAGAAAATCGGACGAAGCGTTTCCGTACCGATTTTCTCTTTCACACCATTCTCGATGCTGCCGACATCGAGAGCAAATACCTCGACAGAAGTTTCAGTTTGTTCTTCCGTTGAAAATCGTTGTTACGAGCGGTTATGGCTGGTCGGGAATTTCGTAAAATTCTATCTCGACGATGCGCAGACTCCCTTTGGCTTCGGTATCGGACGTCCGAGAGTCCGGTTCCGTTTTCCCCGTTATCTCCACGATGCCGTCGAACGCATCGGCTTCCTTGTTTATGCCGATAAGTTCTATCTTCACTTCGCTGCCTTTTGTGGGCGGTATGTTCAGGGTTACGTAACCTAAACTGCGGGCTGTCTCGCCCGACCACACTTCCTGCCCGTCGATGCAGATGCGTATCGGATAACTTCGGGTGCGCCAGCCGGCAAATTTCACATCAATTTGCGAAATCAAGGCTTTGCGTTCCAGCGTATAGGCAATCCACCCGCTCTGTCGCCGACCGTCGTTTCCCCATTCCGTCAGTTCGTTACCGTCGTAACTTGCTACCGCATTTTCCTGCCGTGCGCCTGCCGTTGCCGATGCGATTTTTACCGGCACCCGTCTGACGGTGTACGACGGTGTTGCGGGCGTTTCGCCTCGTTCGAGATATGTCGGCAGGTAATCGGCGGCTATGTATCGACTTAGTCCGTGTTCGGAGGCAAAAGGTTTCGACTCGAATGTTATCGCTGCCGGTACGAGTCCTTGCGACGAGGCGGTAAGTTTTACCGTGCCTGCCTGTCGGGTCGAACGCAGCAGTACGCGGTTTACGCCGCACTCTACGGGGAGCGTGTCCGAGAGTATGTAGTTGTCGGTACCTTGTGCTATTCCGCCCCGCCATTCGGCAGCGCCTTCTAATTTGAATTTTATCAAAGCGTTCGACAGCGGACAGCGTCTTCCCTCTCGGTCGGTTACTTCCACTTCGACGAGCGCCATGTCGGCGCCGTCTGCCTTGAAGCCGTCGGGCGCGGTCTGTACGCTCATCGACAGGGCGTAAGGCTCGCCGGCAGTCGCTATCTCATAGCGGCTTGTTTCGCGGTGTTCGGCGTCGTAGCCTACTGCCGTCAGCGTTCCGGCTTCCCACGCTATGTTGCGGAACGTGAAAAGAAAATTTTTGCTTCTCTCTCCGAAGCCGAGACTTTTTCCGTTCAAAAACAGTTCGACCTGTTCACCGGTCGATACCGCGTAAATGTTTTTGACGACACCCGGCGCATAATTCCAATGCCCGATGATGTAGGTGGCGGAGTGTTCCGTATCCACCCAGCCGTTCCACATCACTTGGTGGGCGAAGTAGGCGTCTTTCGGAATACGCATGGCATCGACTTCGCCGCTGCAACGGTAATTCTCGGCACCGCGGAAGTGGGTGTTCGTGTCGGAGAAAACGATGTTGGCGCCGCCCGAGCTCACCCGCTCGCCGCTGCCCGGTCGCATGACGTAATAGTCGTACCACCGTGTTACCGCCTCTATGGCATATGAATCTTGGTTGCGGTTGTAGCTTTCCGCCGGCGTATTGCGGTACAGCGGTCCGTCGCCGTCCTTGTGATAGGGGTATGAATATTCGTCCCAATATTTTCGCAAGGCTTCGTCGCGGCAATATTCGGTAGCCCACATGGGGTGTCGTGCGCTTTTGTTTATGTAGAGCATTTCGCCGCCGTATTCGGCGATTTTGCTGTCGAGCATTTCCCGCGAGCCGATGGCTCTGCCGCCGTGCGGGTCGTAACGGTCGCGCAAGTCTCGCATTTCCGCCATGTGCTGTTCGCTGATGGACTCGTTGCCCGACTCGTAAAAAATGATACTCGGGTTGTTGCGGTTATAGACGATGGCGTCGCGCATGAGCAGTTTGCGCTGCTCCCAGCGCCGACCCTCTGTGTCTTTTTCGGCATCGCCCGCAGGCATTGCCTGCATCAGTCCCACGCGGTCGCACGACTCTACATCTTGTTTCCAAGGAGTTACGTGCATCCACCGCACGAGGTTGGCATTGCCTTCGACCATCATTCGGTTGCTGAAATCGCTGAGCCATGCCGGCACCGACATTCCTATTGCCGGCCATTCGTTGCTTGTCCGCTGGGCATATCCTTTTACTTGTATTACTCTGTCGTTGAGATAAATCATTCCGTTTTTGAACGCGGTTTTCCGGAATCCTGTGCGTATTTTTACGCGATCGACGGCTTTGCCGCCGACATACAGCGTCGAATATACGTCGTACAAATATCCGTAACCCCAACTCCAAAAATGAAGATTCTCGGCGCGAACTTCGGCGCTTAAAATTTCGGTACCTCCGCTCGAAATCGACACCGGTGCTGCGCTGCCCGCCGCTGCGATTTTCCCGTCGGGGGCAACGACCTCGAAGCGCAGTTGCACGCTGCGGGTTTTTCCCGATTCGTTTTTGACCTCCGTTTCCACGTGTATGTCGGCACGGCGGGCGGGAATGTCGAAGTGGTCGGCATACACATACGTGCCGGTGGTTTCGAGGTTGCTGTACAGCGGCAGCGTTTGATATATCGGGGCGGTAATGTGAAGATATACGTTCTTGGGTATTCCGCCGTAGTTGGCATTGAAATTTTTGTTGTTCCACTGGTAGGTTTCGCCGGTCGATTTTTCGGCGTAGTCCCAACTGTTGTCGGTTTTTACGGCGATGAGGTTGTCGCCTTTGAAATCGACGTAAGGGGTGATGTCGATACCGAATCCCATAACACCGTTTTCGTGTCGGGCGACAAAATGACCGTTAATCCGGATTTCGGCGGCGAAGCGCACGCCCTCGAATTCGAGAAATATTTTGTCGTTTCGTGCCGAGCGGGGCAGTTTGAAATGTTTTCTGTACCAAGCGATTCCCGTCGAATGGGTATCTATCGGCACGCGAAAGGCATCGTTTTCGTTCCATGCATGCGGCAGGGTTACGGGTGTCCAATTCGAGTCGTCGAAACTCGGACTGCCGGCGTTCTCGAAGTCGTCCGTGCTCAGCCGCCAGTCGGAGTTGAAGTTGTATTTGGCGCGGGGTGTCGTATCGTCGGGGGCGGAACTTGTGAATACGGCGCCCACAAGCAGCAGTGCCGCCGCATAAAATCTTTTTACTTTTTTCCCTGTGTTATACATGATGTCTTATTTGCCTGCGGGTGTGCCCGCCATGTTTGTGAATCATGTAGGATTTTCTTTCACGTATGCAAAAATAAAAAACAATCCCGATTTTTTCAATCCCGATTCCTGAATTTCTAACCAAAATCACGTTTTTCTTCGTTTATCCGATAATTGTTGTTTTGTCCTATAATTGAGAGTTGAAAAAATTTTTAGTAAAAACGTTCTATGTTAATATTAATTTCTAATTTTGCAACGTGTTTATGGAAAATTTTGGATTTATATGCTTTTTAATTCTTTTGAGTTTTTGATTTTTCTGCCGATTGTATTTCTGCTTTACTGGTTTGTTTTCAAGCCGTTGCGGGCGCAGAATCTGTTTGTCGTGGCGGCGAGCTATGTTTTTTACGGGTGGTGGGATTGGCGTTTTCTGCTGTTGATAGCCCTTACGACCGTATGCAGTTTTGCGAGTGGCATTTTGTTGGAGCGCAGCGAGGGAAAGCGGGGCAGACAAAAGTTCATCAGCGCCTCGAATATCATTCTGAATCTCGGCATACTCGGCGTATTTAAGTATTACAATTTCTTCGGAGAAAATCTGGCAGCCCTGTTCCGCCTCTTCGGCATGGAACTCGATTGGGTAACGGTGGACATACTCCTGCCGGTCGGTATCAGTTTTTATACTTTCCAAGCGTTGAGTTACACGATCGACGTCTATCGCCACAAACTGCAAGCCACGCACGATGCGTCCGCCTTTTTCGCATTCATCAGTTTCTTTCCGCAATTGGTTGCCGGACCTATCGAACGGGCGACCAACCTGCTGCCGCAATTCTCCCGACCCCGTACGTTCGATTACGATAAAGCGGTGGACGGCTGCCGGCAGATACTTTGGGGCTTGTTCAAGAAAATGGTGATTGCCGACAATTGTGCGGTGGCGGTTAATCAAATTTTCGATTCGTATCAAGGTTTTGGCGGCGTAACACTGTTTGTCGGGGCGCTGTTGTTCACCTTTCAGATATACGGCGACTTTTCCGGCTATTCCGACATAGCGATAGGCACGGCACGCTTGTTCGGCATCGACCTGATGCGCAACTTCAACTATCCCTATTTTTCGCGCGACATCGCCGAATTTTGGCGGCGGTGGCACATTTCGCTTACGACATGGTTTCGCGACTACATCTACATACCGTTGGGCGGCAGCCGGTGCGGGAAATGGAAAGTGGTGCGCAATACCTTCGTGATATTTCTTGTCAGCGGCTTTTGGCACGGGGCGAATTGGACATTCATTGCATGGGGCGCCTATCATGCCCTGCTTTTCCTGCCGTTGATACTGCTCGGGCGCAACCGGAAATACACCGATACGGTGGCGCAGGGACGGTTGCTTCCGAATGCAAAAGAGTTTGCGCAGATGCTCGGAACTTTTTTGCTCGCTGTGGTGGGCTGGATTATCTTCCGCGCTGAAACCATCGGTCAGGCGGGCGATTACCTCTATCGAATGATTGCGGTGCCGGCAATAACGCCTGTTCATGGGAAGAAAGCGCTTCTTTTTGTTTTTATCATGCTTCTTATCGAGTGGAGCCGTCGCAACAGGCAGCACGCCATGCAACTGTCCGGCACGGGATTATTCCGTTATCGGGCGGTTCGGTGGGGAGTATATATCATTGTCATACTGTTTACTTTGATGTTTTCCGGCAAACAGTCCGATTTTATTTATTTTCAATTTTAGTCGATATGAAAAAGTTCTTGATAAAAGCGGCGATTCTCGGGGTGTGTATTTTTCCCATTTGTGTGAGTATAGAATTGTTGCTCCTGATAATACCCAATGAATACAGTTACAAACGGCAGTACGTCGAAACAAAGGGAGATGAAATCAAAGTATTGATTTTGGGTAATTCTCATAATGAAGACGGTATAATCCCTGCTCTATTGGGAGACAGCACGTTCAATATGGCAATAGAAGGTCGTTATCCGTATTATGATGCGGTGTTGGCGGAACGATATGTTCCGATAATGAAAAACCTGAAATATGTGATTTGGAATCTTGGATATAACTGGCAGTATCTCAATTATAAATATTCTGATTCTGTATTGAAACATACGAAGATCTCTACCTATAGGTGTATGTACGAAAAATATTTCGATATTCCGTATCCCGGATTTCATAATTGGTCGGAGTTAATAAATTCAAAGTTTAATTATGGAGAACGTATATTGAATTATTTTATTGGTAATGAAGCGGCATTACAGGTGTGTGATTCATTAGGCGAACATTTGTATTCTTATAAGAATAAGTTGCCAAATTGGAAAAATGTGAAGGAAGAAATTGATGTAGATAATTCCGATGCAAAAAGATGCTTTGAAGAAACATTGGGCTATATGTGTCGGATTGCTGCGGTTTGCGAAAGATGTCATGTCCGTTTGATTGTCATCACCACACCGTATTACAAAGGCTCTTTGCAAAATTTTTCTTCACGCGGGTTAGCAGAGATGCAAATGTGTGTAGATGCCATGAAAGAGTTCTGTCCTACAATGCAATATTACAATTATATGATGGATTCCCGCTTTACCGACGATGATTTTGTTGATGCTACCCATCTTTCCGATATAGGAGCGAAAAAATTTACACCGATTTTGAAAGAAGATTGTTTTCCGGATTTTTAATAAAGATTCTTTTTTCATAAATAAGAAGCATTCTTGTCGAAGTAAACCGCTTTTTTGTAGAAAATCTGGAAAAACGCTTATCTTTGCCGTATGATGAAGATAGCGATTTTACAACGGAATACCGTGTGGTGCGATGCCGCTGAGAACCGGCGGCGCATAGAGGCGGCGCTCGCCGAGTGCGAGCCGTGCGACCTTTGCGTGCTGCCCGAAATGTTTTCGACGGGCTTCTGTCCCGACCCGTCGGCTGTCGCCGAACCTGCCGACGGCGCTACTGCCGCGTGGCTGAAAGTCATGGCACAGCAGCATCGTTGCGCCATGGCGGGGAGCATTGCCGTGTCGGAGGGCGGCAAGTATTACAACCGTTTTTATTTTGTGCCGCCGGAGGGCGATACCGTTTGTTACGACAAGCGGCACCTGTTTACGTACAGCGGTGAGAACGACCGTTACACCGCCGGACAGCGGCGCGTCGTCGTCGAATATGCCGGCGCACGCATCTTGCTGCAAGTGTGTTACGACCTGCGCTTTCCCGTCTTTTCCCGCAATCGCCGCGACTACGATGTAGCGCTGTACGTGGCTTGTTGGCCTGCCTCGCGCGGCGAGGTGTGGCGCACGCTGCTGCGTGCCCGCGCCCTCGAAAACCAGTGTTTCGTTGTCGGGGTGAACTGCGTGGGGCAGGACGGGCAGGGCATTGCCTATGACGGCGACAGCGTGGTGCTTGACGCCTACGGTCGCACGCTCGCTGCCTGCGAGTCGGGCAGGGAGGGGGTGGCGTATGCCGCAATCGACCTCTCGGCGTTGGAACGTTTTCGTTGCAAATTTCCCGTGCTCGGCGATGCCGACGATTTTTCTCTCGAATAGCCGGCTTTTGAAATCATGAAAATAAAAACCTTGTCGGATTCGGAATTTCTCCAAGCCTGCGCTGCGCTGGCGGCTCGGGTGGGTGCGGATTACACTCCCGACGTGGTAGTGGGCATACTTACAGGCGGCGGGTATGTCGGCAGGGAAATCTGCCGTTCGCTGCCGCCCGACGCTCGTCGGCGCTATTGGGAGTTGAAAGTGCAGCGCACGGGTACGCCGCTGAAAGAGCGGGTAGGGGTGAGATGGATTTTACGGCATATGCCGCTTGGTATTTTGAACGGCTTGCGCCGATTGGAATCGTGCCTCCTCGAACGAAGCTCGAAGAGGACGACACCGATGCGGCAGGGTGAATTTGCCGTGCCGCCCGAACTCGATGTTTTCTTGAAAAGCGGCGGACGAAAAATTTTGCTGACGGACGATGCCATCGACTCGGGCGCGACGATGATGTGGGTGAAAAATCAGTTTATCGAACAGTATAAAGATTTGAAAATCAAAGTCGCCGTTATTACCGTAACGACGCCGCACCCGCTGGTCGATGCCGATTATGCGCTTTATCGCGACCGTGTATTAGTGCGTTTCCCGTGGTCTAACGATATGAAAAGAGAATGAAAAAAGCGGTGGTGGTCGATTTGGACGAATGTCTCGTGCGCACGAATACTTTTCGGTCGTATGGGCAGTTTGCCGTGCGGGAGGCGCTTTCCTGTTTCCGCCTTGATGTGCTGTTTGCGCTGCTCTTTTGGGCGGCGGCGCGCAAGTGCCGCTGCGTGTCGCACGAACGCATGAAATACCGTATGTTGCGCAAGACGCGCTTGTTCATGACCGATGCCCGCCTTCACGCGCTGGCAGACAGCTTGTGCGCCCGAGCCGATGCGCGGATTGTCGCATTCCTTGCACGCAGGCGCGGCGAGGGGTACGTTCTTTTTCTGGCGACGGCGGCACCCGAAAGTTATGTCGCGATTGTCGCTGCCCGTATGGGCTTCGACGGATATTGCGCCACCCCCGTTCCCCGCGAGAAAAATGAAGTGTGGAAAGAAAATGCGCGGGAGGAAAAATGCAAAAACACCTTGTCGGCACTGCGGGCGGCAGATGCCGAACCGGCTATTTTACTCACCGACCATTACGACGACCTGCCGCTGCTGCGGATAGAAAAAGAGCGGAACTACCTGATAGCCCCTTCGCCGGAAACCGTGCGGCGCTGCCGCGCGGAGGGCATACGCTTTTACACCGAAAAAGAGTTGTAGCATCGCATTCCCGCAAGAAAAAAACGGTATGGCAGAAGCCATACCGTTTTGCTTTATATATTATATCGCTTATTTCTCGGAGGGCGTTTGCGATTCCGTTGGGGTGGGGCGGTTGTCTGTTTCCCAGTGGAACGGCTCGAACTGCGCGTTCTTGTCCTCCCACGACGGTTTGCGCATGGCGTAGATGATAAACGGCGCCACGACCACGATGATGCAGCCCGCAAACAGCACCCCGTACCATACGGCATTGCTGCCCACCGAAATCTGGGCGGGCGGGATAAAACTCAATACGAAGGCGAGCAGCGAACCGCAGAATCCCAATCCGCCGATAAACCACATCATGCCGTTGCCGCTCTTGCCGATACGGAACGGACGTGCGGCATTTTTCATGTTGTAGCGTAGGTAAATGGCGCCGCTGAACATCAACAGATACATGATGAGGTAGAGCAGTACGGTGAGTTGCGAGAGTATCTGGTAAAAACTCTGCACCGAAGGCATGACCACGAACAGCAGGCTCAGTACCGTTACCAGTCCTCCCTGTATGTAGAGAATGTTTTTCTGCACCCCTTTTTCGTTGGTCTTTTGGAAGAACGGCGGCAGGTAGCCCGCTTTCCCTACGGCGTGAATACCTTTCGACGGACCGGCTACCCACGTCAGCACGCCCGCAAGCACGCCGAATGCCAGTGCGACGGCGATGACCGGACCGAGCCACGATGCGTGGATATAGCGGAAATAGTTGTCGAATCCCACCAAAAGGCTTTGCGTGAGGTTGATGTCCTTTTCCGGAATGATGATGCCGAGCGAGAAAGTGCCCAGCACGAAAATGATGACCGTGATGAGCGAGCCGATGAACACGGCTTTCGGATAATTTTTCGAGGGGTTCTCGACGTCTTTCACATGAATGCCGCCCATCTCCATACCGGCGTAGAACAGGAAGATGCTGGCAGCCAGCACCAGATTGTCGAAGTTGGAGAGGTCGGGCAGAAAGTCGCCGTGAAAATTCATCTGCGACGTCCCGCCGCTTGCCAGATAAATAATTGCCAACAGCACCAAAAGTCCGGCGGGAATAATCGTTCCTATCAATCCGCCCGCTTTCGACACCTTGCCTACCCAGCCCATGCCTTTGAGCGATATGAAAGTTGCCGCCCAATAAATGACGAGCACGACAGCCAGCGTGTAAAAGCGGTTCGACGCCAGAGCCATGTCGTGCACGTCGTTCATGCCGATGAATGCCAGCGACACCGCACCGAATGTCAGCACGGTCGGGTACCATATCGTGCTCTCTATCCATTGCAGCCATATTGCCAGAAAGCCTGCCCGCTTTCCGTAGGCTTCGCCTACCCAGCGGAACACACCGCCCTGCTTGTCCTGAAACATGGCAGCCAGCTCGGCGGCAACCAATGCCGTCGGAATGAGAAACACGATTGCCGCGAAAAGATAATAGAATGCCGAACTCAGTCCGTAGACGGCTTCGGCTGCCAGTCCGCGCAGCGACACCACCGCCGTAACATTCATGATTGCAAGGGTGAATACCCCTAATTTTACGGTTTTTCCAATATTTGCCATAATATAAAAATTAAGAAAGAATTTAGCTCAAAAAATGAAATTCGGAATCATTCCTATAACACGCGATTGCCCGATATGTTTAACCGTCCGCCCGTTTTTTATTGTTGCTTGCGGGTTAAACAAAGCGCACGGCGAAATGTTGTTTTCATATCATTCACTTAAAATATCTTGTCATGAAAAAATTCCCACCGAAATTCGACCGGCTCGACCGCACCCTGCACATTGGCGTGCTGGCGGCATCGCTGCTGCTGATAACCGTTATTACGGTCGATGCCTTTGTCGATAAGTCGTTTGTTACGCAGCCTTTTTACCGCATCGTGCAATTGTGCGTCTGCCTGTTCTTTTTGGTCGTCTTTTTTACGGAACTTTATTTTGCGCCCGACCGGCGGCGCTATTGGGTGACGCACTGGGCGCTGCTGGCGGTGTCGATACCCTATTTCTACATCGCCGACCTTTTCGGCATGCGATTGCAGGGCGACACGGAATTTCTGCTGCGTTTTCTCCCGCTGGTGCGCAGCGGCTACGCGCTCACCGTCGTCATCGGCGGCATTTGCCGCACGCGCACTTCCAAGATTTTCGTGTCCTATCTGTCGGTGCTGGTCGCCGTCGTCTATTTTTCGAGCCTGATATTTTTCGTTTTGGAAAGCGGCGTCAATACCTACGTAACCTCTTACGGAACGGCGCTGTGGTGGGCGTTCATGAACGTAACGACGGTAGGTTGCGAAATTTATGCCGTTACCGTTACCGGCAAATTCCTGTCGGTGCTTTTGGCGGCAGCCGGCATGTTGATGTTTCCAATATTCACTGTGTATATAACGCACGTCATCGACGAGCTGCGCAAGAAAGAGCACTCCTGAAAAAGCGACACCCCGCTTCCGGAACGGAGGCGGGGTGTCGTTTGAAAGGTTTATTCGATGCTGATGAAGTATCGGTTAAAGACGTTCAGACCCAATTCGTTGGCAATGTACTGTATGGCAAGTTGCGCTTTCACCGAATTGCCCGACCCGTCGATAGGCGGAGCGAAAGCCGCGATGCCCATGACACCCGGCACGATGCCCATGATGCCGCCGCCCACGCCGGTTTTTGCCGGTATGCCGGAGGTGTAGAGCCAGTCGCCCGTATGTTCGTAGAACCCGACTGTCGCCACCAATGAAGTGATTTTGGGCGACAGGCTTTCGTCGAACACCTGTTTGCCCGTAACCGGATTCTTGCCGCCGTTGGCAATCGTGGCGCCGCATATTGCGAGTTGTTCGGCGGTGATGCCGAGCGAACACTGCCGCGTGTAGAGGTCGAGCGACAAGTCGGGGTCGTCGTATATGCGGTTGAAATTTTTCAGCAGCCATGCAATCGAGCGGTTGTTGAAATTCGTTTCCGACTCCGACTTGTAAAGCTCCTCGATAAGCTGCGGCGCGCTGCCGCAGAGTTCGGTAACGTTGTCTACGATAGCCTTCCATTTTTCGTCGGACTTTCCTACGGGCTTCACCATACTGTCTGCCGCAATCGCACCTGCATTGACCAGCGGGGTCGAGGGGTGGTCGTTTTCGAGCAGAATTGCCATGATGGAGTTGAACGGCAGTCCGGTGGCGTCGGCGCCTATCTTGTCGAGCAGCTGCTCGGCGCCGTACTGGCGCAGCACGAGTATGGCGGTGAGCACTTTCGATACCGATTCGATGCCGAAGCGGTAGCCGGAATCGCCTGCCTGTATGGTTTTCCCATTGACGAGGCAGAGGCTGATGCCGAAAAGATTTTTGTCGATGTTTGCCAGATAAGGAATGTAGTCGGCATTTTTGCCTTCGGTGTTGTCCTTGAATTTCCGGTAAGCCTCCTCGACCGTCTTTTCGACTTGTGCGTGAGAAATCGTTTTTTTCATAGCCCTGTCCTGTTATTTGGTTTTATGATGCCGTCTGCCGCTGCCGGTGTGGGTGAATACCGACCCTTGCACTTCGCCGTTCTTTTCGAGTGTGCTGCGGCTGGGCGTGGGATATTCCAATTTTTCCAAGTCGGCGACGGCTTCTGTGATGTCGTGGAGCAGCATATCCGCCATATCGCGGCTGAATCCCTGCCGCACGACGATGCGCATCACCACGTTGTCTTCGAGGTTGTCGGGCAGCGTGTAGGCAGGCACCATCCAGCCGCTTTGCCGCAATTTGTCTTGCAGGTCGTAGAGCGTCCATTTGGCGGTTTTGTTGTAATCGACGTTCATGTACCAGATAAACAGCGGATTGACTACTTTGTCGCTGTAATTGGTGAACGGTGTCATTTTCCCGATTTCGTCGTGCAGATACTGCGCCACCTGCATACTGTTGCTCTGTATGGCTTTGTAGCCATCGAAGCCGAGCCGTATGAACTGGTAATACTGCCCCAAAATCTGCGCGGCGGGGCGGGAGAAGTTCAGACCCACCTGCGTGATGTTGGCTCCGAGATAGTTTACGCTGAACGCCATCGGACCCGGCAGGTATTTTTTATCTTTCCATACCACCCAGCCGAGACCCGGATATACGAGTCCGAATTTGTGTCCCGACGTGCTGATGGAGAGTACCCATTTGAGCCGGAAATCCCATTTGTGTTCGGGGTGCAGGAAGGGCAGAATGAATCCGCCCGACGCGGCATCGACGTGTATGGGAATGTCGTAACCCGTCTTTTTGTTGTAGCGGTCGAGGGCGTCGTCGAGTGCCTCCACATCGTCGTTCAGTCCCGTCCACGTAACACCGGCGGTAGGTACGACGCATATCGTGTTTTCGTCGCACATCGCGAGGGCGTCGTCGGGGTCGAGCGTTATTTTCTCGGCGGAGAGGGGCACGGTGCGCATTTCGATTTGCCACAATTGTGCGAATTTTTCCCATACCACCTGAAAGGCGGACGAGATGATGAAATTCGGTTTGTCGGTCGGACGCCCCTGCGATTTGCGCCGCTCTTTCCAACGCAGCCATGCCGCGATGCCGCCCAGCATACAGGCTTCCGACGAGCCGATAGCTACCGCGCCGGCTTTCCATTGGGCTTCTTCGGGCGAGTTCCAGAGGTTCGCCATGATGTTGATGCACTTGGCGTTCATCAGGGCGATGCGGGGGTATTCCGTTTCGTCGATGTAGTTGATGTCGATAGCTTCGTTCATCAGTTTCGTGGCGTAGTCGTCCATGTACGTGGTTACGAAAGTCGCCATGTTGAGGCGCGGTTGCGTCTGGGCGAAGGTTTCGTCCTTCACCATTTGATACGCGATTTCCGGAGTGGTGGGGTGTTCGGGAATGCGATCGACCGGAGCCGGCTGCAACATCTTGTCGGAGCCGAAAGTCGGGGTCTTGGCATCGCCTTTTCTTAAAAGAATGTCGTTCATTGTAAATGTTTTTTAGTTGCTGAAAACGGAATATCCGTCCCGACAAACAAACGCTTCAACGCCTAAATGGTTTATTTTTTCCGATTTATTGTGCCGGCGGGCGGGTTGCGTGAACCTATGGCGGGTTTTATCTGTTTTGCAGAGAAACGTTCGTCATGAAAATAAAAACCGGACAAAAAGCGCTGCCGCTGGTTACGCTTGTCGCCATTTGGTCTGTCTCGGCGCTGAATGCGCTGCCGGGCTTGGCCGTATCGCCCATCTTGGGAAAAATGTCCGTACTCTTTCCGCATTCGTCGGAGTTGAGTATCGAAATGTTATCGACCCTGCCGTCGCTGCTTATCATACCTTTCATATTGCTTTCGGGCAAATTGACGGTGAAAATCGGCATTCTTCCCATGTTGCGCATCGGGTTGATAATCTTTGCTTTGAGCGGCGTGCTCTATCTGCTCTCGCAGAAGATGTGGCAGCTCTTGGCGGTCAGTGTGCTGCTGGGTGCGGGTTCGGGTCTTATCGTGCCGCTTTCGACCGGTTTGATTTCCCGTTTCTTCATCGGCAAATACCGTACGAAACAATTCGGTTTGAGTTCGGCGATAACCAATCTTACGTTGGTCATCGTTACGGCGGTGGCAGGCTTTCTGGCAGACATAAACTGGCACCTGCCTTTCGTCGTCTATCTGCTGCCCCTCGTTTCGCTGTTCTTGACGATGCCGCTGCGCAAGGCGCTGACAGCCGGCGACAACGAGCCTATTCCCACCCTTCCGCAGCAGACGCGCCACCGCATCGAGTACGGTCGCAGCGGCATCGACGTGCGCCGGCTCGTTCCGTTGATGCTGTTTTACGGTGCGGTTACCTATATCGCTATGGTCGTCATACTCAATATTCCTTTTCTGGCAGAGGCGCGGGGAGTGGACAGCGCCGATTCGGGGTTGATGATTTCGCTGCTGTTTCTGGCGATTATGGCGCCCGGATTTTTCCTGCCCGCTCTGGTGCGCATATTCGGGAATTACACGAAGTTGGCTTGCCTGCTGTTGATGACTGCCGGCATCATAGCGATTACGCTCTCTTCGTCGCTCGCGCTTTCGTATGTGGCTGCCGTGTGCGTGGGTTTCGGCTACGGCGTGATACAGCCGATGATTTACGATCAGACCACGACGGTGGCGCGCCCCGACAAAACCACGCTGGCGCTGGCATGGGTCATGGCGATGAATTACGTGGCGATAGTTCTCTGCCCTTTCATCATCGACGGATTGCAAGCGATATTCCGCACGCATACCGTACTTTCGCCGTTCTATTTCAATATCGTGGCGATTGCGCTCTGCATCGTGTGGGCGTGGGTGAAACGCGATACGCATCTGTTTGAAAAATAAAAAAGTATGCAAAATAAAAAATGGGAAGCCAACTTGGCGATGATTGTTTCCCGCGTGTTTGCGGGCGTGAATGTCAATGCGTTGAAATTTTTGTTGCCCCTCTGGCTCGTGCCGGCTGTCGGCGTTGCCATACGCCTCGTGTTCGGAGCGGCTGCGTTCTGGATAATTTCGCTTTTTGTCCGAGAGCCTTCCGTAACGGTGCGCCGGCGGGTGCAGATGCTTCTGCTCGGAGCGGTGGGTATGTTCGGCTATATGTACCTCTATTTGACAGGCGTAAGCAAGACGACGCCCGTGTCGAGTGCCATATTCAACAGTCTTCAACCGATATGGGTATTTCTCTTTTCGGCGATTTTTCTTTCCGAAAAAATATCTGCCAAAAAAGTCGTCGGACTGTTGGGCGGGCTTATCGGTGCGCTGCTTTGCATCTTTACGCAGAAAGGCGCCGATGTGGCGAGCGACCCGCTTGCCGGCGACTTGTACAACTTTGCCTGTTCGCTGCTTTTTGCCGGCTACCTGTTGGTGAGCAACAAGTTGTTGAAAAGCGTCGGCACGATTACGCTCATGAAATATGTCTTTACCGGAGCTGCCGTGCCGGGAGTCATCTTGGCGTGGTGCACGCCCGGACACTCCGCCCTGTTCACCCATGCTGCGACGTGGCAGCCCATAGCTGCGCTGGCTTTCATTTTGATATTCCCGACGGTGCTCAGTTACCTGTTGATTCCCATCGGATTGAAATACCTCAGTACCACCGTCGTGTCGATTTACAATTATTTGATGCTGGTCGTAACCACCGTGATTGCGTTGGCAGTGGGGCAAGACCATTTTTCGTGGACGCAGTTATGCGCCATTTTGCTGATATTCGGAAGTGTGTATTTGGTGGAGGCGGCAGAGAACGACGCGCACCGATTGCCCCGGCAGGCGCACGGTATGAATTAGGTTAGGAGCGGCGCGATTTTGCCGTGCGGCTCACGATGCCGATGCTCGCCTCGTAGAGCAGATATATGGGCAGCGACACGAGCAGGAGCGTGAACACGTCGGCAGTGGGAGTGATGATTGCCGCCACGACGAGTATCGCCACGATAGCGTGCCGCCGGTAGCGGCGCATGAATGCGGGCGTGAGTATGCCTAATCGGGCGAACAGCCAGCACAGTATAGGTACTTCAAAAACGATGCCCATCGTGAGCGACAGCATCAGCAGCGTACTCATGTACGATTGCAGCGTTATGAGATTGACCACTTCGCTGCTTACCTGATAGGTGCCCAAAAAGCGGAATGTCAGCGGAAAGATAAGAAAATAGCAGAGCAGCACGCCCGTCATAAACAGCAGGTAGCTGTATGTCGCGGCTTTGACGACGTATCGCCTTTCATCGACGTACAGCGCGGGCGATACGAATCGGAACAGTTGGTACAGGGCATACGGCGAAACGCACACGACGGCGGCATACAAGGCTGCCGTCATGTGTGCCGTAAACTGGCGCGCCAGTTCCGTGTTGATGAGTTCGACGGAAAACGGCTCTATCGAAATGCCCCATAATTCCCCCATTCGGGCGAACAGTTTGTAGGTAATGAAGTCGCTGTTTTTCGGCGCAAGTATGACGGCAAACAATTCTTCCTTGAACAGGAATGCCGCCACAAACAGAATGGCAACGGCAGCGATGATTTTTATCAGACAGGAACGCAGCTCGTCGAGGTGTTCCCAAAAACTCTGCTTGTCGCCTGTTTCGGTCGCCATTATTCCGGCTTGTTTTCGTCGTGTTTTTCAGCAGGTTTGTCGTTGTCGGCAGACTTTTCCGTTTCGTTCATGCCCTCTTTGAAGCTGCGCACGCCCTTGCCGATTCCTTTCATCAGCTCGGGAATTTTTTTGCCGCCGAAGAGCAGCAGCACGATAAGGGCGACGACGAGGATTTCCTGTATGCCGATACCGCCTATCAATAACAAGGTATTCATCATTTGCGAATGATATGGTTAATACACAGGTAGCCGCCGAAAATCTGGACGAGCATTCCGGGCACGCCCAAGCGGAAGTCGGCAGCGGCATCGTAAAGATTGCCGACCATGAGCCATTCGCCTGCCGTGCCGAGAAGCTGGTAGAACAGAACGACGGCGGCGAGCAGCAGGAGCGAGGCTTTGTGATAACGCGCGGCGGCGAATCCCGCAGCGACGGCAAGCAGTACCGATTTCAGCAGTATCGCGGGCAGGGCGGCGACAGCCGGCATTCCGAAAAGCAGCGCGTTGGCTATGGGCGATGCAACTGCCGTAAGCAATCCCGCTTTCCAGCCGTATTTGTATGCGCCCACCAGCGTGAAGAAGTAGATGGGCAGCCATATGTTGCCCCCTCGCGGCACGAGGTGGAACAGCTGCGGCAGCAGCAGGTTGCCGATGACGAACAGGGCGGCGATGCCGTATGTTTTTGCTTGATTGAAATCGAGCGAATAGAATTTGACAGATGAGGTCTGCATAAGATTCGGAATTTAGAATGTTTTTTTCAATCGAGTTTTACCAATTCGTATTGCTGGCTTCCCAGTCCGATGGCTTCGGCGTGTACGAGCGTGTGCATACCGTGCCGCGAGTCGATGCGCTCTATCAGATCGGCTTTGCCCGGGTCGTCCGACGAGCGCACCAAGTCGGTGCAGGCCTTGTCCAGCGCTACGGGGTCGAGCGAGGCGAGAATGCCTATGTCTCCCATTTTCGGTTCTTCGGGGTCGTTGTCGCAGTCGCAATCGACCGACAGTCTGTTGGCGACGCTGATGTAGAGAATTTTGTCGCCGCAGTGGTCGGCAACCGCTTTGGCGGCTTCTGCCATTGATTCGAGGAAGTCGTCTTGTTCGGCGAGGTTGTTCCAAATATCGGTTTTCGTTTTTCCGGCGGTGTGTATCCAGCATTTGCCTGCGGAAGAGGCGATGCCGATAGACATGTTTTTTATCGCGCCGCCGAATCCGCCCATCGCGTGCCCTTTGAAGTGCGAGAGTATGATGGTGAAATCGTAGTCGAGGTAATGTTTGCCCACGAAATCTTGTTTGAGGTGTTTCCCGCCCGTTACGGTGAGAGGGGTATCGCCGTCGGCATCCATGATATCCACCGGAGCAATAGCCGTGAAGCCGTGGTCGGCTGCGGCTTTGAGGTGGTTTTTCGTGTCGTTCCGACCGCCTTCGTATGCGGTGTTGCACTCGACGATGGTGCCGTTTACCGACTGTACCAACTCTTTGATGAGAGCAGGTTGCAGGTAGTTGTGCCCGCCCGGTTCGCCCGTCGAAATTTTTACGGCGACTTTGCCGGTGGCTTTACGTCCCAGCGCGTTGTAGATTTTCATCAGATTCTCCGAAGAAATCTCTTTGAACATGTACACTTTGGGTACGTCGGCGTTGCCTTTTGCCGACTGTTTTTGTGCAAGAGCGGAGTTTGTTCCCGTTACAGATAGTGTCATAATCGTCAATATACTGATAATAAGTTTTTTCATGATTTTCATATAAGTCGTTATTGCAAAAATAGAAATAAATTCGATAGCATGATCGGTCGTTCGGATATTTTTTTGAAAGCGGGTTCATCGGTTTGTTGCCGCTGCGCGCGCATTCTCCAAAAACTCCTTTATCAACGGCAGGCACTCTTCGGCGGTGGCGGCGGTGCGACAGCGTTTTTCCAACGGGCACAGGTCGTCACCGCTGCGGTTTTTGATGAAGTCGGTTTCCTCTCCGAAAGTTATGGATATGCCGGCGGCTTGCAGCAATTTGCGAGCCGGGCGGCTGATGAGGTCGGTGCTTACGGCTTTTACCTTACCCACAGTCATCAGGGCGGCAGCGGCTTTTCCCACCACTTTGTCGGCAACTTCGGAATGATACAGAAACGCCGGCTCCTCCTGCAACAGCGTGTAGAGGTCGCTGACGCCGCGACCGGTAAAGACGCGGATTACCCCTTCGTGGCGTATCACGCAGGAAAAATTCCCGTCGTGGAGCAGTTGCACAAGTCGTTTCATTCTTCTTAAAATTCTTTGTTCTGTTTGAGCGTTTCGACGAAGGCGTCGATGCGCTGCATCTCTTTGGGTATGTTGATGTTTTGCGGACAGTGTACGACGCACTGGTTGCACCCGATACAGTGGTCGGCTTGCCGCAGGCGGGGCACCGAGCGGTCGTAGCCCACGAGGAATGCCCGTCGTGCCGTACGGTAATTCGCCGCTTGCGACGATGCGGGCATATTGCCTTCGTTGATGCACTTGTTGTAGTGGAGCAAGATACCCGGTATGTCCAGTCCGTAGGGGCAGGGCATACAGTATTTGCAGTCGTTGCAGGGTATGGTCGGGTATCGCAGCATCGCCTGCGCCGTTTCTTCGAGAAACGCCTTGTCGCTGTCGGTAAGCGGTACGAGCGGCGAGAAAGTGCGCACGTTGTCTTGCAGATGTTCCATGTAGGTCATGCCGCTCAATACGGTCAATACCCCTTCCGGCGAGCCGGCGAAGCGGAATGCCCACGAAGCGACGCTTGCGTCGGGGTCCCGCTGTTTCAGTTTGGCGACGATGTGGTCGTGTACTTTCGAGAGCCGACCGCCTAACAGCGGTTCCATAATGACGGCGGGAATGCCCCGCTTTTCAAGTTCGCCGTACAGATACTCCGCATCGGTGTTGCGGGTGTTTACCTCTTTGGCGTGTTTCCAATCGACGTAATTGAGCTGTATTTGCACGAAGTCCCACTTTATTTCGTCGTGGCGAGAAAGCAGATAGTCGAACACTTTGATGTCGCCGTGGTAGGAAAATCCGAGATTGCGAATGCGACCGGCTTCACGCTCGGCAAGCAGGAAGTCGAGCATTCCGTTTTTCGTGTAGCGGTTGTCGAAAGACTCCATGCCGCCCATGCCTACGCCGTGCAGCAGCAGGTAGTCGATATAGTCGGTCTGCAACTCCTCGAACGATTTGCGGTACATGGCTGTCGATGCCTCGCGGCTCCATGTGGAAGAAGAGAAGTTCGACAGTTTGGTGGCGATGTAATAGCTGTTGCGCGGGTAGCGGCTCAGGGCGATGCCCGTTGCCCGCTCCGAAAATCCGCGACAGTAGGCGGGCGATGTATCGAAGTAATTGACGCCGTGCGCTATGGCATAATCGACCAAGCGGTTTACCGCCTCTTGGTCGATTTCGTGCTTGTGTTCTCCCGAAGAAATTTCAGGCCAGCGCATACAGCCGTAACCCAGCAGCGACACCTTGTCGCCCGTGTGCGGATTGGTGCGGTAGGTCATGCTGCCCTCCGGTACGGAACCGTCGGCGTTGCCCGACGGATTGCCGGCATGGCAGCCGTAGAGTGCCGCCGTTGCCGCGCCTGCTCCCAGCACTTTCAAAAAGTCCCGACGATTCAGATCTGTTTTCGAATGTTTATCCATAAGAGCGCGATTTTCTTAAATGATACGATGCTGCTCGTGTCCCTCCACATAAATGGCGCTGAACGGACGGGCGGGGCAGAGGTTTTCGCACGCGCCGCAGCCGATGCAGCGTTCCTCATTGACGACCGGTATTTTGAGGTCGCCGCCCTTGCCGGAATCCACCATTTGTATGGCGCCGGCTGGACAGTGGCGGGCGCAGTTTCCGCACGTTACGCCGTCGGTGAGCGGTATGCAGTTTTCTTTTATCCACACGGCATGACCTATCTGCACCGCCGATTTTTCGGCGACGGTGAGCGGTTTTATGGCACCGGCGGGGCACACGTCCGAACACTTCGTGCATTCGGGACGGCAATACCCGCGTTCGTACGACGATTCGGGCTGCATGAATGTCGCCAACTCATGCGACGGACGCAGCACCTGCGTCGGGCACACCGATACGCACAACTGGCACGCTGTGCAGTGCTGCGCCATTTGGCGCAGGCTTCCGGCTCCGGGCGGTACGATGGGCGTATGACGTTTCGGCGATTTCTTGTCGGCAATGGCAGCAAGTCCGCCATCGACCGTTTTTTCCTGTGCTTCGACGACGCCGGCTGCCAGCAAACCGGCTGCCACCAAGAAGTGGCGGCGCCCCGTCTCCGGATTTTCCGTCGCGGCGTCATTCGTTCTTTTCCGATAGGGGGCATACGAAATAGCGTGTTGCTTGCATTTCTCCAAGCAGTCCATACACGCGACGCAGCGGCTGTAATCAATTTTATGCGCTTTGCTGTCGATGCACGACGCTTTGCAGTTGCGTGCGCATTTGCCGCAGCCGTTGCATTTCGTCGTGTCGATGACGGGGCGCAGCCACGCATAGCGCGATACGAATCCCAGCACCGTGCCTACCGGACAGATGGTGTTGCAATAGGTGCGTCCGTTGCGCCACGCCAGCACGGCAAGTATGACGAAAGTCACAGCGGCGACGGCGAACGTAGAAATGCTTTTCACCCACACGTCGGTCGGGTAGAACAGATAGCTGTCGAAGCGCTCGGCGGCATAGGCGAGCAAGTTGTTTCCCCATTGGTAAATCGGCGCGAAAAGGTTGGAGGCGATGCGTCCGTAAGCGCTGTACGGTGCCAGCAGTGCCACTATCGACGATATGCCGCCGATGAGGGCGGCAATGAATACCGCCAGCACCCCGTAGCGCAACCATGACAGGGCGCGAGAGTAGCGGAAGCGGTTTTTCTTCCGTTTGCCGGCAATCCACGAAATGCCGTCTTGCAGCACGCCCAGCGGGCATATCACCGAGCAGTACACCCGTCCGAGCAGCAGCGTCAGCACGAGAAGCACCGCCACGACAGCGACGTTCAGGGAGAGCAGCGCCGGCAGGAATTGGATTTTCGCCAGCCAGCCGAACCATGCGTGCAGCGTTCCCGTGAAGTCGAGAAACAACAGCGTGATAAGTCCGAAACAGAGCACGGCGGCGACGATTCGTATTTTTCGCAACATATTTTTGTATCTTATTCTCTTGCAAAAGTATAGTTTTTGGCAGGAGCGGTTGTAATATAAATTACGGTTGTTTATACCAATATTACGGAATTTTTATGATTCCGGATTATTGCAGATATTCCGTGATTTTTCCGCTGATTTGCAGCAGCGAGATTTCACAGAGTTTCGTGTCGTATTCGGCGGAAAGTATGCGCTCTTCGGCGTCTAACAGGCTTTTTTGCGCCTCCCGCAGCTCGATGCCCGAAAGGTTGCCGAGAATGTAGCGTTCGCGGGCGATTGTGTAGTTCTGTTTGGCGGCGGTGAGATTTTCCCGTTCGAGATTCAGAATTTCGATGTTGTTCCGGTACGACTGCCACAGGTTGTTGATGTCGGCACTGAGCGATTGCGTCAATTCCATTTGTGCCAGTTTGGCGTTTTCGATGGCGATGCGGGCATTCCGTCGTTCACTCCGGCGGCTGCCGTCGAAAAGGTTGAAACCCACCGTCGCGCCGAAACTCAATCCCAAATTGTTGCGCCGGCTGTACGTCGGGTTGGAAGTGGTGTTGTAGGTATTCAGCGTGTAGCCGTATCCTGCATTCAGCCGTATGTAGGGATAGTTGCGCGACAGGATTTTTTTCTTGTCCAATTCCGCCAGCGTTTTGTCCTGCTCCGATTTCAGCAAAGAGGCATTGGTTTGGAGGGTCGATGCCCACAATTCGTCGAATACCAGCAGCGTATTGACGTCGATGACCGAGTCCGAAACCGAAATGGGGCTGTTCATATCGTCGAGCGACATCAGTTCGTTAAGGCGTATGCGCGACGAGTGCAGTGTTTCTATCTGCTTCATGTATTGCGTGCTGTCGGCATTGAAATCGACCCGAGCCTGCAACAGGTCGAGCCGCGAGAAGTTGCCGATTTGGTAGCGTTCCTCCACGATGCGCAGACGCTCTTTCGAGAGCGATACGGCATACCGGAAGTTTTCCAGCCGCAGCTTTTGTTGTATGAAGTTGTAATATTCGGCAGTCAATTCGGCGATGAAATCTTCGATAGCGATGCGGGTTTGCGTCTCGCCCTGCTTCTCCAATTCTTTCAAGCGTTGGTAATCGGCGATGATGTTGAATCCGTCGAAAACCGTCCAGTTCATGTTGATGCCGACATTCACGTTTTGGTCGAAGATGCCGTTTTTCCGCTCATTGCTGTTTCCGTCGCGTCCGATGGAGTTGCGGTGGTCGAGCGAGCCTCCGTAACCTGCACTCAGGTCGAGCGTAGGCCACATCTCCGCATTACTGCGGGTCGCATTGTTTTTGCTCATCGCTTCTTCGTTGCGCACGATGCGCAGGGAGTAGTTGTTTTCAAGTCCTGTTTCAAGACAGGAGCGCAGGGTGTAGGTCTGCCCTTGTACGGCAAGCGGCAGACAGCAAAACAGGAATGATGCTATTTTTTTCATGCTTTTCGGGAATGAATGCGGTCGGTGGAAATGTAAGTGTAGATAGCCGGCACGATGAACATGGTGAACACGGTGGAGATGAGCATTCCGCCCACGACTGCCACGCCCATGGCGATGCGTCCGTTTGCACCTTCGCCCGAAGCGAATGCCAGCGGCAGCAAGCCCAGAATCGTCGAAACGCTGGTCATCAGAATGGGGCGAAGCCGCTGCACGGCAGCTTCGCGTATGGCGGTGAGTTTGTCCATGCCCGCCTCTTGTTTCTGGTTGGCGAACTCGACGATGAGGATTCCGTTCTTGGCTACCAGACCGATAAGCATAATGATGCCTATCTGGCTGAAAATGTTCATCGTCTGTCCGCTGCATTGCATGAATATCAACGCTCCGCATACTGCCAGCGGTACGGTGAGCATGATGATGAACGGGTCTTTGAAGCTCTCGAACTGCGCTGCCAGAATCAGGTAGATGAGCACGAGGGCGAGTATGAAGGCGAACATCAGGCTCGACGAACTTTCGCGATACTCTTTCGAGTCGCCCGACAACGCCGTGCGGAATGTTTCGTCCAGCGTTTCGGCAGCGATTTTATCCATTTCGTCCAGTCCCTGTCCGATAGTCTTCCCTTCGGCAAGTCCTGCCGAAACGGTTGCCGACACGAAGCGGTTGTAACGGTAAAGCTGCGGCGGTGCAATGCTCTCTATCAATTCCACGAGGTTGTCCATCTGTATCATTTCGCCGTTGCTGTTGCGGATATAAATCGAACGCAGGTCGATAGGTTTGTTGCGTTGCTGCCGGTTTATTTCGCCCACGATTTCGTACTGTTTGCCATTCATGTAGAAATAGCCCATGCGCTGTCCGCTCAATCCGTATTGCAGTGTTTGGGCGATGCTTTGCGTCGTAACGCCCATGACGTTAGCTTTTTCCCGATTGATAGCGATGCGCGTTTCGGGTTTGCTGAATTTCAGATTGACGTCCGCCATTTGGAATACGGGATTTTCATAGACTTTCGCCATGAACACGGGAAGTATCTTTTCCAGCTTTTCGATGTTGGTGGCTTGTATCACATATTGTATGGGCATGCCGCCGCGTCGTGCGCCGAACGTCGTCTGCTGCTGCACGAAAGCGCGCGCTTTCGTTTCTTTTTGCACGGCGCGCGACAGCTTCTCCGCCACCTCCATTTGCGAATAGTTGCGGTCTTTGATGTCTTTGAGCATGATTTGTATGTTGCCGCTTCCGCTCGATACGCGGGCGGTTATCGCCTCGGCGTCGGGCATGATAGAATCGGCAAGCAGATTTATCTTTTCGGTATAGTCGCGCATGTATTCATACGTTACCCCTTCGGCACCGCGCGTGTTTATGGAGATACTCGAACGATCTTCCAGCGGCGCCATTTCGGCAGGAATGTTCGTCCAAAGGAATACGATAGCGACCACCGTAATCAAGATGAACGGTATCGCTATGTAACGTACGCGCAAAAATGCCTCCAATCCCTTTTTGTAATAGCGGTTCATGCCGTCGAAGAAAGGCTCCGTTTTGCGGTAAAACCAGTTTTTCTTTTCCCGTTTCACCAGCAGCTTGGTCGCCAGCATGGGCGTGAACGTGAGGGCGGCGAACGAGGATATGATGACGGCGCCCGACACGACGATACTGAACTCGCGGAACAGCCGCCCTGTCATGCCCTCCATGAACACGATAGGGAAAAATACGGCGACGAGCGTGATAGTCGTCGATATGACGGCGAAAAATATCTCTTTGGAACCTTCGATGCCCGCCTCTTTGGGATTCATGCCGCGCTCGATGCGTATGTAGATGTTTTCCGTCATCACGATAGCGTCGTCCACCACCAAACCCACCGCCAGCACCACCGCCAGCATCGAGAGTACGTTGATAGAGAATCCGGCTAAATACATGACGAAGAACGAACCGATAAGCGACACCGGTATCACGATGCAGGGAATCAGGGTTACGCGCCAGTCGCGCAGGAAGAGGAAGATGATGATGATAACGAGAATGAAGGCTTCATACACCGTATTTCCCACCTCCGCTATCGATGCCCGAATAAATTTCGTGTTATCGAAACCGTAGCTGTATTTCACATCGTCGGGCAGGTCTTTTTTCATCATCTCCATGCGCTCGTACACGGCGTCGGCTATTTCTATGTGGTTGGCTCCCGGCTGCGGTATTACCACGACGCCTATCATGGGCACGCCGTTCATTTTCATGTAGCTTTTCAGGTCGCGGGCTTCGAGCTCGGCGTGTCCTATATCGCTGAATCGCACGATGCGGTTGTTGTCCGATTTGATAATCAAGTTATTGAATTCTTCCGTTGTGTGCATCAGACCCAACGTGCGAATGGAGAGTTCCGTCGTGTTGCCCTCGATGCTGCCCGACGGCAGTTCCACATTCTCTTTGTCGATAGCGTTTTTCACGTCCATCGGCGTGATGCCGTAGCCCGACATTTTCACGGGGTCGAGCCACAGGCGCATGGCATATTTTTTCTCGCCCCAAATGGAAACGCCGCTCACGTCGGAAATCGTTTGCAGCTGCTCTTTCACCGTGAGGTCGGCTATTTCGCTCAATTCCAGCAGCGAACGTTTGTCGCTCTGTATGGCGACCATGAGTATGGGCATGGCGTCGGCATCGGCTTTCGACACCGTAGGCGGGTCGCAGTCGCGCGGCAGGTAGCGTTGTGCCCGCGACACTTTGTCGCGCACGTCGTTGGCTGCCGTTTCGAGATCGACCGACAATTCAAACTCCACCGTGATGCGGCTTTGCCCCTGACTGCTGACGCTCGACAGCGAGCGGATTCCCGGAATACCGTTGATGTTTTGTTCGAGCGGCTCGGTAATCTGGTTTTCGATGACGTCGGCATTGGCGCCCGGATAGGAGCAGGTTACCGAAATAATGGGGTTGTCGACCGACGGATATTCCCGCACGCCGAGACTCGTGTAGCCGATGAAACCGAACAGCAGAATGATTAAGGTAAGTACCGTTGCGAGTACGGGGCGCTTGATGCTTAACTCCGAAATATTCATATCCGTCCCGCTTTTAGTCCTCGAAATATTGTATGGTAACGGGCAGTCCCGTGCGCAGTTGCAGCGTGCCCGAAGTGATAATCGTATCGCCCGCATTCAAGCCTTTCACCACCTGCACTTTCGATTCGGTGCGCAGCCCCTTGCTGATAGTTACCGGCTCGGCTTTTCCCGACTTATACAGAAATACTTTGTCGATGCCCATTTCTGCCACGATGGCTTCCGACGGTACGGCAATGGCTTTTTTTATTTCCCGTGTTTTCAGGTGTATGTTGGCAAACCTGCCGGGCAGCAGTTCGCCGTAAGTGTTCGGGTAAATGGCGCGCATGGAGAAAGTGTGCGTTTCGAGATCGACCCGCGACTCGGTGGCATACACTTTGGCTTTGAACGGTTGCAGGTGCCCGTCTATCATAAATTCGAGATTCGTTCCGTATTTGATTTCTTTGGCGTACCGTTCGGGCACGGAAAATTCTATTTTCAACGGAGCTATTTTGGTCAAGGTGGCGACGGGGGTCGAAGGGGTGGCGTATGCGCCTTCGCTCACCTGCCGCAGTCCGATTACGCCGTCGAAAGGCGCGTGCAGTTCGGTCAGTGCGATGTTGGCTTTCACGGCGTCGATTTCGGCTTGCAGCGTGGCGAGGTCGGTCTGTACCTGTTCGTAAGCCTCTTTGCTGACTGCCTCTTTTTCGAGCAGGGCGTTCTGTCTGTACACGCGGTCTTCGGCGAGTTGCAACTGCACTTCCAGTTTGCGCAATTGGGCTTGCAAGGTGGCGTCGTTTACTTTGGCGAGTATGTCGCCTTTGCTCACCGGTGTGCCTTCTTCAAAATTGATTTCCGTTATTTTTCCGGAAGTTTCGAACGAGAGTTCCACTTCTTCGTCGGGCAGCAGATACCCGCTCGTAACGATTTCTTCGGTAAGCGGTTCTTCTTTGAGAATCAATGCGGTAACGCTCAATATGCGTTTCGAGTTGTTCGGTTGCGGAGCAGGCTGCTCTTGTGCCGTTTCATTTTCTCCGGAAAAAAAGAGGTTGTAAATTTTGACGGCGCCGAAAATGATACCCGCAGCTACGACCACGAAGATACAGCGTTTCAAAGCAATTCTTTTCATGTTTGTTTACATTCAGGTGTCCGGACGATACGGCGGATTTTTTCGATTTCGCCGATAACTTCCGAATCATGTTTCTATTTCTTTTCAAAGGTAAAAAAATTTCTGCTTTTTTAGGGAAAATGTGCTATTGTTTTAGAATTATATAGATTCTTTTTAAGGATATTAAAGAACAACGCGACAGAGTTTTTCAAAATGTTAAACGATAGAGCGGAAACGATTTCGTTTTTCCGTATTTCCGAGAGTCGGTTGCATGGCAGACGATAAATCCGTATATTTGCAAAAACGTTTTCCCGAACGTTCGACTTTTGAAATGAAAAAATATTTGCTTGCACTCTTTCTTTATTGCACTTCGACAGCGGCATTTGCTTACGGTTTCGAGGTGGGGAATCTCCGTTATACGGTGATTTCGCGCGCGCCGCTTGCCGTAGAGCTGACGACGGTTGCGGGCGATGTTTCGCAGGACGAACTCGTGTTGCCGGAGCAGGTGCAGCACGAGGGTAAGATCTATAAAGTGCAGGCTGTCGCTTCACGCGCCTTTGCTCAGAATCTGTCGCTCGTGTCGCTCACCGTTCCGGCGACGGTAACGGAAATCGGCGATTCGGCGTTTTACGGTTGTACGGGATTGAAATATTTGGTTATCAGCGACGGCGACGCACCCTTGTCGTTGGGCTGCAACCGATATACGGGTGTGTCGGAGGGCGAGGCGCTGTTTCACGACTGTCCGCTCGAAACACTCTATCTCGGACGGGAGTTGCAGTATAAGGAGGGATTTTTTTACGGCTATTCGCCCTTTTACAAGAAAGCCCGTCTTTCGCTGGTGATAGTCGGCGACAAGGTGAAAAAAGTCGAGAGCCGTGCTTTTTACGGCTGTGAGGATTTGACGACGGTAACTATCGGCGGCGGGGTGGAAACGATTGAAAATTATGCTTTTTCCGGTTGTTCTGCGCTAAAAGAGCTTATTATAAAGGAGGGGAAAAAGCCTCTGCTTGTCGGTCGGAACAAGTTAATGCAAAATATTTTTTACGACTCTCCGCTCGAAACGCTCTATCTCGGACGCGACTTGGCGTATGAAGAGAATATCGCGCACGCTTATAATCCGTTTTATAAAAAAGAAACGTTGCGCAATGTAACGATAGGCGATGCTGCGACCGAATTTCCCCCGCGCGCTTTTTACGGCTGTCGTTCGCTGGTTTCGTTGAAAGTGGGCGGCAATGTGCGGAAAATCGGAAATGGAGCTTTTGCCGCTTGTGCGGCATTGCGGGAATTGTATCTCGCCGACGGCGACAGCGTGCTGTATCTCGGTGCGAATATCCGTGCGGCGAAAACCATGGGTGAGGGGCTTTTTGCCGATTGTCCGCTCGAAACGCTCTACGTAGGACGTTCGCTCGATTATTCGACGAGCTATTTCGACGGCTATTCTCCTTTTTACGGACAGCCGAAACTGCATGACGTGATAATCGGCGAGCGGGTTTCGTTTGTAGGCGACCGGCTGTTTGGCAAGTGCGAAAATCTCGTGTCGGTAACCGTGGGCGGCAGTGTGGAGATTATCGGAAATTATGTTTTCAAGGAGTGCACTCGGCTGACTCGTGTCGTTCTGCGCGACGGCGTAAAGCCTCTCTACATGGGATATAACCGCGTGCAGAAAAGCGGAATAGGCGAGTCGCTTTTTTCCGATTGCCGCTTGAAAACGCTCTATCTCGGTCGCGATCTGGATTTCAATGCAAGCCGCTTTTACGGTTATTCCCCATTTTATAAACAGGCGTCGCTGTCGTCGCTGACCATAGGCGGCAGGGTGTCGCGTCTGGCGCAAAATCTCTTTTCCCACTGTTCGGGGCTTACTTCGATAACGATTCCGGCGAGTGTCGTTTTTATCGGTAGTGCGGCATTTTCGGAGTGTACGTCTGTGGTGAAATTGACGTTTGAAGACGGCACGCAACCTTTGTCCGTCGAGTCGTCTTATTACCGGACGACAGACGAAACGCTCTTCCAAAACGTGCCGGTACGGGCGCTTTATCTCGGGCGCGACCTGCAATATCCTGCCGGTGCCGACGCTCCTTTTGCGGGAAACGTTTTCCTGCAAAAGGTTGAGACGGGTGCGACGGTAACGGCATTGCCCGATGAACTTTTCAAAAATTGTACGTCGCTCGAATCACTGACAATAGGCGGCGGGGTGACGTGGATGGGCGACCGCTGCGTGCAGGGCTGCGCGCGGCTGCGCACGTTAGTGTTCCGCGACGGCGATACGCCGCTGACGCTGGGTTGCAACGACTGCATTCCGTCGGGCGGTCATTCGCTCTTTTCCGACGCTCCGATACAGTCGCTTTATCTCGGCAGGGAGTTGCTCTATCCCGATTCCTTCCGATGCGGCTATTCGCCGTTTTACCGAAAAGAGACCCTTGCCGAAGTTACCATAGGCAAGACGGTTACTGCTGTCGGCAGCCGACTTTTTTACGGCTGTACACATCTGGCTTCACTTACGGTCGAGGGGCGGCTCGATACGGTCGGGACGTATGCTTTTTACGGGTGCCCTGCCCAACCGTAATTCTTCTTCTTTCGAGAACTTTTTTTCGCCTGTCGTTGTTTGGGTAATAAAATTTCTAAATCGAAAAAGATGAAACGTATTTTTGTTTTTACCCTCTGCCTCTTGGGGTGGGCTGTCGTATCGGCTCAGAATTACAATAAGAAAGAGGTGAAAAGTTTGCAGACCTTTTTGCAACAGACTTCTGCCGGCAAAGGGGCGAACTGGGAACAGCTCAAAAAAACGAACCTCAACGACCCCGCGACGTGGGAGGGGGTAACGTGGGAAAACGGTCATGTAAAGACCATCGACTGGCGCGGTCGTAATCTGGCGGGCGAACTCGTGCTCGATAATTTCGCGGCGCTGCAACACCTCGATGTTTCCCGCAACCGCCTTACGTCGCTTTCGGCGAAAAATTGCACCGCTCTTGTTTCTGTACAGACGGGGCGGAACGAACTTGCCTCGCTCGACCTCGACGGCTGCACGGCTTTGCGTTCGCTCGACTGTTCCCGAAACCGCCTTACCGCTATCGACCTGAGTGCCATACGCGGACTTGTCGCCCTCGATTGTTCCGGCAACCTCTTTGTCGAATTAGCGGTTTCGCGAGCCGATTCCCTGCGCTCGCTCAACATACAGAACTGCAATTTGGAAGCGTTGCAAATCGACAGCTGCGCCAATCTGCGCAACCTCTATTGCGGCTACAACCGCATTTCGTCGCTGATGCTCATCGACCTGCCGGCGCTCGAAACGCTCAACATAGACAACAACCGTGTCAATCAGTTTTATGCGAGCGGACAGGATAACCTCTACCAGTTTTCGTGCAGCGGCAACAATATGACTTCTTTGGCGATGACCGATTGCCCCGCGCTGTCCGATGTCGATTGCTCGAACAACAACCTTTCCAAAGTCGATTTCTCCGGCTCGGAAAATCTTTCGACCGTAAATTGTTCCAACAACAGTTTGACGCGCATCGATTTGAGCAACCGCCAGATGTTGTATCGCGTCGATGCGAGCCAGAATCAGTTGAATTATATCGACGTATCGTTTTGTCCCAATCTCTCTTATCTGAATTTTCGGTACAACCCGTTAGTCAATCTCTATGCGATGGGCGATTACAGCCTCAACATGATTGCCGGCGTGTGGACATATTGAATTGGGTAGCGGAGGAAACAGGGGGAAGGAGTTAGTTTGTTCCGCTATTCAAAAAGAGCGGTCGCCGATGCTTCGGCGACCGCTCACTTTTTATCGGATTGAGGGGGGTAATTATCCGCGAATGGCTTTGATGCCGGGCAGTTCGCGACCCTCGATACATTCGAGCAGGGCGCCGCCTCCGGTCGATACATAGCTTACTTTGTCGGCGAAGCCGAATTTGTTGATGCAGGCTACCGAGTCGCCGCCGCCGATGAGCGAGAAGGCTCCGGCTGCCGTAGCTTCCACGATGGCTTGGGCAATGGCGCGGCTGCCGGCTTCGAAGTTCGGGAACTCGAATACGCCCGCAGGACCGTTCCACAAAATCGTTTTCGACGATTTGATGACGTTTGCCAATACTTTTGCCGAATCGGGACCGAGGTCAAGACCCATCCAGCCGTCGGGTATTTCGTTGTTTTTGCAGGTGCTGGTTTTGGCATCGTTCGAGAAGCTGTCGGCAATCACGCAGTCGGTGGGCAGTACGAGGTTTACGCCCAGCTCTTTGGCTTTGTTCATGATGTTGATAGCCGTTTCGAGCATATCGTCTTCGCAGAGCGAAGTACCCACTTTTCCGCCCATGGCTTTGGCAAAGGTGTATGCCATACCGCCGCAGATGATGAGGTTATCGACTTTGCTCAACAGGTTTTCGATAATGGTGATTTTCGACGATACTTTCGAGCCGCCGATGATAGCCGTAACGGGGCGCACGGGATTTTTCATCACTTTCTCGACAGCTTCCACCTCTTTCTGCATCAGGTAGCCGAACATTTTGTTTTCGGGAGCGAAGCAGTCGGCGATGAGCGCCGTCGAAGCGTGTGCGCGGTGAGCCGTTCCGAATGCGTCGTTTACATAAGCGTCTGCCAGTTCGGCAAGATGTTTGGTAAACTCTTTCTGGCTGGCTTTCACGGCTTTCTTGGCAGCGGCTTTTTCTTCGTCGCCGGCATCTTCGGCAAGACCTCTCGGTTTGCCTTCCTCTTCGGCGTAGAAGCGGAGGTTTTCGAGTACGAGCACTTCGCCCGCTTTCAATTCGGCAGCTGCTTTTTTCACGGCATCGCCTTGACAGTCATCGACGAATTTTACCGGTTGTCCCAGCAGTTCCGACAGATGTTTTACGATGTGTTTCAAAGAAAACTTATCTTCCCGACCTTTCGGGCGTCCGAGATGCGAGCCGATGATGATGCTGCCGCCGTCTGCCAATATTTTTTTCAGCGTGGGCAGCGCTGCACGCATACGCGTGTCATCGGTGATATTCATGTTTTCGTCCAAAGGTACGTTGAAATCGACGCGGACGAATGCCTTTTTACCGGCGAAATTGAATTTGTCGAGTGTTTGCATTTTCGTTGTTTTTATAAGATTCTTTTGAAATTTGCTGCAAAAGTAGAAAATAATTTTCTTTTGTGTGTGAAAAAGAAATTAAATCAATCCTTTTTTATGCAATAAAGTTTCCATTTCCCGACGGATTTTTTCCGATTCGCGGCGGGCGGCTTCGGCGAAAGCCTCTGTCTTGTCGGCGTAGATGATGCCGCGCGACGAGTTTACCAGCAGTCCGCATTGGTCGTTCATGCCGTATTCCGCCACTTCTTGCAGGCTGCCGCCCTGTGCGCCCACACCCGGCACGAGCAGGAAGTGGTGCGGTGCCACGCGGCGCACGTCGGTGAAGAGTTTGCCTTGTGTCGCGCCCACGACGAACATCAGCCGGTCGTCGGTCGCCCACGTTTGCGCCACCCGTATCACTTTCTCGAAAAGTCGTTCGCCGGAGGCATCGGCGGTGAATTGGAAATCCTGTGCGCCTTTGTTCGAGTTCAGCCCGAGCACGATGCCCCAGTGTCCTTCATATACGAGAAACGGTTTTACGCTGTCCTCGCCCATATAGGGCGCCACCGTTACGGCGTCGATGTCGAGATGCTCGAAAAAGCTGCGGGCATACATTTCCGACGTGTTGCCTATGTCGCCGCGCTTGGCGTCGGCAATGATGAACAGGTCGGGGTAATTGGCTTTGATATAGCGTATTGTCTTTTCAAAGGATTCCCAACCTTTCAGCCCGAGACTTTCGTAAAAAGCCAGATTCGGCTTGTATGCCACGCACAAGTCGGCGGTGGCGTCGATGATGGCTTTGTTGAAAGCGAAAACGGGGTCTTCGTCTGCCAGCAGATGCGGCGGTATTTTTTTGATGTCGGAGTCGAGCCCCACGCAGAGGAACGATTTTTTCCGGCAGATATTTTCAAAAAGCTGTTGTTTGTTCATAGGGCTTGGATATGATTAAGGTCGTATTATAATTCGCTTGCTTTCAGCCGTTCGGCATTTTCGGCGACAGTCAGACGGTCGATGCACTCTTGTATGTCGCCGTCCATGAATGCCGCAAGGTTGTAAATCGTGTAGTTGATGCGGTGGTCGGTGATGCGCCCCTGCGGGTAGTTGTAGGTGCGTATCTTGGCGGAGCGGTCGCCCGTCGAAACCATCGTCTTGCGTTTGCCGGCGATGTCGTCGAGGTATTTTTGGTGTTCTTTGTCGTAGATGAATGTGCGCAGGCGGGAGAGGGCGCGCTCTTTGTTTTTGGGCTGGTCGCGGGTTTCGGTACATTCGATGAGTATCTCCTCCGTTTCCCCCGTGTTGGGATTTTTCCAGTTGTAGCGCAGCCGCACGCCCGATTCCACTTTGTTCACGTTCTGTCCGCCGGCGCCGCCGCTGCGGAAAGTGTCCCATTTTATTTCGCCTTCGTTGATGACCACGTCGAACTCTTCGGCTTCGGGCAGTACCGCCACCGATGCCGCCGACGTGTGCACGCGACCCTGCGTTTCCGTCGCGGGCACCCGCTGTACGCGGTGCACGCCCGATTCGTATTTCAACGTCCCGTACACTTTGTTGCCCGATACCGAGCAGATGACCTCTTTGAATCCGCCTGCGGCGCCTTCGCTGGCGCTTGAAATTTCGAGCTTCCACCCTTTCATTTCGCAGTATTTGGCATACATGCGGAACAGGTCGCCGGCAAACAGCGCCGCCTCGTCGCCGCCCGTGCCGCCGCGTATTTCGAGTATGGCGTTGCGGTCGTCCTGCGGGTCGGCAGGTATGAGCAGCAGTTTTATTTCTTCTTCGACGGCGGGTATGCGAGCCTGACAAGCGTCCAGCTCCTCCCGCGCCATTTCCCGCATCTCGGCATCGCTTTCCGTTTCGAGTATCTCTTTGGCGCCGTCGATGTCGGCAAGCAGCTGCACGTACCGTTTGCGGGCGTTGTCTATTTTTTCGAGGTCGCTGTACTCTTTGGTGAGTTTGGCAAACCGTTTGCGGTCGCCGATGACCGACGGGTCGGTAATCAGCGTACTCACTTCACGGAAGCGCAGCGACAGCCCTTCCAATTTCTCTACCAGTTTGTTGTCGCTCATAAAGTCGGATTTTCTGCCTGCAAAGGTACAAAAACATCGTTTATCCGGCAAGAGTCCGTTTCAAAATGCGAAAACCTTTGATGCGGTTAGGGAGCGACCAGCTCGAATCGGGCGGACATGGTAGCGCTCAATTCGATAAGCCGGAATGCCTCCAACGCGCTTTCTTCGGCAATTCCGTCGGCGAGAGCGGAGGCGTACAGCATTTTGTTGGCGGTAACGACATAGCTCCTGCCCGTGTCGCTGCCCGGTTCCACAACCCATATCACATCGCCCAATTTCATGCCTACGGCTTCGGCAAAGAGAGCGGCTTTCGCTTTTGCCGCTTTCAGCGCTTCGACTTTGCACTCCTCGCGGTAGCGCGGCAGATCTTTGTTTTTCAGTTCGCCGATGCGCATCGAGTTGATGCCTTTCGTATCGAGGTTTTTGATAATGACGTTTATCGGCTCGAAACTTTGCAGCGTGATGTCCAACCGTTTGGAGATAAGAAAATCTTTTCCGCGTTCACGCCAGTAGTCGCCCACTTCTTGGGTGCGCACCGATTCGGCAGGCACGCCGGCTTTCTGCAAGGCTGCGCGCACGCCTGCTTCTATCTGCGAAAGAGGTATTTTTGTTTTGTAATTTTCGGGTTTGGATTTCCCGTCGAATTCTTCCTTGAAATACTCCTTTATCTCGATGAGGAAATGTATTTCGTCGGGTATGACCTCCATTTCGGCAGAGCCTGTTACGTCGATGTATCGGGTGATTTCGTTTTGTGCCTGCATGGGCATGAAGCTCCATGCGATGCCAGATAAGAGCAAAAGAATTTTTTTCATGTTCGTTTTATTTGGAATGTCGTTTTTCGTTGTAAGGGTTGAACGCATTTTTCCACATACGGTATTGTTCGAGCAGGGCGTTTCCGGCGTCGGTGTACCAGCTGTACCCCGTGCGGCGGCCGTGTCCGATTTCCGAAACGTCGTATTTCCGTATGCCGTCGCGGTCGGAGAACATCGGGCGGTTCGTTCCCAATTCGTAGAAGCGCGCCCACAGCGGACGGGAGTGCTGCGCTTTCACCATGCGGTAGTCGCGCCGTCCTTCGCTGTCGGTATAATACTCGAAGCGCAAGCCCTCTATCTTTGAATCTTTAAACCATGCTATGGCGTTATCCACTGCGGCGATGACTTCGGGCGACGGATTGGGCACCGACATCAGCAGCCGCACGATGCCCACCGATTCGCTTCCGCTCAGCGACGGCAGTTCGTAGGAGCGGGCTTTCACCGGTTCCAGCGTTTCGTAGTGGTGTTGGGCGCACCACACGGTGGGGCGGCCGTTCTGCACCACTTGGGTGTGCAAAATACATTCGATGCCTTTGTCGAATGCCTTGCGGGCTTCGTCGCGCAGCGATTGGGGCACGTACCAGTAAAGCGGGTCGCACTGGTAAATGTTCTGCAAAAGCCGCATGACATTCACCATGGCGTCGTCGTTGTATGTAATGTGGTGAGAATAACCCTCTTTTGCCTGCGGGTAGAATTGCGGCCAGCCTCCGTTTTCGTATTGGGCGTCGAGCAGGTAGCGAATGCCTTTCAGGGCGGCGTTTTTGTATTTCTTGTCGCGGGTTACGTTATAGACTTTCGAGAGATAGATGATTTCGGTCGTCGTGCTGCCGTTGTCGATGGTGCTGCTGTTTACCTTGTTTTTCTTTTCGGCAAGAATTTGTTTCTTTTTATCTGCCGTGATTTCTGCGGCGTAATAGACATTTTTCTCCCACGCTCCCGTGTTGAGTTGGTAAAGTGCGAGATTGTCGGCGATGCGCACGGCTTCGTCGCGACATTCGGTAAAGAATGCATCGGGAATGCGCGAGGCGGTACGCACCCAGCTCATGTGGTTTTGACGATAGTCGCTGCGGAGGGGCTGCGCCGTCGAAGTGCCGATTGTTAAAATGCCTACTAAGGCGATGAACATTGATTTTTTCATGGTAATCCGTTTTTTTGAAAATAAAGATAAATTTCCTTTTAGACGGAATCTCTCTCCCGAAGTTACATACGACAACGTTAAAAAAAGAAAATCATTTTCTTTTTTGTCGTACCGTAAGGGTGGGGCGGAGCTGCAACACGGTCTGCCGCATTCACCGGAATGCGGCAGACAGAATGGTGATTCGGTATGAAACGCTTATGCCGGCAGCTTTTCGGCTTTGAAACCGGCGGCGGTTACCAGCCCGACAATTTCGTCGTCGCTGAGGTCGCAGTCGATAGTCAGCGTGCGTTCGGGCACGGAGAGGTCGATGTTCCACTTGTCGCGGCTCACGGCGGTGGAGAGGCTTGCTTCTATCTTGGCGACGCAGCCGCCGCATTTGGCGTTGGTTTTGAATTTGCGTGTGTTCATAATCGTATGTTTTTTTGGAATTGTATTATTTTCGGGTAAGCCGCAGGCTGTTCAATACGACGGAAATGGAGCTGAACGCCATGGCGGCGCTTGCCCACATGGGGGTGAGCAGCATTCCTTTGTCGGAGAACAACAGCAGTATGCCTGCGGCGATAGGTATGCAGATGATGTTGTAAATGAATGCCCAGAACAGATTTTCGTGTACGATGCGCATGGTGCGGCGCGAGAGCCGTATCGTGCGGGCGAGGAGCGACAAGTCCGACGTCATGAGCGTAATCATCGCCACTTCCATGGCAATGTCGGAGCCATGCCCCATGGCGACGCTCACGTCGGCGCGCGCCAGCGCCTGCGAGTCGTTGATGCCGTCGCCCACCATTGCCACCGTGCGCCCTTGCTCTTGCAGGGAGCGCACGAAATCTTCTTTGTCCTGCGGCAGGGCTTCGGCGCGCAGGCGGGTGATGCCGGCGTGTACGGCGGTAGCTTGTGCCGTAAGGGTGTCGTCGCCCGTGAGCATACACACTTCGATGCCCTGTTTCTGCAACTCCCGTATGGCTGCGGCGGAATTTTCTTTTATCGGGTCGGCAATGGATATGACGGCAAAGAGCGTGTGCGTATCGCCGTAATAGATGACGCTCCGACCTTCGCTGCGCCAGCGGGTTATTTCTTTTTCCGTATCTTCGGGCAACTCCGATATGCCGGCAAAAGAGCGATTCCCGATGCGATAGCGTTCATCTTTATATGCCACTTCGATGCCTTTTCCGGTTACGTTGGTGAACGTGTCGAGCGGCGTTTCCGGAATGTTCCGTCCGGCAAAATGGCTGACGACCGCCTGCGCCAGCGGGTGTGCCGATTTTGCTTCGGCAGAGATGAGCAGGCTCACGAGCCTTTCCGATTCGGGGCAGAGCCAAATCATATCCGTTACGGCGGGGCTGCCTTGCGTTATCGTACCCGTTTTGTCGAGCACCACGCAATCGACTTTTCCCATTTTCTCCAACGCTACGGCATCTTTTATCAGGATATGTTCCCGTGCGGCGCGACCTATTCCTGCCGTCAGGGCGATAGGGGTGGCGAGACCCAACGCGCAGGGACACGCCACGACCAGCACCGATAGCGCTGTCAGCGCGGCGTATGCCAGACCGCCGACACCGTTTCCGTGCGCCGGCGAAGGGTTGTACAGCAGATACCAGCACAGGAACGTCAGTATGGCGATGCCTATCACCGTCGGCACGAAGTAGGCGCTTACGCGGTCGACGACGTGCTGCACGGGGGCTTTGCTGCCCTGTGCCTCCTGTACGCGGCGTATGATTTGCGCCAACAGCGTGCCCGAGCCTACGGCTTGCGCTTCGAGGGTGAGGGCGCCGTTTTGGTTGATGGTGCCTGCCAGCACCTTGTCGCCCGTCGTTTTTACCGCCGGTATCGGTTCGCCGTTTATCATGCTTTCATCGACATACGACGTACCGTCGGCGACGATGCCGTCGACGGGCATTTTTTCGCCCGGACGTACGTAAAGTTTGTCGCCCGCTTTCAGCGTGGCGATATCCACTTCCTGCACCCCGTTTTCGCCTATCTTCATGGCAGTCTGCGGTTGCAGCCCTATCAGGCTTTTCAGTGCCGAAGAGGCGCGGCGACGGGTGCGTTCTTCCAAAAATTTCCCCGTAAGCACGAAGGCGACAATCATGCCCGCCGCTTCGTAATACACGTGCGCCTCGATGCCGTACTGTTCCCAATATTGCGGAAAGAGGGTGGTGAAAAGACTCAACAGAAACGACATGGCGGTGCTCATCGCCACCAGCGTGTCCATCGTGGCGGCTTTCCCCTGTCGCAAGGTTTTGTAGGCGCGGACGTAGAACGGCGCGCCCGAATAGAGCAGAATGGGCAGTGTCAGTGCGAGCAGAACCCATTTGATACCGGGCAGTGAAATAAAAAACATCGAAAGCACGATGAGCGGCAGAGCGCACGCCCACGCCACAGTGATGCGCCGGCGCAGTTTTTGGTAGCGGCGTTTGTCGGCAGCTTCGCGTTGGGCTTCGATGTGGCTGTCGGAAATCACGAGGTCATAGCCCGCAGCCTGTACGGCTGCCCGTATGTTTTCGAGAGTTATCGTATCGGGGTCGTATTCGACGACGAGCGATTCGGCAGCAAAATTCACGGTGGCGCTCTTTACGCCTTGCAGATTTTTGACGACCGATTCCACCGTTCCCGCACATACCGTGCAGCTCATCTCCAATACCGGTAATACGTATTTCATCATGATTCCGTTTTTTTACGACAACAAAGATAAAACAAACAAAAATGATAAAAAAGTTTGCCGGAGTAAATAATAAAAAAAGCCCCCTTTTCACAAAGGAGGACATTTTTCTTACAGGGGATATATTCCTGCAAAAGATGCTCTAATAGAATGAAAAAATCTCCCTATCGGACAGGGACTGAAATTCAAATAGTTTGATTGCAAAGATAGAAATTTTTGCAAAAACAAAAAATCATTTTGCTAAAAAAATAGGGTGTATTAACATCTTTTAACCATTCCTTTGAATAAAAAGAATATTTATTCGATTTTTTCGATAAAAAGATCGGGGAGGGTTTGCATATATTGGTAAATCGCTGCTTCTTCTTTCGGTGAATTGCATCGCAAAATGAGGTTCACCGAATATCGGGTGCTGTCGCCGATGGTCTGTTTTTCGGCTTCGTAAGAGGTGATGCGGCTTTCCTGCTGCCGTACCGTTTCGATGATTTTTTGGAGATTCTCTTTTTCTCCGGTCGAGAATTTGATACTGCAACTGTGTATGCCGGTTTTTTTGAAGAGAATGGTGAGCAGTTCCAGACCCAGCAGGGTGAATGCGGTTGCCGCCAGCCCTACCCAATAAAGCCCGCCGCCTACTGCCAAGCCTATACCGGCGGTTGCCCACAAGCCGGCGGCGGTAGTCAATCCACGCACGAATTGCCGGTGTATGATGATGGTTCCCGCTCCGATGAAGCCGATGCCGCTGACCACCTGTGCCGCAACGCGGCTCGGGTCGAAGCGCGATTCCACGCCGGCGGTTACCGCCTCGAATCCGTATTGCGACACAATCATGAACAGCGCACTGCCCAGCGACACCAGAAAATGCGTGCGAAATCCAGCCTCTTTGGCGCGATAGGCGCGGTCGAGTCCGATGATGGCTCCTAATACGCCGGCTATCAACAGGCGAAGTATCAATTCCCAAGTCATGTCATTATACATATAAATACGATTCGCGTTTTATTTCCGTAAAAATACGAATTTTTTGGGAAGAACGGCTTCCCATAAAGAAAAAAATCGCTTTTTTCAGGAAAAAGTTTGCATTTTCATAAAAAACAGCTACCTTTGTCCGCAGAAATATAGATTATGTATTACACGCTGCGACACCATCACCATCATGAGGTTTGACTCGTAAGAGGCGAAGTTGTCGTGTCGTGTGCAATAAGATAGAAATAGGAAACGCTTGCCTCTTTGTCGGAGGCAGGCGTTTTGTTTTTGAAATGCAATAAAAACGAATAAACATGTTACGAATAGCAATTCAGTCGAAAGGACGTCTCAATGAAGATTCGATGTTGCTGCTTACGGAAGCGGGCATCAAGTTATCGACGGGAAAACGCACCCTGTTGGTGCAATCGCGCAATTTCCCGATCGAAGTGCTTTTCCTGCGCGATGACGATATTCCCGATTCGGTGGCTTCGGGAGTTGCCGACGTGGGTATCGTCGGTCGGAATGAATTTTTGGAAAAAGGCTGTCGTGCCGACATCGTGAAAAATCTCGGATTCGGCAAATGCCGCCTCTCGCTGGCGATACCGAAGGAGGTCGATTATCCGGGTCTTTCGTGGTTCAACGGCAAGAAAATCGCCACTTCCTATCCCGTGATACTGCAACGGTTTCTGTCCGAAAACAACATATCCGCCGATATACATATTATTACCGGTTCGGTGGAGATAGCTCCGGGTATAGGGCTTGCCGACGCCATATTCGACATTGTCAGCTCGGGCGGCACACTGGTGAGCAACAACCTCAAAGAGGTGGAGGTCGCTGTCGATTCGGAAGCCGTGTTGATAGCCACGCCCGAACTTTCCGCCGAAAAACGGGAAATTCTTGACGAGCTGTTGTTTCGCATCGGCTCGGTGCAGGCTGCCGAAGATAAAAAGTATGTGCTGATGAACGCGCCGCGTGAAGCGGTCGATAAAATACTCGCCGTGCTGCCCGGCATAAAAAGCCCTACGGTCATGCCGTTGGCGCAGGAGGGGTGGTGTTCCATACACACCGTGCTCGACGAAAAATGTTTCTGGGAAATCATCAACAAACTGAAAGCCGCCGGTGCCGAAGGCATTTTGGCATTGAATATCGAGAAAATGGTACTTTAATCTTTCGTTTTATGGAAGTAATCAAATATCCCGACCGTAAAGAGTGGGGGCGCATTGTGGAGCGTCCGCGTCTCGACGTGCAGGAGCTTAACGATGCCGTATCTGCCGTGCTTGCCGACATACAGGTGCGTGGCGATGCCGCCGCCAAAGCGTATATCTCCCGTTTTCAAGGCGCGCAACTCGACGACATGGAGGTGTCGCCCGCCGAAATGGCGGCTGCCGAAAAGACGGTTTCTCCCGAATTGAAAAAGGCGCTGGCGGCGGCACGTGACAACATTGCGCGGTTTCATGCCTCGCAGGCATTGTCGATAAAGAAAATAGAAACATCGCCCGGCGTGTGGTGCTGGCAGAAAGCCGTACCTATCGAGCGGGTGGGTTTGTATATACCGGGCGGCACGGCGCCGCTCTTTTCCACCGTACTCATGCTGGCGGTGCCGGCGCAGGTGGCAGGCTGTCGCGAAATTATTTTGTGTACGCCGTGTGCAGCCGACGGTACGGTGCACCCCGCCGTTCTCTATGCCGCGCAGCTTGCCGGCGTGGGGCGCATATTCAAGTTGGGCGGAGCGCAGGCAATTGCGGCGATGGCTTACGGCACGGAGACGGTGCCGGCGGTTTATAAGATTTTCGGTCCGGGCAACCAGTATGTAACGGCGGCGAAGCAGCAGGTGAGCCGGCAGGGCGTGGCGATAGATATGCCCGCAGGTCCCTCCGAAGTGGCGGTCATCGCCGATGCTTCGTCCGATTTGGCTTTTGTCGCTTCCGACTTCCTTTCGCAGGCGGAGCACGGCGCCGACAGCCAGTCGGTGCTTTTCACGACCGACGAAACGATACTGGCTCCTTTGCAGGCGGAGATAGAGCGTCAGCTCGCCGCCCTGCCGCGTCGGGAGCTTACCGCAAAAGCGTTGGCACACAGCCGCCTCGTACTTCTGCACGATACCGACGAATTGATGGAGTTGGTCAATCGCTATGCCCCCGAACACCTGATTATACAGTGTGCCGACTATCGCGCCGTTGCCGACCGCGTGGTCAATGCCGGCTCCGTGTTTCTCGGCGCCTATACGCCCGAGAGTGCCGGCGACTATGCTTCGGGCACCAATCACACCCTGCCCACGTGCGGCTATGCGCGGGCGTACAGCGGCGTCAACCTCGACAGTTTCGTCCGCAAGATAACTTTTCAGGAAATTTCGCGCGACGGCTTGCAGGGGCTTGCTCCCGTCATCGAAACCATGGCGGCGGGCGAAGGGCTCGACGCCCACAAGAATGCCGTTACGGTAAGACTTCAAAACAAAAAGTGAATCAGATGAAAGCGTTACAAAAATTGGTACGTCCCAATATATGGAATCTCACGCCGTATTCTTCGGCGCGTGATGAGTTTAAGGGGGAGGCGTCGGTGTTTCTCGATGCCAACGAGAACCCGTACAATGCGCCGTTCAACCGCTATCCCGACCCCTTGCAGCGGGAGTTGAAAAAGAAAATCGCCCGCATCAAGGGGGTAAAACCCGACCAACTCTTTCTCGGGGTGGGCAGCGACGAGTGCATCGACGTGCTTTATCGTGCCTTTTGCGAGCCGGCGGTCGATAATGTCGTGGCTATCGACCCCACGTACGGCATGTACAAGGTGTGCGCCGACATCAACAATGTGGAGTACCGGAAAGTGCGCCTCGATGCGGATTTCGATTTCGATGTCGAAACGCTCTTAGCGCAGGTCGACGACCATACCAAACTGATATTCTTCTGTTCGCCGAACAATCCTTCGGGCAACCTGCTTTCGCAGGAAAAGATAAAAACGGTGTTGTCGCGTTTCGACGGCATCGTCGTGGTCGATGAGGCATATATCGACTTTGCCGCTTCCGACGGCTTTCTGCCGCTTTTGGACGCATACGCCGGTTTGGTCGTGATGCACACCTTTTCCAAAGCGTGGGGAAATGCCGCCGTGCGTCTGGGCATGGCGTTCGCCTCGCCCGAAATCATCGGCATTTTCAATAAGATAAAATATCCCTACAACATCAACCTGCTGACGCAGCAGCACATCTTTGCTTTGCTCGACCGGCAGGCGCAGGTGCGCGAGTGGGTCGCCGGTCTGACTGCCGGACGGGAAGCGCTGCGGGCGGCGTTGGAGCAGCTGCCCGTCGTCGAAAAGATTTACCGCAGCGATGCCAATTTCCTGCTGGTGCGGGTCGATGACGCGCAGCGGATTTACGACTATTTGGTGGAGAGCGGCATCGTGGTGCGCAACCGCCACCGGATAACCTTGTGCGAAAACTGCCTGCGCATCACCGTCGGCACGCCCGATGAAAACCGTATTTTGATAGAAACCTTGCAAAAATATACCCGATGAAAACGTTGAAACGCGCCCTTTTCATCGACCGTGACGGTACGCTGGTCGTAGAGCCTCCGGTCGATTATCAGCTCGACAGCCTCGAAAAATTGCAGTTCACCCCCAAAGTTTTCCGCAATATGGCGTTCATACGGGAGAAGCTCGACTTCGAGCTGGTCATGGTTACCAATCAGGACGGTTTGGGTACGCCCTCTTTTCCCGAAGAGACCTTTTTGCCGGCGCAGGAAAAGATGCTGCAAGCCTTTGCGGGAGAGGGCGTAACGTTCGATGCCATACATATCGACCGTTCGCTTCCGGAGGAAAATCTGCCCACCCGCAAGCCGGGCATCGCCATGCTTGCCGGCTACCTCGACGGCAGTTACGATATGGCTGCTTCTTTTGTGGTAGGCGACCGCCTCACCGATATGCAGTTGGCGCGGAATCTCGGCTGTCGCGGCATTCTCTATGCCTCGCCCGAAGTCATGGACGATGCGGTGGCGCGAGAGGGATTGACGGACGTTTGCGTGTTGATTACCGACGATTGGGATAAAATTGCCGAATATCTTTTTGCCGGCGAGCGCCGCGCGGAGGTTCGCCGCACCACTGCCGAGACCGACATATACGTTTCGCTCGATTTGGACGGGCAGGGGAAAGGTTGCATCGCGACGGGTATCGGATTTTTCGACCACATGCTCGACCAGATAGCCCGCCATTCGGGCATGAATCTCACCGTGCAGGCAAAAGGCGACTTACAGGTCGATGAGCACCATACGATCGAAGATACCGGCATTGCGCTCGGCGAGTGTATAGCCCGCGCCTTGGGCGACAAGCGCGGCATGGAACGGTACGGTTTCTGTCTGCCGATGGACGACTGCCGCTGCACGGTGGCACTCGATTTCGGCGGTCGCCCGTGGTTAGTGTGGAAGGCTGCTTTTCATCGCGAAAAAATCGGCGATATGCCGACGGAAATGTTCCTTCACTTTTTCAAATCGCTCAGCGATGCCGCCCGCATGAATCTCCATATAGAGGCGGAGGGCGAAAACGAACACCACAAAATCGAAAGCATATTCAAAGCCTTTGCCCGTTCGCTCAAAATGGCGGTGAGGCGCGATATTTTCCATTACGAACTTCCTTCCACCAAAGGCGCATTGTAGCGGACGGACGCCTAAAACATGGCGGCGACGCGCTGCACGGCGGTAACGAACGCATCGACCTCTTCGCGCGTATTGTACAGGGCGAACGAGGCGCGCAATACTCCCTCCACGCCCAATCGCTGCATCAGCGGCTGGGCGCAGTGATGCCCCGACCGCAGGGCGAATCCCAATTTGTCGAGCAGCATACCCATGTCGTAAGGGTGTATGTTGCGCACGAGAAACGATATGACGCCGCTCTTTTCCGGCGCCGTGCCGAAAATGCGCAGCCCGTCGATTTCGTCGGTGAGGCGTTGCGTGGCATAGTGCAGCAGGTCGTTTTCGTGGGCGGCTATGTTTTCGATGCCGATGCGGTCGATGTAATCGAGTGCGCGGGCGAAAGCTGCCGAGCCGATGTAGTCGGGAGTGCCCGCTTCGAATTTGAACGGCAGTTCGTTGAAAGTCGTCTTTTCAAAGGAAACATGCCCTATCATTTCACCTCCGCCCTGATACGGCGGCATGGCGTCGAGCAGGCTCTCTTTTCCGTAAAGTACGCCGATGCCCGCAGGTCCGTACATTTTGTGGGCGGACAGCACGAAAAAGTCTGTATCGAGCGCTTGCACGTCGATAGGCATATGCGGCGCGCTCTGCGCTCCGTCGATGAGTACGGACACATGGTGCGCGTGGGCGAAGCCGATAAGTTCTTTCACCGGATTTATCGTGCCCAACACGTTCGATACGTGGGTGATAGCCAGCAGTTTCGTCCGCTCGTTGAACAGCGACCGACAGGCGTCCGTGTCGAGTACGCCCCTGTCGTCGATAGGCGCGATGCGCAGGGTGATGTTCCGGTACGCTTTCAGCAGTTGCCACGGAACGATATTGGCATGATGCTCCATTTCGGAGATGATGACTTCGTCGCCGTCGTGCAGGAAAGTCATGCCGAAAGAGTGGGCGACGAGATTTATTGCCTCGGTCGTTCCGCGCGTAAAAATGATTTCGTGCGCGTGGGCGGCATTCAGAAATTGCTGTACCCGCCGGCGGGCTTGTTCGTGTCCGTCGGTGGCTTCCTGACTCAACCGATGCACACCCCGATGTACATTGGCGTTGTGTTGGGTGTACCCTTTGACAATGGCGTCGATGACGCACTGCGGTTTCTGGGTCGTCGCCGCGTTGTCGAAATAGACGAGCGGTTTTCCATATACCTCGCGGGCGAGAATGGGAAAATCTTTTCGTATGGCGTTTATGTCCGGCATGATTTTATCGTTTTATTGACAGATGCGGCAGCCCGCACATTTGTCGAGCGTGCCTCTGAATCGTTTTTCCACGAGCTGGCGCAGCCGCTCTTTCAACTCCTCGATGCGCACCATGTCGATGACGTCGTGCGTGAAAGCCACCCGCAGCAGCGTGCGGGCTTCGGCTTCGGGAATGCCGCGCGAACGCATATAAAAGAGCGCGTTGTTGTCGAGCTGCCCGACGGTAGCGCCGTGGCTGCACTTCACATCGTCGGCATAAATTTCGAGTTGCGGCTGCGTGTAGATGTGCGCCTCTTTGGTCGAGCAGAGGTTGCGGTTGGTCTGCATCGCCGAAGTCTTTTGCGCTCCCTGCCGCACCAATATGCGCCCGTTGAACACGCCCGTAGCCATATCGTCGAGTACGTATTTGAACAGTTCGTTGCTGGTGCATTGCGGAGCGCGGTGGTCGATGAACGTGTAGTTGTCGATGACCTGCCGTTTGTCGGCGACCGCCATGCCGCAGAGGCGGGTTTCCGCCCCCTCGCCGTCGAGCGACACATAATAGTTGTTGCGCGTGCAACCGTTGTGCAGCGTGATGCCGTTTACCAGCACGTTGGAGCCGGCTGCCTGATGTATGAATGCCGACGATACCCGTCGGGTTTCGAGCGTCGATTCTTCAAGGTCGTAATAGTCGAAGACGGCATTTTCGCCGATGAATATTTCGGCGACCTGCGAAACGAGAAATTTCCCTTTGTCGAGCGTATGGTCGCAGGAGAGAAGCCGCACTTGTGCACCCGCTTCCAAAACAATCAGGAGGCGTCGCACCGCCATGAAATCCTGTTTGCCGTGCATGATATTGACAAGCTGCAAAGGCTCCTCGATCGTCGTGTTTTGCGGTACGTACAAGAAAAATCCGTCTTGCGCCAGCGCCGTGTTGAGAGCCGTCGTGCCGTCGTCGAGCCGAGCTGCCTGTCCGTAGTGGCGGGCGACGAGGTCGGGGTGGGTGAGGGCGGCTTCGCGCAGACTGCAAGCGATGACCCCATGCGGCAGCTGTCGGGGCTGCGGTGTCGGGCAGAGTGTGTCGCCGGCAAGAAGGAAGAGCCGGCTTTTCAGGTCGGGAACATCGCATCGGAATATTTCCTGCGGATTGTTCACGCGATTCACCCGTGCCGCATTCACGCCGTAGTCGGGTACGAAGAATTGGGAAACGTCGGTATGCAGAAATTCCTCCCGACTTTTGTCGGGAAGACCGTTTTGTTTCAATGCCGTCAAGGCTTCGTCGCGCAGGGCGTTCAGCACGGGCGCGGCGTGTTCGTCGAACAGGGCGCGGTTTTCCTGCAAGAGGTCGATGTATTGTCGGGCTGCGTTGTTCATAGCAAACAGGTTTAGTCGTCCACCTCTTTTTTTATCCATTCGTAGCCCTTTTCTTCGAGTTCGAGAGCCAGCTCGGGTCCGCCCGATTTGACGATGCGACCCTTGTAGAGCACGTGTACGAAATCGGGCGCGATGTAGTCGAGCAGCCGTTGGTAGTGCGTGATGACGATGGTTGCGTTTTGGTCGGACTTCAACTGATTGACGCCTTGCGAAACGATGCGCAGGGCGTCGATGTCAAGTCCGCTGTCGGTTTCGTCGAGTATCGACAGGCGCGGTTGCAGCATCGCCATTTGGAATATTTCGTTCCGCTTCTTTTCACCGCCGGAAAAACCTTCGTTCACCGAGCGTCCCGCCAACTTGTTGTCTAATTCGACGATAGCCCGTTTTTCCCGCATCATTTTCAAAAAGTCTGTGGCGGAGAGGGGCTCCTCGTTCCGGTATTTCCGTTGAGCATTGATAGCCGCCCGCATGAAATTGACCATACTCACACCCGGTATCTCCACCGGATACTGGAAGCTCAGGAATATGCCTTCGTGCGAACGGTCTTCGGGCGACATCGCCAACAGGTCTTTTCCGTAAAATTCGACGCTGCCGTCGGTTACTTCAAATGCCGGATTTCCTGCCAGCACCGAAGATAACGTACTTTTTCCCGAACCGTTCGGTCCCATGATGGCGTGTACTTCGCCGGGTTTCACCGTAAGGTCGATACCTTTCAATATCTCTTTGCCGTTGATGGCGGCGTGCAGGTTTTTTATGATAAGCATATCGTTGTCTGTTTTTATTGGTTACGGAATCAGCCTACGGAGCCTTCGAGGGTGATTTGCAGCAGTTTCTGCGCCTCTACGGCAAACTCCATAGGCAGTTTGTTCATTACTTCTTTGGCATATCCGTTGACAATAAGCCCTACGGCTTCTTCGGTGGAAATGCCGCGCTGGTTGCAATAGAATATTTGGTCTTCGTTGATTTTCGAGGTGGTGGCTTCGTGTTCCACTACTGCCGTATCGTTTTTGATGTCCATGTAGGGGAACGTGTGCGCACCGCAGTGGTCGCTCAGCAGCAGGCTGTCGCACTGGGTGTAGTTGCGGGCGTTGTCGGCATCGGGCGATACGCGCACCAACCCGCGATAGCTGTTTTGGCTGTAACCGGCGGAGATGCCTTTCGACACGATGGTGCTGCGGGTGTTTTTCCCGAGGTGTATCATTTTCGTGCCCGTGTCGGCTTGCTGGCGGTTGTTGGTTACAGCCACCGAATAAAACTCGCCTGTCGAATTGTCGCCGGCGAGAATGCAGCTCGGGTATTTCCACGTAATGGCGGAGCCTGTCTCCACCTGCGTCCACGAAATTTTGGAGTGGTCGCCTTTGCACAGCCCCCGTTTGGTTACGAAATTGTAGATGCCGCCGCGACCCTCTTTGTCGCCCGGATACCAGTTTTGCACGGTCGAATATTTTACTTCCGCCCGTTCATGCGCCCGTATCTCCACGATAGCGGCGTGCAGTTGGTTTTCGTCGCGCATGGGAGCGGTGCACCCTTCGAGGTAGCTCACGTAGCTGTCGTCGTCGGCGACGATAAGGGTGCGCTCGAACTGTCCCGTGTTGGCGGCATTGATGCGGAAATAGGTCGACAGCTCCATCGGGCAGCGCACTCCTTTGGGTATATACACGAACGAGCCGTCGCTGAATACGGCGGAGTTGAGTGCGGCAAAGAAGTTGTCGCGATACGACACCACCGAGCCGAGATACTGCCGCACAAGGTCGGGATAGTCTTTCACCGCTTCGCTGAACGAACAGAATATGACGCCGAGTTCGGCAAGTTTTTCCTTGAACGTCGTTTTCACCGAAACGCTGTCCATCACGGCATCGACGGCGATGCCCGAGAGTTTCATCTGCTCTTCCAACGAAATGCCCAGTTTGTTGAACGTGCTGCGCAGTTCGGGGTCTATGTCGTCGAGGCTTTTGGGCGACTCTTTCTTTTTCGGAGCAGCGTAATAGCTGATGGCTTGGTAGTCGATATCGGGAATGTCGAGGTGTGCCCAGTGCGGCATTTCCAGCGTTTTCCAATGGGCGAACGCTTTCAGCCGGAAGTCGAGCAGCCATTCCGGCTCTCCCTTTTTTGCCGAGATGAGGCGCACCACCTCCTCGTTCAGTCCGGTGGGAATGATGTCGGTTTCGATGTCGGTAACGAAGCCGTACTTGTAGTCCGACGACGTTACTTCCTGAATGATTTTTTCCGATGCACCGTTGTCGAGGTTATATGTAGGGTTGTTTTCTTTTTTCATATCCATACGGTATTCGATTGTTTAACCGATTCACGTTTCTCGTGGTTCGACGTTAAGTCGGGAAAGTCGATTTTGTCTTTTGTCCGATCTATCAAAGCCGGAGCAAGTTTTACGACAAGTTCGCAGAGTTTTGCCTCTTGCGGAATCTGTGGCATCGCGGGTATCAAATCCTTACTCATCAGCAGATACAGGTTGAGCGCCACGCTCACCATAAAGGTGTATTTGAAGAGACCGAACACGCAGCCGATAATGCGGTCTATCCACCCCAGATGCAGCAGATGTACCGTTTTCTTGATAAGCCGCGTGATGAAATAGCAGCCGAACAACAGTATCAGAAATGTAAGGAGATAAGCCAGTTTGTGGATAATGGCGGGAGCGGCGAAATCGAAACGGAGCAGGAGGTTTTCAAAAAGCGGCGAAAGCATTCCGGAAAACAGTATGGCGATAATCAGACCGCCCAATGAACCGAGCTGTTGTACGATGCCGATGAAAAATCCCCGTACCAGTCCGATGGCGAGAATGCCTCCTACCACGATGTCGATGACTTGCAAGTTCATTTCCATAAAAGCCGAAAGGCGTTCGCCGGCTCTCTTGGAACCGACGCCGCCTTATCGTTTTGTGTATTAAAGCGTTTTCTTCACTTCTACTTCTTCATAGGCTTCGATGAGGTCGCCCACTTTCACATCGTTGTAGTTGGTGATGTTCAGTCCGCATTCATAGCCGGAGACAACCTCTTTGACATCGTCCTTGAAGCGTTTCAGCGAACCGAGCTCGCCGCTGTATATCACGATGCCGTCGCGTATGAGTCGTATTTTGTTGGTACGTTTTATCTTGCCCTCTTTCACGATGCCGCCGGCTACCGTGCCCACTTTCGAGATATGGAATGTTTCTCGTACTTCGACGGTGGCAGTAACTTCTTCCTTGATTTCGGGCGAGAGCATACCTTCCATAGCCGCTTTCACTTCTTCTATGGCATCGTAGATGATGGAGTAGAGGCGTATATCCACGCCCTCTTTCTCTGCCAGTCGTCGGGCGGCAATGGAGGGGCGCACTTGGAATCCCACGATGACGGCATTCGAGGCGGCTGCCAGCGTTACGTCCGATTCCGAAATTTGTCCTACTGCCTTGTGCAGCACATTCACCTGTATCTCTTCGGTCGAGAGTTTGATGAGTGAGTCGCTCAACGCTTCGATAGACCCGTCGACGTCGCCTTTGACGATGATGTTCAGCTCTTGGAAATTGCCGATAGCGATGCGGCGACCTATGTCGTCGAGAGTCAGCAGCTTGTGGGTACGTAACCCGAGTTCGCGCTGTAACTGTTCCCGTTTAGTGGCTATTTCGCGCGCCTCCTGTTCGGTGGGCAGCACCTTGAATTGGTCGCCTGCCGTCGGTGCGCCGTTCAATCCGAGTATCAACACGGGAGCAGAGGGACCGGCTTCGGCGATGCGGACGTTGCGTTCGTTGAACATCGCTTTCACACGACCGAATTGCGTTCCCGCCAATACGATGTCGCCCGTATGCAGCGTACCGTTTTCCACAAGTACCGTTGCCACGTAACCGCGACCTTTGTCGAGCGCCGATTCGATAATGGAACCGGAGGCGCGACGTTTGGGGTTGGCTTTCAGGTCGAGCATTTCGGCTTCGAGCAGCACTTTTTCCATCAGCTCTTTCACGCCCGTACCTTTCTTTGCCGAAATGTCCTGCGACTGGTATTTTCCTCCCCATTCTTCCACGAGGTAGTTCATGTTTGCCAGCGCCTCTTTTATTTTGTCGGGATTGGCATTCGGCTTATCTATTTTATTGATAGCGAATACAATGGGAACACCTGCGGCGGAAGCGTGGTTGATAGCCTCGACAGTTTGCGGCATCACGTTGTCGTCGGCGGCAACGATGATGATGGCGATGTCGGTAACCTTGGCTCCGCGCGCACGCATGGCGGTGAACGCCTCGTGTCCGGGCGTGTCGAGGAACGTGATGCGCCGACCGTCCTCCAATACTACGTTGTAGGCGCCGATATGTTGTGTGATGCCTCCTGCTTCGCCGGCGATGACGTTGGCGTTGCGTATGTAGTCGAGCAGCGACGTTTTACCGTGATCAACGTGTCCCATTACCGTTACGATGGGCGGACGCTGCGTGAGGTCGGCTTCGTCGTCTTCTTCTTCGTTGTTGATATTTTCAATAACTTCGGCGCTTACATATTCGGTTTGGAATCCGAACTCTTCGGCGACGAGGTTGATGGTTTCGGCGTCGAGACGTTGGTTTATCGACACCATAATGCCGATGCTCATGCAGGTGGCGATGACGTTGTTTACGGGCACGTTCATCATGCTGGCGAGGTCGTTGGCTGTAACGAACTCGGTGAGTTTCAGTATATGGCTCTCTTCCATTTCCCGTTCGGCGGCTTCGGCGGCTCGGGTCGAGACGGCTTCTCGTTTTTCTTTGCGCCACTTCGCGCTTTTTTTCGGGGTTTTGGCAGTCAGTCGGGTGAGCGTCTCTTTGATTTGGCGTTGTACCTCTTCTTCATTGACTTCGGTCTTTATCGACTTTTTCGATTTCGATGAAAGCCTTTCGTTGCGACGGTCGCTTCGGTCGCTGCTGTATGAGTTGTCGAAATTGTGCTCGATGTCGATGCGCTCTTTTTTGATGCGTTTCCGTTTTTTTCGTTCGCCTTCGTTTTCCGTATTTTCGATAGGCTGCATAGAAGCGGGACGTTTGGCATCGGGACGCTGTTTTTCTTTGGCTTCGCGTTCTTTGCGCTTTTCTTCTTTGCTCTTCTTTTTCGGACGGGTTTGCTGGTTGAGGGCATCGAGGTTTATTTTACCGACGACGTTGATTTCAGGCGTTTTGCTTCTCGTAATTTTGAAAACCTCCTCCCCGTCGGATTTGGCAGCAGGGGTGCTGTTTGTCTCTTCCGGTTGCGGTTGGTTTTCGGCTGCGGTTTCGGCTTGCGATTCTTCCCGTTGCGGTTTGCTTACGGGCGTATCTGCCGGTTCAGTCGTTTCAGTTTTTCCCACCGGAGCAACGATTTCCTCTTTCGGCGCTTCTTCAACCGCAGGCTCGGGCTTCTTCTCGCTCGGTTTTTTGTATAGATTGTCGAGCTCTATTTTTCCGACGGGTTTGAGGTGGGGCTTCAACGAGTCGTCGATGACGGTTTCTATTTCTTTCGGTTCGTCTTCGATTTCTTCATGGGCTGCCTTTTTCTCTTTTTGCCGTTCTTGGTTGAAACGATCCGATTCGATTTTCAGCTCTTTGTCGGTGCTGAACTCTTTTACGAGCAATTCGTACTGTTCGTCCGTAATTTTGGTACTCGGATTCGATTCTACATCAAATCCTTTTTTCTGCAAGAACGACACGGCGGTCTGTATTCCTACGTTTAACTCCTTTATGACTTTGTTTAACCTTATCGACATAATTGTTTTTTAACGTTGTTTTGAATGTACCGGCTTTCTCCTGCGGTCGGGATTTTTCAAGCCTCTTCGCTATCGTCGAATTCGGCTTTCAGTATGCGGAACACTTCATCGACGGTACTTTCTTCGAGGTCGGCTCCTTCAACAAGTTCTTCACGCGATTTTGCCAAAACGCTCTTGGCGGTGGCGCAGCCGATGCCTTTTAAGGCTTCGATTATCCACTCGTCGATTTCGTCTTTGAATTCGTCGAGATAAATGTCTTCTTCCACTTCTTCGTCGATGTCGCGGTATACGTCTATGGTGTAACCCGTCAGCATACCGGCGAGCTTGATGTTGAATCCGCCTTTACCGATAGCCAAAGACACTTCATCGGGTTTGAGGAATACTTCGGCTTTGTGTTCTTCTTCGTTGAGGCGTATCGACGATATTTTGGCGGGATTCAATGCCCGCTGTATGAACAAGGAGATGTTGGTGGTGTAGTTGATGACGTCGATATTTTCGTTGCGCAGCTCTCGCACGATGCCGTGTATGCGCGACCCTTTCACGCCCACGCAGGCGCCTACGGGGTCGATGCGTTCGTCGTACGACTCTACGGCTATTTTGGCGCGTTCGCCCGGAATGCGGGCTACCTTGTGTATGGTGATGAGCCCGTCGTGTATCTCGGGCACTTCCAGCTCGAAAAGCCGGCGCAGGAAGTCTTCCGATGTACGCGACACGATGATTTTCGGATTGTTGTTTTTGTTATCGACTTCGACGATGACGGCGCGCACCGATTCGCCTTTGCGGAACACGTCGCCCGGTATCTGTTCGCTTTTGGGCAGCAGCATTTCGTTGCCGTTGTCGTCGATGAGCAGTACCTCTTTTTTCCACGTCTGATATACTTCGGCGCTTATCAGCTGTCCGATTTTGTCTTTATACAGATTATAGATGGCGTCTTTTTGCAGTTCGAGTATCTTCGAGGCGAGTGTCTGACGCAGATTCAATATGGCGCGGCGTCCGAATTTCTCGAAGAACACTTCGTCGGTAACCTCTTCGCCCACTTCGTAGTCTTCGTCGATTTTTTTCGCTTCGGACAAGGCGATTTGCAGGTTGGGGTCTTCTACTTTGTCGTCTTCCACGACGGCGCGGTTGCGCCATATCTCGAAGTCGCCTTTATCGGGATTGACGATGATGTCGAAGTTTTCATCGGTACCGAACATCTTTGCCAATACATTGCGGAAAGACTCTTCCAACACGCTGATCATGGTGGTACGGTCGATGTTCTTCAATTCCTTAAACTCGGCGAAGGTGTCGATCATGCTGATAGTTTCCTCTTTCTTTGCCATACTATTTGAATCTGATTAAATATTTTGTATATTTTACTTCATTATATATATAGGTCAAATCTTCTTCGACCTCTATTTTGCGTTTTGCTCCTTCGGGTTTTACTTTTTTCGTAACCGTAACGACGAATTTCTCGTCGTCGGCAGCTTTGAGTACGCCCGAGAGTTTCACGCCGCTGCGCGTGAGCACCTCGACTTCGTTGCCGATGTTTTTCACATACTGGCGGGCGATTTTGAACGGGGAGGTCAGTCCGCTCGACCCCACTTCCAGCTCGTAGTCTTCCGTATCGCGGTCGAGGCGGCTTTCGATGAAGCGGTGCAGCCGTTCGCATTGCTCGATGTCCACACCGCCGTCGTTGTCTATTTCCACAACGATGCGGTTGTCGGGCGACACACTGACTTCCACCACAAACAGGTCGCTGCCTGCGATGCCCTCTTCTGCGATTTGCCGTATGCTGTTCGTATCTATCATGACGTTCCCGATGGTTTGAGAATGAAACGAGGGGACAACCCTGTCCCCTCGCTCGTTTACGCTACAAATATAAGGTTTTTCGGTTTTGTCCGCAATACCCGTTGTTTTATTTAAGAGTGAATCCCGCTTTTTCACCGAATATTTATATTTTTTTAAGACTTTCGGGTTATTCAATGGGGAAGGGAAACTGCCTCAACTCTTTGCACAAAGCCGCCTCTTTTCCGCCGCAATAGCGGTTGCAAAGTTCGTGGAAGCGGGCGCTGTGGTTCATTTCATGGAGGTGGGCAAGCTCGTGCAGTATCACGTAGTCGATGAGTCTGTCGGGCAGGCACATCAGGTAATAGGAGAGGGTGATGCGGCGGTCGTTGCGGCACGAGCCGAGCCGGTGCCTGCCGTGCGAAATCACGACGCCGTTGTATCGGCTGCCGGTCTTTTCGCTCCACTGTTTCAGCCGCTCGGGGAGATAATGTTCGGCAGATGCTTTCAGATGCGGACGTATGAGGCGGGCTATTTTCTCCTGCACTTCGCGGTCGTTACAGGTGTCGAGCGGCGGCAGCGTGAGGTGCAGCGTGTCGCCCGTGCGGTGCGAGCGGTAGCTGCTGCCGGCCGCTTCGTCTATCACGACGATGAAATCGTGCATATAGACCACATCGCCGTATTTCAGAAAATTATCGACATGGCGTGAAAACAGCTTTTGTAGCGCCTGCCGCTTGGTTTCGATGACTTCTTGCAGCGATTTTATGCCGGCTCTCGCCGGCAGGGTGATATGAAGTTGCCCTTGCTTGACGCGGAAAATAAAACGTCGCGCTTTCGGGTTCCGGTGCAGCGCAATGGTGCCGAATACGTCGTCCTGCAAATAATCCGTTTCCATACGGCAAAGATAATGTTATTTGCTCACAAGAGCAAAATGATTTGTTTCTTCGAAACGTAAAAGCGGGAGCGTGCTATCGACAGAGCGAGGCAAACAGGCGGGCGAAATAGGATAGTTGCAATTCTCCCAATTCATCTTCTTTCCCGATACTTATCATCGACAGGAGGTATCGGGCAAATTGCAGTCGGGTGCTTGTTTTTGTTATGGAAAGGAAAACTTCCGACGGCTCGACCGCTGTCATTTCCGATATTTCGGGATTATAGTCGTATTTTCGGCATACGGATTCTATGATGCTTTGCTTCTCTTTTTGGTGCGAAGGGAAACAGCCCGACAAAACAACCAACGATTGCAGCAGAGCGGCTAATTCCCTTTTTGACGGTTTTTCCATGAATTGCTTATTTTAGTTGTAAAACTAAATGAATAAGCAAAAGTAATAAAATAAACCAATAAAATACGAAATATTATTAACAAATGTGTATTTATTTAGTATTTTTATCAAAAGGTGCGTGAAAAAACTTTCGGCATTTTGAGGAGACTATCTTGCTGCAAAATGTTTTTTATCGGTGGCTGCGGAGATCCACACCCCACATCAGTTTTTTTCGGAGCGTGTCGCCGAACAGCCTGCCGTCGTGCTTCACCACGTGTATGGCAAACGGCGCTTTGCGCAGGGTGATGCTGTCGCCCGAGTTCAATTCTTCGGAACGTCCGTCGAGACTCACGAGAAAATGCCCGTTCCGGCTCTCGGCAACAAGGCGTATCTCATCGTTGTCGTCGATGACTAACGGTCGCATGGTCAGGCTGTGCGGCGCCACCGGAGTAAGCAGGAATGCTGCTGCCTGCGGAGCGACGATGGGACCTCCTGCGCTCAACGAATAGCCTGTGGAGCCGGTCGGTGTGGATACCAGCAGTCCGTCGGCTTGGTAGGTGTTGAGAAATGTTCCGTTGAGGTAAGCATGTACGGTGAGCATCGAAGAGGTGTCGAGTTTCAGTATCGCCGTTTCGTTGAGGGCATAGGGCCATGCCGCCCGCGACCCTTCTGTTACGTGTAGCAGCGACCGTGTTTCCGTCGCATATCGACCTGCCACGATGTCGTCTATGGCAGCTTCCGCCTCATCTTCCTGCACGTCGGCAAGGAAGCCCATACGTCCGAGATTGATGCCCAGTATGGGAATCTCTTTTTTGCCCACGCGTTCGGCGGTTTTCAGAAAGGTGCCGTCCCCGCCCAGACTCAGCGCCATGTCGGCGTCGAAGTCGTATCCCGAAAAAGAGGCATACGGAATGTCGGCATTCATCTGTTCGAGAATCTCGCGCAAATCGTTGTCGAGGACGATTTCTACCGGATATTTTCTGAATATGTCGAGCAGACGTTTTGCCGTCGCCCGTTTTTCCGGATCGAACGGTTTTCCGAAAATGGCTATTTTCATAAGGCGGAACGGTTGTAAAATACAAAATGTTTTAATTTCATAAATGCGCCGATATTTGTCCGAAAGAATTTTTCGGATACGGACAAAACCTATTACATTTGCACACTATATGACGGCAGCAAAATTACAAAAAAAAACGCTTGTTTGCATGTCCCTGTAAAAAATGAGATAAATATATTGTGTATGACTCGATTAAGTGTAAATATCAATAAGGTGGCGACGATACGCAATGCACGGGGCGGGAATGCGCCCGACGTGCTGAAATTCGCTCTCGACTGCGAACGCTTCGGCGCCGAAGGTATAACGGTGCACCCGCGCCCCGACGAGCGCCATATCCGTTACGGCGATGTCTATGCCCTGCGACCTGCCGTATCGACGGAGTTCAATATTGAGGGAAATCCTATCGACAAATTCATTGATTTGGTTTTGAAGGTCAAGCCCACGCAGGTAACGCTCGTACCCGATGCGCACGACGCCATTACCTCCGATGCGGGTTGGGACACACGCAAACACTTCGACTTTCTCTGCGACGTGGTGGGCAGATTCAAAGAGGCAGGCATTCGCACTTCGATATTCATTGACGCCGACGAGGAGATGACGGAATGGGCTGCCAAGACCGGAACCGACCGCATCGAACTCTATACCGAGCCTTATGCTGCCGGTTATGCCGCCGACCGCGAAAAAGCCGTCGCGCCGTTTGTCGCCGCCGCCGGACTGGCGCATAAAGCCGGATTGGGCATCAATGCGGGGCACGATCTCAATCTCGAAAACCTTACCTACTTTCACCGGCAGGTACCGTACCTCGACGAAGTTTCCATCGGGCACGCCATTATTTGCGATGCGCTCTATCTGGGCATTGCCGAGACGATACGCCGCTACAAGGAATGCTTGAAATAAACGAAATATTAATCGAATAAAAACTCCCCTATGATGAATCTCTTGCTTGCCATTCTGGCAGAAACGCCGCTGACCGAAGTTACTCTCGACACGCAGGTTGCGGCAGAATCTTCGCCCAGTCTTTGGGCGCTTTCGCTGAAAGGCGGTTTTATCATGATACCCCTGTTGCTGCTTTCACTGCTGACCATTTATATTTTTGTGGAGCGAATGCTCGCTTTGCGGGCGGCAGCGAAAGAAGACGCCACGTTCATGCAGCGCATCAAAGACTATATCCATACCGGCGACATCGAGTCGGCACTGACTCTCTGCAAGAAAAACACCACGCCGGTAGCCCGCCTCATCGAGAAAGGCATCACGCGGCTGGGACGCCCGATGAACGATGTGCTCGTTGCTATCGAAAATGCCGGAAATATCGAAGTCGCCAAACTCGAACGCCGCTTTTCGTGGGTGGCGACTACCGCCGCCGGTGCGCCCATGCTCGGATTTCTGGGTACCGTATTGGGCATGGTCAATGCCTTTTACAGTATGGCGTCTGCCGGCGAAGCTGCCGACATCACCACCCTGTCGAGCGGTATTTACGAAGCGCTGGTAACGACGGTGGCAGGACTTATCGTCGGCATCATTGCCATGTTTGCCTACAACCTGTTGGTGTCGCGCGTCAGCTCGGTGGTCAATCAACTCGAAGCAAGTACAATGGAATTTATGGACTTGCTCAACGAACCGGCAGATAAGAAATAGGAGATACGGATATGGCTCTCAAACGTAAAAATCGCATCGAAGCCTCGTTCAGCATGTCGTCCATGACCGACGTCATTTTCCTGCTGCTCATCTTTTTCATGGTAACATCAACGTTCGTTTTCCCCAACGCCATCAAGGTAAACCTGCCGCAAAGCAAGCAGCAGGCGGTAGTCAAACCTTTGGCGCGGGTTACCATAGACGCTTCGCTTCGCTGCTTCGTGTCGGTGGGCAAGGAAAAAGCCGTGCAGGTCGAGTACGACCGATTGGCATCTTATTTGCTTGCCGCCAAAGAACAGAATGCCGAAATGTATTTTGCTCTTTATGCCGACGAGAGCGTGCCTTATCGTGAAATCATGCGGGTACTCGATATCGCCAACGCCAATCAGCTGCGTATGGTATTGGCTACCCGACCCGAGAAAAAATAATTTCCGAAGGCGTGGACGATACGAAGAAAAACGACCTATATGCGCTGGCGGTTACGATAGCCGTCCATGCGGCGCTGTTGCTGCTGTTGCTCTTTTGCACGCTGGCGGCGCCCGTCATTCCCGACAACGATGGGAGTGGCGTCGTATTGCAGTTGGGTGTCATTGATGCCGATGCCGGTACATTTACGCCGGCTCCGCCGCCTCCCGCACCGGCAGCTCCGCAACCCGAAGAAACGTTGACGCAGGACGTGGAAGAAACGGTTTCTCTCGACGACCAAACGGCGCAGAACGAACAGCTGCAAAGCGATACGACAGCCCGCCCGACACCGGAGCCGGAGACTTCGCAACTCGACAATTTGTGGGCAAATGCCCTGAGCAAAGGAAAGAGCGCGGACGATGCGGCGGAGGTCGCCGGTGAGCGGAAAGGCTCACCGCAAGGTACGGCGGCAAACGGCGCCGCCGCAGGTTCGCCCGGATACGGCGATTACGATTTGGGCGGTCGCGGTTTGTTAGGCAGCCTGCCCAAACCCGAATACGGCGGAACAAACGACGAAGGGACAATTGTCGTCAGCATATTGGTCGATGCCGCCGGACGGGTCGTGCAGGCGGTCGTTACTCCCTCAGGCAGCAAAGGCTCTGCCGCCTCCAATGCCGCGCTGCGCAGCCGCGCCGAAGAGGCTGCCCGCCGTGCCGTGTTCGAGCGCAAGACTTCCGGCAGCGAAAATCAGTGGGGCACTATCACTTACTATTTCCGTCAAAAATAAACTCTCTTCTGCGATAGCGATAAATCCGATTCGATATGGACAGCGGAATACTTTTGTTGATTATCTTGGTGGCATATTTTGCCGTGCTGCTGCTTATCGGTCGCTTTTCGCGTGGAAAATCCGACGACAACAGCAACAGCAATTTTTTCTTGGCGGGAAAATCGTCGCCGTGGTGGTTGGTCGCTATCGGCATGGTGGGCACTTCCATTTCGGGGGTAACATTCGTTTCCGTACCGGGTATGCCGCTCACTATCGACATGACCTATATGCAGACGGTGTTGGGCTTCTTTGTCGGGTACATCGTGATAGCCAAATTGCTGCTGCCGCTCTATTATCGACTGAATCTGATTTCCATATACACCTATCTCGGAAAACGTTTCGGTAACCGAGCTTATAAGACGGGCGCAGCGTTCTTCATCATTTCCAAAATCATAGGAGCCGCCGCACGCCTTTATATCGTGGTGTTGATACTGCAAAGCATCGTACTGGCGGGGTGGAACGTTCCGTTCTGGCTCACCGCCTCGACGGTGGTGCTGCTCATCTGGCTCTATTCGCGTCGCAGCGGAATGCGCACGATTGTGCGCACGGACGCGCTGCAAACACTTTTCATGGTCGGCGCCCTCGTTCTTATCCTCGTACAGGTTACCGCACGTATGCACCTGAATGTGTCCGATGCCGTCGATATGGTGCGGCAAAGCGGGCACGACAGGATTTTCGTCTTCGGCGACTGGCGCTCGACGCAGAATTTCTTCAAACAGTTTTTCAGCGGCATATTCATCACGATAGTCATGTCGGGACTCGACCAAGATATCATGCAGAAAAATCTTTCTATCCGCTCGTTGCGGGAAGCGCAGAAAAATATGTATATATATGGAGCGGCGTTCATTCCCGTCAATCTGCTGTTTCTGGTGCTGGGCATTCTGTTGATTGTTTTTGCCGGACAGGAGGGTATCGCCATTCCGGCGAAGACCGACGAACTCCTGCCGATGATAGCCACCGGCTATTTGGGATTCGGCGTGTTGCTGCTGTTCAGTATCGGCATCGTGGCGGCTGCGTTTTCGAGTGCCGACTCGGCGCTTACTGCCCTGACGACTTCCGTGTGCGTCGATATGCTCGACATCGGTAAGTGGAGCGGGAAAAGGGCTGTTCAAGTGCGCAAAGGTGTGCATATAGCCGTCTGCATACTCTTCGTATGTATCATGTGCATCATCGAGATGCTCAACGATACGAGTGTCATAGATGCCATTTACACGATTGCCGGCTACACCTACGGTCCGCTGCTCGGACTGTTTGCCTACGGACTTTTCATGCGGGGTATTCCGCGCGACCGTTATATACCTTTCGTAGCAGTGCTTTCTCCGCTCGTGTGCTACGCCTTGCAGTCGTGGCTCACGGCGGCATACGATTACCGACTCGGATACGAACTTCTGATACTTAACGGATTGATAACATTCGCCGGCTTGATGCTGCTCTCTTTCGGACATTCCCCAAAACGAAATATAGCTATATAAAATATTTATAATTAATGTTTTGTGCGAATGTCGGTGCTGTTTTTTCTCCATTGAAAAATTTTTGACCGATATATTATAATTGCAAAAAAATTGCTACCTTGCGCAAACATTCAAATTTTACGATATGATACTGATAGCCGATAGCGGTTCGTCCAAGACCGAGTGGGCGCTAATCGATAAGAACGGTATCGTGCGCACGTTTCGCACGTCGGGGCTTAATCCCTATTTTCTGAGTGAGGAGGAAATCCGCCATATCCTCAAACGGGAAGTGTTGGTGGAGCTGCCCATCGAATGTATAACGGAAGTCTATTTCTACGGCGCCGGCTGCACGGGAGCGCACAATACGCAAAATCTTTGCGTGCAGCTGCATCGCGTCGTCGGACCCGATACGGTGGAGGTCGATAGCGACTTGATGGGCGCGGCGCGGGCATTGTGCGGCGAGGAGCAGGGTATTGTCTGCATTCTCGGTACAGGTTCCAATTCAGGCGTGTACGACGGCAAGACCATCGTCTCGCAAGTTCCTTCGTTGGGATTTATTTTGGGCGATGAGGGTAGCGGGAGCGACTTAGGGAAAAATTTGCTGGCAGATGCCTTGAAAGGTCTTTTGCCCGACGAAATAGCCGATGCTTTCTTTTCGCGTTATCACCTGTCGCGCGACAACGTGTTGGAGGCGATATACCGTCGACCGCTGCCGAATCGCTATATCGCCCAATTTTCCTATTTCGTGAAAGAACACCTCGACAACGATTATGTCCGCTCGTTGGCGAAAAGGCGGTTTGAAGCCTTTTTCCGTCGGAACATACTCGGCTATCCCGTTGCCGAAATGCCCGTGCATTTCATCGGTTCGGTCGCCTACCATTACAGCGAGCTGTTGCAGGAGGTGGCAGCCGGCTTGTCGATAAACATGGGGCGCATCTTGCTTTCGCCGATGGAAGGGTTGGCGCGCTATCATTCCGAGCGTATCGTAGAGTGATGTATGCTTTATGTCCGGATTCCGAAAAATAACAGAAACGCCCTCGCCGTACCGGCACCTCGAAACGATGCCGGTACGCGAATTGCTTGCCGGCATCAATGCCGAAGACCGTAAGGTCGCCGATGCCGTGTCGCAAGCCATACCCCGTGTTGCCGAGTTGGTAGAGCAGTTGGTCCCCCGTATGCGGCAGGGCGGACGCCTCTTTTACATAGGTGCCGGCACGAGTGGCCGGTTGGGCGTGCTCGATGCTTCGGAGATACTGCCCACTTACGGAATGCCGCAAGGAGTGGTCATCGGATTGATAGCCGGCGGCGAAGCCGCCTTGCGCTGCTCCGTCGAGAGAGCCGAAGATGCCGAAGATGCCGGTTGGCAGGAGCTTTTAGCCCACGACCTTTCGCCGCTCGATACGGTCGTGGGAATTGCCGCATCGGGCACGACGCCCTATGTCATCGGGGCGTTGAGGCGCTGTCGGGACGCCGGAATACTGACGGCGTCGATTACCTGCAATCCCGATTCGCCGGTGGCGCAGGCTGCCGATATTCCTATCGAGGTGATTACCGGCGCCGAGTTCGTAACCGGCAGCACCCGTATGAAAGCCGGTACGGCGCAGAAAATGGTGCTCAACATGATTTCCACTGCCACGATGATAGGCTTGGGGCGTGTCGTCGATAATCGTATGGTGTACATGCAGCTCGCCAACGAAAAACTGTTGGACAGAGGCACGCGCATGATTATGGACTCTACGGGGCTGCCGTATGAAACGGCTCGGAAGAGATTGCAGGAATACGGTTCGGTAAGCCGGGCGATAGCTGCGTGGGAGAAAGACAATATCTCAACAGCCGATGAGTCGTAAATTATAAATTGCGGGTATTTCGTACATATAAATATAAAATCCGACCTTTTCTATTAAAAAAATAAAAATATAATCTTTTTTCAAAACTATTTACCGATTTGGCGGTTCTTTATAAATAAACTTTAATTAAAGGAGGGGGGAGCCGATAGTTTGATGGAAGAACAGGAAATGATTGATTATTTGCTTGCCAATCGAAAGGAAATGTATAAATGGGCGTATCGTTTGACGCAGAATTACGATGATGCACAGGATTTGTTGCAATCGACTTCGTTGAAAGCGCTCGGCAGCTATAAGACTTATACCGAAGCGAAAAATATTTCGGGGTGGCTTTATACCATTATGCGCAATCTGTTTCTCAATCAGAGTCTGCATTCTTGCCGAAGCTGCTGCATGGAGCCGGACGAGTTGAACCGGATAAGGAGCGGTATGGAGGAGGCTCCTGTAAAAGCGCGTTACGACACCTGCTGCGATATGTACGATATACGGTGTGCCGTCGATGCGCTCGACAAGGAATATAAAATTCCGTTCAAACTCTATTTGTCGGGCTACAAATATCAGGAAATTTCCGAAAAGATAGGTATTCCGTTGGGCACGGTGAAAAGTCGCATACACCTTTGTCGTCAGCAGTTGCAGGTCGCTTTGAAAGATTTTCGCGAATAGCTTTCGAAATGGAATTTTGCGTCGTAGCGGCAGGCATTTTGAGAAAAAGAAAAAATAGTTGAAAAAATTTTGAAGGAAAACGATTCAACCCGATAAAAGTCTGTATTTTTGCGCCGGTAAACATACGACGATGACAACGATAGAATCACTGTACGATATTTACAAACGCTGCACGGTCGTAACGACCGACAGCCGGAATTGCCCGCAAGGCTCGCTGTTTTTCGCCCTGCGGGGAGCGACGTTCGACGGCAACCGTTTTGCCGCGCAGGCGCTGGAAGCCGGCTCGGCATACGCCGTAGTCGATGATGCTTCGGTGGTGAAAGACGACCGCTACCTCTTGGTCGATAACGTCTTGCGCGCGTTGCAGGAGCTGGCGCGTTTTCACCGGCGCACGTTGGGCTTGCCCGTCATCGCCATTACCGGCACCAACGGCAAGACCACCACGAAAGAACTTACTGCCGCCTGCCTTGCCACCACCTACGACATACTGGCGACGGAAGGGAATTTGAACAACGCTATCGGAGTGCCTCTTACGCTGTTGCGCCTCCGTTCGTCGCACCGCATCGCCGTCGTGGAGATGGGCGCCAGCCACCCGGGCGACATTCGGGAACTGGTCGATATTGCCGAACCCGATTACGGCATCATCACCAACGTGGGCAAAGCCCATTTGCAGGGCTTCGGCTCTTTCGAGGGCGTGGTGGCGACCAAGTGCGAACTTTATGATTTTCTTCGCCGTCGGGGCGGAAAAGTGTTTTTACACGGCGAGAATGCGCATCTGGCTGCCCGGGTGCAAGGGTTGGAAACGATTACGTACGGGACGGCGGAGGGGCAGTTCGTTTCCGGTCGGCTCACGGCGTGCTCGCCTTACCTTTCGTTCACTTTCACCCACGACGGACACACTTCCGCCGTCGATACGCACCTTATCGGCGGATATAACCTTTACAATGCCCTTGCTGCTGCAACTATTGCGCTGTATTTCGGCGTACCGCAGGAGAAAATCGCGGCGGCTATCGCAGCTTATGAACCGCAGAATCGCCGCTCGCAGCTGATGAAGACCGAACGCAACACGCTGATAGTCGATGCCTACAATGCCAATCCCACGAGTATGGCGGCAGCCCTCGACAATTTCTTTGCCATGACGCTGCCGCACAAAGTCGTGATTTTGGGCGATATGGGTGAGTTGGGCGCCGACAGTCGGGAGGAGCATCGGAAAATCGTTGCGCGGCTGCGCGATGTCCGCGATGTGCGCGTGCTGTTGGCGGGAAAAGAATTTTCGGCGGCGGGCGAGGCGTTCACCTGTTTCCCCGATACCGATGCGCTGGTGGCATACCTGCAAGCCAATCCCCTTTCCGACAGCACCGTATTGATAAAGGGTTCGCGCAGTATGCAGCTCGAAAAATGTTTGAATTTTCTATAAAAACTTTATACGATGTATAGCGAAATGTTCAAACCGGAATCGGATTTGCGCCGGCAGAAAATACAGACTGCCTTGCGGAATGCAAAAGCCGATGCCTTGTTGTTGGTCGATAATGCCGACCTTTACTATGTTGCCGGACGGGTATTCTGCGGCTATGCCTACATACCGGTCGAAGGCGAAATGCTCTGCTTCGTGCGGCGTCCGGTGGGACTGAAAGGCGACAATGTCGTCTATATCCGCAAACCGGAACAAATTGCCGAAGAGCTGCGCTCGCGCGGCGTGGCTTTGCCGTCGTGCCTCCTGCTCGAAGGCGATACGCTCTCTTTCAACGAATACAATCGTTTGGCGGCAATCTTTCCCGACAGCAAGGTTTCGGGCGAAGGTACGGCGCTTATCCGGCAGGTGCGCGCCGTGAAGACTCCGTATGAAATAGCCAAAATCCGACAGTCGGCAGCCATGCACGATACGATGTACCGCCGCATACCGAAATATTATGCCGAAGGCATGACCGATATAGAATTTGCCATAGAACTCGAACATGCAGCGCGCCAGCACGGCTCGCTGGGTATTTTCCGCATCTTCGGGCATAACATGGAAATATATATGGGAAACGTGCTGGTGGGTGAGAATGCCGATAACCCTTCGCCCTACGATTTTGCCATGGGTGGAGCCGGTCTCGACACCTCGCTGCCGGTGAGCTGTAACGGTACGGCGATACGTCGCGGACAAACGGTTATGGTCGATATGAACGGCAATTTCACCGGATATATGTCCGACCTTTCCCGCGTGTTTTCGGTGGGCAGTGTTTCCGACAAGGCGCGGCGGGTGCACGGCGTTTCGATACGCATACAGGAGGCTGTTGCCGCGATGGCGCGTCCGGGTGTGGCGGCTGCCGACCTTTACCATTGCGCTGCCGAAATAGCCAAAGAGGAGCACGTGGAAGAGTATTTCATGGGGCATCGCCAGAAAGCCGGATTCATAGGACACGGCGTGGGCATCGAAGTAAACGAGCTGCCCGTGATTGCCCCGCGTTCGCGCGACGTGCTGCAAGAGGGCATGGTCATTGCGTTGGAACCGAAATTCGTGCTGCCCGAAATCGGTGCGGTGGGCGTGGAAAACACCTTCCTCGTAACCGCCGACGGTATGGAGAAACTCACGACCTGTACCGAAGATATTGTCCGGCTCGATTGATTCCGGCGGGCTTTCTCCGATAAAAACAAAAAGAGGCGAACAACAATGTTCGCCTCTTTTTTGTCCGTTTCCGAACGTATCGTTTAAGCGTTCTTGGCTTGGAGTACGATGGCGCGGAATGCTTCGGGATTGTTCATCGCCAAATCGGCAAGAACTTTCCGGTTGATTTCGATGCCTGCTTTGTGGAGCGCACCCATGAGTTTCGAGTAGGAGAAGCCTTCGAGACGGGCAGCGGCGTTGATACGCTGAATCCACAGGGCGCGGAAATTGCGTTTTTTCGCTTTCCGGTCGCGGTAAGCATAGGTCAGACCTTTTTCCCAAGTGTTTTTGGCAACAGTCCAGACATTTTTACGGGCACCGATGTAACCGCGTGTAAGTTTCAGAATTTTTTTTCTTCTTGCTCTTGAAGCAACGTGATTGACTGATCTTGGCATAATTTTTTCTTTTTTGAATGTTAGCGTCTTCTTCGGAAGAACTTCGGGCTAAATCATTCGGTTAATACTGCTTTTGTTGGAAAATCGCTTTTTTACGAATCCGAAAAAATAAGAGTGATGACGCGCTTATCTCAGTGCCAGCAAGGCTCTTACGTTTTTCTTATCGGCACGGTCGATAAGAGCGAAGTGCGTCAGGTTTCTTTTTTGTTTTTTCGTTTTCTTCGTCAGGATATGACTTTTGAAAGCGTGTTTTCTTTTGATTTTTCCTGTTCCGGTAAGGGCGAACCTCTTTTTGGCACCGGAATTAGTTTTCATCTTCGGCATTTTGTTTGTTTTTTAATGTGTATATAAAATTAAGTGTTCGTTTTATTTTTTCTTCGGCGTGAGCACGATAATCATGCGCTTGCCTTCGAGCAGCGGCATCTGTTCCACTTTTCCGTAATCTTCGAGGTCGTTGGCAAACCGCAGCAGGAGCACTTCGCCCTGTTCCTTGAAGAGTATCGAGCGTCCCTTGAAGAATACGTATGCCTTGACTTTGGCGCCTTCTTCGAGGAAGCCTTTGGCGTGTTTGAGCTTGAAGTTGTAATCGTGGTCGTCGGTTTGAGGTCCGAAACGGATTTCCTTGATGACGACTTTCGTCGATTTGGCTTTTTGCTCTTTGAGCCGCTTTTTCTGCTGATAAAGAAATTTCTGGTAATCAATAACACGACATACCGGCGGTACGGCGTTGGGAGAAATTTCGACCAGATCGAGTTCCTGTTGTTCGGCTATCTGCAACGCATCGCGCAGGCTGTAAATGCCTTGTTCCACATTATCGCCTACCAGACGCACCTCGCGGGCGCGTATCCGTTCATTTACGAAATACTGGTCTTTCCCGCTCTCTTTTTTCAGCGGAAAGTTGCGCTGACTGTTGTTTCCTGAGTCGTTGTTGTTCTCCATTCAATTACCATTGGTTTATCATGCTCTCCACCTCTTGGGTGAGAATCTCGGCAAAGGTAGTAATTTTCATCGAACCTTTATCACCTTCGCCCTGTTTTCTTACAGAAACTTCATTATTTTCTGCTTCTTTCTCGCCGACAATGAGCAAATAAGGTATTTTTTTCAACTCGTTGTCGCGTATTTTGCGTCCGATTTTTTCGTTGCGGTCGTCGATAGAGGCGCGAATGTCTTTCCGGCGGAGTTCTTTGGCAACGGCGCGGGCATAGTCGTTGAATTTCTCGCTGATAGGTATGATGACAGCCTGTTCGGGGGTGAGCCACAAGGGGAATTTTCCGGCGGTGTGTTCTATCAGTACGGCGACGAAACGCTCCATCGAACCGAACGGCGCACGGTGTATCATCACCGGACGGTGTTTCTGGTTGTCGCTGCCGGTGTATTCGAGGTCGAAGCGCTCGGGCAGGTTGTAATCGACCTGTATCGTACCGAGCTGCCAGCGGCGACCTATGGCATCTTTCACCATGAAGTCGAGTTTCGGACCGTAGAAAGCGGCTTCGCCGTATTCGATTTTGGCTTTCAATCCTTTTTCTTCACACGCTTCGATAATGGCTTGTTCCGCCTTTTCCCAGTTTTCTTCGCTGCCGATGTATTTTTCGCGGTTCACTTTGTCGCGCAGCGAAATCTGTGCTTCGAAATTCTCGAAATTCATCGAGCGGAATACGATGGAAATGATGTCCATCACCCGCAAAAATTCCTCTTTTACCTGATCGGGGCGGCAGAATATGTGGGCATCGTCCTGCGTGAAACTGCGCACGCGGGTCAGTCCGTGCAGCTCGCCGCTCTGTTCGTAGCGGCACACGGTGCCGAACTCGGCAAGCCGCAAAGGCAGGTCTTTGTACGAGCGGGGCGAGTTTTTGTATATCATGCAGTGGTGTGGGCAGTTCATCGGTTTGAGGAAGTATTCCTCACCCTCTTCGGGCGTGTGTATGGGCTGGAACGAATCTTTCCCGTACTTGGCGTAGTGCCCCGAAGTGATGTACAGCAGTTTGTTGCCGATAGGCGGCGTGATGACTTCCTGATAGTCGTAGCGTGCCTGTATGCGGCGCAGGAACGATTGCAGCCGCAGCCGCAGCTCCGTGCCTTTGGGCAGCCACAAGGGCAGACCTTTGCCCACCGTATCGGAGAAAGCGAACAATTCCATCTCTTTTCCGATTTTGCGGTGGTCACGCTTCTTTGCCTCTTCGAGCAGTGCCAGATAGTCGTCGAGCATCTTTTTCTTCGGGAACGAAATGGCGTAGATGCGGGTAAGCTGGGGACGCTTTTCGTCGCCGCGCCAGTATGCGCCTGCCAGCGACAATATTTTCACCGCTTTGATAGGGGCGGTGTCGGGCAGGTGCGGACCGCGGCACAGGTCTGTGAATGCGCCTTGCGTATAGGTGGTTATGGTACCGTCGTCGAGGTCGTTGATAAGTTCCACTTTATACGTTTCGTTCCGGTCGCCGAACATTTTCAAGGCATCGGCTTTCGTGATGTTTTTCCGCACGATGGCTTCTTTGCGTGCCGACAATTCGAGCATTTTCGCCTCGATGGTCGGAAAATCGCTCTCTTTGATAACGGTTTCGCCGCAATCGACATCGTAATAGAATCCGTTTTCTATGGCAGGACCGATACCGAATTTTATATTCGGATAGAGTTCCTGCAACGCTTCTGCCAGCAGGTGCGCCGAGCTGTGCCAAAAGGCGTGTTTGCCTTCGGCGTCGTCCCACTTGTAAAGGTGTATGGCGGCATCTTCGTCGATAGGGCGGGAGAGGTCCCATTCCTGTTCGTTGATTTTGGCTGCCAACACTTCTTGCGCCAGTCGCGGACTGATGCTTTCGGCTATCTGCAACGGCGTGGTGCCGGCGGCAAACTCCTTGACCGATTGATCGGGAAAAGTGATTTTTATCATATCGTTTTCTGTTCTGTACAGGCTTTTGCCTGCATTCCGTATTTATTTCGTTGTTTTGCCCGCTGTCGTTTTACGGACGATTGTGCGGCATAATTTTTCAACCTGCAAAGGTAGATAAATTTTTCGGAATACATTCAAATACAATACAGGATTTTTTTATCGACTTGTTTTCTTATAAGTAAAAAAGGTATATCAAACCGTAATCCGGATATTTTTGTTCGTCGTTAAAATGTTACTTTTGTGTCGTGAAAATATGAAACGGAATTTTTTTCGACCATCGGCGGAGCTGCTCTTTCGCTGTTCGGTATGGCGGCGCAGAAAGCACTGGAACCGGTCGATTTGTAATTAAAAAAAAGTAGCTATCTAATCATTTGAAATAGTGATATATGAATAAAATTTTAATAGCCTATTTTTCGCTGAAAGGCGAAACTTACGTGAATGGACGGCTTGAAATGCGTTCTGTCGGAAATACCGAGGTTATTGCCGGTAAAATAGAGGTACTTACGCATGGAAACTTGTTCCATATCGAGACGGTGGAACCTTACCCTGTTACTATGCGACCACCGAAAAGGCGCAGGAGGAGCAACGGCGGAAAGCCCGTCCCCGCCTTACCTCCGAAGTTGAGAACATAGAGCAGTACGACACTGTTTTTCTGGGTTATCCCAACTGGTGGGGCACGATGCCCATGGCGGTGTTCACCTTTTTGGAGTCATACGATTTTTCCGGAAAAAAGATAATCCCATTCTGCACCCACGAGGGCAGCGGATTCGGGCATAGCGTGGAAGACCTCAAAAAAGCCTGTCCGCGTGCCGATGTACGGCAGGGCGTTGCCATACGCGGCGGCAGTGCAGCCACAGCCGACAAGGAGGTTGCCCGTATTGTCGATATGATGAAGTAACCTGAAAATATCCTGAAAAACGCCGGCGGCAAAACGCGGAGACAATCTCTCCGCCGTTTTGCCGTTTTTTTGTGAAATCTCGTTATATTTGCAACGTTGTTACAAAGGCGGACAATGAATATTTTTTACACTCCGGATATTGCTTCGGTGCGGGAGCTGCCCGAAGAAGAGTCGCATCACTGCGTCAAAGTGCTGCGGCAGGTCGAGGGCGACGAACTGATGCTTGCCGACGGCGCCGGTACGTTCTATCGGGCGATAATCGTGTCGGCGCACCCGAAGCACTGCGCGGTGGATATTGTGGAGACGATACCCGCGCCGCCTGCGTGGGGCTTCCGTCTGCACGTGGCGATAGCGCCCACGAAGAACCTCGACCGCATGGAGTGGTTTGCCGAAAAATGTACCGAGATAGGCATCGACGCCATTACGCCGCTGCGCTGCCGCTACTCCGAGCGGCGCGAGATGAAAAGCGACCGTCTGCGCAAAATCGTGATTTCCGCCATGAAGCAGTCGCTTAAAGCCGTCTGCCCGCAACTCGACGAAATGACCGATTTCGACCGTTTCGTCCGACAGCCATTCTCCGGCGACAAATTTATCGCCCATTGTCAGGAGGGCGAGCGCGTGCCGCTGGCGCAGCTTTATGAAGCGGGTCGCGATGCGTTGGTGCTTATCGGTCCGGAGGGCGATTTCAGCCGCGACGAAATAGCGTTGGCAACCGACTGCGGATTCCGCGCCGTGTCGTTGGGCGACAGCCGCCTGCGCACCGAGACTGCCGGCGTGGTGGCGTGTCATACCCTGCACATTATTAATCAGATAAACCGTAAAAAATAACGCTCATGTATCCCCGAATATCCAATCTGCACCACACCGAGTCGGGTCTCTTTTTCCTGTTGGCGGGTCCCTGTGTCATCGAAGGCGAAGATATGGCGATGCGCATCGCCGAGAAAATAGTCAGCCTTACCGACCGCATGAAGATTCCCTATATTTTCAAAGGCTCGTACCGGAAAGACAACCGTTCGCGCCTCGATTCGTTTACCGGCATCGGCGACGAAAAGGCGCTGCGCATATTGCGCAAGGTGCGCGAAACGTTCGACGTGCCGGTAGTAACCGATATACACACTGCCGCCGAAGCCGATATGGCAGCCGCTTATGTCGATGTGTTGCAGATTCCGGCATTTCTGTGCCGGCAGACCGACCTGTTGCTGGCTGCCGCCCGCACGGGAAAAGTGGTTAATATCAAAAAAGGACAATTCTTGTCGGCGGGTGCCATGCGCTTTGCCGCCGAAAAAATAACGGAGTCGGGCAATGAAAACGTAATGCTTACCGAGCGGGGCACCACGTTCGGCTATCAGGACTTGGTGGTCGATTATCGCGGCATACCCGAAATGCAGAGTTTCGGCTGTCCGGTGGTGCTCGATGTAACCCATTCGCTGCAACAGCCCAACCAGACGTCGGGGGTAACCGGCGGTATGCCGAAGCTCATCGAAACGGTGGCGCGTGCCGGCGTGGCGGTAGGGGTCGACGGGCTTTTCATGGAGACGCACCCCGAGCCGGCAAAAGCCAAATCCGACGGAGCCAATATGCTCCCCCTCGACCGTTTGGAAAATCTCCTTGCCCGCCTTGTCGTTTTGCGGCAGGCGGTCGATTCGTTTTCGCGGTAGCCGCGACCGAATTTTCTCGTAAAAGATTTATTTGTAGAAAAGTATGTGCGCCCGCACGCCCGAAAAATTTTCGATGACCGTGTCGGCAAGCGCCGCCACCTCGTCGCGGGGCAGCGTGGTTGCCAGCCCCACAACACGCATTCCGCCGGCGCGGGCGGCTTGCAGACCGGCGCGCGAATCCTCGAAAACGACCGACTGCGCCGGCGCGGCATTCAGTCGGGCAGCCGCCAGCAGATACCCTTCGGGGTCGGGCTTCGAGCGGGTGATGTCGTCGGCAGTAATCACGATGTCGAAGAATGTCTTTAATTCGGGGTGTGCCCGCCAAAGGTTTTGTATCTTCGCTTGGTCGGAGCTGGTAACGACCGCCGTGCGTATGTGCAGCGAGCGGAGCTCCGACAAGAAATCGAGAATGCCCGGAATCAGATAAAATTTCATTTGACGTTCCCATTCAGCCAGCGCAGCGGCAATCTCCCGCTGCCATGCCTCATGCCCCGCAAAATGGCGGTCGAAAATCTGTCGCAGCGTATTGCCCTTGATTTTCGCACCGAAATGGTCGGTGTCGTGCAAGTAAGTCGCACCCGTTCTGTCCCAGAAAATACTGTATTGCGGTTCGGTGTCCACGATGACGCCGTCGAGGTCGAAAAGCGCAGCGGCAGGAAAGTTTCCCATATTTTATTTATTTTGTTTAACGCTGCAAAGGAAATAAAAACCGCGCGACTATACAAATATTTCGTACCTTTGCCGCCACAACGGAAACGGATATGGTAAACAATAATTCACCGCAACGACTGGGAACGGCACCTATCGGGAGATTGCTGTTGGAATACTCCATACCTGCCATCATAGCGATGACGGTCGTTTCGTTGTACAACGTCATCGACAGCATATTCATCGGGCACGGCGTGGGAGCGATGGCGATAGCCGGTTTGGCGGTAACCTTTCCGCTGATGAATCTGATTATCGCTTTCTGTACGCTGGTAGGAGTGGGCAGCGCCACCATTACCTCTATATATATGGGGCAGAAAGACCACCGGCGGGCGACTTCGGTATTGCACCATGCCGCCATATTGTTGGCGTTCAACGGCGTATTGCTCACGTGCGTTACGCTCGTTTTTCTCGACCCCGTGCTGCGCTTTTTCGGCGCCAGCGAAGACACGCTGCCGTATGCCCGCGACTTCATGCGCATCATACTTTACGGCAATCCCATTGCCTACCTCTTTGTCGGGTTGAACAATGTCATGCGTGCCACCGGCTATCCCCGCAAGGCGATGTTTTCGTCCATTCTTACGGTGGCGGTCAATATCGTCGTGGCGCCGATATTCATCTTTACCTTGAAGTGGGGCATAAAGGGAGCTGCGCTCGCTACCGTGCTGGCACAGTTTACGGGAATGATATGGGTGCTCTCGCACTTCCTCAACCGCAACAGCTATATCCATTTCAAGCGCGGCTACTTCGGGTTGCAGCGCCGCATCGTCGCTTCGATTCTGAGCATCGGAATGTCGCCCTTTCTGATGAACTCGTGCGCCTGTCTGGTGGTCATCATCATCAACACGTCGCTGCTCGATTACGGCGGCAATATGGCTATCGGCGCATACGGTATCGTCAATCGCATGATGACGCTTTTCGTGATGATTGTCTTGGGGCTGGCGCAGGGTATGCAGCCGATTGTCGGCTACAACTACGGCGCCAACCGCTTCGACCGCGTGAAGCTGACGCTGCATTACGGCATCTTCTGGGGCGGCTGCATCACCACCTTCGGTTTCCTGCTTAACGAATTGATACCGAGCGTTATCGTTGGACTTTTCACCGACGACCCCGAGCTGTTGGAAATCTCCCGCAACGGCTTGCGCATCATGAGTGCGGCATTTGCCATAGTGGGTATGCAGATTGTCATCACGCAATTTTTCCAGTCTATCGGCAAATCGCGCATTTCCATTTTCCTGTCGCTTTCGCGGCAGCTTTTATTTCTGATACCCTGCCTGCTGATATTGCCGCCCTTTTACGGAACGAACGGCGTGTGGTGGAGCATACCCATCACCGATACGGTAGCCTTCATCGTCGCGCTGGCGGCATTGTGGTATCATATCCGCAAAATGTCGCGCATTCACCCGTTGAAGTAAGCCGATTATTTTTATTTTATGTGAAAGAGGTATGAAATGCCCGCCCAAATCTGTTGGTGGGCAGATGCCTGAAAGTAGGCGTCTTTTCCCTTGCTGTTTTCGAAGAAGTCGTTAAGTCCGAAGTAGTAGCGACCCTCGACGATGATGCTGTGCCGTTTCAGTTTCACCTCCATGCCGATGCCGCCGGTGATGCCGTAGTCGAATTTCGATTTTATCGGTTCGTAATACTGCTGCACTTGCAGCACCGATGTGAATGGCGGCAGGTCGTTCACGTCGAAGCTCGATGAAACCTTGTCGGAAAACAGAACGCCGATTTGCGGACCGAGATTGAGAAATCCCCGTATCGGCTCGTTGCCGAAAAAGATGTGGGAGAGAAACGGTATGGTGATGTAATTCATCGTGTGGCTGTAAGCGTAGTCGCCGGTTGTTTCCCTTGAAAAATCCTCTTTCCAGCCGAATTGCGAAAAATTCACTTCGCCGATGATGCCGAAATACTTTTCCTCGATGTAGCGCACCGACACCCCCATACTCATACCGGGTTGGAATTTTTCCCGCACCGACGGGCGAAACGTAACTTTCGAGAACGTGGCTCCGCCTCTGACGCCTACCGATACCGAGCGGTATTTGTTGTATTTCCGTTGTGCCTGCATATCGGCGGCGCACCCCGACAGGAGTGCGAAAACAAGGCAGAGGCGCAGGAGCTGTTTCATCGGGGCGTAATTATTCGGTGAGCAACGTTTCGCGGGTGATGTCGAAAGCCGGCGTGAAGCGGACGAAAAGAATCGCCTCGTTGTCGAATCCGCTCCAATTGTTGATGCGGCGGAATCGGAAACACGTCTGTATTCCCGAGTAGGCGACCGATTCGATGTCGTTTTCGAAGTCGCTGCCGAACCGTTGCAGCGCCGTCAGGAAAAACAGTCCCGTGTCATATCCTAAAAATACGTGCTGCGGGTTGGCTTGCAGCATATCTTTGCGGAACCACGACAGGAACGCGTCCTGCACTTTTGCCGCCATTTCATCGGACGGCAGGGCGTAAAAGCGCGAAAATATCGTGGTGTTCAGCCGGCAGAACGGGTCGATGTATTCCTTGATATACATTTGCCATTCGGGATAGCCGTAGAGCGAAATGTTGAGGCGGGGTTTGTCGTCTTTCAGCTTGGCGAGCGGAGCCACCACTTTGCCTACGGCGCCCCGACCGGTGGCGTTGGTGAGCACGAACAGGTCGGTGGCATTGGGCAGCATTTCGTCGAATGTCTCCATATAGGGGTCTTGTCCGAGCGATATTTCCACGAAGTCTTTGCCCTCTTGCAGCAGCTTGGTTTTGATGCGGTCGATGTGGTCGGATTTGCTGTTTTCGCTGCCGCTGTCGTCGATGACGAAAACGACCGATTTGTCGCCGATTTCTTCAAACAGTTTCTCTCGGCTTCGGGCATACAGGCTTTCATGCGGAATGTTGCATTGGAAGACGCGCGGGTTGCGGTTGGCTTCGTCGCTTTTCACGGCGAAGGGATTCACCATATTTATTCCTTCCCGACGGGCGAATGCGGCGACGGCGGCAATATCGGCGTTTTCTACGGGTCCGACGATCAGGTCGAGATTCTTTTCCGGCAGCGTGCCGATGAGCGAATCGACGACGGCGCGGCTGCCCCGTGTGTCGAGCGCATAGATGCGGAGCGACATACCGGCACGCTTCATACTGTCGGCTGCGAGGAGGAACCCTTCATAAAATTCCGTGTAGAGCGACGAGCGCACATCGGCTTCGCGGTCGGTCATAAACGGCAGCATGACGGCGACATTGTAGGTGCCACCCTGTTTTGCCCGACGATGCGCGGGTGCGGGCGTATTCTCTTCGGCGACCGGCGCTACCGCCTGTTCCTCTTTTTTCGGAACGGCTACCGTGTTTCCTTTTTGCACGAGGTCTCTGCCTTTGTTTACCGCCAAGATTTCTTCCGGTGTCGTACCGAATTTCCGGGCAACGCTTTCGAGCGTTTCCTTTTTGCTCTTTACCGTATAGTAAAATACGGCTTGCTGACGGGGGGCGGCAGACTCTTTCGTTTCTTCGTTTTTATTGTTGGAGGCGATGCGTATCACTTCGCCTATCGCCAAGTGGTGCGGGTCGATGCCCGGATTGTCGTCGACGATGCTCTCGACCGTCGTCCGGTAGCGTTTGGAGAGGGAGTAGAGCGTTTCGCCGGCGGCTATGGTGTGATAGACGTAGGCATCCTGCGACTGTATGGGGTTTCCTTCCACCGCATTTTGCGGAATCCGCAGCGTGTCGCCCACGCGGATTACCTCTTCCGCTTCCGGATTGAGCGCGATGATGCGATTGACCGAAACGCCGTATATAATGGAAAGGGAGTAGAGCGTTTCGCCGCTTGACACGATGTGTTTGAATGTCTTTTCGGCATTCGATATTTGCGCCGTCTTATACCGTACGGGTATGAGCAGCAGGTGCCCTTCCGACAGGTTGCTCCGTTGTTTCGTTTCCGGGTTGTATTGGAAAATGATTTCCGGTTCTACCTCGAATTTCGTGCATACGCTGTCGATGTTGTCGTTTTCTTCGATACGGTAGAGATAAAACTCCTTTCCATTGATGGTTTTACGCGAAAAGGTCGTTTGGGGGGCAGGTTTGCGATTGGACGTTTGCGCTGCCGTTTCCGTCGGAAACAGCGACGAAATGAACAGCACGAATAAGACAAGACGGATAAAACGCATGGCATCGAATTTGAAAAACGTTACAAAGATAACGTTCTTGCACAAAAAAAACAATATCGCTATTTCTTTTCACTCGAAATCGGAATATTTACCGAATAAAGCCAAAAATTTTTAGCGGAAAGTTTTGTAAATTTGTATTTTCAGATTATTTTGCAAAAAGAATTGAATAACCAACAAAATAGATTATGAAAAAGAAATTACAGTTTTTAGTTGCGTCCGCGCTCTTGCGGGGCGGAGCGGCAACGATACAGACTCAATCCGCCTCCGAACGAATGAACGTAAAATTTTTCAGTAAAAAGTTTTGAAAATTTGTATTCTCGAATTATTTTTGCGGAAAGAAACGAATAACCAACAAAATAGATTATGAAAAAGAGATTACTGTTTTTAGTCGTTTCCGCGCTCTTGTGGAGCGGGACGGCAACGGCGCAACCGGCTGGTCCCGACGAGGGCTACTGCGGTTTAGTTCACCGAGGCGATGTTACTTGGAAGTACGAGGAGGTAGGAGGAGGAAAAGGAGTTCTCACAATTTCCGGTAAAGGGAAAATGGAGCTTTATGTCAACAAGTATAGTCGTTGTGCTCCATGGCGCGACAAATGGATTGTATCAGTAAAGATAGACGATGGTGTTACCTCTATCGGCAGTTATGCTTTTTGGAGGTGTTTGACCGAAGAGATATCGATACCCAATAGCGTTACTTCTATCGGCAATGGGGCTTTTTACGAGTGCGTGCAGTTGCCAAACATAACGATACCCGAGAGTGTTACCTCCATCGCTCCTTTTACTTTTTGGGGGTGCACGAGCTTGACGTCGATAACGTTAAGCAATAACGTTTGGTCTATCGGTCACAATGCTTTTGAAGGTTGTGCGAGCTTGAAAGAGATAACGATACCGGAGAACGTTACCATTATCGACGAGGGAGCTTTTTTGAATTGCGGGAGCTTGACGTCGGTAACGATGGGCAAGAGCGTACAGACTATCGGCAGCCATGCTTTTGAAGGTTGTGCGAACTTGAAAGAGATAACGCTGCCCGAGAGTGTTACTTCTATCGGCAATAGGGCTTTTAGGGGTTGCGGGAGTTTGACGTCGTCGTTAACGATACCCCAAAACGTTCAGACTATCGGCAACCGTGCTTTTGAAGGTTGTGCGAACTTGAAAGAGATGACGATACCGGATAACGTTACCATTATCGACGAATGGACTTTTAACGGTTGCGGGAGCTTGACATCGGTAACGATAGGCAAGAGCGTTCAGACTATCGGCGACCATGCTTTTAACAATTGTACGAACTTGAAAGAAATAACGCTGCCAGAGAGTGTTACCACTATCGACAACTATGCTTTTGCCGGTTGCACGAGCTTGACGAAGATAACGATACCCGAGAGCGTTACCTCTATCGGCTACGGTGCTTTTGAAGGATGTACGAACTTGAAAGAGATAACGCTGCCGGAAAACATTACCATTATCGACGGAGGAACTTTTAACGGTTGCACCGGCTTGACAAAGATAACGATACCAGAGAGCGTTACCACAATCGGCAAAGATGCTTTTTCCGGCTGCGCGGGTTTGACGTCGGCAACAATAGGCACGGGCGTTCAGACAATCGGCAACGGAGCTTTTTCGGGCTGCACGGGCTTGAAAGAGATATGGTTCAATGCCGAGTCCTGTATAAGCGGAGATTTTAGCGGGTGTTCGGCATTGACGACGGTGCATATCGGCGAGAATGTCAAACAGATTCCCGACAATGCTTTTTCCGGTTGCAGGAATTTGAGTCAGATAATGATACCCGATGGCGTTCAAACAATCGGCGAAAATGCATTTTACCGTTGCACGGGCATGACATCGATAACAATAGGCAGTGGCTTACAGACAATCGGCAACGGAGCTTTTAGCGTTTGCAAAGGAGTGAAAGAAGTATGGTTCAATGCCGAGAACTGTATAAGCGGAGATTTTAGCGGGTGTTCGTCATTGGCGACGGTGGAGATCGGAGATAATGTCAAACAGATTCCCGAGGAAGCATTTTATGGTTGTACGAAATTGACGTCGGTAACGATAGGGAAGAGCGTACAGACAATCGGCAACGATGCTTTTTACGGATGCACGAGCTTGAAAGAGATACAGTACAATGCCGAGAACTGTATAAGCGGAGGATTTATCAGACGATTGGCATTGATGACGGTGGAATTTGGAGAGAATGTCAAACGGATACCCGACCATGCTTTTTCCGGCTGCGTGAGCTTGAAAGAGATAACGATACCCGATAACGTTACCTATATTGGCGAGGGAGCTTTTGAGGAATGCATGGATATGTCGGGTCTGACGATAGGCAGTAGCGTACAGACAATCGGCAAAAACGCTTTTACGAATTGTATGAGCTTGAGAGAAGTAGTAGCCTATAACCCCGAACCGATTAGTATAGGAACAGGCGAGGAGTCAGACTTTGCATTCAGTAGAGTGAATTGTGCCAATGTTTCGCTTTACGTGCCGGACGAATCGGTAGAAAAATATAAAAATGCCGAAGGGTGGAAAAAGTTCAAAATACTATCGATAGAAGAGCTTGATACACCGAACGAACCCAATGGACCCGATGATTCCGATGACCCGTCGGCAGTAACGGAAACGCAGGCAGAAGCCGGACACATAACGGTGTATAATATGCAAGGCGTACCGGTACTCGAAACCGATGATGCCGCCGACCTCAAAACATTACAAAACGGCGCCTACATCGTGAACGGCAAGAAGATGATTATTGCCCGATAGAGCGAATTGTATAAAACAACAAAAGCAACGGGGCGGAAAAAACTTTTCCGCCCCGTTGTCGTTGTGAAGTTTCGCCCTTTCGTTACAGAGGCGTTATCCGATTTTGTCTGTTACCGTCCGGATTCGGAGATAAGGGCGCGCAGGCGGGTCGTATGGGGCGGACTTTTTGGGCAGCCTTATGGCTGTTGCAGTTTTGTCCTTGCTCGGTCATACCCGAGTCGGGCGGCTTCCCGCAAGTCGCTTTCCGCTTTTTCCGGTTCGCCCAGCGCTTCGTATGCCAAACTTCGGTAGTAGTAACTTTCGGCTTGGCATTCGGGGTATTGTATGGCTTCGTCGTAGACATTTACGGCTTCGTCGTATCGCCCTAAACAGTAGAGTATAAACCCTTTGAATATCAGCTGCGAATGGTCTTCCTCGTTGAGTTTCAGTGCATCGTTTATGTCGGCAAGGGCGTCTTCGTAATGTGCCAGATATATTTGCGCAATGGCTTTCTGTTTGTAGATTTCCGATAAAGCATTTTTTTCTTTGTCGGGACAATATAGAATGGCTTGTCGGTAGTCGATGACGGCATTCGGGTAATTCTGCATTTCCTTCGAGCAGTTTCCGCGAAGGTAATAAGCCCACCAGTTTTTTGCATTTTGATTCAAGGCTTCGCTTGCCGCTTCCATGGCTTCGCCGTATTTGCCGGCGAGAAAGAGCTCTTGGGCTTTTTCCGACGGCGAAGGCTCTATTTTTTTGAATCGGTATGCCGTGCGGTTGGCTTGCGGTGCGCGCGGGTCGAAATCAGTAAAGATCAGAACGGAAAAAGGTTTGTTGGTTTCGACGATTTTTGTCATTTCACGACCTTTCGGGGCAGGCGTCATTTTCAGATTTTGCAGCTCCGAACAGTTGTATATGAAATTCCGCAGGTCTGCTGTTTGCACGGACAGAGTGGTATAAAGGTCGGTATATTGGGCAAAAGCCATACCTAAGATGTTTCCATCGGCATCGAATACGGCGCCGCCGCTGTTCCCCGATTCTATGGGAACGGTCATTTGGAACCGATGCGGGTAGTTGCTGTCGTATGACGTGCTGACAATTCCGGTGGTGATTTTGGGGGAATAGCCGAGGTATGCAATTTTGGGATACCCGATGGCGAAACAAAATTCTCCGTCGACAGGATTGTTTTCGCGTATGCTGTAAGGTATTTTTCCGAAAGATGTAAACGTGCTGTCCTCGATTTTGAGAATGGCGACATCGATGCGGGCGTCGCTATCGACCACCCGAGCGTTGTAGTAACGGGTGAAATCGTTGTTTACGCCCGTGATGAGAAACTGTTGGTAACCTCTTACCACGTGTGCGCAGGTGGCGATGTAGCCGTCTTCCGTCAAGGCGAATCCGGAGCCTGCGCCTCCGAGTACCTCTTCTTCTTTTTCGGAAAAATCGAGCAGGGGATATATTCGGTAGAACGTCTTGTTCAGAGCGGAATACGGAGAGAATACAAAGGCGTTTCCCGTCATGATGATGTATTTTTCGTCGTAAGTGCGGTCGAACGGATTTTCGCCCATGGCATGATACACGCCGTCGATGGTCGTCATTTCAAAGAAATATTTCACCATTCCCGCCTCTTTGCCGTCCAGCCGTATGGCACGGTAGCGAAACTCCTCCGGCAGACGCTCATCGACGAATCTTTCGATAGCATACACGGCGCCTTTGTTGTCGCTCCAGATTCCTTCGATAAGCTCGAATGTGCCGTCGGCTATGCGGCTGTCGATGACTTTCCGCGCCGTCGCCATATCGTAATTTTCCACTTTGAATTTCAGCGCAGCCATACCTGCGGCGGCAATCGGAAAGAAAAGCAGAAAGAGCAGAAACCGTTTCATGACAGGGCATTATATTCTAAAATAAAGACCGAAACTCAGCAATTCCTTGAATTGAAGAAATGACCCTTTTGCATTCGGCTCAACGCTGTCGTCGTAGCGCATTTTAAATTCGATACGGGTGGAAAAGTAACGGTTGAGAACGAAATTCAATGTATTCTCGAAATCAATTTGCACCCGTTCGTAGGTGGTGAAATAATAGAAGCGGGAATTTAGATACATGTGCCGCATAAACTCCCATTTGATTGTCGCTTCTATCGACGAACCGATTTTATTCATGACCGTTTGCCCCTCTTCAAGTCCGAATTTGGTCGGGTCTATTTTCTTGTCGATGCAGGTTTTCAGATTATAGGCGAGCGGCGAGAGCGACGCCGAAGTTTTGAGCGATTTGTCTTTGCTTGTGTAGTTATAGGTCATACCGAGATTGAGATTCATCTCGCCGGGCGACAGAAACGACGCCGTACGGGTTTCGGTATTTTTTTTGTAGAGGTTGAAAAACTGCGTTTTGAAAGAGAGACTCACCGAGTAATAGAAATTCAAAAATGCCTTGTAGCCGAATTTGCTGTCGATACGGAACAAATCTTCGCTGATAGCATAGCTGCGCAAGGTGTCGTCCGGAGCGCTGCTGATGTTCAGTTTCCAGTCTATATCGTTCTCGAACAGTATTTTGTCGTTTTCGTAATCCTTATAGTCGAGCGCGTAGTGCTGCGTGCTGATGAGGTTGATGTTGCTCGACCCGCCTTGGTACCAGTTTTCCGATATGTATATCTGCGAAATTTGCAGGGCGCTGTTCAATTCCGAAATCCAGTGTTTCAGTTTTACCTGATGACCGTGTAGCTCGCGCAGTCGGGGCGTTTCGTAGATATTCATCTCTAAAAATTCTTTCCGGCGTTTCACCCGTTCCATATGTATGGCGTCGGGCAGCATTTCCGGCGTGTAATGCACTTTGTCGGGCGAATTGACGATAAATTCGGCTTGGGCGTATGCGCCTATCGCATTCATTTCGCGGTCGCGTTCTATATTCGATTTCCGCCGTTTCAATTCATAGCGGTTTCGTTCACCTTTTTTCGGAGTAATAGCCGGTCGTTCCGATGGTCGCTGTCCGTCGAAAATAATGGGGAGGAAAATCGGGTTTACGGGACGGTTCTCTGTTATAAGAAAGCCGTCGCGTTTTTTCAACAGCGCTTGTGCTTCGGGACACATTTTCAGAGTAGGAATTTGTATCGGCGGAAGTACGCTTGCAGAGTCTTTGACGTTTTTTTCCTGTCGTATCGTATCTGTCACCGCAAGGGCGGGTGGAGCGGCGGTAACACTCGTGTCGATGACGTCGCTGAATATGGAGCGCACCTCTTTCGTGAAAATAGTATCTTCCACGAAAGTGGTTTTGATGATTGTATCGACACTTACGGCAGAGCTGTCTGTAAGGACTTCCGTCTTTTCGCTCTCCTTGATAGAAAGGTCTTCGATAAGATTCAATGCATCGAGTATCAGTTTTTTGAGGCTGTCGGGCATGGACGATAAGTCGATAGCGGGTGCATGGTCGGTCGTTTGGGTGGTGTCGGATATTGACGGTGCACCCATGGAAAGAATACTGCCGGCTCCCGCTTTTGCCGGCATGGCGAAAAGCGACAGCGCTGTAATGATTGCACTCGTGAATAATCTGAAACAAACAGGTTTTGCCCGAAATCCTCTCATAACCGACGGATAGATAGCTGCCGACAAATATATTAAAAAAAGAGATATTAAAAGATTTTTTCCCTGTTAAAATAAAAAAGTTCTCCCGTAACGCCCCGAAGAGAATGGAACAATTCGCAGAATGTATAATTTGTTTATTTACAGAAGAATAATTTCAAGAAGAACATTTTTTGTGAAAATCGAAATTTTTTTACAAAAAAGCGATGACGATATAAGAAAAATAATTATTTTTGTCCCTATAAAATAACCCAAATAACAACGACTATGTTAAGCAAAAAAATGGAAGCTGCGCTCAATGCGCAAGTGAATGCCGAATTTTGGTCGGCATATCTTTATCTGTCGATGTCTGCCAATTTCTCGGCGCAGGGCAACCCCGGATTCGCCAATTGGTTTGCCGTACAGTTCAAAGAGGAACAAGACCACGCCATGATTTTTGTCAAATATATTCTTTCGCGTGGAGGAAAAGTTACGTTGGCGCCCATCGACAAAGTACAGACCGAATGGGCTTCGCCGTTGGCTGCCTTTGAAGACACGCTGACTCATGAAAAGAAAGTTACGGCGATGATTCACGACCTCTACACGCTGGCTGATGCCGAAAAAGATTATGCTACCAAGAGTATGTTGGGTTGGTTCGTCGACGAGCAGGTCGAAGAAGAAGAAACCGCACAGGGCTATATAGATGCCTTGAAAATGATTAAGGACAACGGTTTCGGTATCTACACCCTCGACAAAGAGCTGGGTGCACGCACTTACACGCAGGCAGCCCCGCTGGCAGGCAAATAAATCCGTACCTATACCGGTTGCATACCCGACCCGAAACTATTCGGGTCGGGTATCGTTTTATTATTGTGTGTGAAAAAACAGGCACAGCCTGTTTCCTTGCATTTGTTTGACAAACAAAATGTTATGAAAATGTTTTCCGATTGGAGCGACACTTTGAAAGAAAAGTTTGCATAAAAAACGGAAAATTTGTGTTATTCCGACAGATTTTTCATATATTTGTATGGCTCGTAATACGACCGTGAAACAATGTGATATTTAATCTAAAAATAAGTTTATGAAGACCAATTACGAATTGCGTTACGCAGCGCACCCCAAAGATGCGAAAAGCTACGACACGGCGCGCCTGCGCGAAGATTTTCTGATACAGAATCTCTTCGTGGATAATGAAGTGAACATGGTATATTCGATGTACGACCGTCTGATTGTAGGTGGCGCCAAACCGGTGGACGAGGTGCTTACGCTTGAAGCCATCGACCCGCTGAAAGCAACCCATTTCCTGAGCCGTCGCGAGCTGGGTATATTTAATGTGGGCGCAGGTGCCGGTCGGGTGAAAGTCGATGGAAAAGTCTTCGACCTCAATTTCAAGGAAGCCCTCTACTTGGGCGCAGGCGACCGCACGGTAACATTTGAAAGCCTCGATGCGAAGAAGCCGGCAAAATTCTATTTCAATTCGGCACCCGCACACAAGACTTGCCCCGACAAGAAAGTTACCAAAGCCGATGCCGTCGTTGCCGAAATGGGTTCGCTCGAAGGCTCCAACCATCGCAACATCAACAAGATGCTCGTATGTCAGGTATTGGAAACCTGCCAGTTGCAAATGGGTATGACCGAATTGCAGCCGGGCAGCATCTGGAACACCATGCCCGCCCATACCCACAGCCGCCGCATGGAAGCCTATTTCTATTTCGACATTCCCGAAGAAGATGCGATATGTCACTTCATGGGCGAGCCTACCGAAACGCGCCATATATGGATGAAAGGCGACGAAGCCGTACTTTCGCCCGAATGGTCTATCCACTCCGCTGCTGCCACGCACAACTATACCTTTATTTGGGGTATGGGCGGCGAAAACCTCGACTACGGCGACCAAGACTTCTACAAATACACGGAATTAAAATAATATCCAACTTATAAATAATTAAAGCATTATGGTAAACTTTTCACTGGAAGGTAAAGTGGCTCTCGTAACCGGAGCCTCTTACGGTATCGGATTTGCATTGGCAAGCGGCTTCGCCAAAGCCGGCGCAACCATCGTATTCAACGACATCAAACAGGAATTGGTGGATAAAGGTCTCGCCGCCTACGAAGCTGCCGGCATCAAAGCTCACGGCTATGTATGCGACGTTACCAACGAGGAGCAGGTAAACGCTTTCGTTGCCCGCATCGAAAAAGAGGTGGGCGGCATCGACATTCTCGTCAACAACGCCGGTATCATCAAACGCATACCGATGATTGAAATGACGGCTGCCGAGTTCCGTCAGGTTATCGACGTCGATCTCAATGCCCCGTTCATCGTGGCAAAAGCCGTTATTCCGGGCATGATTAAGAAAGGACACGGTAAAATCATCAACATCTGTTCGATGATGAGCGAGCTGGGTCGCGAAACGGTATCGGCTTATGCCGCAGCCAAAGGCGGTCTCAAAATGCTTACCCGTAACATCGCCTCCGAATACGGTGAGTTCAATATCCAATGCAACGGCATCGGTCCGGGTTACATCGCTACCCCGCAAACCGCTCCGCTGCGCGAAAAACAACCCGACGGCTCGCGCCACCCGTTCGATGCCTTCATCGTGGCAAAAACTCCCGCTGCCCGCTGGGGTACGCCCGAAGATTTGGTAGGTCCCGCCATATTCCTCGCATCGGAAGCCTCCGACTTCGTAAACGGACACGTGCTCTACGTCGATGGCGGTATCTTGGCTTACATTGGTAAACAACCCCAATAATCCCGTCGAGCCATGAAAGTGAAAAATCTGATTTTCGCTGCGCTGGCAGTTGCAGGCATGACCGCCTGCAATTGCGGCGACGGCGTGAAAATCACGGTGGAAAATCCGACGGCTCTCGACCGTCAGAACGAAATGGTGGAAGTCGATATGGCTGCTGTCGCTGCCAAACTGCAACTGCCCGACACGGCGCAATTCGTGGTGGTCGATGCCGACGGTGCGCAGCTTCCCTATCAGGTTACCTACGACGGCAAACTCATCTTTCAAGCGAGCGTAGCTCCGAACGGGAAAGCCGTTTACACCGTCAAAGCCGGAACGCCCGACCCCGTAGCCACTGTGGCGTGCGGAAAGCAATATCCCGAACGTGTCGATGATATTGCGTGGGAAAACGACCGCACGGCTTATCGCATGTACGGTCCCGCTTTGCAGGCAACCGGCGAACAGGCATTCGGTTACGACGTATGGGTGAAGTCGGTAAAAGAACCGGTGGTGGAAGCCCGCTATGCTTCGGAGCTGAATCCCGAAACGATGGCGCGTATCGCCGAATTGCGGAAGACCGACCCCGCCGCTGCCGATGCTCTCTACAATTCCGTTTCGTATCACGTCGATCACGGCAATGGTCTCGACTGCTATAAAGTCGGACCTACGCTGGGCGGCGGCACTACGGCGCTGGTGGTGGACGGAGCCATTCTCTATCCCTACTGCTACAATACGTATGAGATATTGGACAACGGTCCGTTGCGCTTTACCGTCCGTGCCGTCTATAATCCGACCGACGTAAACGGCGCTTCCGTTGTCGAAACCCGTACTATCTCGCTCGATGCCGGTTCGCAGCTCAACAAGACGGTCGTTACTTATGATAACCTGCCGGCAGCCCTTCCGGTCGTAGCCGGCGTGGTATTGCACGAGCCGCTCGCCGACTGCCATTACACGGTATCGGCAGAGGAGGGCTACCTCTCGTATGCCGACCCCACCGATAATGTCAATAACAACAACGGCATCATCTACGTGGGTTGCGTGTTCCCCGATGCGGTAACGGAGGCAAAACCCGTCATGTTCGACGAAAACGAAAAGAACAATGTAAGAGGCGGCGCCGATGGGCATCTGCTGGCTTATACCGACTATCAGCCCGATAGCGAACTCGTTTACTATTGGGGCTCGGGTTGGAGCAAATACGGATTCGACACGCCGGAAGCGTGGGATTCCTACATTCGCAATGCAGCCCTCGCCGTAAGAAATCCCTTGCAGGTTACTCTGCAATAAATTCTTGTATATATAAAAAAGAGGAGCGGCATTTTTGCCGCTCCTCTTTTTTTCTCGATGCCGCAAGGGGTTATGGCTGTGTGCCGAATTGGTGCCGTACGGGTTTTATCAGGAACGTAAATTCGTAATCGCCGTAAGGTATGCGATACTCTTTGCGGGGCAGTGCGCCCCAGCTGTTTACGCAGCCTAATCCCATTTGCCGCAGGTCGATGCAGAAGTTTGTCAGGTCGTCGGGCACAACTTCCGGCGAGTGCATCTGGTGTTTCTTGGTGCCTTCATCGAGCGAAGCTATGGCGTAGTGCAATGCCGATGCCGAGAAAGGTTGTGCGGCAACGAACATGATTCCGTTGCCTGCGGAGTTCAGCATTTTCCACCAGCGTACGTCGCTTTTCGTTCCCGTTTCCTGCGGGCGGATATAGGGATAAAATTGTTCGTCCACGCTTTGGCGGTAAATCGCTATCGGGGTGCAACTGAGGCGGTCGGCATAGTTTTCTATCGGTCCCCGTCCGTAATATTCGATGGTTTCAAATTGGCGGGGCATGGGCAGCTGCATACCGAAGCGGAACAGTTCGGGCGCTTTCTTAGCACCGGCGGTCATACGTTGAGTTACTTTTATCGCGCCGGTTGGGTCGATGAGGTAGGAGAGGGCAAGCCGGGCACCCACCTTTGTCAATTCATATTCGGCGCTTACGTGCACGAGGCTGCCTTCCGTCGTGTCGCGCAGCGCGAGCAGGCGCAGTCCGGGATTTTTCCATACGGCAAGTTTGTTTTGCAGGTTGGCGCCGAAATCGTTGTCGGTCGGTGCCCGCCAGAAATTCGGTGTCAGAGCCTCGCCCTCCTTTATCATTTCCGTACCCGATACCGAGTAGCCGCATAAGAAACCGTCGGAGCGGCGGAATGCCAATTTGAATATCTCGTTTTCGACGGTAAGGAACTCTTTCCCCTCTTGTACGGAAGCGCCTTTCCCGTCGGAAAGCTGCATATCGGGAGCGACGGGCGGTGTGAGGCGCAACTGTTCTTGTGCCACGATATGCCCTGCGGGGATAAGCCCTTCGCTTTCCCGCTGCCGATATACGATGTCGAGCAGCCATTCCTGTCGGTTATCCACGCCGTCGAGGTCAAGCGTTGCCGTCGTCTCTCCTTGCGGAGCCGCCGAAAGGTTGTCGATATGCCCCGTGCGCACGGCGATGCCGTTGGCAGTGAGCCGCCACTCCATGGTGTAAGCCGACAGGTCGCGGAAGAAATTTTCGTTACGTATGGTTATCGTGCCGGCGCTCGTGTCGGTGAGCGACGTGTGTATGTTGCGATAGAAATGACGCACTTCGTAAGCGTGCGGATTGGGACGGCGGTCGGGGCTTACCAGTCCGTTGTCGCAGAAATTTTCGTCGGAGGCGTCGTCGCGGTTGAAATCGCCGCCGTATGCGTAAATTTCCACACCGTTTTTACCGTTCCACCGTATCGACTGATCGACGAAGTCCCAGATGAATCCGCCCTGATAAGTCGGGTATTTTCGTATCAAGTCCCAATACTCTTTGAACCCTCCTTCCGAATTTCCCATGGCATGGGCGTACTCGCACTGTATCAACGGTTTGGAGGGATTGCTTTGGCAATACAGCTCGGAATGCTCGTACCCGAAATACATGGGGCAGAAAATGTCGGTATATTCGTTCGTTCCGGCTTGCTCGTATTGCACGGGGCGTGACGGATCGTAATTTTTAATCCACGTATAGACTTCTTTGAAATTGTCGCCGAAACCCGCTTCGTTACCCATCGACCACACGATGATGCAGGGGTGGTTGAAGTTACGCTGCACGTGGCGCATGTTGCGCTCCATGTGTGCTTGCCGGTAGTCGGCGCGGCGGGCGAGCGTCTCTTTGCCGTAGCCCATGCCGTGCGATTCGATGTTTGCTTCCGATACCACATACAGACCGTAGCGGTCGCACAGGTCGTACCAGCGGCTGTCGTTCGGATAGTGACTCGTACGCACGGCGTTGATGTTGAACAGTTTCATCAGTTGTATATCCTGTATCATGCGTTCGGTCGATACCACGTAGCCGCCGTCGGGGTCGAGTTCGTGGCGGTTCACCCCTTTGATGAGAGTCGGCTGTCCGTTCACGCAAAGTTGTCCGTTTTTCATTTCGACTTTGCGGAAGCCTACATGCAGCGGTATCGTTTCGAGTACCTTATTGCCGTCGGTCAAGGTGGCATGGAGCGTATATAAATAAGGTGTTTCGGCTGTCCACTTTTGCGGATTCTCTATCGGCAGCACCGCTTTTTTGCCGAGGCTGCTGCGGCTTGACGCTACTTCCTTGCCTTCGGCGTCGAACAGCGTGAACACAGTTTCTCCGCCTTTCCCGCTTGTTTCTATGGTCAGTATGCCGTTCCGATATGCGCTATCCAAATCGGTAATGAGGTGTATGTCGTCGATATGTTTTTTGTTGCGGGCATAGAGATAGCAGTCGCGCCCCACACCGGAAAAACGGAAAAAGTCTTGGTCTTCGAGATACGAGCCGTCGCACCAACGGAACACCTGAAAGGCTATCAAATTTTTCTTGCCGACGCGCAAGTAGGGTGTCAGGTCGAACTCGGCTTCCAGCTTGCTGTCTTCGCTGTAACCCACGTAACGCCCGTTTACCCACAAGTAGATGTTCGACGTTACCGAGCCGAAGTGCGCCATGATTTTCTTTCCCTTCCAAGCGGCGGGAATTTCTATCTCACGGCGGTACGAGCCCACATGATTATTGGCAGTCGGGACTTCCGGCGGGTTGTTTTTGAAATGGTTGCGCCATGCGTAGCCGATGTTTACGTATATGGGGTCGCCGTAGCCGTGCAGCTCCCACACGCCGGGTACCGGAATTTCTTTCCACCCGCTGTCGTCGAAACCGCTTTTCCAGAAGTCGCGGGAGCGTTCATCGGCATTTTCCACCCATTGGAATTTCCACAATCCGTTCAGCGACAGAAAATTTTCCGAATTTTCCTTGATGCCGGTCGCGGCGGCTTCCGGCGATTCGTATGCAAAATAGTGCGTGTGCATCGGCGCACGGTTCACCCCATTGACTTCGGGGTCGAGCCACTCGTTGTTTTGAGCGCGCAAACCTATTGCCGGACACAAAAGCAGAAAGAAAACTATTCGTTTCATGGTAAATAAGTTTTTACAAATTTACGCAAAATCATTTTCAAAAACAAACGGATAAATAATTTCTCTATCTTTGCATGTAGCAAAAAACGTATCGGGAATGAAGAAGATAAAAATAGATTTTGTCGATTTTTGGAGAGGGTTCGATAAAGAGCACAATTTTATTGTGGATACATTGCGCCAGAAATACGAAGTGGAGATAACGGCAGCGTGCGATTATTTGTTTTATTCGGCATTCGGATATGAAAATGCAAAATACGATTGTGTAAAAATATATTTTACCGGAGAAAATATCGTTCCCGATTTCAATTTATGCGATTATGCGTTAGGTTTTCATTATATTGATTTCGGTGAGCGGTATATGCGATTTCCGCTTTTTTTGACTTACGATATTGAAACCTTGCCGTTGCAGCGGCATATAGATGCAGAAAAAGCGTTGCATCGCCCGTTTTGTTCTTTTGTGGTTTCCAATGGAGTTGCCGATTCTCCGCGTGGACGCTTTTTCAAACTGTTGTCGGAATACAAGCCCGTCGATTCCGGCGGACGCTATTTGAATAATGTCGGAACCCCTGTTGCCGATAAACTTGATTTTATATCCCGTTACAAATTCAATATAGCTTTTGAAAATTCTCGTACCGAAGGCTATACGACAGAAAAATTATTGGAGCCGCTGCAAGCGGGAGCACTCCCTATTTATTGGGGAAACCCTTTGGTAACGCGTGATTTTTGCAAGGACACTTTTTTGAATGCAAACGATTATTCCTCTTTGGAAGCTCTTGTCGAGGCGGTTGTGGCTCTTGACAATGATGATGAACGTTATATACGTATGCTTACATCGCCGTGGTTGCAGAATCCCGATTGGTATCATTGGCGCGAACGTTTGCTCGCTTTTTTATCGGCGATTATCGAAAAGCCGCTTTCCGAAGCCCGCTGCATACCCTTACGCGTACGGGGGTCCTATCGCGACGTCATAGAATCGACGGTCTCTTGGTGGCTGCCCATTTATCGCTGGACGAAGCGCGTCGACCGCCTGCTTCATTCCAGAAAATCGTAGTTCGACTCTTCCGGCAGTACCTTATTTATATTTATTTCATACAAAGTCTCTCTTTCATCTTCGTACCCGTCGCGCCAAAGAATTACTTTTTTGTAATTTGATGATATGGCGATTTTCTTGTTCGTGTAAGAATACACGGTATTTTTTCCATTCGACAGATTCTTTTGGAGGGAGTAATGCTGGTGATTTGCAATTACCTTGATTTTCCGGTTCAATTCCGAAATGTATTTATCTTTTTTGTTCGGCATATCCGCACTGTTGATAGTGCCGAATGAGATGTTGTAGTCGTTGATGACGATTACATAAAGGTAAAGCGGGGAGAGTGAATTGTAAGGGTCTTGCGCTTTTCCCAAATCTTTTATCGAATATCCGTCGGGCAAATAGAAATGCACATTCGGACTGTTATATCGTTGTGCAAAAACGACAGTCGGGAACAGAAATAAAAATAAAAGAATTTTTTTCATTAGAGCTTATATGATAATTAAGATTTTGCAAATGTATGGAAAAAATGTAAGAATTGAAAATACCTCATTGAATTTAATCCAAAAAATAGTTAATCCTATGTTTATATATTATGAGAGAAAATTAATATACGAATAAAAATATTTAGGAATTTAGAAGAATATCGTTACTTTTGTACGAAGATTAAGTGCTTGTCGTTATGAAAGTATATTTGTTTTTGTGTAGTGCGCTTTTGTCAGCTCTGTTTCTGTCGTGTGCCTCGAAAGCGGTTTTGTCGAAACCGGAGCAGGCGTTGACCGATACGGCATATCGGTTGCCCGTGAGCGACTATATCGGTCTCGATACCGTTACGATAGGAGCATTGACGTGGCGCGACTTTTACGACGATGTGCATTTGCGCATGTTGATTAATGAAGCTCTGCAATCGAGTACCCGAATGCAAACGGCTCTTTATCGTATAGAACAGGCGGAGGAAACGGCGCGGGTAAGTATGGAACAGTTTTTCCCTTCTCTCGATTTTGCCGCCGAGATAAGGTTGAGGAAGGATTTGAATCGCTCGCCGACCAAAATCTATCACGGACTGTTTTATTTCAATTGGGAGATTGATGTATGGGGTCGTTTGCGCCATACCCGTCGGGCAAAAATCAAACGTTTGGAGCAAAGTGTGATAAACCGGTGGGGCGTGCAGAGCATGTTGATAGCGCAGGTCGCCGAACAGTATTACAAGCTGGTCGTGTATCGCGCCAAACGCGATGCCTTGAAAGAGACCGTAACCCGAAACAAAGAGGTGGTGGAATATTGGCAGTCGCAGCAGTCGGAAATGCTGACGATTACGGAATTGGCTTCACATTCCTATCATGAACAATCTGTGGCGGTGGAACAAGCCAAATCGGAGTGGTATAGCGCCGACGCCAAACTCTCTGCCGTTGAGGCGGAAATATTCATAGCGGAAAATCTTTTGAACACACTGCTCAACCGCTCTTCGGGCGAATTGACATTGACGTCGATAGAAGATTTGTATGCATCGCCGGTTTTTCGCGATACATTGCAGGTCGGTTATCCGGCGCAGTTGTTGCGCTATCGTCCCGATGTGATGAAAGCCGAAGCGGCTTTGGGCGAATATCTCGAATTGAACAAGGCGGCACGGGCGGAGTTTTATCCCAAAGTGGCGTTGTCGGGAAACATCGGTTTTGAAAACAACCTGTTCAAGTCGTGGTTCGATGTACCTGCATCTTTTGTCGGTTCTTTCTTGGGCGGACTTACTTTCCCGCTTTTCCACCGGAGAGCTATCCGCTCGCAATACAAACTCTCGACACTCGAACACGAAATAGCGTTTCTCAATTTCAGGGAAACCCTCTTGAACGCCCAGTGCGAAGTGTCCAACACCTTGATGCGCTGCACCATGTCGATGCGCCAGACCGAAAACTATTACCGCAGCTATCTGTCGGAACGGAGTGCATACGAGCAGAGTCGCCAGTTGCTCGATAAAAATAAAATTTCATCGTACGATTTCGTGCTGGTGCAAAATCGCTATATCAACGCCCAAGTCAGTTTTTACGATTCCCTGCTCAACACGCTTTTGCAACGTGTAACCGTGTATCGCAGTTTGGGCGGCGGGTGGCAGAATTGATTTTTGCATGGTTTCCGTAAATCGGAAATATATTGCAAAATACATTTGAATTAGGATATTTTTTAATGTTTTGTTATCTTTGCGCCGCAAAAAAGAACCGATATGCAAGATGCACAGAATGTAAAAAACGGACAAAATGCCATACTGCTGATGCACTGTCCCGACCAGTCGGGTATCGTGGCGGTTGTTACCGATTTTATCAATATCAACGGCGGTAACATTCTCTATCTCGACCAGTACGTCGATAGGGAAAATCACATATTTTTCATGCGGGTCGAGTGGGACTTGACGCATTTCATCATTCCCGAAGACCGGATAGAGGAGTATTTTCACACGCTTTGCGCCAAGAAATACGAAATGAATTTCAGTCTCTATTTCAGCCACAAGACGCCCCGCATGGCGATTTTCGTATCGAAAATGTCGCACTGCCTCTACGACCTGCTGGCGCGCTACACCGCCGGCGAGTGGGACGTAGAGATACCCCTCATCGTGAGCAACCACCCCGATATGGAGATTGCCGCCGGACGCTTCGGGATAGACTACAAATACTTTCCCATTACCGCCGAAAACAAGAAAGAGCAGGAGGCGGCGGAGCTGGCGCTGCTGCATGAATACCGCATCGACTTCATCGTGCTGGCGCGCTATATGCAGATTGTCTCGCCCGAGTTCATCAGCCATTATCCGAACAGCATCATCAACATACACCACTCATTCCTGCCCGCATTCGTGGGCGCCAAACCCTATCACGCCGCTTTCGAGCGCGGAGTCAAGCTCATAGGCGCCACGAGTCACTACGTAACCGCCGATTTGGATTCCGGTCCCATTATCGAGCAGGATATAACCCGCGTTTCGCACAAAGACACGATTAATACGCTGGTGCGTAAAGGACGCGATTTGGAAAAAATCGTGCTTTCGCGCGCGGTTGAAAAACATATCGAGCGAAAAATACTTGTGTATCAAAACAAAACCGTTGTATTCTGATGCAGGTCGCTATTGTCAAATACAATGCCGGAAACATCTATTCCGTCGATTGCGCGTTGCGCCGTGCGGGCGTTACGCCCGTGCTTACCGACGACAAGGAGACGTTGATGGCTGCCGACAAGGTTATATTTCCGGGTGTGGGCGAGGCAGCCTCTGCCATGACCTACCTGCGGGCACACGGTCTCGACCGCCTGATAAAAGAGCTGCGGCAGCCGGTGCTGGGCATCTGCATCGGTATGCAGCTGATGTGCCGCCACTCCGAAGAGGGCGATGTCGATTGTCTGGGCATTTTCGATGTCGATGTCAAGCGTTTCCGCTCCGATTCGCCCGACCGCAAAGTCCCGCACATGGGGTGGAACACGGTAACCGATATAGATACGTGTATGTTTCCTCCGGAGTTGGAAGGTCAGTACGTCTATTTCGTGCATAGCTATTATGCGCCCGTGTGCGATTACACGACGGCGACAGCCGAATACATACACCCGTTCAGCGCGGCGCTGCATCGCGACAATTTTTACGCTGCCCAATTCCACATCGAAAAAAGCGGAAGCGTGGGCGAAGCTATATTTCACCGATTTTTAGCTCTTTGACCCCATGATAGAACTAATACCTGCCATAGACCTTATCGACGGAAAATGCGTGCGTCTGTCGCAGGGCGATTACGACCGTCGGAAAGTCTATGACGAAGACCCGACGGAAGTCGCCAAAATGTTCGAGGACAACGGAATAACTCGTCTGCATGTAGTCGACCTCGACGGTGCGAAGGCGCAGCATATCGTCAATTATGCCGTGTTGGAGCGCATCGCTGCTCGTACCCGTTTGGTCATAGACTTCGGCGGCGGGCTGAAATCGGACGACGACCTGCGTATCGCTTTCGAGTGCGGCGCGCAGATGATAACGGGCGGGAGCGTGGCAGTGAAAAATCCTGACCTCTTTGCCGCATGGCTCGCCCGCTACGGCAGCGACCGTATCATTCTCGGCGCCGATGTGAAAGACGGGAAAATAGCCGTCGGCGGCTGGTTGGAGTCGTCGGAACAGGAGCTGATGCCTTTTATCGCCGATTATCGCGCCAAAGGTATCGCCAAAGTCATCGTTACCGACATTGCGCGCGACGGTATGCTGCAAGGACCCTCGACAGAGCTTTACGGAGAAATATTGCAAAAAAATCCCGATATTTACTTGATAGCCAGCGGCGGTGTCGCCTCGATTGCCGACATCGAGCGCCTCGATGCGATGGGCGTGTCGGGCGTCATTTTCGGAAAAGCCTTTTACGAAGGGCGCATAACCTTTTCCGATTTACGCCCGTTCTTGTAAATATTCGGAAAAAGAATTGTACTTTTGTCTTGGATAGCGAGAAACGAAATCGAATAGCGGTACACCGCGACTATTGAAGATGTTAGCGAAAAGAATCATACCCTGCTTGGACGTAAAAGACGGAAAGACCGTGAAAGGGGTCAATTTCGTCAATTTCAGAGATGCCGGCGATCCGGTGGAGCTGGGGCAGGAGTATAGCCGGCAGGGCGCCGACGAATTGGTCTATCTCGACATCACCGCCTCTTACGAAGGGCGCAAAACGTTCACCGAACTGGTGCGGAAAGTGGCGGCGCAGGTGAACATACCTTTCACCGTAGGCGGCGGCATCGACGAGTTGTGCGACGTCGAAAGGCTGTTGAATGCCGGTGCTGACAAGGTGTCGGTCAATTCGGCGGCACTGCGGAATCCGCAGCTTATCGAAGCGATTGCCGCGAACTTCGGCTCGCAGGTGTGCGTGGTAGCGATAGACGCCCGTTTCGAGGACGGCACATGGCGGTGTTATCGCAGCGGAGGGCACGTCCCTACGGAACGGGAATTGTTTTCGTGGGCGAAAGAGGCGCAGGAACGCGGCGCCGGCGAAATACTCTTTACCAGCATGACGCACGACGGCGTGAAAGACGGATATGCCAACGACGCTTTGGCGGTGCTGCACGATACGCTTTCGATACCTGTCATCGCTTCGGGCGGCGCGGGCAGCAAAGAGCACTTCCGCGACGCTTTCCTGCTCGGAAAAGCCGATGCGGCATTGGCGGCGAGCGTGTTTCATTTCGGCGAGATTCCCATTCCCGAACTGAAAAACTATTTGACGAAAGAGGGTATTTGTGTAAGAATATGATACGAAAAAATATGGAACTCGATTTTGAAAAAATGGGCGGTCTTATTCCCGCCATCATACAAGACAATTGCACGGGCAAAGTGTTGATGCTCGGCTTTATGAACAAAGAGGCGTATGAAAAAACGCTGGAAATCGGAAAAGTAACCTTTTTCAGCCGCACGAAAAACCGCTTGTGGACGAAAGGCGAGGAGAGTGGAAATTTCTTGAACGTCTGCTCCATAACTGCCGATTGCGACAAAGATACGCTGCTCATAAAAGCCAATCCCGCAGGACCGGTGTGCCACACGGGAAGCGATACCTGCTTCGACGAGAAAAACGAAGCCGACTTCTACTTCATACGCTATTTGCAGGAGTTTATCGAACGGCGCAAGGTCGAAATGCCCGACGGCTCCTACACCACGTCGCTTTTCAAAAAAGGCGTGAACCGCATGGCGCAGAAAGTGGGCGAGGAGGCGGTCGAAACCGTTATCGAAGCTACTAACGGCACGCAGGACGGATTCATTTACGAAGCCTCCGACCTGATATACCACCTGCTTGTCTTGCTTGTTTCCAAAGGGTTGCGCATGGAAGACTTGGCGCGTGAATTGAAAAAACGCCACAAAGAATAACGGATTATGGAAGAACAGGAAAGACAATTGCTCATAAACTATCGCGGGGTCGAAATTTTGCGCGATGAACAACTTGTTCTGCACGATGCCGATTTCACCTTGTATAGCGGTGAGTTTGTTTACTTGGTCGGGCTGGTGGGCAGCGGCAAAAGCACCCTGATGAAAACTTTTTATGCCGATGTTCCGGTACATAGCGGCGAAGCGCGTGTGTTCGATGCGGATATGCGCAAGATACGCCGTCGTGAAATACCCCTGTTGCGCCGCCGTATAGGAATTGTCTTTCAAGACTTTCAACTGCTTACCGACCGTTCGGTGCAGAAAAATCTCGAATTTGTCTTGCGGGCTACCGGTTGGAAAAGCCGCGCCGAAATAGCCGAGCGTGTAACGAAAGCCTTGCGGCAGGTCGGCATGGAGACAAAAGCCTATCGTATGCCGCACGAACTTTCCGGCGGTGAGCAGCAGCGGGTGGTCATAGCCCGAGCCCTGCTCAATTCGCCGCAGATAATTCTTGCCGACGAGCCGACGGGCAATCTCGACCCCCAGACAGGCAGACAAATCGTAGCCCTGCTGCACGAGATTTGCCGGGCGGGAACGGCGGTCGTCATGACCACACACAACCATTATTTGGTCAAGGAATTTCCGGGTCGCGTGATGTTGTGCAACGACAAGCGCATCACCGATATTACCGATACGCTGCCCGTGAAATAAACGTTTGGTGCATTGATGATAAATTGTTATCTTTGCGCCTCGAAAAAATAAAGAAAATAATCAACCTGAAAAATAAAATGAAAGTATTAAAGTTTGGCGGAACGTCGGTAGGTTCGGCACAACGCATGAAAAATGTCGCTCGTCTTATTTGCGACGGCGAGCGCAAAATCGTTGTTCTTTCAGCCATGTCGGGAACGACCAACACGCTGGTGGAAATTTCGGACTATCTCTACAAGAAAAATCCGGACGGTGCCAATGAAGTAATCAATACGCTGGAACGCAAATATTTGCAGACGATAAAAGAGCTTTATGCCACCGACGAATATCGGGAAAAAGCCGCTGAAGCCTTGAAGCACAACTTCGATACGATGCGTTCTTTCACCAAAGACCTTTTCACCATGTTCGAGGAGAAAGTGATTCTCGCACAAGGCGAATTGATGTCCACGACGATGATGAATCTCTATCTGAACGAATCGGGCGTACAGTCGGTATTGATACCCGCCCTCGATTATATGCGCATCGACAAAAACGGCGAACCCGATGCCGGATACATAAAAAACAACCTCGAAAAGAAATTGGCGGAATATCCCGATGCGCCGCTCTACATTACGCAAGGATTCATCTGCCGCAACGCTTACGGCGAAATCGACAACCTGCAACGGGGCGGCAGCGACTATTCCGCTTCGCTCATCGGGGCGGCTGTCCGTGCCGAAGAGATACAGATATGGACTGACATCGACGGCATGCACAACAACGATCCCCGTTTCGTCGAAGGCACGAAACCGGTGCGCACCCTCAATTTCGAGGAGGCGGCGGAGTTGGCATATTTCGGTGCAAAGATTCTGCACCCTACCTGCATTCTTCCCGCCAAGCTCAACAACATTCCCGTGCGTCTGCTCAATACCATGCAGCCCGAGGCTGCGGGCACGATGATATGCGGCGTTTCCGAGTCGGGCAAGATAAAGGCGGTAGCCGCCAAAGACGGCATCACCGCCATTAAAATCAAGTCGGGACGTATGTTGTTGGCATATGGTTTTCTGCGTAAGGTGTTCGAAATATTCGAGAGCTACCAAACTTCTATCGACATGATTACCACCTCCGAAGTGGGTGTTTCGGTAACGATAGACAACACGAAGCATCTCTCCGAAATACTCGACGACCTCAAAAAATTCGGTACGGTTACGGTCGATGAAGATATGGTCATCATCTGCGTCGTCGGCGACTTGGAATGGAAAAACATCGGCTTCGAGTCGAATGCCACGCAGGCGATGAAAGATATTCCCGTGCGTATGGTTTCGTACGGCGGAAGCAACTACAATATTTCTTTTCTCGTAAAAGCCGAAGACAAGCAGCGCGCTTTGCAGTCGCTCAGCCGCCATTTGTTTCAATAAACAGGGTAGAGGGACGGACGTTGAATCCGTCTCTTTCCATAAAAAAAAGACAGCCATGAATTTTCCCGTAGAAAAATTCAAAACTCTGGATACGCCGTTTTATTATTACGACACCGACTTGCTGCGCACGACGCTGCGCACGATTCACGAAGAAGCCGGTCGCTACGAGCGGTATCATGTGCATTATGCCGTGAAGGCGAATGCCAATCCCCGCCTTCTGTCGATAATCCGCGAATACGGGTTGGGTGCCGATTGCGTGAGCGGCGGCGAGATACGGGCGGCGTTGAAAGCCGGTTTCCCTGCCGACAAAATCGTTTTTGCCGGTGTGGGAAAAGCGGATTGGGAAATACGTCTGGGACTTGAAGCCGGTATTTGCTGTTTCAACGTGGAGTCCCTGCCCGAACTGGAAAATATCGACGCCCTCGCCGGTGAAGCCGGTAAGGTGGCTTCGGTCGCCTTGCGCATCAATCCGAATGTCGATGCCCATACCCACCACTATATCACTACCGGTTTGAGTGAAAACAAGTTCGGCATCAGCACGGAGCATTTGGAGATGATTCTCGACCGCATGGCATCGCTTGCCCACGTCCGTTTGGTGGGGCTGCATTTCCATATCGGCTCGCAGATTCTCGACATGGACTCGTTCAAGATGTTGTGCAACCGCATCAACGAAATACAGGAGCTTCTCTACAAACGCATGATGATTGTCGATATTATCAATGTCGGCGGCGGATTGGGCGTCGATTACGAACAGCCCGACCGGCAGCCCGTACCCGACTTTGCCGCGTATTTCGCCGTGTTTCACAAACACTTGAAGTTGCGCCCGAAGCAGCATCTTTTCTTCGAGCTGGGGCGTGCCGTCGTGTGCCAGTGCGGCAGTCTGATTACCAAAACCCTCTATGTAAAAGAAGGTGTCAATAAAAAATTCGTGATAGTCGATGCCGGCTTTACCGACCTGATACGCCCCGCGCTTTATCAGGCGTATCACCGCATCGAAAATATTTCGTCCGCCCTGCCGCCGCAGGAATACGATGTCGTAGGTCCCATTTGCGAGTCGTCCGACTGTTTCGGAAAAGTCGTTTCGCTCAATGAAACTTCGCGGGGCGACATCATTGCCATACGCTCTGCCGGCGCATACGGCGAAATCATGGCGTCGCAGTACAACTGCCGCCGCCTGCCGGGTGCCTGCTATTCCGATGAAATGCCATAAAAACAGCCTTATGAAAAAATCGTTTTTCTTTTCGCTTTTTCTCTTTTGCGGGCTCGCGCTGTCGGCGCAGGAGAATATTTTTGTTTTGAAAGACAGTTACATCTCTCCGAAAAAACAGTTTATTGATTCGCTGGCGGTTGCCGATATGTCGGTGGCGAAGCCGTTTGTTCCTGTCGCTACGGTCAAGACCTCGACTTACAAGGGCAGCAACACCGCCTATCAGGTGAAGTTGTTGAAATTCTCGGGCGACTATCCGGGCGCGTTCAATGTTTTGGAAGTCTTTCAGGCGGGGAAACGCTTGTGTTCGGTTGCCGATGCCGACGGTTGGGCGGAGCTGCCGTCGAACATTCCTTCGGACAATAATTACTTTTTCTCCGTACATCTCTCGGCTTACGCTACGGCGCTGTTTTTCTTTTCGCAGCCGGTGGACAATAATCCGCCTTTCCTCACGATTGTGGTCATAAAGACGGGAAAAGCCCATTTGGTATATCATCGTCCGTGCGTGTTGCAGTCGATTTCCAAAAACTCCTATTCGGTGAAAGTGGAGTTCGACGACCGTTATTCGGCGAATATCGCCCTTTCGGCGTCGGTCGAAAAAGTCGAAATGCCGCAACCCGAAACGGCGGCTCCGGAGCAGTCGGCACAAGAGCCGCAGCCGAAGAAAAAGTCGAAACGGAAGAAATCGAAAAAACAGGCGGATTCCGTGCAGTCCGACACGCTGTCGGTCGATGCTCCCGCCGCGATTGTCGCTCCTGCTCCGCAGCCGGCGGTCGAGCCGGTTGTTCCCGTCCGCAGTCTTATCTGGTCGGAAGACGGACTTTTGAAAATCAAAAAATTGTGATGAAAATTAATCCCGCATACGGTTACCGTATGCGGGATTAATTGTTTAGCCGAAAGCGTTGCGCATCGTTGGTGCAGCGCTTTTATTTTGCCGTGTCGGATTTTTCGTCCTCTTTTTCTTGACTGTCAGGTCGAGCGGGTTAGCGACTTTTTCCGGCAGCAGGGCGATGTCGAGCACCTCTTTGATGTCGCGCACGTAGTGGAATTGCAGACCGCTCAGATAGCTTTCTTTTATTTCTTCGATGTCTTTGCGGTTTTCTTCGCAAAGAATAATCTCCTTGATGCCGGCACGTTTGGCTGCCAGAATCTTTTCTTTGATGCCGCCTACGGGCAGCACGCGACCGCGTAGCGTTATTTCGCCTGTCATGGCGAGGTGGGCGCGTACCTTGCGCTGTGTGAACGACGAGGCGATGGAGGTTACCATCGTGATGCCCGCCGACGGTCCGTCTTTGGGTATGGCGCCTTCGGGCACGTGGATATGCAGGTTCCACCGGTCGAACACGTCGGGGTCGATGTTTAACATATCGGCGTGGGCTTTGACGTATTGCAGGGCGATGACTGCCGACTCTTTCATCACGTCGCCGAGATTGCCCGTAAGCGTGAGTTTCTCGCCCTTGCTGCGACTCAGACTCGATTCGATGTAGAGTATTTCTCCGCCCAATGCCGTCCATGCCAGACCCGTTACCACGCCGGCATAGCGGTTGCCTTCGTAGCGGTCGCGCAGATACTCTTTGGCACCCAGATATTCGGTGAGGTCTTCGGGTTGCAGCGTGTGTGCCCACTCCTCGTCGGAGGCTTTTTTGCGGGCGACTTTGCGCAGAATCTTGGCGATTTTCTTATCCAGTTCGCGCACGCCCGATTCGCGGGTGTAGTCGTCGATGATGCAGCGCATCGTTTTTTTCGGAATCGACAAGTCTGTTTTTACAAGCCCGTGTTCCTCCAACTGTTTGGGCAGCAGATGGCGTTCGCCGATTTCTATTTTTTCGTCGGCTATGTAGCCCGATATTTCTATCAATTCCATGCGGTCGAGCAGCGGTCGGGCGACGGTATGGAGGTCGTTTGCCGTAGCGATGAACAGCACTTTCGACAAGTCGTAGTCCACGTCGATATAGTTGTCGTGGAACGTGTTGTTCTGTTCAGGGTCGAGCACTTCGAGCAACGCCGACGACGGGTCGCCTTTGAAGTCGCTGCCTATCTTGTCGATTTCGTCGAGCACGAAAACCGGATTGGACGAGCCTGCTTTCTGCAATCCCTGTATGATGCGTCCCGGCATGGCGCCGATGTAGGTGCGGCGGTGTCCGCGTATCTCGGCTTCGTCGTGCAATCCGCCCAGCGACACCCGTACATACTTGCGGTTCAGTGCTGTGGCAATTGATTTTCCCAACGAGGTTTTACCCACGCCCGGAGGTCCGTACAGACAGATAATCGGCGATTTCAGGTCGCCGCGCAGTTTTAGCACGGCAAGGTGTTCGATGATGCGCTCTTTTATCTTTTCGAGACCGTAATGGTCTTTGTCGAGCTGCTTTTGGGCGTTTTTCAGGTCGAAATTGTCGGTGGTGTATTCCTCCCACGGCAGGTCGAGCAGCGTTTCGAGGTAGGTGTATTGCACCGAAAAATCGGGCGATTGCGGGTAGAGGCGTTCGAGTTTGCGCAGCTCCTTGTCGAAGATGTCGCGCACCTCTTGGCTCCATTTCTTTTTTTCGGCACGTTCGGTCAGTTCTTCGATATCCTGTTCCGTGCCGTTGCCGCCCAGTTCGTCCTGTATGGTTTTTATCTGCTGCTGCAAGAAGTGTTCCCGCTGCTGTTGGTTGAGGTCGGCGCGGGTTTTCGACTGTATGTTGGCTTTTATTTCGAGCAGCTGTGCTTCCCGACGCAGGGAGGCGTAGAGCGAGAACGCGCGTTCCTTGACCGTTTGTGCTTCGAGAAATTCCTGCTTCTGTTGCGGCGTGAAGGGAATGTTTGCGCACAGAAAATTGACGGCATAGAGCATATTGCCCATGTTGCGCAGGGCGAAAATCAGTTCGCGCGGCGGCTCTGCCATGGCTTTCAGCACGTCGAGCGTCGTATCTTTCAGTGCGTCGAGCAGCGCCTCGAACTCTTTGTCTCCCTCTTTCGGCAGCACTTCGGGGAAAAGCGAAATGTTTGCCGTAATATAGGGAAAGTAAGCGGTAACCTCGTCTAAGTGAAATCGCTGTTTGCCCTGCAAAATGGCGGTGGTGTTGCCGTCGGGCATTTCGAGTATTTTGATGATTTCGCCGATGACGCCGACAGGGTAGAGGTCGGCAGTCTCGGGGTCCTCCTTGTTCATATCTTTTTGGCACACGACGCCGATGTACTGTTTCTTTTCGGTTGCTTCCCGTATCAGTTGCAGCGATTTGGCGCGCCCCACCGTTATGGGCAGGGTAACGCCCGGAAACAGCACCATGTTGCGCAGCGGCAATATGGGTATGCCTTTGCCGGAAATGTCGGAACAGTCGATGTCGGGTGTCCCTTCTACTTCGGCGAGAATGGGACCGAAGACAGTGCTTTCGTCGGAATCGAAAATAAAACTTTTATCGGAGGTGAACATAGTCGGAAATAACAGTCATTTTGTCATACGTTAAATTTTTCAGGACACGAAGTCCGTTGAAAAATTTTTAATTAATCCCTTGCAATTGCCGTGCCAAAGTTAATAATCTTTGTCGAGAGCTGGAATAATTATATATTTTTTTGTTTATTTGCCGTAGAAAAAAAGACGATGGGCAATCCTTATTTTCGATTCAAACGGTTTACGGTGTGGCACGATCGGTGCGCCATGAAGGTAGGCACCGACGGCGTGCTGCTGGGGGCGTGGTGCAGCGTGCCGTCGGCAGCCGGCGCCCGCGTGCTCGATGTCGGTTGCGGTACGGGTCTGATAGCCTTGATGTTGGCGCAGCGTACGCCCGATACGGTGCAAGTCGATGGCGTGGAGATAGATGCAGCGGCAGCGGCGCAGGCGGCGGAGAATGTCGCCCGTTCGGAGTGGCGCGACCGTATCACAGTATATCCTGCCGATTTTACCGTGTGGGCGCAGACGACGCCTCATCGGTATGCCCGCATCGTTTCCAATCCTCCCTATTTTGAAAATTCCTTGTTACCCGACGATGCCGCCCGCATGACTGCCCGTCATGCCGATACGCTTACGTATGAATCGCTGTTGGCGGCAGCGGCAGCGCTGCTGCTGCCCGAAGGTCGCGTGTCGCTTATTTTTCCGGTCGGCGCTTGGGAGTCGGTCGCCGCTGCCGCCGCAGGGGCAGACTTGCATGTGTGCCGACTTATGCGGGTAAGCGGTCGCGCGGGCACGCCGCCGAAACGCATCATGGCGGAATGGTCGCTTTCGCCTGCACCCTGCATGGAGGAGGAAATGGCTGTCGAAACGGCACCTTTGCACTTCACTCCCGAATATGCGGCTCTTACCCGCGACTTTTATTTGAAATTTTAATTTTTTTCTTGGCAGGGCTGGGTGCCTATTACGTGTTGAAAAAATACCTGCCCCGCGTCACCGCCTTCATCACCGGCGGTCGGTGCTGTATATCTTGAAATTTCATCTGAAAAATCGAAAATAAAAAACGTAAAAAATTAGCGAATAAAATTTTACGTGTATTACAATATTTTTTATCTTTGCAGCGTTGAAACAAATAAAATTTGAAGTCGCTTATGGATTCTACCTCGAAAAAAACAAACGAAGAGATACTGTCGCAGACCATTGCGTTTCTGCGCTTTCCGCTGATAGCCGGAGTGGTGTTGATTCACTCGACAGTCAATGATGTAGTAATAAAAGGAGTGCAGTTAATACCACCTGACGGACATTGGTTTTACGATACTATTTCGTATCTCTTTTCCGACATATTTGCGGCTGTTGCCGTACCGCTTTTCTTTTTCATTTCCGGATTTTTGTTTTTCTACAAAACGGAGGCATTTACCAAAGAAGTTTATGCTAAAAAACTCAAAAGGAGAGTACATACGTTGTTGATACCCTATATCTTTTGGAATCTTGCTGTGGCATTATTGTTGTTTTTGAGCGAAATATTTTTCTCCGGTTTGATGAGCGGAGTACACAAGGCGCTACATGATTACACGTTTCAAGATTGGTTGTGGACATTTTGGGATAGAAAGCATATTGATGGAGTGGGCGATGGTAATCTTCCGATTTGTTATCAATTCTGGTTTCTCCGCGATTTGATGGTGGTCATGTTGTTTTCACCGTTGGTTTATTGGGTGGTGAAAAAGTTGAAACAGTATGTTTTAATAGTGCTGGGAATCTTCTGGGTTGCTGATTTTTGGTTTACGTTGCCCGGGTTCAGTATCGCAGCGTTGTTTTTCTTTTCGTTCGGGGCATATTTTTCCATACACGGAATAAATTTTGCCGTCAAAGTGCAGTCCTATTGGCGGCAGACGGGTGTGCTGTATCTGCTGTTGTCGCTTACCGTACTGTCGTTGCGGGAATATGAATGGTGTTCCTATTTACTGCAAATAAATATTTTGACCGGTATGTTTTTCGCTGTGTCGGTAACGGCACATTTTATCGGGAAAGGGGCTTGGCGAGTCAATAAATTCCTTTCGGAAAGCAGCTTCTTTATTTATGCTTATCACGGAATGTTTTTGGCTTTGGTCATAAAAGCCGTATGCAGCGCACTGCACCCGCAGAGTGATGCCATGCTGTTGCTCGTCTACTTTCTGTCGCCGGCGATCATCATTTTGGCAGGGCTGGGTGCCTATTACGTGCTGAAAAAATACCTGCCCCGCGTCACCGCCTTCATCACCGGCGGTCGGTGATGAAAACGGGTGTACTGGAATAGATTATGCTTTCAGTGCTTCGCAGGCTTGCAGCCAGAGGGCGCTGTCGGCATCGGAGGGCATACGCCAGTCGCCGCGCGGCGAGAGGCTTACCGAGCCGACTTTCGGTCCATCGGGCAGACACGAGCGTTTGAATTGCTGCGCGAAGAAGCGGCGGAAAAATATGGTCAGCCATTTTTTTATCGTTATCGCGTCGTATCGTTCACCGAAAGCGTTTTGCGCCAAGAAATAAATTTTTTCGGGGCGGCAGCCGAAACGTATGAAGTAGTAGAGGAAGAAATCGTGCAGTTCGTAAGGACCCACGAGGTCTTCGGTCTTTTGGCGGATATTTCCCTGTTCGTCGGCAGGAATCAACTCCGGACTGATGGGCGTATCGACGATGTCGAGAAGCGTTGCTTTCGCCTTTTCATTCTCCTCCTGCCGAGCCACCCATGCCACCAAATAGCGCACGAGCGTTTTGGGCACGCCGGCATTTACGCCGTACATCGACATATGGTCGCCGTTGTAGGTCGCCCAGCCGAGCGCCAGTTCCGACAGGTCGCCCGTGCCTACGACCAGACCGCCCGTCTGGTTGGCGATGTCCATCAATATCTGCGTGCGCTCGCGGGCTTGGCTGTTTTCGTAGGTAACGTCGTGCGACGCCGCGTCGTGTCCGATGTCCTTGAAGTGTTGAATGCAAGCCTCTTTGATACTGATTTCGCGAATGGAAACGCCTAATGAATTCATCAGGTCGAGCGCGTTGCGGTACGTGCGGTCGGTGGTGCCGAAGCCCGGCATGGTGATGCCCTGTATCTGCCGTCGGGATAGTCCGGCGCAGTCGAATGCCTTGACCGTAACCAGCAGCGCCAGCGTCGAGTCGAGACCGCCCGATATGCCCACTACGGCGGCTTGAGCGTGCGTGTGGCGCAGCCGTTTCACCAATCCCGAAACCTGTATGTTGAAAATCTCCTCGCACCGTTCGTTCAGCAGCCGGTCGATACGCGGTATGAAAGGATAAGGCTCGATGGTGCGGGAGAGGGGCGTGTTTTTATAATCGGGTAGGGCGATTTCTATTTCGCGGTAGTCTTCCGTATCGGTATAGCTCGAAAAGCCCGTGTTTTGGCGGCGTTCGCACATCAGCCGTTCGATGTCGGTTTCGGTGGCGACAAGTTGCGCCGTATCGCAGAAACGGCGGCTCTCCGCCAAAATAGTTCCGTTTTCGGCAATGATGCCGTTTCCGCCGAATACAAGGTCGGTCGAAGATTCACCCAACCCTGCCGACGCATAGAGATAAGCCGCCACCGAGCGGGCGGATTGCTGACTGATGAGAGTCCGCAAATATTCGTGTTTCCCCACTAACTCGTTGCTCGCGGAAAGGTTGGCGATGATGTTGGCGCCGTGCAGGGCGTGGTAAGAGGCGGGCGGAATGGTAACCCATAAATCTTCGCACAATTCGACTGCCAGTACGGCAATGCCGTCGGTAAAGAGCAGTCGGCTGCCGAAAGGCGCTTTCGTCCCGCAGCAGACTATGGTGTCGCTCTCGCTTTCGACGCCGGAGCAGAACCATCGTTTCTCGTAAAATTCTTTGTAATTGGGCAGGTAGGTTTTGGGCACGACGCCGTAGATTTTTCCGCTGCCGACGACGACAGCCGTGTTGTAGAGCCGGTTGCCTTGCGCCAGCGGGCACCCTACGACCGCCACCGTGCCGACCGCTTTCGTCGCTTCGACGATGCGGCGCAGAGTATCTTCGGCAGCCTCGAGCAACAGCTGCTGCCCGAAAAGGTCGCCGCACGTATATCCCGTGATGCACAATTCCGGAAAGACCGCGATTTCCACCTGCTGCCTGTCGGCTTCATGCAGCAGCTCTATGATTTTATTGCCGTTGTATGCGCAATCGCCTACCCGACATTCGGGAACGGCGGTCGCCACTTTTATAAACCCGTGTTCCATAAAAATGAGTATCGAATATGCAAAAATAGAAAAATTCGGAACGCTGTCGCGCGATTTCCGACGGAAAATTTTTTCTCTTTGCCGTCGAATCGTTATTTTTGTTCCGAATAAAAAACGGCAAAATGAAATCTCTGTATTCGACAATTATCGCAACCGCCTGTCTGTTTTCGGGTTATCTGCCCCTTTGCGGCATGGAAGTGGACGATATTTTCGCAAGCAAATACCAAACGAAATCGGTAAGCGGCATACGCCCTTCGACCGACGGCGTGCACTACACCTGTCTTTCGCCCGACCGCACCTGCATCGTGCGCTATGCCTATGCGACGGGGCTGCCGGTCGATACCCTTCTCGATATAAGGCGCGTATCCGATACGCCGATGAAACGGATAAGCGGCTATTCGCTCGGCGACGATGAAAAATCCATGCTGGTGTTCACCGATGCCGAAATGATTTATCGCCGTTCATACAAAGCGAAATATTACGTTACCCGCACGGGCAGCCACGTGTTGCAGCCGCTCTCGACACGCTTCCCGAAGCAACAGATTGCTGCGCTTTCGCCCGACGGCACGCGGGTGGCGTTCGTGTATGAAAACAACATTTATGTCAAAAATCTTGCCGACGGCACGGAAACGCAGGTTACGGCAGACGGCGAGAAAAACAGCATACGCAACGGCGTAACCGACTGGGTGTATGAGGAGGAGTTCGGACAAACTTCGCTCATGGCTTGGTCGCCCGACAGCCGCGCGCTGGCATTCGTTCGCACCGACGAGAGCGGCGTGCCCGAATATTCCATGCCGCTTTTCCGCTCGAAATCGGGCACGTACGACCGTCCGCAAGACGTCTATCCCGCCGATGCCGGATTCAAATATCCGGTGGCAGGCGCCGACAACAGCCGCGTGTCGCTGCACGTCTGGAAAGAGGGAGCCGGTACGACTGCCGTCGATTTGCCCGTCGATGCCGAGACCTACCTGCCTGCCGTAACATTCGTTCCGACCACCGGCGAAGCCCTCGTTACCGCGCTCAACCGTTTGCAAAATCATATCCGTCTGGTGGCGGTGAACATACACGACGGGTCGCACCGCATACTTTTTGAAGACCGCTCCGACGCCTATATCCACGAAGACGACATCACGTCGGCGGTATTCTATCCCGACTGTTTCGTGGCGTTCTCCGAGCGCGACGGTTATCGACACCTCTATCAATACGGTTACGACGGGCGCCTACAACGGCAGCTCACGTCGGGTGCGTGGGAGGTTACTGCTTACTACGGGCGCGATGCCAAAGGCAATCATTATTACCAGTCCGACGAAGAGGGCGCGCTCTACCGTGCCGTCTATTGCGTCGATAAAAAAGGAAAGCGGCGGAAACTCTCCACGCGGAAAGGCAGCAATGCCGCATGGTTCAATCCCTCGTGCACCTATTGCATCAACGTGTACAGCAATGCTTCCACACCGCCCGTTTACACGCTCGAAGACGTGCGGCGGGGACGCCTTGTGCGCACCCTCGAAGACAATGCCGGCTATCCGCTTTCCGACCTCGTCGGGAAAGAGTTTTTCACTTTCACGACCGACGACGGCGTAACCCTGAACGGCTTTATCATGAAGCCTGCCGATTTCGATTCCACCCGCCGCTATCCGGTGGTGATGACCCAGTATAGCGGACCCGGCTCGCAGCAGGTGCTCGACAAATGGTCGTCGCCCGATTGGGAGCAGGCGCTCGTGCCGAAAGGCTTTATCGTGGCGTGCGTCGATGGTCGCGGCACGGGAGCGCGCGGACGCGATTTCCGTCAATGTACCTACCGGCAATTGGGCGTTCTCGAAGCCCGAGACCAGATAGCCGCCGCCCGCTACATGGCGGCGCAGCCCTATGTCGATGCCTCCCGCGTGGCAATCTGGGGGTGGAGTTTCGGCGGCTACATGACCCTTATGGCGATGTCGATGAGCGACGTCTATAAAGCCGGTGTGGCGATAGCCCCCGTAACCGACTGGCGTTTTTACGACACGGTATATACCGAGCGTTATATGGCTACCCCGCAGGAGAATGCCGCAGGCTACGATGCCTCATCGGCGTTGAAGCGGGCAGGCGACCTTTCCGGCGACTTGCTGATTGTCGCAGGCACCGCCGACGACAATGTGCACTATCCCAATACGCTGCGCTACATCGACGAACTGGTCGCTGCCGACAAGCAATTCGAGATGCAGATTTACACCGACCGCAATCACAGCATATACGGTCGCAATGCCCGTCCGCACCTCTACAAACGCTTTATCCGCTTCTTCCTCCAACACCTCTCCGATGCCGACGAGTAACTACATACATTCGCCACTGAACTATATCGGCGGAAAATATAAACTTCTTCCGCAGCTTTTGCCTTTGTTCCCTCAAAAAATAGGACATTTATACGGCAGACCGCTCCAAAACTTCGAGCGTCGAAGTCCTTATTACGAATTATAAGCCCGTGCATTGCAATAGCTTGTTTTGTGGCAAATGAAAAGGTCTAATAATGAAATAACTATCTGTTGATACAGAGAATATTCTACAATAAGTGAATGAAACAATGGTTATACCATGAGTTGAGATAAAATCTATTTTTTTTCTTATTTGTAGTTTGAGTCAAAGCGGAAGCTGCAACGGTTTTGACTATATATCTAATTAAAAATGTTGTTATGGACAAGGGGAATTTGTAGATGTAATTTTAGAATTTAATGGTCGGAATTATATCGTATAAAGTCGAAGTAAAAGCCGTAAAATTTTCTAATCTTCAAATTTTTTCTTATCTTTGTTCTTAGAATTGCAAATATGCAGTTTATTTGATAGCATTTAGGGCTATTGTTGTTATTGAGTAAAACGACCAAATAATTACTACGAACACACAATAGGCACACTAAATGCTCACGCCCTATGGCGTGGGTTGTGCTTATGTTCGTATGGGTACTTGGTCGTACCTTCTCAATAGTAAGCTATACCCACGCTTTCCTTTTAAGTTAAACGGTTGCTATCTAACGGTAATGACACTTATTGTTTAACTTAAAAATCAAAGTATTATGAAAAAAATTTGGGGATTGGTATTGCTATGTGCAATATTTATGAATGTTTCGGCTCAGGAGCATTTAACATTTAAGGGTGTTCCAATAAATGGACATATAACTACATTTGTAAATAAGTTGAAGGGTTTGGGCTTTGAAGAAATCACTGTCTCAGACAATATAGCGGTAGTTAAGGGTGAATTTGGAGAACAAGATTGCCAAATAGGGGTTTATGCTAGTAAGAAAAGTAAGACGGTTCATATGGTTGCTGTTATATTAAATGAGACATCAAGTTGGTATTCTCTTAAATCTACATACACGGAATATAAGAAATTGCTTATGCTAAAATATGGTAATGGTAAATCTTTTGAATATTTTTCTGACCCATATTACGAAGGTGATGGATATGAACTCAGTGCTGTGCGAAATGAAAAATGTACCTATATGACTGTATTTGATACACCTAATGGTGATATATCTATAAAGATTATTGATGCAGGTAACCCTTGTACTGTTCTTGGATATGTTGATGAAATTAACCATGATATTGCCGAAAAAGAGAAGAATGCAATGATTTCTGGCGACTTGTAAAAGAATATAGCCTACCTTATTAAGGTTATTATTTATTAGGAAGACTTAATAATAAAAATGCAAAAACCAGAAAGCCCGTCGGACTTTCTGGTTTTTTGTTTATCGGCTTTTTATCTCGAAATGTTTATTTTTCGCGGGCGATGTAGTCGTTGATCCAACGACCCACTTCGGAGCATTTGTAGGCTTTGCCGTCGCCGCAAATGTCTTCGGTAACGACATCGGCTTCGAGCGATGCCGCTACGGCGCGACGAATGGCGGCGCCTTCGTCCATCAGGTTGAACGCATATTCAAACATCAAGGCAGCCGAGAGTATGGTGGCTACGGGGTTGGCGATGTCTTTGCCGGCGGCTTGCGGGTAGGAGCCGTGTATCGGCTCGAATACCGACGTGTGTATGCCTACCGATGCCGACGGCAGCATACCCAGCGAGCCGGTGATGACCGAGGCTTCGTCGGTGAGTATGTCGCCGAACATATTTTCGGTAACTAGCACATCGAAGCGGCTCGGGAATTGCACCAACTGCATGGCGGCGTTATCGACGAACATATATTCGGTGGTGATGTCGGGATTTTCTTTGGCGATTTCCTGCGCCACTTCGCGCCATAAACGGGAGGTGCAAAGCACGTTGGCTTTATCGACGACGGTAACTTTTTTGCGGCGCTGCCGTGCGTATTTGTAGGCGAGGCGCACGATGCGTTCCACCTCTTCGCGGCTATATACGCAGGTGTCGTAGGCGGTGTTTCCGTCCTCGCTGCGACCTTGCGGACGCCCGAAGTAGATGCCGCCCGTCAGTTCCCGTATGCACATAAGGTCGGTACCCTCCACGATGTCGCGGCGCAGCGGCGATTTGTGCAGTAGCGAGGCGAATGTGCTTACGGGGCGGATATTGGCGTACAGTCCCAACTGTTTGCGCATACCTAGCAGTCCCTGTTCGGGGCGCACTTTGGCGGCGGGGTTGTTGTCGTATTTCGGGTCGCCGATAGCGCCGAACAGCACGGCGTCAGATTGCATACACAATTCGTGCGTTTCGGCGGGGTAGGGCGAGCCGCACCGGTCGATGGCGCAGGCGCCCACGAGGGCGTGTTTGTGCGTGAGTTCATGTCCGAATCGCCGGCAGACGGTTTCGGTAACTTCAAGAGCCTGCCCCACGATTTCGGGTCCGATGCCGTCGCCGGGCAGTACAGCGATATTCAGTTTCATAGACGTATTGGTTTATATGATTTACAATTACATATTTTCTATTTGGTTGAGCATTTTCACCGTTGCCTGTATGGCGGCTTCGGTCTGGTCGGCATCGAGACCGCGCGTTTTGAAAGCGTGTCCGCGATATTCCCACGAGATGACCGTTTGTACGAAAGCGTCGGTGCGCCCGCCCGGCGGAATATCCACCATGTAGTTCGTCAGCACGGGAAACTCCCGTTTCAACTGCTGCTTGTAGATAGTGCGCACGGCTTTTACGAAGGCGTCGTACTGTCCGTCGCCCGTCGAGGTCTGTTCGTACTGTTTCCCGTGAATCTCTATTTTGACGACAGCGACGGGGTGAAGCCCCTGTGCCAGTGCCAACGAATAGTTGAGCAGTTTTATTTTCTGGTTGCCGGCGTCGTGGTTGAGCACGTCGGAAATGATGTAGGGCAGGTCTTCCTGCGTTACCGTCTCTTTCTTGTCGCCGAGTTTGATGATGCGGTCGGTAACCTTGCGCATCGCCTCCTCGTCGAGTTCGATGCCCAGCGCTTCGAGATTTTTCCGGATATTGGCTTTTCCCGAAGTCTTACCCAGCGCATATTCGCGGGTGCGCCCGAAGCGTTCGGGCAGTAAGTCGTTGTAGTAGAGATTGTTTTTGCTGTCGCCGTCAGCGTGTATGCCGGCGCACTGCGTGAACACGTGTTCGCCGATAATCGGTTTGTTGGCGGGAATGCGTATGCCCGAATACGATTCCACGACGCGGCTCACCTGATTGATTTTGCTCTCGTCGAGGTGCGTTTCCAGCTTCAACTGGTCATGCACCACCGCCAGTACGCTCGACAGCGGCGCGTTGCCCGCGCGTTCCCCCAATCCGTTTACCGTGCAGTGTATGCCCTGTATGCCCGCTTTTATGGCGGCGAATACGTTGGCGACGGCAAGGTCGTAATCGTTGTGCGCGTGGAAGTCGAAGCGGTACGAGGGGTAGCGGTCGATGATGGCGCGGCTGAATTTGTAGGTCTGGTAGGGGTTGAGCACGCCTAACGTGTCGGGGAGCATGAATCGCGCCACCGGCATATCGCGGAGGGCGTCGAGCAAACCGAATACGTATTCGGGCGAATGTATCATGCCGTTCGACCAGTCTTCGAGGTAGATGTTTACCCGCATACCGTGCTGTCGGGCGTCGGCAATTTCACGGCGTATGTCGGCGATATGTTCTTCGGGCGTCTTGTGCAGCTGTTCCCGACAGTGTTTCAAAGAACCTTTGCACAGGAGGTTGATGACCTTTCCGCCCGCATTTTTTATCCACTCTATCGACGTGCCGCTATCGACGAATCCGAGAATTTCCACCTGTTCGAGGCGATTCTCTTTTCGCGCCCAGTCGCACACTTTCCGCACCGACTCGAACTCGCCGTCGGACACCCGTGCCGACGCGATTTCTATGCGGTCGATGTGCAGCACCGTAAGCAGCAGGCGGGCGATACTCAACTTTTCCTGCGGGGCGAATGCCACCCCCGAAGTCTGTTCGCCGTCGCGCAGCGTCGTATCCATTATTTCGATGAACATGCCTATTTGTTTTTCTTTTCCCAAGTTTCGATAGCGGATTTTTGGCTCAACAGGTAATCAATATCGTCGAGCCCGTTCATCAGGCAATGTTTTTTATAGGCGTTTATTTCAAAGGTTTCCGAGCGTCCCGTCGTTTTGTTGGTGATGGTTTGTGCCGGCAGATTGACTTCGACCTCGCTTTTGGGATTGGCGGCAATTGTGTCGAACAACTCTTTCAGGAAACTTTCGCTTACCACCACCGGCAGCACGAAGTTGTTTAACTCGTTGTTTTTGTGAATGTCGGCGAAGAAGCTCGACACCACGACGCGGAATCCGTAGTCGGCGATAGCCCACGCTGCGTGTTCGCGGCTCGACCCCGACCCGAAGTTTTTGCCTGCCACCAATATTTCACCGCTGTATGCAGGGTTGTTCAGCACGAAATTTTTGTTCGGCGTGCCGTCGGCGTTGTATCGCCAGTCCCGAAAGAGGTTTTCGCCGAACCCTTCGCGGGTGGTCGCTTTCAGGAAGCGGGCAGGTATGATTTGGTCGGTATCGACATTTTCCAGCGGCAGCGGTACGCACGTGCCGGTTATGATATTGAATTTCTGTTTCATAGTCTTTTCGGATAATATTACAACAACTCTCTCGGATCGGTGATGACGCCTGTAACGGCTGCGGCTGCCGCCGTCAGCGGACTTGCCAGCAGCGTGCGCGCGCCGGGTCCCTGCCGTCCCTCGAAATTGCGGTTGCTCGTCGATACGGCATATTTTCCGGCGGGAATCTTGTCGTCGTTCATGGCGAGGCAGGCAGAGCAGCCCGGTTGGCGTATCTCGAAGCCTGCTTCCCGCAAAACCTTGTCCAAGCCCTCTTCTCGTATCTGCGCATTGACCGCCCACGAGCCGGGTACCAGCCAAGCGGTGATGCCGGCAGCTTTCCGGTGACCTTTCACGAGTGCGGTAAAGGCGCGGAAGTCTTCGATGCGACCGTTGGTGCAGGCGCCGAGAAATACGTAATCGACCGGCTTGCCGAGCAGCGGCTCTCCGGCGCGGAATCCCATGTACGCGAGCGATTTTTCGAAAGAGCTTTTTTCAGTTTCGCTCATGCCGTCGGTCGTCGGTATGCGGTCGGTAACCGCCATGCCCATGCCCGGATTGGTTCCGTAGGTAATCATCGGTTGTATGTCGGCAGCGTCGAAGCGCACCTCTTTGTCGAATACGGCATCGTCGTCGCTTTTCAGCGTTTTCCAGTAAGCCAGCGCCTTGTCCCATGCTTCGCCTTTCGGGGCGTATTCGCGTCCCTTGATATAGGCGAAAGTCGTTTCGTCGGGCGCTATCATGCCGCCGCGCGCTCCCATTTCTATACTCAGGTTGCAGAGCGTGAGGCGCCCATCCATCGTCAGGCTGCGGATAGCTTCGCCCGCATATTCGATGAAGTAGCCCGTTGCCCCGCTGGTGGAAATTTTCCACATCATGTACAGGGCGATGTCTTTGGCGGTAACCCCTTTGCCTAATTTGCCATCGACGGTGATGCGCATCGTTTTGGGGCGCGATTGCAGAATGCACTGCGACGCCATGACCATTTCCACTTCGCTCGTGCCGATGCCGAAAGCCACCGCGCCCATAGCTCCGTGCGTCGAGGTGTGCGAGTCGCCGCACACGATAGTCATGCCCGGCAGGGTCAGTCCCCGTTCCGGACCTACCACGTGTATGATGCCGTTCTTGGGCGACATCATGCCGAAATGGTTGAGCCCGAACTCTTGGGCGTTGCGGGCTAAGGCATCGACCTGTGCCCGCGACACGGGGTCTTCGATAGGCTTGTCTTGGTCGTGGGTCGGCGTGTTATGGTCGGGCATGCAATAGATGCGTTCGGGGCGGAAACATTTCAGCCCGCGTGCCCGCAGCCCGTCGAATGCCTGCGGACTGGTTACTTCGTGGCAATAAAGCCGGTCGATGTAGAGCTGCGTGGGACCCTCCTCGATTTGCTGTACAATATGGGCGTCCCATATTTTATCGAACAAAGTTTTCATAAGTGTGTCGTATGATGCGTTTTTTAATGAACGAATTTATTGATGGCGTCGATGAATGCCTCCACCGAAGCCGCCACGATGTCGGTATTGGCGGCGAAACCGTTGTAGTGTATTCCTTCGTGCGACACTGCCATGTGTACTTTACCCACGTCGTCGCTGCCTTTGGTAATGGCTTGTATGAGGAACTCCTGAATAGTCATCTGCCGGTGAATGATTTGTTTGACGGCTTTGATGGCGGCATCGACAGGACCGTTTCCGCTGGCGGCGGCTTCAAACCGTTCGCCGGCGATGAGCAGACCTACGCTGGCGACCGCGCGCACGCCCACGCCGGAGGTCACTTGCAGGTAGTCGAGCGTGATGCGGGCTTTCTCTGAGCGGGCTTTACCCACGAGCATCAATATGTCGTCGTCGTTGATGTCTTTTTTGCGGTCGGCAAGTTTCAGGAAACCGTCGTAGGCTTTGTCGAGAGCCTCTTTGTCGAGCTCCACGCCGAGCAAGTGCAGCCGGTGTTTCAAGGCGGCGCGTCCGCTTCGGGCGGTCAGCACGATGGAATTTTCGTCGATGCCCACCTCCTGCGGGTCGATGATTTCGTAGTTCTCCCGATTTTTCAGCACGCCGTCCTGATGAATGCCCGACGAATGGGCGAAGGCGTTGCGTCCCACAATGGCTTTGTTGGGCTGCACCGGCATATTCATGAGGCTCGATACGAGCCGGCTGGTGCCGTATATTTTTTGCGTGTTGATGTTGGTGTCGATGCCGATGTGTTTGTGGCTTTTCAGTATCATGGCGACCTCTTCGAGCGACGTGTTGCCGGCGCGCTCGCCGATGCCGTTTACCGTTACTTCGGCTTGACGGGCGCCGTTGAGTATGCCCGCCATGGTGTTGGCGGTCGCCATGCCCAAGTCGTTGTGGCAGTGCGTGGCGATAATGGCGTTGTCGATGCCCTTGACATTCTCTTTGAGATAGGCGATTTTCCGTCCGAACTCATCGGGCAGGCAGTAGCCCGTGGTGTCGGGAATGTTTACGACCGTGGCGCCTGCTTTTATCACCGCTTCGATGACGCGCGCCAGATATTCGTTGTCGGTGCGTCCGGCGTCTTCGGCATAAAACTCCACGTCTTCCACATACTTTTTCGCGAATTTCACCGCTGCCACCGCCCGCTCGATAATCTCTTCGCGGGTGGAGTTGAATTTGTATTTGATGTGGTAGTCCGACGTGCCGATGCCCGTGTGTATGCGTTTGTGCTTGGCATATTGCAAGGCTTCGGCAGCCACTTTGATGTCGTTTTCGTTGGCGCGGGTAAGGGCGCAGATAGTAGGCCACGTAACCGCTTTGGATATTTCCACCACCGATTTGAAATCGCCCGGACTCGATACCGGAAAGCCGGCTTCGATAATATCGACGCCCAGCGTTTCGAGCGCGCGGGCTACTTCTATTTTTTCCACCGTGTTCAGCTGGCAACCGGGCACCTGTTCGCCGTCGCGCAGTGTCGTGTCGAAAATGTATAATCTGTCTGCCATATCCATATAGTTATTATAAAAAAACCTTTCAGCACGGAGTGTGAGAAAGGTCGTATGAATTTCTGTTTGTTCGTTTTTACGCACCGACTCACCCTCTATCGGGTCTCGATAGAATAATGCTAATTCGCAGGTCGTGAAGTCGGAAATCGGTCATTTCTTTCTGATTTTTTGTTTTCGTGTGCAAAGATACGGTGACTTATCGGAATATGCAAATAAAAAAACAATAAATTTTCTTTCCGTATTTACGGTTTGATATTTTATGCAGCCTGTTTTACGATAAATCGTTATATAAGAGAAAAATATTTTTACCGAATGTATATATGAAAGACGGCAGGCTGCCCGTCGGGGCAGCCTGCCGTTATGAAAAGGGATAACGCTTTTTTATCCCAAATAAGATTTAAGAAGTTTGCTGCGAGCGCTTTGACGCAACCGGCGTATGGCTTTCTCTTTGATTTGGCGCACACGTTCGCGTGTCAGCCCGAATTTGTCGCCGATTTCTTCCAACGTCATTTCCTGACAGCCGATGCCGAAGAAGAGTTTGATGATGTCGCTCTCCCGTTCGGTGAGGGTCGCCAAGGCGCGATCTATCTCTTTTGCCAGCGATTCGTTGATGAGGGAGCGGTCGGCAATGGGGGAGTCGTCGTTCACCAGCACGTCGAGCAGGCTGTTGTCTTCGCCTTCGACAAAGGGGGCATCGACCGAAATGTGTCGTCCCGACACTTTCATGGTGTCCGAAATTTTATCGACGGGAATGTCCAGCTCTTTTGCCAATTCTTCGGGGGAGGGGCGGCGTTCGTTTTCTTGCTCGAATTTGGAAAATGCTTTGCTGATTTTGTTCAGCGAACCGACTTGGTTCAAAGGCAAGCGTACGATACGCGACTGTTCCGCTAATGCTTGAAGAATGGACTGGCGAATCCACCAAACGGCATAGGAGATGAACTTGAATCCGCGTGTTTCGTCGAATTTCTCGGCAGCCTTTATCAGTCCCAGATTGCCTTCGTTGATGAGGTCGGGCAGGCTGAGTCCTTGATTTTGATACTGTTTTGCTACCGAAACGACGAAACGCAGGTTGGCGCGGGTCAATTTCTCCAATGCTGCGCGGTCGCCTTTTTTGATGCGCTGGGCGAGCTCCACCTCTTCTTCTACCGAGATCAGGTCTTCACGACCTATTTCCTGCAAGTATTTGTCTAAGGAAGCACTCTCGCGGTTTGTGATTGATTTTGTGATTTTTAACTGTCTCATTCGCGGACTGAAAAAATTTTGGGACGCAAATATAATCATTTCCGATAAAAAAATCTCTGCCGAAGATGATTTTTTTGAAATAATTAAATTAGTCGTTCGAAAAGTTTTGTTTTCTATCGGTTTAGGATAATTCGGTAAGGCAGGAGCTGTTCTTGGTTTCAAAGAGCAGCTCCTGCCGCATGGTCATTCGGAGAGAGGCACGGCGTAATAACCGGCTTTTCCGTTGGGATACAAGCCTTTGATAAACATTACCTTGTCGGCGGTACTGCTTTTCATGATGACTTGGAACACTTTTTCCACATCTTGTACGCGGGCTATCCGTTCGCCGTTGATGTCGAGTATGATGAAGCCTTTGCGAATGCCGGACTTCTTGAATTGTCCCTCTTTCACGTCGGCAACCTCCACGCCGCCGCGTATGTTGAGTTTCGCTTTGACGGCGTCGTCGGCTTCTTTCAGCGTGGCGCCCAGCATATCTATGTTCATGGCTTTGGTTACGTCGGTATTGCCGTAGCTGTTTTTCAGCGTGGCGTCAGCCGATTTTTTCTCCTTGCCGCGCACGAATTCCACTTTCACCTTGTCGCCCGGGCGGTAGCGGGCTACCTGTTCCTGCAATACGGCTACGGTAGGAGTGGCTACCCCGTTGATTGACACGATGATGTCACCCTCTTTTATGCCGGCTTCCATAGCGGCGCTGCGTTCGCTCACCTCTTCCACATAGACGCCTTTGCGCAGTTCGATATTTTTCTCTTTGGCGAGTTCGTCGTTCATTTCGCGTATCACGACGCCCAGCATGGCGCGCTGCACGGTGCCGTACTGTTTCAGGTCGGTGATGACTTTGCTCACGATGCTGGTGGGTATGGCAAACGAGTAGCCGGCATAGTTGCCCGTTTCGGAATAAATGGCGGTGTTGATGCCTACGAGTTCGCCGGCGGTATTGACGAGTGCCCCGCCGCTGTTGCCCGGATTGACGGCGGCATCGGTCTGTATGAACGATTCGATGCCTAACGTATTGTTTGACGAAATCATGCCGAGATTACGCGACTTGGCGCTCACGATGCCTGCCGTAACGGTGGAGTTCAGTTGGAACGGGTTGCCTACGGCGAGCACCCATTCGCCCACTTGCAGCTTGTCCGAGTCGCCGAATCGCACGACGGGCAGCCCGTCGGCGTCGATTTTCAGCAGGGCGATGTCGGTCATGGGGTCGGTGCCCACGAGCGTGGCGGTGAACATACGTTTGTCGTTGAGGGTAACCTCTATTTTGTCGGCACCCTCTATCACGTGGTTGTTGGTTACGATGTAGCCGTCTTCCGAAATGATGACGCCCGAGCCCATGCCTATGCGCGGCTGCGGTTTATACTCCCGACCGCCCTGCCCGAAGAAGAATTTGAAAAATTCCTCCTCCATGCTGCCCGATTGCCGCTGCTGCTGCATGACGGTCGATTTGATGCTCACCACGCCGTTCACCGTGTTGGCGGCGGCGACGGTGAAGTCGGTTTCCACAGCGGGTTTCGACACGGTGGAGGTGAATCCCGTCGGGGTGGCATACGAGGTGTTTACGGTTGTGTCGGTGGCGGCAAGGCTGTCGCCGTTGTTCTTTTGCAAGGTCGAAAACAAGGCGATGCTTATGCCGGAGCTGATGGCGGCGACAACGATGAATCCGAGTAATGTTTTTTTGAAAGAACCCATATTTCTTGAAATTTAATTGTTAATACAATATTGTTTTTAAGAATTTCAGTCGTTAAATTTAATACAAAATACGCGCCATTGTGGGGAAATATTGTACGTCTTAGTTATTTTTAATACACCTTGTCGCGTACTTAACAGCCCTTAACGGCCGGTATATGAAAAACCGTCATTTTGTCGGTTTTGTTCTTTCCCGCTGCCGATTCTGCCGATAGGGTGTTTTTGCGGGCGGCAGGGCGGGCGATAGTTGAGAGCGATGTTTTTTCACGGCGGGGTGTTGCGGGGAACGGCAAAATATGCTTACCTTTGCGCCGGCAGCAGGACAGCCTGTCGCTTGCTTCGTGCAAGAGGAAAGTCCGGGCAACACAGAGCGCCATATTTCCTAACGGGAAGCTATCCGCGAGGGTAGAGCCGCGTAACAGAAAACGACCGCCGTCCCCGTGACGGTAAGGGTGAAAAGGTGAGGTAAGAGCTCACCGGTCTTTGCGGCGACGCAGAGAGCCGTACGTCTTATGGGTTGCAAGGTTATGTACACCGACGCTATGAGGGCTGCTCGTCCCATGTCGGGGGGTAAACCGCTTGAGCCTTGCGGCGACGCAGGGCGTAGATAAATGACAGGCGCTTTTCTTCACGGAAAGGTACAGAACCCGGCTTATCGTCCTGCTGTTTTTTTTTGAAAAAACGGGAGCGGGCTGCCGATTGTCGGCAGCCCGCTCTGTTTATAGGGTTAGGGGCTTAATCCCACAGCAGTTCGAAATCGTCGAGCCACATGCGGCTTTGCGTCGAGCCGGTGAAGTAGTCGCCCCAGCGCGAAGCCGAGCATACGATAATCAGGTGCGTGGGCACCACGTCGGTGCGCCGGTAGTCGAGCGGTATGGTAAACTCACGCCATTCGTTGACCGATTCGTTTATCATCCATTCGCCGTAGCCTATCACGTCGGGGGCGTTGCTGTTGAAGAATGTCGAGACATCTGCCGTATATATTTGCACCGGCGATGTGTCCGTACCGCCGTACTCTGCGGCTTTCCATGTACCTACGGCGATATATATCGAGCCTTGGTCTTTATCGCCTTTTTGCAGGGTTGTGCCTTGCGGTTGTTTCCCTATCTCGTCTATGGTTCCCTGTGTATATTTTACCCAGCCGTGCAGGGCGATGGGGCGGGCGGTGAAAGGGTGTCCGAAGTTCACCCTTCCGTTGGTGCCTTCTGTTTTGGCATACGTTCCGATGAAGATGTTTCCGGCGGCGAATTTACCGATGCCCAGTACCGATGCTTTTAGCGAGGTCAATTCCGCTGAGGTCGAGCCGCTGCTGCCCGGGCGTATGTCGGGAGAGCCTTGCGAAATGGTGGCGCCTGCCACTTTGGCACCCTTGTTGCCTGTGTCCCAGAAAGCGTCGCTTTCCGAGAGGAAGGGGTGCAGTATGCCGTCCGACAGCGTAGCCCACTCTTCGAAGCCGGCATTGGGCAGCGGTGCCGTTCGTTCGGTCATGAATTTTTCGACGGCGGAGGTGTCGCTGCCCGAGTAGGCGATTACCTCATACACGCTTTCGGGTTCGAGACCGCGCAGGCGGGTTTGGAAGGCGCCGCCGTCTATTTTTATATCGCCGGCGGGAACGTCTATCCACGTGTCGCTGCCCGAGGCGCGGTACGAGAATCCCATGGTCGAGCCGCTTTCGCCCGAGGCGTAGAGCCAAGCCGTTTTCGACCACCCGTCTATTTGGGTGAATGACACTTTGGCGTCGGTATGTTCCACGCGGAGCCACCATGTTTCGGTGCGGTCGTGGCAGGTAACTTCGATTCTTCTTTCGTTGTCTCTGAAATCGTGCAGCACATACAAGTTGGTGTCGCTCAGTTCGGTGCTTCGCCACACCATTCGGGTGATGCCGGCAGGACCGAGTTTCAGCGTTTTTATGGAGATGTTCGCCAAGTCGTCCGTGCTCACGGTTGCTTTGGCTATTTTGTTTTCCATATCCCATTCGGTGGCGCCTATTTGGCTTTCCACTCGAAATTCGCGGGTGATGGTTTGGGTTGCTTCGATGCACCATTCGTAGTTTTGGTAGAGCGTCAGGGTAACAGACATCGGTGTGGTCAGGTTTTGAATGCCCACGATAGGTTCCGACGGCTGTGCTCCTTCGGTCATCGACACGTCGGTGATGTTCACCGCCTGTATGTCGGTGGTTTCGAGCAGCGGCAGGGTGATTTTGCGGTTGGTCTGGTCGTATGCCGGAGTTTCTGCGAGACCGTCGGCGGCTATCGAGTCGATGACGCACGCGATGATAGGGTAGGGCACATCGTTTTTTATGCAGCCGGTAGAGAGCAGCAGGACGAGTAGCAGCGAGGCGTATATATGGTTCGTATTCATGGTCTTACGGTTTTACAAAAGGTCTTTTCGCGCTCTTTTTGGAGTTCCACAGGTGGAACGTCAGACCGATGCGTATATCAATGAGATTGAGGCGGAAATTCAGATTCGAGTAGTGGCGTTTGCCGGTTTTCACGTCGTTTTCGTCGTACTGTTGGGTGAATGTGTATTTGAATCCGCCCAGTCCGAACGACACCGACGCGCTCACGTTGGGCAGCGCATACACGGCTACGCCCGGGCTGAACAGCACGCGCACGCTTTGGCTTTTGGAGCGGGTATGTTTCAGTCGGTCGCCCGATTTGTAGGCAAACATGTTGTCGCCGTTCGTGTAGGAGAGTTCCAGTTCGCCGAAAGCTCCGAAGCGGCATTTTTCGTCCAGACCCACGTACGTGCGGTGGAATGCGCTTGCCGAGAAGCGCCGGCTCGACAGGTCTATCCACGGGATATCCAGTTCGATGTCGTTTTGTTCGCCGAGGTTCACCCCGAACGAGTCGAGCGTGCCGTCCACGTGCGTGTAGCCGAATCGCACGCCGAAGCAGTTGTTATCGCGGTAGAAATATCCGATATACGGATTCAGCGTCACGATGGAGCCGCCCACGTTTATCTCCTCGAAGATGGGGAACATATCCGCGTTGTCCGTGTTCAGCGTTCCGTACGAAATCGTCAGACCCATCATCGTTTCGCCCTTATATACGAATTTGTTTTTCTCCACTTCGCGGTCGATGCGGCGGCGGGTCGGCATGAAGTGGCGTTTCGCCGTCGGTCGCACCGAGTCGTTCGCCTGTCCCGATACGACCGTCGTATCGGGTGCCGTTTTCGGCGCCCGCCGTTTTCTTTTCACGGTCGAGCTGTCTTTGGGGGCTTTCTCCGGCATCGCGTTCTCGTCGATGTTCAGCGGCAGATAGTACACGCGGTTATGGTCGGGTGTCGGTTCGGTTTCCGTTCCCTTTTGGGGTTTGGGAGCTTTCGCCGGTTTCTTTTTTGGTTTTTTTTCTTCTGCGGACGATTGTTTTTGGGGCGTCGCGTTCTCGTCGGTGTTCAGCGGCAGATAGTACACGCGGTTATGGTCGGGTGTCGGTTCCGTTTTCCGTGTCTTTTGAGATTTGGGCGCTTTCACCGGTTTCTTTTTGGAGCTTTTATCATCTGTCGGTTTCGTTTCCGGAGTTCGGTTTTTCTCGGGAATATTCAGCGGCAGATAATATACGCGATTGTCGGTAGCGGGAGTCGGCTTGTTTTTACCTGTCTGCGCCAAGGCGGCAGCCGGCAGCACGCAGCAGAGCGCCGCCATAAGCAGGCGGCGGAAAGCGGAAATCGTGCGGTTCTCTTTTTTCATGCGGTATGGCGGTTACAGGTAAAACGAAAATCCCAACCCGATACTCAGCAGGTTGATGTTGAAGTTGAGGCTGCTGCTCGACACTTTGCCCGTGTAGAGCTGGTTATGGGTTTGGTCGGAGATGCCGTAGGTCAGACCCATCACGCCCACGTTCACCTCCACGGCTGCCGTGTTGGTGATGAAAGCGATAAGACCCGGCGACACGTCGAGCGACACCGAGAAGCCTGTTTCGTAGGTTCCGCGCACCGGTTCGTTCGCGGCGAATTTCTTTTGGTGGTAGCTGAATTTCACTGCCGTTTCGTTGAACAGGGCGAAACGTTTGTTGCTGCCCAGCGGTATATACTGTCGCCACACGCCGGCAATGGAGAAAGAGTGTTTCAGTTGGTAGTAATAGTCGGCGATGATGTGGGTACCCGACTCCTCGTCGCCCAGATTTATTTCGCCGCTGTCGATGCGCGTAAGCGAGCGGCTGTACGCGCCGCGCACGCCCAATGCCACGTTATCGCGTATGGCATACGCCACGAGCGGGCTTACCTTGAACGTATAGCCGTCGGAGCCGATGTCTTCGAACACGAGAAACGTGTAGCTGTCGTTCGTCTGCGTGGAGTAGGAGGCGGTTCCCCCGAATATCCACTGTCCGCGCGGAACGAACATGTTTTTCATCGCTATCAGTCCCCGCTGGCTGCGGTGATAGTTTATCGACGTCGTATCGACTGCCGACGAGTCTGCCGCCGACGGTTTCTCCTTCACGATTCGGGAATGTGCCGTGAGGCACATTCCCGAAAAGAGAAAGGTGAGTATCAAATGTCTGTACAGCGGTTTCGTCTGTATCATTTTAATATTCAAAAGTTACTTCGTCGATATACATATCGCTGGCGGTCGAACCCGTAAAATAATCTCCGTATTTGCTTGCCGAAGCGGTTACGAGAATGTAGTTCGGCGTTTCATCGCCATACTCGGTATATTCCAGCGGAATTTCTATTAGCGTCCAATCGCTTTTCGACGTCTGATTTTCCCATATGGCTTTGGCTACTATATGACCGTCGGTTGCCGAATTTCGGCTATTTTTATCACGATCATTTTCAGCGTCAGTACAGTAGTCGATGGTCGAAGACTCCAAATTCATAAACGTCTTGGTGTCAGCGGTCGTTACGACGTGCGGACCATACATGTTGCTGCACAGCAGCACATAGAATTGCGCCACATCGGGTTGTCCTTTCGATACGGGTGGGTTATGAGTATTATCGACTTCGTCTATCTCGCCTACCGTGCCTTTGTACCAGAATTTCACCTTCTTCGGTCGGTATTCGGGCGTAAAGGGTTTGCCGAATCCGATAACGCCGTTCGTTCCGTCGGTAGTGATATATTTTCCGACGAAGATATTGCCGGCGGCAAATTTTCCGATGCCCAAGAATGTAGCTTTTTGAGAATTGAGGTAGGCGGCAGAGCCACGTTTGCCCTCCACTTCTGTCGTTACGTTAACTTTCACTTTGATAGAGCCGTGGTTTCCGTTGTCCCACCATTGTTCGCCTCCATTTTCATAGGGCAGCCACATTTCACTGATATTCGACCATATTTCAAAGTCGGCATTGGGTATCTGCCAGCCGCCGTTGATGGTGACGGTGCGTGCAGTGCCTGCCTGCTCGCCGTCTACCAGCAGCCGGTATTCGTAGGTATGACTGCCCGTGATGCCGGTTACCACGGTCGTATAGGTGGTGCCGCCGCTAACGGTTACGGGGACTGACGTCCACTCTTCTGTGCCGCTTTCGCGATATTGCACTTCCACCGTCTGCGGGTCTTGGGCGTATAAGACACTCTTTATTTCGCCTTTGGCAGCCCATTTGTCTGCGGCGGAGGAGCACGATGCCAGCGACAGAACGCCCGACGACAGCACTTGCACATCTGCTATGCCGTCTTGGTCGTTGAGGTCGCGTGCCGTGATGTTTATGGTCGATGTGCCGCCCGGAATATATTTTTGGAAGAATATGGGAGCAAGTTCCAGTTTGACGGCTTGCCTGTTTGTCACGTCGAGCGTAATGCCCTCGGCTGCCCATTCCGTCGGATTTTCCACTTTCACGGAGAATTGGGTGGCGGCTAAGCCCGAGGCTCGGGTGGCTGCGCCGCCCGTTACCTTTATCGACACGCTCTTTATCTCGCTTTTTGACGACGACGTCAGCGTATATGCGGCTGTGGCGTTGCCCGGGTAGACGTAAGGTACGCCCTCCACCGTGCCGTCACCCACTATGGTAGGCGAGGGGTCGGGATTGATGGCGTAGTAGTGATCATATTCGTCCCATGCTTTTTGTACCTTTATATCGAACTTTACGCCACGCTTGGCGTCGTCGGAGTATTTGAACGTCAGCAGGTAGCGGTAGCCCGCTTTTTTACCCGGCTCGAACGTCACTTTGCTGTGTTGGTGTATAGACTCTTTGCCGCTGCTGGGGCGGTCACCCAAGAAGCAGTAGCTGAGGGTGGTGGAGTCGTTGGGCACCAAAAAGAAAACGCGTTTGTTCGTACGGTACGTGTAGTACGGCGATGCGCCGCTCACTGTGTCGTTGACGTAGAACGTGTCGCGTATCATGGCGCATACGCGGTAGGTATCGAATTCGGCATCGACCGTCGGGTCGAAATAGGTTTCGATGACGGTCTCTTTCGGGGTGCACGTTACCGTTATATTGTTACCCTGTCCCGATTTTATTTCGAACGCCTGTTCGCCGCAGAAGCAGCAGTCTTGAATTTTGGTTCTCACGCGCTCCATGGGTTTGCTTACCGTGCTGTCGCCGAGGGTTACGGTAACGAGGTAGTTGCCGTTTTTCAGCCATAGCCGCTGCGGTATGTCTTTATACGCATGGTAGTGGCGTATCAGCTCTTTGGCTCCGTCGGTTTTGTAGATGCGCACGGCGAACGGGTCGAATGCATCGGGGCTTACCGTCTCGCCGGAGGAGCGTGTGCTTACCTCCGACGGCACATTGATCGACAGGCTCACATAGCCGTCGCCGTCGCCCCACTCGTCCTCTTTTTGGCAGGAGACCATGCCCCATACCGCAAAGAGAAGCGTGCCGTATAAGAATATCTTTTTCATGACTGCTTTTTTTTATTCTTCCAGTACGGTGTGTAACATGATGGCTTTGCTCGTTTCATTTCCTTCGTTGTCGGTAACCGTAAGGCGGAAATCGACGTTGCCGGTCGGGCAGGAGCCTTTTATAAGCTCCATGAACTGCGATATATCGAAACTTATGAAAGTCTTTCCTTTTACTTTATCACCTACCGGGAAGCCGAAGTTTCCAAGCACAGTGTTCAAATCCAATTCCGCGCCGCTTATCTGGCTCTCTTCGGGATTTATCAGGCTGAAATGGGTCGGTATGGCAAAATCGCCTAACAGCGGCGTGATTTCGCCCGATATATCGACGATAAATTCCGCGATGCCTTTCGGAGCTTCCACCTCCACTTCGCAGGAAAGTCCGGCATACACTTCCTGACGTGCGTCGATGTTGTTGCCCACCCATACGATGGTAGGACTGCCGTCTTTGGGCGCCGATGCCGAGCCGCTCGTCAGGTCGATGTTCAGGTCGAGGTCGATGCGCGAATAGAGACCCTTTTCGTCGGTAACGGCGATAGTCAGTTCGTGATAGCCCGAATAGGGGGCGAGGAATGTCATAAACGAAGTCAGGTCGATCGACTGTTCCAAGCCTCCGTCTTGGATAGCCACGCCGCGCGGGAAGCCCATCAGGTGCAGCCGGTTGCGTTGGTCGAGTTGCGACGCGTCGGTCGAGAGCAGGTCGACGACGGTGTTGAGACCGCTCGATTCCAGATAGGTGTTGAATGCGTCGTTATCGGTCAAGATGCGCACGGCGAAGCGTTTGATGTTCGTCGTGGTGGTGATGTCGATAAGGGCGGTTTTGTTGTAGTCGCCCACGTTCGTATAGTGAGCGGCGGTGATATGGTTGGTATCGCTCACGAGGAAGCACTTGTTTCGCGGAATGATGCGCGGAGCGTTGGGGTCGTTGATATCGGGTATCACCTCTTCGTCGAAGTCGGTGCTCAGCGATTTCACCTCCACGAGTTGGTTATATACCCACGTCTCCACGGTAGCGCCTATGGCTATGGAGCCCGTGTTGTCGGCGGGGCCCGATTTCAGGTAGAGCGTTACTTTGTGCCATTCGCCGGCTTTGGCTTCCGAGGTGATGAGTATGTTTTTCTCTATTTCGGAGCCCTCTATCTCGGTGGTGAAGGTGGCTATGAGTTCGTTTTCCTCTTCTACGGGGGCGAGGTAGGCGTTTTTCGACGTCCGTTGCGTGCCCGTCAGCGTGAAGTCGCTGTTGTTTACTTCAAGGTCTACGATGCCGAAGCAGTATTTCTCCTCCGTCGGCTTGTCGCTGTCGCTGAATGTGATGACGCGGTCGGATACCGTTTTGTTCTCGATTCCCACCTTCACCGACGTGTTCGAGCAGAGCACGGCAAGCTCCTCTTCCAGCGACACGCTCACCTGTATGGATTCGAGCTTGCACACGATCGTACCCGGTTGGTAGGGTTCGTTTGCGGAGTTTTCCACTTTCAGTTCGAAAAATCCCGTTTCGCCGCTGAACGTCGGCTGTCCGGCATCGCCCTCCCACGCGGTGGGTTTCATTTTGGCGGAGTACACCCGTATGTTGTACCACCCCACCGACAAGGCTATCGGCGTCGTGAGAGCTTTGATTTCTCCGTAGGTATATCGCGTGGTGTCGTATTTGACGACATTGTCTTTATACTCTTTCCGTGCGATGATTTCCACGGTGTAGTTGTCGCATTCATCGTCTTCGCCCACACTTCGGGTGGCGGTAGCTTCGTCGCCTTCGTGGGTATTCACCACTTCGCCCGCTTTATGCACGGTAACGGACAATCCGCCGGCGAGGTCGAGATAAGCCGTGCCGCTTACTCCTTCCGGCGTCAGGTCTTCCATTCCGAATCCCGACTTCTCGCGTGAACAACTTACCGTGAGGCTGGCTGCCGCGAGAAGCAACATCAGTGTTCTGAATCCTGTTTTCATATCGTATCGGTTTTATTTTATCAGGTTGTCAAAGGCATTGGGGTTGAGTTCCACCTCTTGTTCCAAGGTCTCTATCGGCGTGCCGTTTATCTCTATCGACAATCCGTTGCCCCCCACGTTCTCTACGTCGAATCGCACCGTGTAGAGCGTACGCGTAGCCACATGCCCTATCGTATATTCTTTTATCGTTACCGGCGTGGCTTCCACGATGCCCGGGCTGGGCGACTGGCGCAGCGCCGTGCCGGCTACCTTGAATTCCTCCGGACGTATCCAGAAGTATTTGCGTTTTATCCGTTCGTTCGCGGTGTAGCTTACCGTGAACGTGTTGCCCGCCTTCGTGGTGAGGTCGATGGTGGCGCCGTCGGCAAAATACTTTCGGAATGCGTCGCTGAACTCGATGCACACCGCCGTGTTGATGACAGCCATCGTTACCACCACCGGCTTGTCGTGGTCGCCGGCTTCCACCGTTACGATTTTTTTGCCGAACAGGTAGGGCAGGTTTTCACCCTCCGGGCATTGCGGTATCAGCTCGTCGCGCTGCGGGTGCGTGGGTGCTTCCTTGGCGGTAACGTCGTCGCCCGACGGTGTCTTCCAGTCGTACAGCGGTTTGGCGCTCCCTATCGTTACCATGTATTCGCCCGCTTCGAGGCGCGGGTTGTAGTCGATGTTGTTGAAGCTCGACGGACTTGCAAACACCTCGTTATACTCGATGCCCTCGGTAAGGCTCGTTACCAACACCCGTTGTTCGGCGGGCACCGTGCAGCCTATGTCGGCAAGCTCTGTTACGTCGTCGCCGCTCGCGCGCGTTATCACGCCTAACGCCGGAATTATCGTATTGGTTTTATTGCAGTCGATAGTTATCGTGCCCTCGCCGCCGCGTGCCGGCATCGTGGCATCGTCTGCACACGATGCCATCATCGCCGCAGCCCCTATCGCTAAAAATATTCGTTTCATATTCGTTTCTCTTTGCATTCCTGTTTCTTTATTTATCGAAAATCGCGCCTCCTTTGTCGCGATTCCCCTTCGCTATCATTCCGGTACTATCCACACCCGCACGTTGTCGATATAAAGTCGGTAAGCACCATTAGATGCAGCATTGTCTTTATTGTTGCTGATTCTCCAGCCCAAACGGGTTTTTTTGGTGCAGGCGGGAATAGTCTGTGTTTCGGTGTGTGGGGTATTTCCAATCCAACCGGGGTCACGGCCTTTCTTATTATTATCTGGCGTTTTTACTTGTTCATTAAACAGCAAAGTCAGAAAGTTGTCATCATCGGCTTCAGCGCCGTCCTCCTTTTCGGTATATCCGAAAGAAATTAATGGCTCTCCATTATCATCGCTACTTGCACGGTCTGTGGCATAATCGTATGCAACGGAAACTTGCACCGTTACATTCTCTTTTAAGTGGGAGATAGCTGCACTTTCTACTCGTCCTTTCATACGAGACCCATCTCCAAAAACTTTTTGAAATCGGCTTTGGATACGTATTTTTTTATTGGCTTGAAGTCCTACCCGGGTTCCTGTCCACCCGTCCAAGCCATATGTTTTAAGATCTATTGAAGGGTAATTTTTAGTATCAGAAGATAATGTTCCACTATAGCCTGAATTATACTCATGATCAGAGATTCCACTGAAATCTTCGGAGAAAAGATAGGGCGCGGTAAAAGCGAACTTATCGGACGTCACGGTGTTGGAAACATCAAAGCCTTCGGCGTGTTCCGATTCGAGCATGACCGAGAGAGTCCCGCTCTTTATCCGGTCGAGCACGTCTTTGTACATCTTGATGGTTACAGTTTGGCTCTTGCCTTCGAAATGTATCTTTCGTGTTTTCGACTGTTCCAGCGTGGGGAATATATTCGTCTGGTTGCCACTGCCTCCCTCAGGAAGCGTCAGCACGGCATCTACATCTTCACCGAGGTGGTTGTCTTGCATTGTTACCGTAAAATCGACTTGCTCGCGCGCATTTTTTTCCAAATAGAGCCGCACCGGCGTGATGCTGCGTGCAGTAAACTTCGAAAAATCGAAAGCGCCGTCACCGGACTCTTCGGACTCTTTGGGGAAGGTGAAGTCGGTGCCGTCGGTGGCGATAAAGTGCACCTTGCCGCTCACGGCAGCGCCGGCGGCGGTCGGCGCCACAAACACCCAGCAGGTATCGTTCGGCATTAGCCGGCGGTCGTCGTCGAAAGTCAGCGTTATGGCGTTGGTGCCTTCGGTAAGCGACGTGGCGCCGCTTTCCAAATCGACTTGCAGCTTGCCTGCCACGTTGTAGGGAAACTCGATGCGCATCTGCTTGATGCCGTTCGTGAAAGGAACCTCGGGGACGATGATTTTCAGCGCATGCAACTTGTGCTCGAACCGGAAGTTTATCAGGTTGCGCACGTCGGGCATCAGGCATTTTGCTCCTTGTACGGGAGGCGCCCACAAGATGTCGGGCACGGCGCCTTTATAGCCGCGGTCGTATCGTCCGCCCTGCTCGGCGGGTATGGTGAAGTAGGCATATCGGTCGTCGGCATTATCCGGTACGGGCGACACGGCATAGTAGGTGTACAGGCTTTCCCTGTCGTCGGGCACCTTCACCTCTTTGCTGTAAAAGAGCGTCCACCGGTTTTCCATATCGTACGACGGTCCCAGATAGGTGAACGTTATCGCGTCTGTCCGCGTTCCGCTTTCCGATTTTGCCCACAGGGTCAGCTTGTCGTTGTCGTTCCACCCGACCTTCGCAGCGTAGTCCTCGTAATCGTCGTCTTTGTGGTCGGGGGCTTGATCTTCGTACTCGTCTTCAGAAATATAGGTGCGTGTGATGTTGCGGGGAATGAGAATTTCGACCCGGTCTTTTTCTCCGGCGGGAGCATCGGGGGTAACGCCTGCCGGCAGAGAGTCGGCTTCGGAACACGACACCGGAAGCAGCGTCGCGGCAATACCCGATAAAAGCACGATATACGTCTGCAAAAAATGAACTTTTGTTTTCATTATGCTTGTTTATAATCTGCTATTCGACAACAAAGGTAATGCATTGTCGGGAAATATGCAAACTTTTTCTTGCTTATTTTTGTATAAAACTCATGAATAAGTGTGAGATTCCTTTGGCTGTGGGGCTTTTAGAGAGTCGGAAAAAAAGTGCGGCGCGGGGTGGCAGACAACGGCTTGCCCCGAAAAAATCGCACCCCGCAAGCAGCATCGCTTGCGGGGTGCGCGTCAAAAAAATGATAAAGCAGTGTTTTTATTTCTTTTTCTTCCAGAGGTTGCTCATGTCTTCGAGGGTCTTGCCTTTGGTTTCGGGCACGAGCTTCCACACGAACAGCGCAGCCGCCACGCAGATGATGCCGTAGAGGGCGTAGGCGAACATGTGTCCGAACTTGTCGCCCATGCCGCCCGCACTCATGTTGTACATGGGCACGAAGGTCGACGATACGATGAAGTTGAATATCCACTGGAACGCCACCGCTATGGCTACCGCCGCTCCGCGTATGGTGTTGGGGAATATCTCGGCGATAAGCACCCAGCAGATAGGTCCCCACGAGAACATGAACGATGCCGAGTAGACCATGATGCTCAACACGGCGACGATGGCGGGCAGGTCGCACAGGTTGCTCAACGCCACGCCGAACGCTCCCACTGCCATGCCTATGGAGCCGCTGATAAGCAGGGGCTTGCGCCCGAGCTTCTCGACCGTGAACACCGCCACGAGCGTGAACGAGATATTGACGATGCCCATGATGACGGTCTGCACCATGGGGTTGCCCATGTTCATCGACTCGAATATGCGCGGGGCAAAATAGAGCACCGCGTTGATGCCCACCGCCTGCTGGAATACCGACAGCATGATGCCCACGAATATCACCATGACACCGTAGGTAAAGAGCCGCTCGGTCTTTTCGTCGGCAGTGGCTTTGATTTCGGCTAAAATGGTTTTGGCTTTCGCGGCGCCGTTGATGCGCGAGAGCACGGCGAGCGCGCTGTCGTCGCGCCCCGACAGGGCGAGGTAGCGCGGCGTCTCGGGCACGAAGCACACGAGCAGGGTGAACAGTCCGGCGGGCACCGCCTCGCTGACGAACATGTAGCGCCAGCCGGTGGCGATAGTCCACGCGTCCGACGAGGGCAGTACGGCGTAGATGCCTTCGGCGGTCTTCTCGATGAGCGGGTTGGTGTGGTCGCCCAGAATCATGAAATTGACGAAATAGACCACCAGCTGTCCGAAGATGATGGCGAACTGGTTCCACGACACGAGCGTGCCCCGAATGTTCGACGGAGCCACTTCGGCGATGTACATGGGGCAGATAGCCGATGCCAGCCCTACGCCTATGCCGCCGAGTACGCGGTAGAGGTTGAAGGCGATGAGCAGGTTGAAGTCGGCGTGTCCCCGCTCGAAAAAGAGAAATTCGGGATAGTACGACCCCAGCGCGGAGAGAAAGAAGAAGATGCCGGCTGCCACCAGCGACTTTTTACGTCCGAGGTTGGAGGCGAAAAGCCCGGAGAGCGCGCTGCCGATGATGCAGCCTATCAATGCGCTCGACGAGGTGAAGCCGTGCATGAAGTCGGTATAGGCGAAGTCGCTCGCCCCGATGAAGAAGGCTTGCAGCCCCTTTTCGGCTCCGGAGATGACGGCGGTGTCGTAGCCGAACAGCAGACCGCCCAATACGGCAACAAGCACAATCGAAAACAAATAGCTCTTGCTGCCCGTTTCTGTTTGATTCATGGTATTATATTATTATGGTGTGAATAAAAAGCATTCCCGCCCTGCGCGAGGGTCGGGAATGCGTGTATCGGGTCAGCAGTACATATTGACGATAGCTTCGTAAAGCTCCTGCTTGCCGCTGGTCTGGGCGGGTTCGCCGTTGGCTTTGGCGTAAGCCACCACCTGTTCGAGCGTGAGTTTGCCGTTTTCGAACTCTTTGCCCTTGCCCGAGTCGAACGAAGCGTAACGCTCGGCGAGCATTTTTTTGTAGGGCGATTCGGCGAGCAGGGCAGCCGCGCTTTCGAGGGCGCGCGCCATGGCGTCCATGCCGGCGATGTGGGCGATGAAAATGTCTTCGAGGTCGGTGGAGTTGCGGCGCGTTTTGGCGTCGAAGTTGGTGCCGCCGTTGCCGAGACCGCCGTTGCGAATGATTTGCATCATGGCTTGCGTGAGCTCGTAGTTGTCGATGGGGAACTGGTCGGTGTCCCAGCCGTTCTGGTAGTCGCCGCGGTTGGCGTCGATAGAGCCGAGCATGCCGTTATCCACAGCCACAGCCAGCTCGTGTTCGAAAGTGTGCCCCGCCAGCGTGGCGTGGTTGACTTCGATATTTACCTTGAAATCTTTTTCCAGTCCGTGCGCTTTGAGGAATCCGATGACCGTTTCGGTATCGACGTCGTACTGGTGCTTGGTCGGCTCCATAGGCTTCGGCTCGATGAGGAAAGTGCCCTTGAAGCCTTTGGCGCGGGCGTAGTCGCGGGCGAGGGTGAGCATCATGGCGAGATGTTCTTTCTCGCGTTTCTGGTCGGTGTTGAGCAGCGACATATAGCCTTCGCGGCCGCCCCAGAATACGTAGTTGGAACCGCCCAGCTCGATAGTGGCGTCGATGGCGTTCTTTATCTGCACGGCAGCGCGGGCTACCACGTTGAAGTCGGGATTGGTGGCGGCGCCGTTCATGTAGCGGGCGTGTCCGAATACGTTTGCCGTGCCCCACAGCAGTTTGATGCCCGTTTCAGCCTGTTTTTTCTTGGCGTAAGCCACGATTTCCTTCATGTTGGCTTCGTACTCCTCGATGCTGCCGCCTTCGGAAATAAGGTCGACATCGTGGAAACAGTAGAACTCGATGCCGCATTTCTGCATGAACTCGAAACCGGCGTCCATTTTGTTTTTGGCGCGCTCGATAGCGGTAGCGCCTTCGTTCCACGGGAATTTCTTCGTGCCGCCGCCGAACTGGTCGCCGCCTTCGGCGCAAAGGGTGTGCCACCACGCCATGGAGAAGCGCAGCCACTCTTTCATCTTCTTGCCGGCAACTACTTTCTCTGCATCGTAGTAACGGAATGCCAGCGGGTTTTTACTCTCTTTGCCTTCAAATTTGATTTTTCCGATTTGCGGAAAATACTCTTTCGTAGCCATAATGTATATGTTTTTAATGATTCGATTATTTCATCATGTTTTCGACGATGCCTTTCCAGCGCGCATACGCCTCTTTGTAGGCGGGTATGTTCTTGCTCTCGGGCTCGATGACCTGTATCTTCTTCAACGAAGCGAATGCCTCTTCGGTCGATTTGTAGATGCCGGCGCCGATGCCCGCACCGCGCGCCGCCCCGACGGAGCCGTCGGTGTCGTAAAGCTCGATGACGGCTTCGGTAACGCCCGCCAGCGTGTCGCGGAATATCGGACTGAGGAACATATTGGCGTGCCCCGCCTTGATGGTGCGTATGTCGATGCCCATGTTTTCCATGATTTCCATGCCGTACTTGAACGAGAACACGATACCCTCTTGTGCCGCGCGCATCAGGTGGTAGCGGTCGTGGCGGTTGTAGTTCAGCCCGTGTATCGACGCGCCCGTTTCGCGGTTTTGCAGAATGCGCTCGGCGCCGTTGCCGAAGGGCACGATGCTCACGCCGTCGCAGCCGATTTCGACCTGCGAGGCGAGCAGGTTCATGTCGGAGTAGGAAATATCGTCGGGAGCGACGTTGCGCTTGATCCACGAGTTGAGAATGCCCGTGCCGTTGATGCAGAGCAGCACGCCCAAACGGGTCTGCCCCTTCTTATGATTGACGTGCGCAAACGTATTTACGCGCGAAAGGGGGTCGTAGTTCACCGTGCCGTTGATGCCGTAGACCACGCCCGACGTGCCGGCGGTGGAGGCTATCTCGCCCGGATTGAATACGTTGAGCGACAGGGCGTTGTTCGGTTGGTCGCCGGCGCGGTAGGTAACCGGCGTGCCGGCGCTCAATCCCAGCAGGCGGGCGGCTTGCGCGTGCACCGCGCCCTGCAAGCCGAAGGTCGGCACCGTCTTGGCGATGAGGCTCTCGTCGAGCCCGTAGCAGGCGAGCAGCTCTTTCGAGAGGCACTCGTTCTTGAAATCCCAGAAAATGCCTTCGGAGAGTCCCGAAACGGTGGTGCGCACTTCGCCCGTGAGCCGCATGGCGATGTAGTCGCCGGGCAGCATGATTTTGTCGATTTTCTCGAAGACGGCAGGCTCGTTTTCCTTTATCCACGCCAGCTTCGAGGCGGTGAAGTTGCCGGGCGAATTGAGCAGGTGCTCCAAACAGAACGTCTCGCCCAGCGTGCGGAACGCCCGCTCGCCGTAGGGCACGGCGCGGCTGTCGCACCAGATAATGGCGGGACGCAGCACGTTCCGCTCTTTGTCGACCACCACCAACCCGTGCATCTGATAGGAGATGCCTATGGCTTTTATTTCCGAGCCGTCGATGCCCGACTGCGCCAGCACCGACTGTGTGGCGGCTTGCAGATTTTCCCACCAGCGTTCGGGGTCTTGCTCCGCCCAACCGGCTTTCACGGCGATGATTTCCATTTCACGCTTCGGCGCGAAATCGGAGGCGATGCACATGCCGGTGTCTGCATCGACCAACGACGCTTTTACCGACGAGCTGCCTATGTCGTATCCTAATAAATACATAACTTTTTCAAAATTTACGTTCGAGCGGTAAAGATACATTTTCTCTTGCAATAGAAAAATAAAAAAATGTTCTTTTTTGTTTTTGAATCGGAAATAGTTGCTTATCTTCCTGTTTTATAGTTGTTTAATAATATGCCTTTGCTGTCGGTTGCGAATGGGAGGTGGATTTTTCGGGCACGGAAATTTTCCGCTTTTTACCGCTTCGTTTCGGCGCGTGAAAAATAAACCTGCCGGTAAATTTGCATTTGCCGCCGCCGTATTTTATCTTTGCCGCTACATAAATTCTAAACCTTCAAAACAATGAAAACAGTTATCGCAACGAAAGCGGCTCCGGCTGCCATCGGTCCTTACAGTCAAGCCATACAGGCTGGTAATATGCTTTTTACGTCGGGTCAGATACCTATCGACCCCGCCACCTCGCAGTTTGTCGAAGGCGGCATCGCCGAACAGACCCGACAGGTGTTCGCCAACCTCAAAGCCGTGCTCACGGAAGCAGGATATACTTTCGATAACATCGTGAAAACGACTGTGTTCCTTGCCGATATGTCGCTCTTCGGCGCCATGAACGAGGTGTATGCCGCCCAATTCACCGGCGCATTTCCCGCCCGTTCGGCTGTCGCCGTCAAGGAACTGCCCAAAGGCGCGCTGGTCGAAATCGAAGTCATCGCCGTAAAATAGGAGAGGCGTTTCCTCACGGAAACCCCTCTCATCGACAAAACTGAAAATCTCCCGTCCCCGCATCGTCGTAAAAAAACGATGCGGTTTTTTCACACATTTTGTGAAGAAAAAATAGTTGTAATCGCTGCAAAGATATTTATAAAATTATAAAATCGGAAATTTTGTTTGATAAAAAATGCTAAAATGAAAAATTTTTTCAGCGCAGGTATTTCAGCAGGTCTGTGGGGAAGCGGTTTTTACCGTATAAAAAAGAATCACGGAAACAATTCTCCGTGATTCTTTTTCGATGATGCCGACATCTATTCTTTTACGGCGATACGGTATGTGTCGTCTATGACAATGTTGTGCAATCGGGTGTTTGCGGGTATCGTTACATCTTCGCCTTTCATGCACATAACACATAGAACGGGCAGACACAATGTACCGATTCCTACACCTAAACTTACGCCTAAGGCGATTCCTCTTTTGTTTCTGCCTTCGGTGTTGTAACCGCCCATAAGACGTATGGACTGCCCGTCTACGGCGGTAGTATTCAAACAATTCAATTTTATTTCTCCGGCTTTGCCTACGCTGCGGGCTTTTTTTACCGTAGCTTCAATGTCGACGGGCGTACCTCTGCGGATAACGACGTAATTGTTGCTGTCGTCTCTTACGTCGCTTTCCACAATAGCAGTTACGATGTCTTTTCCGTTGTGTTTGCTGTAAATGTCGGACGTCAGGCGTATTGCTACAATTTTTCCGCTCGAAAGGTTGCCTGTTGTTTGTCCTGCACTATACTGACTGATGACAGTCAGGACTACTAAAATACAAAAAAATTTTTTCATCTGTTTTTGATATTAGTTAAACATGATGCAAATATAATATATAAATTAAATCATAAAAAAATTTTTCAAGAAAAAATCAGTTAAATTAATAAACGCTTATGGCATAAGGTATTTCAGCAGGTCGGCAACGACGAAGCTGCTCCCGCCGATGAAGATGAAATCGCGTGCGCCGCTGTCGTGCAGCGCGGTGCGGTAGGCTTCGTCCACCGTGGGGTAGGACGCCCCGCGCAGACCGTACTGTGCCGCCTTTTCGCGGACGATGTCGGCGGGCAGGGCGCGCGGTATGGAGGCTTGCGTAAAATAATATACGGCATCGGCGGGCAGCATGGCGAGCACGCCCGAAATATCCTTGTCGTTCACCATGCCCAGCACGATGCGCAGCCTCTCGCAGTCGATGCCCGCGAGTTGGCGGGAGAGGTAGGCGAATCCGCCCGTGTTGTGCCCCGTGTCGCATACGGCGCGCGGCTGCGTGTTCACCGTCTGCCACCGCCCTTGCAGACCGGTGAGCGAGGCGGCGCGGGCAAACCCTTCGCGCACGGCGTCGGGGGCGATGTCGAATCCCGTCTGCCGCAGCACGCGCAGGGCGCAGAGTATCGTTGCGGCGTTTTTCTCTTGGTACAGTCCGCCGAGTTCGTAGTGCAGGGTGCCGTAGTCGGTGCTGTCGATGCGCCAGCCGCCGGTTGCCTCCTGCCGGCTCGCCCGCAGCACGTCGCTCTCTTCCGCGAAAACGATAGGCGCCGACATTTCGCGGGCTTTCGCCTCGAATACGCCGCGTGTTTCGTCCGTCGCTTCGCCGATGACCACCGGCACGCCTTTTTTGATGATGCCCGCTTTTTCGCGGGCGATGGCTGTCAGCGTGTTGCCCAGCAGCGCCGTGTGGTCGTAACTGATGTTGGTGATGATGCAGGCGCGGGGCGTGATGATGTTCGTGCTGTCGAGCCGTCCGCCCAGACCCGTTTCCACTACCGCGACGTCGCACCCGCAGGCGGCGAAGTAGTCGAACGCCATGGTCATGGTCAGCTCGAAAAACGACGGGTGAATATCTCGGCTCGCTTCGAGGTATTTGCCCGTGAAATCGAGCACGGCATCGCGGGTTATCATTTCGCCGTTCACCCGTATGCGCTCGCGGAAATCGACGAGGTGCGGCGACGTGTAAAGCCCCGTTTTGTAGCCGCATTGTTGCAGAATGGCGGCAAGCGTGTGGCTTGTCGAGCCTTTTCCGTTGGTGCCTGCCACGTGTATGGTGGCGTAGCGGCGGTGGGGGTGCCCTGCGAGGCGGTCGAGGGCGAGGCTGTTGTCGAGCCCGGGTTTATAAGCTGCTTGTCCGATTTGCTGATACACAGGCAATTGTCGGTAGAGATATTCGAGCGTTTCTTCGTAGTTCATTTCAGTATATCAGAAAACCGGCTATGCCGGCGAGAACAATCAACAAAATAGCATTGGCGCGGAAGAAAAAGTTGGCGACGAACACCGCCGCAAAAATGACGATGCTTGCGATGAACTGCCGGCTGTCGCCCTGCGGCGTGCCGAAATTTTCGCCGTTCATCAGCACCAGAGCCGCCGACGCGATAAGACCGATGACCGCCGGACGCAGCCCCGCGAACACGTCGGTTACGCTGCGGCTTTCGTGGTATTTCATAAAAAAGCGGAACAGTGTGAGCATGAGTATGAACGACGGCAGCACGAGTGCGAACGATGCCAGCGCCGCGCCCCACACGCTCCCCGTCGCCGTGTAGCCGATGTATGTGGCGGAATTGATGCCGATAGGACCCGGTGTCATTTGACTGATAGCGACGATGTCGGTAAACTCCTGCGCCGTGAGCCACCCGTGCCGCAGCACCACTTCGCCCTGTATCATCGAGAGCATGGCATACCCGCCGCCGAATCCGAACACTCCGATTTTGAAAAACGAGAAAAACAGTTGAATCCAAATCATTGCGCACCCCGCTTTCTTTTTATCGTGCCGTAGAGCCAACCGCCCGCACCGGCGGCGAGCACCACCCATATCGGCGAAAACCCGAACAGCCACACCACTAAAGCCGCCGCTATGGGAATCCACACGTTGTAACGGTTCACCCGCGCCGCCTTGCCGAGTTTGAACACCGGCGCGGCAATCAGCGCCACCACCGCCGGACGTATGCCCTTGAATATGCGTTCCACCGTTTCATTCTCCTTGAAGCGGGCGAAAAACATCGCGATGAGCAGTATGATGACGAACGACGGCAGCACCGTGCCCAGCGCGGCGACCACCGCCCCCGCAAACCCTTTGATGCGGTAGCCCGTAACGATGGAAACATTCACAGCTAAAATGCCCGGAGCCGATTGCGAAAGGGCAAGTATATCGACGAACTCGCTGTCGGCTATCCATTTCCGTTTGGCTACCAAAGCCTCTTCCATGACAGGCACCATGGCATATCCGCCGCCTATGGTGAACAGCCCGATTTTGAAAAACGTCCAGAAAAGTCGTAAAAAAATCATTTCCGAAAAAATGCCGGTAACTTTGTAAAATTCGTAACGCAGGCAAAACGAAAAAGTTTCTGCCTGCCGTCCGCCTTTTGCTGCCGTCCGCGAGCCGTGCCGCAAAAGTGCAGGCAAAGGTAGAACAAAAATTCCGAAACAATTTGAAGATACCGAAAAAACATATTACCTTTGTCGCAACTTTCGGAAACGATAGAGGAGAGATGGCAGAGTGGTCGATTGCGGCGGTCTTGAAAACCGTTGAACCGCGAGGTTCCGGGGGTTCGAATCCCTCTCTCTCCGCTTAAATTAATATTTATGAAATATAAATTTTCCCATTACGCATTCATTGGCTGTTTAGCCTTGACTACCTCTCTTGTGTTCCTGCCCTCTTGCAAAGATGACGACGGACCAAATATCGAAGACGATGGTGCGCTCGAGAATCCGACACCGCCCGAAGCCGCTTCCGACGAACGTATCGCGTGTCCCTCCGTACTCATTTCAGACGGCATTTCCCAAGAACTATTCTCTGCGCTCCAACAGCGCTTTACCAATTGCACCCAAACTATCGACGACAATACGCAAATCGTGGTCGCAACATTCGATAAGCTGTATGAACAGTCAGAGAAAGTGGACGAAGTGTACGAGCGCGGCGGTCTCATTGTCGTCGTCAAACCGGAAGACACGCAACTGTCGGAGTGGTGTGATGATGTAGACTTTTTCTTCGCCGGCGACATGGACGGGGCATCTGACGATGTTGTTGATGTGGACGACAGCGACGACCTGCTTTATGTGCTCAACAAGGAAGGCGACAACTATTCCATCGTAGATGTTTCCGACCCAAACGTCGCTTCCGATTATGAGTTCAGTTATCCGCTGTTGCTCAATAATTTCGTATCATGGGTAAACAGATACATGGAAGAGCAAAACGGAACCGCTCCGGTTGAAAATAGAGAGGAAATGTGGCGGTCTACCCGATCGACCAGTGATGTCATCAAAATTGAAGATACTTTCAAAGCGCAACGAATTTCCACTACTTTCGTGTATTCTTATGAAGGTAATTGTGATCCACCTTACTCCTCGTGGCTCAAAAAACAGGGAACAATTGATGTCAAATACCTCGTTTACCCGCTCTATGCGTTCGAGGCTAACGGTTCGTCAAGCGGCGATTATTATTTGGTAGAGAGTACTTTTACGGCGCATAACTATCAAATGTTCAGTCCGGAAGTGAGAACATATAGTAGAGGCGTTGTAACTTGGTATTCAGGACTTTATATGACACATTTCACGATATCGAGCGAATTGCGGAACATAGGCGGTGAGACATGCCACCAAGGCACATGTTTTGACGTAACGGGAAATCCCGTACCGGAAACCACGATAGGTCAGTCGCAATATGTCAGCGGATTTTCTTGGGGGCTGAACGGCTCAATATCGGGTGGCTTTGAGGGGAATAACCCGACGGGAAGTGTTTCCGTCGGTGGAAATATCGGATGGAACCATTCGGAAATGCAAACCATTTCCGACCTGTCGATTTCCAAGACCACTGATGCTAACGGCAAGGTAGAGCACAAATTCGATATCAATAATACACCGCATGCGTCATTCGCGCAAGTACATAAATATATTCCTGCCATTGCCTGTGCCGACTTCTCGATCAAGCGGAGTTGGGTATGGCGCGTACCGGATACGAAGGATTACGATTCTATGCGCTTCGAACTGGTAACGAAAGTCGAACCGACTTACCATTGTTACTATAATCATACCGCACGGATTTTGTACACGCGGGAGATAAAGGTCAACGCCGTGGCATCAACGAATACCTCTACGCTGGTTGCACCCAACCGTATTCCGACGGGTAAGCTCGAATTGCGGAACAACAATAACGTGGAATACCCCATCATGCGAAACATTGAGGTCTGGAAGAAAGGGCCGAATGGCGAAGATATAAAGGTAAAATCGGATTTAGGCTCTTACGAAAACGGCAGAACGATGACCACGGTTTTGCCGACGGGCAGCTATACCGTTAAGGTCGAAGCCACGACGCAGAAAAAGGACAAGACGCAATCTTATACGGGCAACGTAGAAGTCAAACTGGCAGAGACAACCAGCAAACTGATATATATGGATTTCGAGGTGGTCGATTGACGGAACGTCGACCACTCTCGCCGTAAGGCAATGCGAATATCCGTATCGCCTGTACACGCAGCGGCAGTTCGGTGTTATGACGTTGCAAGGGTTAATTATGCAAAAAAAAATAAGAACTCGAATCCATACCGCCCGCATGAGATAGCGGATAAGTTGAGAGCCCCGGCTCTATTTTTATTGTTCAGTCAAGATAGAAGAGCAACAAAAGGAAAGAGAAAATATCTGATTCACATCTTGAAGCAAAGCAGAAAGGATTGAGCGCAGAAAACTTGACGAACAAGTATCAACCGGCAATACAAAAAATCGCAAAATTATTGTTATTGTTTTGTCAATTCAGAAGAATCGACTATTTTTGTAATGAATAGCGGCAGACGAGTAAAGTAAGATTTCGTAAACGTTTTTGCTAACTTGTATGGAAATAAAAGTAAAAGCCAATATCAAGGATAGTCGAATGTCTGACGGATTATTCAATGCAATGACGGTAATCCATCAAATTAATAATCTGCCGGAAGAAAGCATAAATCTCGATTTTTCGGGCGTTAAATTCGTTACGCCTTTGTATGTTTTGCCATTGGTCATATATCTACATGGTTGCGGACGAAATATAACGATTGCCAACGAAAATAATTATTTACAAACCATACTGTTCTCGCAAGGTTTGCAACCGGACAAGATGCGCAGAAGCGAATTTCTTGCCATCATGGAAAAATATTCGTTGAAAACATATACCCCTATTATAAGTTTTCCGGCGACAAAAGAGCGTGATGATGAGAAAGATGCAATCATATCGACGGTGGAATCTATCATTGCGCGGCAATTGAATTTAAGTACGAATATTGTAACAGGAATCAAATATATATTGGGCGAATGTGTGGATAATATAATTCAACACGCCAATTCGGAACGGGGTTATATTATTGCACAGTCTTATCCGACAAAAAAGTATCTCGATATTTGTATTGCAGATAATGGTATTACCTTATTAGGCAGTTATAAAGCGGCAGCCAACAATGAAATCAAAACCGATATCGACGCCATACAGGCTGCCAACAGAGGTGTTTCGACTAAAAATCTTCCGAATGCCGAGAATCGGGGGTACGGTATCATAACGTCGAAAAAAATGTTGATAAAAGGTTTGAGCGGAACTTTCGTCATGATGTCGGGAAATTCCGTGTATCTTTACAATGATTCTTTCGACACGTTTATCGAGATGCCGCAAGAAATTCGTTGGCAAGGAACTATAATCGGTTTGCGCATACCGTACAATAATAAGTCGTTCCAATATATTCATTATGTCGAATAATTATAGTAGCTTTGCAATATGAAATCAACAATTATTGATATAACGACCGTATTAAGTCCGGAACTTAAATCAAGATTTGCCGTCAAGGATTTGTTTCTGTTTATTCAGAATACGGGCAGTCGATATGTAACCGTCGATTTTTCCGGTGTAAAGTTTGCCACAAGAAGTTTCATCGACGAATATTACAACACTATTGTGAAGGGGGGGGGAGCATCTTCCATTCGGATTGAAACGATAAATGTACCGGAAGATATTCAAATGATTTTCACGGCGGTGGAACGGACGCAGAATAAAACGAAAAGTGCCCGGTCGAAAAGCGGTGTGATAAAGTGCCGGACATTTGTCGATGTGCAGCGAGTGTTTAGCGATCTGCCTTTATAAGAAAAAGTAGTAAAGAAATATTGGCTGTTTAGCCTTGACTACCACTCTTGTGTTCCTGACCTCCTGTAAAGATGACGACAGACCAAGTATCGAATACGATGGTGCGATCGAGAACCCGACTCCGCCCGAAGCTGCTTTCGATGAACGTATTGCATATCCGTACACGCAGCGGCAGTTCGGTGTTATGACGTTGCAAGGGTTAATTATGCAAAAAAAATAAGAACTCGAATCCATACCGCCCGCATGGAATAGCGGGTAGACTGAGTCTTGCGGCTCTTTTATGAATTTTATCTGCAAATAGTTTTCCGGTAATTTTGACGGAACGATTTTTTCTTGTATTTTTGTGCGCGAGAATTTTTTATGAAAAAGAGCGGGTAATACTCTTATTTGGAATGAAAAAATAGTTGATTTATGAAACATAAAATTTTTGCTTGTATTTTACTGATGATGGGATTGTGTGCCGTTGCTCAGGCGCAGATGTCCGACGATCAGGTGATTGCCTATGTAAAAGCCGGCATGAAAGCCGGAAAAAAAGAGGCGCAGATAGGGAAAGAGCTGATGCTGCGCGGTGTTACGCAGGCACAGATGGAACGCTTGAAGAAACGGTATAAATCGGAATCCGATGAAGGGGGCGTTACCGATACTGAAACGATGATACCCCAAACGCGGGGACGCGGAAACGACCTGTCTTCGCAGACGCCGGCGGCTTCCTTACAGATGATTTCCGGCAACGATTTCGACGATATGATTCAGTCGATGGCAGATGCCAAAGATACCGATCTTCCGAGCGAGAAACGAAAAGTTTTCGGACACAATGTGTTCAACAATCCGAGATTGACTTTCGAGCCGAATGAAAATACGGCGACGCCCGAAAATTACCGCTTGGGTCCGGGCGATGAAATCATCATCGACATTTGGGGCGAAAACGAAGCCAGCCTCCGGCAGGAAATATCGCCGGAAGGAAACATCATGGTCTCGCAGGTGGGACCCGTATATCTGAACGGTCTTACCATACAACAGGCAAATGATAAAATCAAAGGCGTATTCGCACGAAAATACCGAGGCGTTTCGGGTGATAATCCCGATTCGCAGATACGGGTAACGCTGGGGCAGATACGCACCATACAAGTCAATATCATGGGCGAGGTGCAGGTGCCGGGAACCTATCGGCTATCCTCGTTCTCGACGCTTTTCCATGCGCTGTATCGTGCCGGCGGCGTAACCGATATAGGTACGCTGCGCAATGTTCAGGTCGTGCGCGACGGCAAGCCGTTGGCGTCGGTCGACCTGTACAAATACCTCTTCGAGGGAAAATTGTCCGACGATATACGTCTGCAAGAGGGCGATGTAATCATAGTCCCTCCGTATAAAGTGCTGGTAAGCATCAACGGAAATGTAAAACGTCCGCTGTTTTATGAGATGAAAGAGGGCGAGACCCTCTCGGCGTTGATAGACTATGCGGGCGGGTTTACGGGCGATGCCTATTCCAAAGAGGTGCGTGTGGTGCGCAAGTCCGACAGAGAAAACCAATTGTTCAATGTCGACAATGACAAGTATGTTTCGTATCGTCTGGCAGACGGAGATTCTATTTTAGTCGGTGCCATATTGGAGCGTTTCGCCAACAGGGTGGAGGTGCGCGGCGCCGTTTACCGCCCGGGTATGTACGAGCTCAGCGACGAAATGCAGACCGTCAAACAGCTTATCGCGCGGGCGGAAGGTTTGAAAGGCGATGCTTTCCTCAATCGGGTTCAGCTCTATCGCGAACGCGAAGACCTGACGACGGAAGTATTGGCTTTCGATTTGAAAGGGTTGATAAACGGTACAGTACCCGATATACCTTTGCAGCGCAACGATGTTTTGAAAATCGCAAGCATTCTCGATTTGGAAGAACAGGGCGCATTTACCATAATGGGAGAGGTCGTTAATCCGGGTTTCTATCCCTATGCCGACAACACCACGCTGGAAGACCTTATCATACAAGCCGGCGGATTGATTGATGGCGCTTCGACGTTGAAAGTCGATGTATCGCGCCGTCTGAGAGATCCGAAAGCTGCGGCGACTGTCGATTCGTTGAGCAAGATTTACACCTTTGCCCTGAAAGACGGTTTTGTCATCGGCGGCGACGATGATTTTTACTTGGAGCCTTATGATGAAATTATGGTATATAGAAGTCCGGTGTACCAGCCTCAACGCCGTGTATCCATTGACGGAGAAGTGCTGTTTGCCGGTGATTATACGATGGCGAAGAAAGACGAGCGCCTTTCCGATTTGGTTGCCCGTGCCGGAGGTTGTACGGTGGAGGCGTATTTGCGCGGGGCTTATCTCCGGCGGCAAATGAATGAAGATGAACGTATGCTTAGAGACAGACTTATACAAATGGCTCAAAACGGCGATCGCGACACCATTCAGATATCTCGTCTTCAATTGAGCGATACATATTCGGTCGGAATACAGTTGGATAAGGCATTGAAGAACCGAGGCTCGGACTACGATATAGTATTGCGCGAGGGCGACCGCTTGGTCGTGCCCGGTTACGATGGTACTGTCAAAATCGAAGGTCAGGTATTATTCTCCAATACGGTTTCGTATGTAAAAGGGAAGAAAGTGAAATACTATATTGCACAAGCCGGAGGGTTTGCTGCTCGTGCCAAAAGGCATAAAGTATATATCGTGTATATGAACGGAATGGTTGCCAAAGCCAAGAGCCGGAAATCCATCGTCGAGCCGGGTTGCCGCATCATCGTGCCTGCCAAGAGACAGAGAAACGGTCTCAGTGCCGGTGAAATCATCGGACTGACCACTTCGGCGGCTTCCATAGGCACCATGGCTGCCTCTATTGCCAATATGGCGAAATAATCTCTAAAATCGAAGCAATGAAAGAAAACGATATGCCGGAGCAGAATATTCCGGAAGCAGAAGATGAAATAGATTTGATAGAGCTTGCCCGAAAACTTTGGGAGGAGAAAAAGCTCATCTTGAAATGGTGCTGTGTGGCTGCCGTGCTGGGAATTGTCATTGCATTCAGTATTCCCAAAGAATATACGACGGAAGCAATACTTGCTCCGGAGCTTGCAGACAAAAAGGCGGGCGGCAGCATGGCTGCGTTGGCAGGACTGGCTGGTATCAGTATGGGACAGTCGGGTGCCGATGCCGTATATCCCGATTTGTATCCCGACATCGTATCTTCCGTCCCCTTTGTGGTCGAGTTGTTCGATGTGCCCGTAACCAATCTCAAAGGCAATTTGCAGACCACCGTCTATGATTATATGCTGAACCATACGCGTTCGCCGTGGTGGAGCGTTGTCATTTCAGCCCCGTTCAAGGCGCTTGGCTGGGTCGTTTCTCTCTTTAAGGACGAAACGGCAGAAAAAGAGGGTGTCGACGTTTTCCGATTGACCCCCGAAGAAGCCCGCATCGTAAAGGCATTGAACGGTTGTATCAGCGTTTCCGTCGATAAGAAAACGTCGGTGATAACGCTTGCCGTAACCATGCAAGACCCGCTTATATCGGCGGTGCTTACCGACACGGTGATGCTTCATTTGCAGGAGTATATCACGGACTATCGCACCAACAAGGCACGGCACGATTTGGAATTTATACAGAAACTTTTCGATGAGGCGCAGCAGAATTATTATGCCGCCCAACAGGCGTATGCCGACTATGTGGATTCCAATCAGGGGCTTTCGTCGAACAGCGCGCAGACCAAACGCCAACGTTTGCAAAATGAAATGGAGCTTGCTTTCAATCTCTATAACCAAATGGCGCAGCAGTTGCAGCAGGCGAAAGCCAAAGTGCAGGAGAGTACTCCCGCATATACGGTGGTGCAGCCTGCCTCCGTGCCTATCAAGGCATCTAAACCTTCCAAACTTCTTATCTTGGTCGGTTGCGTGTTCTTGGCAGGAGTTATTGCAGCGGCATGGATTCTTTTCGGTCGGGGCATTGTAGCGCAGTTCCGCAAGAAACCCGAAGAATCGGTCGCTTAGCCGGATGCGGGTTTGAGAATACGAAAGCGGTCGCCTGACAAAGCGACCGCTTTTTTTGTCATAGCCTTTTTGTTGAAGGAGAGGTGCGGACAAAAAAACAGCGCGACCCGTCGGTCGCGCTGCGTGTATTGACGAATCGCGTTCGGTTAGTAAGCGAACAGCGGATAGCTTTTCATCGTTTCGTTTACCTTCTCGCGTACGGCTTTGATGACCGCATCGTTTTCGGGAGCAGCGAGTACGGTGTCTATCATTTCCACGATTTCGAGCATCAGCCCCTCTTTGGCGCCGCGCGTGGTGATGGCGGGCGTGCCGAGGCGTATGCCGGAAGTCTGGAACGGCGAACGGCTGTCGAACGGCACCATGTTCTTGTTGGCGGTGATGTCGGCTGCCACGAGTGCTTTCTCAGCCACCTTACCCGTGAGTTCGGGATATTTGGTGCGCAGGTCTATCAACATGCAGTGGTTGTCGGTACCGTTTGAAATTACCTTATAACCTTTGTCTATGAAAGCCTGAGCCATGACGGCGGCGTTTTTCTTCACCTGTTTCTGGTACTCTTTGTATTCGGGTTGCAGCGCCTCGCCGAAAGCTACGGCTTTGGCGGCGATGACATGCTCCAACGGACCGCCCTGTACGCCCGGGAAGACAGCGGAGTCGAGCAGCGCCGACATTTTTTTGATTTCGCCTTTCGGCGTCGTTTTGCCCCACGGGTTGTCGAAATCCTTGCCCAGCAGAATGATGCCGCCGCGCGGACCTCTCAGCGTCTTGTGCGTCGTAGAGGTAACGATGTGGGCATATTTCAGCGGGTTGTCGAGCAGTCCGGCGGCAATAAGACCCGCCGGGTGCGCCATATCTATCATGAAGATGGCGCCTATCTCGTCGGCGATGCGGCGCATGCGGGCGTAGTCCCATTCGCGCGAGTAAGCCGACGCGCCGCCGATGAGCAGTTTCGGACGTTCACGCAATGCCACCTCTTCCATCATGTCGTAATCCACGTAGCCCGTGTCTTCTTTCACACCGTAGTCGAGGGCATGGAACACCAGACCCGAGAAGTTTACGGGGGAGCCGTGCGACAGGTGTCCGCCGTGCGAGAGGTTCAGACCGAGAAATTTGTCGCCCGGATTGAGTACTGCCATGAACACCGCCATATTGGCTTGTGCGCCCGAGTGCGGCTGTACGTTCACCCATTCGGCGCCGAAGATTTTTTTCAGGCGGTCTATGGCAAGTTGTTCCGATTCATCTACCACTTCGCAGCCGCCGTAGTAGCGTTTACCCGGATAGCCTTCGGCATATTTGTTGGTCAGGCAGGAACCCATAGCCTGCATTACTTGGTCGCTCACGAAATTTTCCGAAGCAATCAGCTCGATGCCTTTCATCTGGCGCTGCCGCTCGCGGTCGATGATGTCGAAAATAGCATTGTCTCTCTTCATTTTTTATACTTGTTTTTGAGAATTTTTCGTTTTTGAAGCCGCAAAGATAATCTTTTTTTACCGCTTGCGGGGTATCATTTTCTTTTTTTCTCGACCGACCAGCCGAATTTTCCGATTTTCTCGCCCGTACCGTAGTAATTGCCGTGCGAATAAACCAGCAGACCGGCTTTCTCCATATCGAATGCGCCGCTTTCGGGGTCGATGTAGGCGGTATCGGCGAGTATGCCCACCACGTCGGCGACGAACATATCGTGGCTGCCGAGCCGCATGACTTCGCGCACGCGGCATTCGATGCACATCGGCGCCTCTTTCAGGTAAGGCGCAGCCACCGTCTGCGACGGCACGGGCGTCAATCCGCACTCGGCGAATTTGTCGTAATCCCTGCCCGAGCGCACGCCGCACCAGTCGGTTTCGCGTGCGAGCGCTTCGGTCGTCAGGTTGATGACGAAAGCCATGTTTTTTTCGATAATCGGGTGCGAATGCCGTTCGGGGCGTATCGACACGTAGCACATCGGCGGGTTGCTGCATATCGTGCCCACCCATGCGGCGGTGAGCACGTTGTACTCTTCGGGCGCGGCGCCGCAGCTGATGAGCGCCGCCGGCAGCGGATAAATCATCGTACCCGCTTTCCACGCCACCTTTTCGCCGGAGGCGGCGACACGTTTTTTCTCGCTCATGGTGCGCTGCGGATTATTTGATTTTTATCTGCTCTTTCGAGATAGCCTGTTCGCAGTAGCAGCATTTCACCGTAACGTTTTCTTTGTCGATGACGTCGAATTTCGTTGCCATCGGTTCGTTGTTGGTGATGCACTTAGGGTTGGCGCAGCGTATGATGTCGTGCAGTTGGTCGGGGAGCGAGACCTCCTGTTTGTGTACGACCTGATAGTCTTTGATGATGTTTATTTTGGCTTTCGGCGCCAGAATGGCGATTTTATCGATGTCTTCCTCTTTGAAGAATGTATCGGCGATTTTTATGATGCCTTTCTTTCCTATTTTGTGGCTGTACAGGTTGTTGCCGATGGTGATGCTTTTGTCCATCGTGTCGAGGTGCAGCAGCGATACGACCTTGAACAGTTGGTCGGAGGGTATGCGGTCTATGACCGTGCCGTTTTCGAGGGCAGCCACTTTCAATTCTTTGTCGGACAGTTCCATGACGGTATGTTTTGTGTGTCGATTAATCCGTGATTTTTATTCCTAACACTTTGCAGATGATAGCCTGCCGCGTGTACAGCCCGTTTTTCGCCTGCTCGAAATAGTAGGCTTTCGGGTTGTCGTCGACGTCGTAGGCGATTTCGTTCACGCGGGGCAGGGGGTGCAGTATGCGCAGGTTGGGCTTGCTGCCGGCGAGCATGGCGTTGCGCAGCGTATATACGTTTTTCACTTTTTCGTACTCCATCAGGTCGGTGAACCGCTCCCGCTGCACGCGCGTCATGTAGAGGATATCCGCGCGGTCGATGATGTCTTCGGTGAAGTCGCGGTGTTCCTCGTAGGGAATACCGAGTTTGTCGCAATACACTTTGTACTCGTCGGGCATTTTCAGCTCTTCGGGCGCCACGAAGTGGAAGGTCGGGTGGAAGTGCGACATCGCCATCAGCAGCGAGTGCACCGTGCGTCCGTATTTCAGGTCGCCCACCATGGTGATGTTCAGGTTTTCGAGCGTGCCCTGCGTCTTGTAAATGGAGTAGAGGTCGAGCAGCGTCTGCGACGGGTGTTGGTTGGAGCCGTCGCCCGCATTGATGATAGGCTTGGGCGATACTTCCGAGGCGTAGCGGGCGGCGCCGTCGAGGTAGTGGCGCATGATAATGAGATCGACATAGTTGCTTACCATGATAATGGTATCTTTCAGCGTTTCGCCTTTGGTGGAGCTGGTGGTCGAAGCGTCGGAAAATCCGATGATGCGTCCGCCCAACCGGTTTACGGCGGTTTCAAAACTCAGTCGCGTGCGCGTCGACGGCTCGAAAAACAGCGTGGCGATGACTTTCCCCTCCAACACGCGGCGATTGGGATTCGCCTCGAACAGCTTGGCGGTTTCCAACACTTCGAGTATTTCGTCTTTCGAGTAGTCGGTAATGGAAACTAAACTCTCTTTTCTCATAATATGGTTTCGTTAAACAAGTCGGGCATAAAAAAGACCGCAGCCGGAAACATTTCCGGAACGGTCGTTCGACGAAACGATGCCGGCGCCCCTTTTCTGCGAAAGAGTCTGACTCCGTTTCCCGTCGGCATTTGTCGTGTTTTCGGTATCATCGCTTCGTACATTCGTTCTTACAAAAGTACAAAAAAAATGGCATCGGCAACATTTCCGATAAAAATATTTTTTCGAAGAATTTGTGAATCGTTCGTATGGATTTTATTGTGATGTTAAAAAATGAAAATGAAATAAAAAGAAAAGGTAAAAAATATATACTTTTGCCCCAAATGAATAAACATGATAGAAAATAAGAAAATAGTGGTGGTGATGCCGGCTTACAATGCCGAGAAAACATTGAAGCAGACATACGACGAAATACCTTTCGATATTGTCGATGAGGTGATACTCACCGATGATTGCAGCAACGACAATACGGTGGACGAAGCCCGCCGCATCGGTATAAAGGAAGTATTGGTGCACGAACGTAACAAAGGTTACGGCGGAAATCAGAAAACCTGTTACGACCGTGCGCTGGCGCTGGGCGCCGACGTGGTGATTATGGTGCACCCCGATTATCAATATACGCCGAAACTTATCGCCTCTATGGCTTATGTCATTGCAAACGGTGTTTATCCCGTCGTACTGGCGTCGCGCATTTTGGGCAAAGGCGCACTCAAAGGCGGCATGCCCATGCTCAAATATATTTCCAACCGCATACTGACGTTCGTGCAAAACGTGCTGCTCAACCAAAAACTTTCGGAATACCATACCGGTTATCGGGCTTTTTCGGCAGAGGTGCTGCGGGCTATCGACTATCATGCCGGTTCCGACGACTTCGTATTCGACAACGAAATGCTGGCGCAGATATTCTGGGCGGGCTGTGAAATAGGCGAAATCACCTGTCCCACCAAATATTTTGCCGAAGCCTCGTCCATCAATCTGCGGCGCAGCGCCGTTTACGGATTGGGCGTGCTGCGGGTTTCGTTTCTCTATCGCTTGTGCAAGTGGCATTTGGCAAAGTCGAAACTTTTCCATAAAAATAACTGAGGTTATGATGAAGAAATACATTCCCCTGTTGGCTGTCGTGCTGGTATTTGCCGCTGTCTATGCCTTTTGTTTCGATGCCAAACTCGACCTGAACGGCGACAATGCCTCTTACATACAGCTGGCGCGAAATCTCTCGCACGGGTTGGGTTACTCCAACGTCGCGCCCGACGGCATTACCCCTGCCGGACATTTCCCGCCCGGATATCCTTTTTTCTTGGCGCTGTTTATGTGGGTGGGGATTGATAACCTCGTATTCTTCAAAATTCTCAACGGACTGTTGCTGCTGTTTTCCATTGGGGTGCTTTTCGCGCTGTCGCGCCGTCTTTCGGGAAACAATGTCGCCATGGCGACGACGGTGGCGTTGCTTACCTGTTTTTCTCCGCACCTGATGCACTTTGCGTCGATGGCGATGTCCGAAATGCTTTATCTCGCCTGTGTGGTGCTTGCTTTCGCGGCGTTGTACCGGTATGCGGTGCAGCAGCCGGTGTCGTTTTACCGGTCGCCGTGGTTTTACGCTGCATTGCTGGCGGCAGGAGCCGCCTATTATATCCGCACCGTAGGCGCGTCGATACTCTTTGCCGTGCTGCTGTTTTTCCTCTTTCGCAAAGAGTGGAAAGCTGCGGCAGCTTCCGTCGGCGGCATCGTGCTGCTGCTCCTGCCGTGGTCGATACGCAATGCGGTCTGCGGCATAGAGTCGCGCTATTTCGGTACGATTATGGTCGTCAATCCGTGGCGTCCCGAAATGGGAACCGTGTCGAGCGTGGGCGAGATGTTTTCCAAGATGATAACCAACTTCGACGAAACCGTGCTCAAAGGGTTTGCCGAAATTCTTTTCCCCTTCCTCTCTGTCGATTATCAGCACCCGTCGGGATTCGGCGGCATCGTTGCCGGTTTGGCGATACTTGCGGTTGTGCTGTATGGCTGCTGGTCGTTGGGCGGAAAAAACTTCCGGTATCCTTTTCTCGGATTCATCGTGGCGAATATCGGACTGTTTGCCTTGTGGCATGGCGGAAACGGCAGCCGCTATGTCGTACCGGTGGCTCCGTTTCTCTACCTGTTTTTCTATTTCGGTCTGTACAATTTGTTGGTGCTGGCAGCCCGTAAAATGACGAAAACGGCATTCGATTCCGTGCGGGTGCAGCGCTGGGCATACGCGGCTTTGTTTCTGCTTATTCCCATGTACACACCCATAGAAGCGCAAGCACAGCTGTCGCGACAGCCGTTCCCGCCCGCTTACCGCAACTATTTCAAGATTGCGGAAACCATGCAGAAGCAGCTGCCTGCCGGTGCGATAGTCGTTTGCCGCAAGCCGGAACTGTTTTCTTATTTTGCACCGGCTCACTTTGCTACCCGTTATCTGTTTACAAAAGATGCCGACGCTCTCATTGCCGACCTCGTGGCGCGAAAAGCCGATTTCGTGATTTTGGAACAGTTGGGTTACAGCTCCACGCCGCTCTATCTGTATCCTGCCATACAGCAGAATCCCGACCTTTTCCCGCTCGTGCTGCATTTGCCGAATCCCGATACCTATCTGTTGCGATTCGACCTGAAAGCAGCCGCCGAGCATCTTGCCGGCGACCGTACGGAATAAAAATTTCTTTTGTCGTGAATCAAAGATAAATTCCGGCTTTATGCCGATATGTCGGGGAAAATGGCTAACTTGCGCCCGCTTCTCCGCAGAGAGGCGATATACAAATATAAATACCGATGAAAGAAGAAGAAAAACTTCCGGCGGGTCTGCCGGAAAATGCTTTTCGGGAGCTGAAAGAGGGAGAGGAGTACCGCCCCGTCATGTCGCCCGACAGAAACTATCGTGAAGTAACCCCTTGGTCGGTGTCGTGGGGCATTCTCATGGCAATGGTCTTTTCGGCGGCAGCTGCTTATCTGGGACTGAAAGTGGGGCAGGTGTTCGAGGCTGCCATACCTATCGCCATCATTGCCGTCGGGCTCTCCACCGCTGCCAAGCGTAAAGATGCGCTGGGCGAGAATGTCATCATACAATCCATCGGAGCCTGTTCGGGCAATGTTGTCGCCGGCGTGATTTTCACCTTGCCGGCACTTTACATCATACCCGGATTGTCGGCTGGTTTCCTGCAAATTTTTCTGAGTTCGCTTTTGGGCGGTGTTTTGGGAATCCTTTTTTTGATACCGTTCCGCAAATATTTCGTGTCGGATATGCACGGAAAATATCCTTTCCCCGAAGCTACGGCGACGACGCAGATTCTCATCTCCGGACAGAAGGGCGGCAGTCAGGCGAAACCGCTGATTTTCGCCGGACTTATCGGCGGTCTCTACGATTTCGTCTTATCTACGTTCGGTTGGTGGAGCGAGGTGCTTACCACCCGTGTGCTGCCTTTCGGCGAAGCCGTTGCCGAAAAAGCCAAATTGGTGTTCAAAATCAATACCGGCGCTGCCGTATTGGGTCTCGGTTACATCGTCGGGCTGAAATACTGTCTGATTATCTGTGCCGGTTCCATATTCGTGTGGCTGCTCCTGATACCCGGATTCAATCTGATATGGGGCGATACCGTGCTGCAACTCAACAGCGGCGATGTAGCCGTTGCCGTCGGCGCCATGACGCCCGAACAGATATTCACCACCTATGCCCGATACATCGGCATCGGCGGCATAGCCATGGCGGGTGTCATCGGTATTGTCCGTTCGTGGGGCGTGATACGCAGCGCGGTGGGGCTGGCATCGAAAGAGCTGCGCGGGCAGGCTGCCGCCTCGCGTGTCGTCGTGAAACGCACGCAGCGCGACATCGCCATGAAATCGCTTGTGCTTGCCATTGCTCTCACGCTGGTTTTGATACTGCTCTTTTTCTATCTCGGCGTGATACACAATTTCGTACAGGCGCTCATCGCCTTTGTCGTAGTAACGCTTATTGCCTTCCTCTTTACGACGGTGGCGGCGAACGCCATTGCCATTGTGGGCACCAACCCTGTATCGGGCATGACGCTCATGTCGCTTATCTTGGCGTCGGTGGTGTTGGTGGCATCGGGATTGTCGGGCACATCGGGCATGGTGGCGGCGTTGGTCATCGGAGGCGTGGTATGCACCGCCCTCTCTACTGCCGGTGAATTGGTTACCGACTTGAAAATCGGCTATTGGTTAGGCTCCACGCCCGCCAAACAGCAGACGTGGAAATTCGTCGGCACGCTGGTGGCTGCGGCTACGGTGGGCGGCGTCATGATTATTCTGAACAAGACCTACGGCTTCACGGGCGACCATGCGCTGGCTGCTCCGCAAGCCAACGCCATGGCTGCCGTCATACAGCCTCTTATGTCGGGACAGGGTGCGCCGTGGCTGCTTTATGGCGTGGGGGCGTTGATAGCTCTGCTGCTCACTTGGCTTAAAGTGCCGGCACTGGCTTTTGCGCTCGGTATGTTCATTCCGTTGGAACTGAATACCCCGCTGGTTATCGGCGGATTGGTAAGCTGGTATGTCTCCACCCGTTCCACCGATAAGGAACTCAACAAAGCCCGTTTGGAAAAAGGCACGCTACTGGCTTCGGGATTCATTGCCGGCGGTGCGCTCATGGGCGTGGTAAGCGCGGCGATACGTTTTGCCGGATTTGAATACGTTTGCACATGGAACGAAACCGTGCTGCAATCGCTCGGTTTGGTGATGTATCTGTTGTTGATCGGCTATCTGGCGAAGTCGTCTTTGAACGCAAAAAAATAAACGATGTTTTTATAATGCAGGCAGGTACGACCCGACAGGTCGCACCTGCTGTTTTTTTATGAAGATAACCGAAGCGGGAAAAATGCGATTAATAAATCGTAGGACGAAAGCGCGGATTATTCAAAATAATATCCGTATATTTGTAGTTTGAAAAAGCGAAGATATGATACCGAAGATTCTGACCAAAGTCCAAGCCGACGAAATGGGGCGGTTGATTGATGAGGCGAGCCGCATCGTCATTGTCTGCCATGTGGCGCCCGACGGCGACGCCATAGGTTCGTCGCTGGCGTTGTGGAATCTTTTGACCGAATTGGGAAAAGATGTCCATGTCGTTACGCCCGATGCCTATCCTGCCGATTTGCGTTTTCTCAAAGGATGTAAAGATATTCTCGTCTATTCCCAATATGCCGATTTTGCAAAAGAGCTGCTTGGACGTGCCGACCTCGTTTTCTGTCTCGATTTCAATGAGCCGAAACGGGTCGATCAGATGGAAGCTGTCTTGTGTGCCTCGCCGGCGAAAAAAGTTTTGATAGACCATCATCTCGCCCCGAAACCCTTTTGCGACATGACGGTATCGCACCCCGAAATATCTTCGACCTGCGAACTCCTCTTTCGGGTTATCTGTTCGCTGGGGCTGTTCGACCGGCTAACCCTCGATGCGGCTGCCGCCATTTATACGGGCATGATGACCGATACGGGCAATTTTACCTACAACTCCAATTCGCCTGAAACCTACCTCATCATTGCGGAGCTAATAAAAAAAGGATTGAACAAAGATGCCGTGTATGCACGGCTGCACAATAACAACCGCGCGGAAAAACTGCAACTCAACAGTTACGCGATTTCCAAGAAAATGGAACTGTTTCCCTTGCAGGGAGCCGCCATTATTTCGCTTTCGCAGCGGGAGTTGAATCACTATCGTTACCAGAAAGGCGATACCGAAGGGCTGGTCAATGTGCCGCTGTCGATAGAAAACATCTATTTCTCTGCATTCGTACGCGAAGAAACCAATTTAATAAAAATATCGCTGCGCTCGAAAGGTACTTTCCCTTCTAATAAAATCGCAGAAGAATATTTCAACGGCGGCGGGCATCTCAATGCGGCGGGTGGAGAATTTTTCGGTACGTTACAGGAAGCGTGCGATGCTCTGAAAAAATTGCTGCCGCTGATAGGCAGCCTTACCGAACAGGCAAAAAAGGAATCGTGATATGAAGGTAAAAATCGGAATCGGACTTGTGTTTGCTGCATTGGCTTGTATGTTGCTTTTCTCTTGCAAAAAAGGGAAATCGTACATCGAGCTGCGCAAAGAAGAAGATAACGCCATCAATAAATACCTGACGAGCGACGGTCGTACTACGGCGCCCCTGCCGGAAGACGGGAATTTTCTGACACTGGAAAATTCGGAAAATCCGCCTTTCTACATTCTCCCCGACGGCGTGTATATGCAAATTGCGCGAATGGGGTATCGTGATTCTACCGGTACTTTTTTCCGCGCGGGCGACCGCGTATATTTCCGTTTCTCGCGCATGAGCCTTACGTTGTGGGCAACCGGTGTCGAAATGTGGGGAGGCAATTGGAGCGATGCCTCCGGTGCGAGCGATACCTATTTTTTCGACTATACCACGCAGGAGGGAGCCAATTATTCCCAGTATGTTCAATACGGTTTGGGTATAGAATATCCCTTGCGCTATGTGGGCAACGGGGCGGTGCTCAATCTCATTGTTCCCTCCAAAATGGGATTTGCCGATGAAATATCGAACGTGATACCCTATTTGTTCAAAATAAGATATAATCTGAAAGAAAATTGATACTGAAATGGCACTGATAAAATCCATATCGGGAATACGAGGCACGATTGGCGGTCGCACCGGCGAAGGTCTCAATCCTTTGGATATCGTGAAATTTACGGCGGCGTATTCTACTTTTATACGCCGGACGACGAAAAATTCGTCGTCGAAAATCGTGGTGGGTCGCGATGCCCGTGTGTCGGGCGAAATGGTAGCCCGCTGTGTGGTGGGTACGCTTATGGGCATGGGCTTCGATGTCGTCGATATAGGTCTTGCCACGACACCCACTACCGAGTTGGCGGTAACGCTGGAAAAGGCTTGCGGCGGCATAATCCTTACGGCAAGCCATAATCCGAAACAGTGGAACGCGCTCAAACTCTTGAACGAGCGGGGCGAGTTTCTGAATGCGGCAGAGGGTAACGAAGTGCTGCGTATCGCCGAAGCCGAAGATTTCGACTTTGCCGATGTCGAGCATTTGGGGCATGTACGGTGTGACGACTCGTTTACACGCAAGCATATCGAAAATGTTTTGGCGCTCGATTTGGTCGATGTCGATGCCATACGCGCCGCCGGTTTCCGCGTGGCGGTCGATTGCGTCGATTCGGTCGGCGGCATTGCTATTCCCGCGCTGCTCGAAGCGCTGGGCGTGAAAGAAATCGTGAAGCTCAACTGCACGCCCGACGGACTTTTCCCGCACAACCCCGAACCGCTGCCGCAGCACCTTACCGAAATTTCCGACCTGATGAAATCGGGGAAAGCCGATGTGGGATTCGTGGTCGACCCCGATGTCGACAGACTGGCGATTATTTGCGAGAACGGCGATATGTTCGGCGAGGAATATACGCTGGTCGCCGTAGCCGATTATGTACTGCACCATACGCCCGGCAGCACGGTTTCCAATCTGAGTTCGTCGCGGGCGCTGCGCGATGTTACCCGCGCCTGCGGACAGCGTTACGAAGCAGCCGCTGTGGGTGAAGTCAATGTCGTGGCGAAGATGAAAGAAATCGGTGCCGTCATCGGCGGCGAGGGCAACGGCGGTGTCATTTATCCCGCTTCCCATTACGGGCGCGATGCCTTGGTGGGTATTGCCTTGTTCCTTTCGCATCTGGCAAAGTCGCATAAAAGCGTCAGCGCGTTGCGGGCTGGTTATCCTCCTTACTGCATTACCAAACAGCGGGTTGAGCTTACGCCGGCGATAAATGTCGATGCGTTATTAGTTGCCGTCAAAGAAAAGTATGCTTCTTACGAAGTTACCGATATCGACGGGGTGAAAATTGATTTTCCCGACAGTTGGGTGCATTTGCGCAAGTCGAACACCGAACCGATAATTCGTGTCTATGCCGAAGCTGCCACCATGCAGCTCGCCGAAGCGAAAGCCGCCGATGTCATGGCGGTAATCCGCTCGATGATAGCTCGATAGCGGAGCGTACGAATACGTATACGGGAGAGAAATTCACATATTTCTCTCCCGCATTTTTTTGGAATGGTTGTTATTACAGATAGGGGTTGTGCGTCTTTTCGTAGCCGATGCTTGTCGCCCCACCATGCCCTGTATAGACGACGGTCGTATCGGGCAGCGTGAGCAATTTCGTTTCGATGCCCTCGATGAGTTGTTCGTAATTGCCGCCCCACAGGTCGGTGCGCCCGATGCTGTCGCGAAAAATCACGTCGCCGGCGAATGCCGCGCCTGCCTTTGCACAGTAATAGACGAGGCTGCCCGGCGAGTGTCCGGGTACGTGCAGAGCGGTAAAGTCGTACCGCCCCACCGACAGTATGTCGCCCTCATCGACGTATCGGGCGATAGGGACGGTTTCGCCGTTCGATACCAATCCGAAAATTTCGGTCTGCCGCTTGAAATTTTTCAACAGAAATTCATCATCGCGATGGGCGGCAAGTCCCGCACCGAATGTCTTGGCGGCGAATGCGTTGCCGAGTATGTGGTCGAAGTGGAGGTGCGTTGCCCATATCTGTTTTACCGTCAGATTTTCCGATACGATGAACTGCCGCAGCATTTCGTTCTCGTCAGGCGTGTAGCACCCCGCGTCGATGACGACGCCTTCGAGCGACTCGTCGTCCCATGCCACATACGTGTTCACGGCAATGGGATTGAACTCGAATGATTTTATTTTCAGCATGATATGAATTAAATCTGTACGTAGATGACTTTTTTCGTATCGAAAAACTCCTCTTGGAAATAATCTTTCAAGTCGAACACCGATGCCGTGCGTCTCACCGGTGCCACTTCGGCTTGCACGTCGCCTCCTTTCAGGCAGATGATGCCGTTGGGCAGGGCGTTGTGCTGCGTGTTGCCGATATTTTTTCGGGTCAGTCGCAGCAGGTCGCCCAGCGGCATGACGGCGCGGCTTACCACGAAGTCGTATTTGGCTTTGTCTTCCTCGACGCTGCAATGGGCGAACGTCGTGTTCTGCAACCCGATGGCTTGCGCCACTTCCTGCGCTACCCGCACTTTTTTGCCGATGCGGTCGATGAGCCGGAAGCGGCATTCGGGAAAGAGTATGGCGAGCGGAATGCCCGGAAAGCCGCCGCCCGTGCCCACGTCGAGTATCGACGTGTCGGGCGTGAACTGTATGATACGCGCGATGCCCAACGAATGCAATACATGATGCAGGTAGAGGTTGTCGATGTCTTTGCGCGAAATGACGTTGATTTTCGCATTCCAGTCGTTGTACAGCGCTTGCAGGGCAGCGAACTGTTCGCGCTGCTGTTCGGTGAGTGCGGGGAAATATTTTTCGATGATTTGCATGATGCGACTATTCCGGAAGCACCCGACGCAGGGGCGAGTTCGTTTTCAGATAGCCGGCAATTGCCCGATAGGGCAGCGCGATGCGTATGGTGCCGAACGAGTAGGGGGCTATGTCGTAGGGGTTGTACAGCCACGTAATGGCGTCGCTGCCGAGCATGAACGAATCGTTTACGACGATATTGTCCACATCGTAGTCGCTGTCGAGCTTATCGACGCTTGTGCCCGTGTCGTCGGCAAGCTGCTGCCGCAGCATACGGTTTATCACGGCATAATCGCTTTCGGCAAAGAGGTCTTGCAGCGACAGCGGACGACCGCTTTTCAAGTCGATGACGTTGTAGGTCGTAGTCGAGATGCCGTGCGCTCCGCCCGTGTATTGGTACACCTCTACGCTGTATCCCCAGAAATCGTGCTTGTTGTAGAGGCTTTTGCTCGAAACGATGGTTTCGTAATTCATCCACGCATTATCTTTCTTGCGGGCTTCTTTCCGGTATTCGCTCATTTCGCTTTGGTACTCGCGGATATAATTCTCGATGAACCGGCGGGCGGCAGCCGACGGCGTTGTGCCGCTTTGCATACCTTCGGGCAGACTTTTCAGAAAGAGCTGCTGCAATTGTTTCAGCGACAGTTTGCCCGTGTAACCGCCGTCGGGATATACGAGCGACACCTCCGCCGTGCAGGCGGGCAGGGCGGCGTCGTTGTCGATATGTCCCTTTCGCGATTCGGAAAAGGTGGTGAGTTTCATCTCTTTGCTCTGTGCGGCGACTTCCTTTTTCGGGGCGGGTGTTTCGGTACTTGTGTTTTGAGCCTTGTCTTCCTTTTCGGATTGAAAGTAGCGGCACGACCCCAAGCCCGTCATTCCGCCTATCAACATCAAGGCGATTGTTTTATGTACGAATTTCATATTCCTGTCGTTTTTGTTTATACTGCAAATATAGGGAGAAAAATTGAAAATCCCTTTTTCTCCGTTTGTAAAACAAAAAAGCGCCGGCTAAGTTTCTTCCGTTGTCGGTGCAAAATAGGTGCGTGCCGGTGAAAAATTTTGTCTTTCGCCGGCTTTGTCCTATCTTTGCCGACGGAAAAACAAGAATCGTCATGTTGCAAATAGGCAGATACAATACGTTGCGGGTCGTCAAGAGCGTCGATTTCGGCGTCTATCTCGACGGCGGGGAACAGGGTGAAATACTTTTGCCGTCAAATTCCGTGCCGCCGGATTGCAAGGTCGGCGATGAAATAGAGGCATTTATCTATTTCGACAGCGACGACCGCATCATCGCCACGACCGAACGCCCCTATGCCCAAGTCGGCGACTTCGCCTGCCTGCGGGTCGATTCGGTGAATCGCGTCGGCGTCTTTTTGGATTGGGGGCTTCGGGGCAAACAGTTGCTCGTCCCATTCCGCGAACAGCGGGCGGAAATGCGTGTCGGCAAATATTATATGGTGTATGTCTATCTCGACGAAGCGAGCGGACGCATTGTCGCCACTGCCAAGATAAACCGTTACCTGCACCGCACGCCGGTCGAATACAGCTACAATCAGGAGGTCGATATATTGGTGGTGCAGCGTACCGATTTGGGTTTTCGGGTTATCGTGAACAACGCCCATTGGGGTATGATTTATCATAGCGAAATATTTACGCCCGTGCATTGCGGCGACCGGTTGAAAGGATATGTTACCCATATCCGTGCCGACGAAAAAATCGATGTGGCTCTGCGTCCGGCGGGCTACGAAAGTGTCGAGGCGCTTTCGCAGACGATACTCGATGTGCTGCGCGAGGCGGGCGGATTCCTGCCTTTGACCGACAAGAGCGATGCCGATGTCATAGCCGAGCGGTTCGGTTGCAGCAAAAAGAATTTCAAGAAAGCGCTCGGCGCCCTCTACAAGAAAAGAGAAATACGGATTCTCGAAAACGGTATCGAATCGGTGAAATAGCAGGCTTATTGGCGGGGCAGTTTCACGGCAAGCGTGCGAAAGTGCGTCAGATGCCCGCAGAACGTTTCGATAAGTTTTTCATCGGTGGCGCGCACGGGGTTGATGTCGATGCCGCCCCGACGGGTGTAATATGCCATGACTAATAAGTTTTCAGGGGAAAACCGCGTGTACAGCGCGTTGAAAATCATCTCTGCCACTTCTTCGTGAAAATGGTTCTCGTTGCGGAACGAAACGATATAGCGCAGCAGCGAATCGACAGCGGGCAGCTCGTCGCCTTTCATATAGAGATAGAGGTCGCCCCAGTCGGGCTGACTTGTGATTTTGCATCGGCTTCGCAACAGGTCGGTGTGTCCTTGCAGTGCGCTGCTTCGACCGCTTTCGGGGCACAGCAGCGCGGCATCTTGCGTGTAGGCGGAGAGCGGCTCGGACGATAGCTGTTCGATGCCCCAGTATTCCCATGCCGTTTCTCCTTTTTCGGCGGAGGGGTGTGCAAGCGTATGCCGTGCCGCTTCTTCCGACGTTTCGGCACATACGGCAACTTCCGTTTCGAGCAGAGCCGACAGGTCGCGCGCTATCGTTTCCGTCAGAAATTGCCGCACTGCCTCCCGCGTTGCGCCGCACGGGGTCATGTTCAACGCATTCAAATAAAGTTTGAGCGACTTGCTCTCCACGATATAGCGGCTTGTGCAGGCGTAGCGAATCCGCACGATGAAATTCACCGGAGCTCCTTTGTCCGTCAGTGCGCTGGCTTCGTAGCAGTTCCACAAGTCGGCGCCGATGAACGGCAGGTGCGATTCGTCGATGCCGTATTTCCGGCGGTTTTCGATGCGGGGCACGCGCACCAAGATGTCGGGTGCATACCGGTCGGGATAGGCGACCCGCCGCCCTAAAACGTGTTGTACGTCATTCTCCATAGGCTGTTACAAGGAAGGTAGCAATAAAGAACTGTCGCCGTAGCTGAGGAAGCGGAAATCGTGCGCCAGCGCGTAGTCGTAAACCCGCCGCCAATCATCGCCGATGAATGCCGATACGAGCAGCAGCAGCGTGCTGCGCGGTTGGTGGAAGTTGGTGATGAGTCCGCGCACGAGGCGGTAGCGGTAGCCGGGTACGATGATGATGCGGGTCGCCGATACTAAACGGTCGAGGCGTTTCCGGTCGAGATAGTCGACGATTGCCTGCAATGCCTCGCGCACGGGAATGTCGGGCGCCGGTTCATAAGGCTGCCATTGTGCCACGACCAATTCTTCGGGGGCAGCGTCGGGCGACGAAATAAGCCGACAACCTATATAATAGAGGCTTTCGAGGGTGCGTACCGACGTGGTGCCCACCGCTACGATGCGGCGGTCGGTCGCGGCGAGGGTACGGAGCGTATCGCGCGGCACCGAGATATATTCCAGATGCATTTCGTGGTCGGCGATGGTCTCGCTTTTTACCGGTTTGAACGTGCCGGCACCCACGTGCAGCGTCAGTTCCAGACGGGGAATGCCCCGCTTTTGCAGCGCGTCGAAAACTTCGGGTGTGAAGTGCAGCCCCGCCGTCGGAGCGGCAACCGACCCTTCGATGCGTGAATAGACCGTTTGGTAAGTCGTCTTGTCCGACTCCTCCGCTTCACGGTGAAGGTAGGGGGGAATGGGCAGTTCGCCGAAACTTTCGAGCAGGGCGGCGAATGTCGTTTCGGCATCGTCCCACGAAAAAATGATTTCGTGTGCCTGCGAGCCGTGTGCCGCGCCGCGTTCCGCCGTGAGCGTTACCTTTCGTCCGCCGATTGTCAGCGTGCGGACGAGTGCGCCCTGTTTCCATTTGCTCAGGTTGCCCACCAAACAGCTCCATACGCAGCGTCCGGTAGTCTGGAATACAGATAGATAGTCGCACGGCGACAGCGGTTCGAGGCAGAAAATTTCAATCAGTGCGCCGGTCGGTTTGCGGAAGTGCAGCCGCGCCTGTATCACCCGCGTGTTGTTGCACACCAGCAGGGTGTCGTCGGGCAGATAATCGGCGAGCGAGCGAAAAGTCGATTCCGCGATTTCCCCGTTCCGGTAGAGCAGCAGTTTCGAGGCGTCGCGACGGGCGACCGGAAATTTCGCGATGCGCTTGTCGGGCAGCGGGTAGTCGTAGTCGTCGATGCGTATATCTTTCGGATTTTGCATTTCGTTGTTGAATATTTCTGCAAAAATAGCTTTTTCTATCGGTTAAAGCGAGAACTTAAATGAAAAATACCCGACATATCGAAATTCCTTCTCTTCGTGAGTAAGACGATAGTTAAATAAATAAAATTTATTTGTCGATATGTATATCGTGTTTTATTAAATTATAATTTTGCAGGGTACAAGATAATGTTGAACCAATTGAAAAAATAAAATGGAAATCAGTGCAAAGAAAAAAATGCAGTTTCTCGACCTTTACAATATGGTCTTGGCAGACGGCATAGTGTATCCGGAGGAGATGACGGTTTTATACCGTATCGGATTGGAGAAATATGGTTTTACAGAACAAGAAATCGACGAATGGGTAAAATCGGCAGGTCTTTCCGCAAATATTCCCGAATTGCCGGAAGAAAAAATTGCCATTCTTTATGAAATGGCACAGATTGCTTGGGCAGACGGAGAATTGAGTGATGCTGAAAAGAATATGATGCGCCGTTATGCGCTTCGATATGGAATAAAGGACGAAAGTATAGATGAATTGGTGGATTACTTGCTCGATAAAGCAAAAAACAATGCAAAAGAAGAAGATATCATACAAGAATTGAACAGTAATAATTGATGGCTATGAATTTGAGAGACTTGTTTAGAACGAGTGCTGCAAAGACAGATACGACAGAGGCAGCAATACCCGTAAATCCCAATGAAAAAAGAGCAGACGAAACCTATCAGCATTGGGGAAAGAGAGTTTGCGCGTTTGTCGATGGGTCTAGTATTTCGCTCAAACCGTTTTTGCACAATGTATATATTTGCAATTACAAAAAGCAGCTTGAAGATGTAAAAGGACAAGAAGAGGAACGAGAAAAAATACGAAAAGAGATAGAAGAGAAACAAAACGACCTCGAATTGCAAAACAAATGGTTAGATGAATGTAGGAAGAAGCAGATAACGGCGAAAGAGACAATAAAAGCTCTCCAAAATGAAAAAAATGAATTGAGAAATAGAAAATATGAAGAAAATAAAGAAGCCAGAATCAAGTTAATAGTCGGGTTGGGTATCGTGCTGCTGCTTACAGCCTATCTGTTTCTGTTTTATAGTTCTACGTTTTATTCTGCATTTTTTAGAAGTACAGATGCCAGCATAGATTTAATGGGACTCATGTTCGATCCACAGGCTTTGAGTCAAGCCCTGAAAAGCGGCATTCCCGAATTGTGTTTCGTATTATTGGCTCCGGTTATCTTTATAGGGCTGGGGTTCAGCCTTCATTTTTTCTCAATACAAAAATCGGCATGGAAATATTTGAAAATGGCGGCTATCGTTGCTATTACGTTCGTCTTCGATGCGATACTTGCTTATAAGATAGGAGAATATATGTATAATCTGAAAAGAATGTACGATGATATTCCTCCGTTTACTCTTTCCGATGCTGTGGTAGACATCAATACATGGGCAGTCATTTTTTGCGGATTTGTCGTCTATATTATTTGGGGTATCGTGTTCGATATGACGATGACAGCATATAACGAACTCGATATGAACAAAATTATGATCAGAGCCATAGACAAACAAATAACAGATCTCGATGGAGATATAAAGACAGAAGCAACAGCAGAAGGAAACATAAGAAATCAGATAGCGGCAATTACCCGCGAAATCGGGAAATTAAGGGTGTCGTTGGAGGGAAAGGTTATAATCAGCATCGCCGAGATTCAGACGGCAATGTCCGAATTTTTTACGGGTTGGACAATGATGCTGGGAATACTTGGAAAAGGTGCTGCGATAGGGAATGAGGCGAATACTATTTTTGCCGACACAGTTGCTATATTGTTAGATAACCCTAAAATTATAGATGAAAAATGATGAAAACAAAATTGATTAAAGCTGCCATTTGCTTGTGTATGGTTTTGGTCGGCTGTACAGGTACGGGACAGAAAAACGATAATGGGAACAGCTCACCGTCGGGTACGCCTGTTTCAAAGCCGCTTAATATTTCAATATATATCGATCTGTCCGACCGCATCAAACAACCGCAGCAAGTAGAACGCGATTTGGCGATTGTCGATTATCTGACCGATTATTTCCGACAAGAGACATTAACTCCTAAAATATTGAAGAGCAAAAACAATATGAAAGTCTTTTTTTCTCCGGCGCCGGATAGCCCGGATATTTCGATGCTTGCCGACAGTTTGTGTGTAGATATAACGAAATATCAAGGCGTGGAGAAGAAAAATACCTTGTTGGCAATGAAAACAAGATTCCACACGAATTTACAATCCATATATGAAAAGACAATAAAACAAGGCAAGTGGGTGGGGTGTGATATATGGGATTTTTTCAGCAATAAAGATGTGGATCGTCTCTGCATTCGTAGTGGTTTCAGAAATATTCTCATCATTCTTACCGATGGATATTTGTATCATAAAGGAGATATGCTGAAAGAGGGTAATGCTTATTCCTATGTCTTGCCGCAAACTTTGGAAAATCCGAATTCATCATTGATTGTGAAGCGAACAGGGCTTGATTCGTTGGAAGTAAGAATCCTTGAAATAAATCCGAAGGATATTAAAAAACAGCCCAAAATGGTCGAAGTATTGGAAAATTGGTTGAAGGGCATGGGCGTGAAAGCAGAAAATATGACCGTTTATCATACGGATCTTCCTACCCATACTCGGACGGTAATAGAGAACTTTCTTAGGTGATGTTGCGTCGCATTTGTTTCGTGGAGCCGTTTTGATATTTCTGCAAAAATAGGCATCTTTGCAGGATAAATCAAAAAAGACCATGATAAAGATTGGAGACAAGGTGCGATTTCTGAATGCCGTAGGCGGGGGCGTGGTGCGCCGCATCGACCGCGACATCGTTTTTGTGGAGGAGGAAGACGGTTTTGAAACGCCGATTCTCGCCCGTGAATGCGTAGTGATAGAGGAGGGCAGGGTGCAGGACAAGGGTGTGCCGCCCGTCGGCAAAGACGAGGAGCCGCGCCGGCACGGCGGGTCGCCCAAACAGCCGGCAGCCCCGCAACCCGACGATGAGGACGAGGAAATGAAGTTTCCCGTCGAGGAAACCCGTGAAGGCGAGCGGCTCAGCCTCTACCTCGCATTTGTGCCCGAAGATACCGCACGGCTCGACAAAACGACGTTCGATGCCTATCTGATAAACGACAGCAACTATTATCTCGACTATATCTGCCTTTCCCGCTGCGACGACGGCGGCTGGCAGCTGCGCAGCCGCGGCACGGCGGAACCGAACATACAGGTGCGTCTGGAAACTTTCGACCGCGAGACGCTCGGCGAGTGGGAGCATCTTTCGGTGCAAGCCGTTGCCTACAAGCGGGGTAAAAATTTCGAATGCAAAGAACCGGTGTCGGTATCGCTGCATATCGACCCCGTGAAATTCTATAAACTGCACACTTTCGGCACGAACGAATTTTTCGATGAAATGGCGTGGGTGCTGCCGCTTGTGGAGCGGGATTTGCCGATGAAATCGCTGCATATCGACGCACAGACGCTGGCGCGGGCTATGCACGAGAAACACGACGACGCTCCTGTGCGCCGATCGGAACCCCGCAAGCAATCCCGCAACGAAATCGTGGAGGTCGATCTCCACATTCACGAACTGGTCGATACGACCGCCGGCATGAGCAACGGCGATATGCTGCAACTGCAATTGCAGACTTTCCGCGATACGCTCGAACAACATAAGGGCGAGAAAGGTCGCAAAATCGTATTCATACACGGAAAAGGCGACGGCGTACTGCGGCGCGCCATTCTCGACGAGTTGCAGCGTCGCTACAAGCACTACGACTATCAGGACGCCTCGTTTCGCGAATACGGATTCGGCGCCACGCAGGTTACGATACGGTAACGGCGATCGTCGCCATGCCGTCGGTTATTTGTATTCTTGCAGCAGGGCGGTAAGCTCTTTCACCCCTTCGCTCGCCCCTTTGGCGATGACGTGCGTTATCCGACCGCTCACGTCGTTTACGGGGTTGGGGTCGATGAGGAATGCCGGCACGCCGGAGCGTATGTAGCGCAACAGCCCTGCGGCGGGATAGACATTCAGCGACGTGCCGATGACGACGAAAATATCGGCTTTCTCCACCTCCTCGATGGCATCTTCGATCAAAGGTACGGCTTCGCCGAACCATACGATGTGCGGACGCAGCTGCGACCCTTTTTCGCAAAGGTCGCCGAGTTTGGTATCCAAGTGGTCGGGCGCGACGTCGTAAACCAGACTGTCATCGACCGACGAGCGCACTTTCATCAACTCCCCGTGCAGGTGTATGACGTTTCGGCTTCCGGCGGCTTCGTGCAGATTATCCACGTTTTGCGTGATGATGCGCACATCGAAATCGTTTTCGAGAGCAACAAGCCCCCGATGTCCGTCGTTGGGCGATACGTTCATCAATTCCCGCCGGCGGGAGTTGTAGAAGTCCAATACCTGCTGCGGGTTGCGCGCCCACCCTTCGGGCGTTGCCACCTCTTCGACACGGTAGCCCGACCAGAGTCCGTTGCTTCCGCGAAAAACCGCCAAGCCGCTTTCCGCGCTCATGCCTGCGCCCGTGAGGACGACCAAATGTTTTTTATCCATGGTGAAATGTGTTTTTGCGACGTTTCCTGCAAAATTAGAAATTTTTTTGTGTCAAAAAAGAAATCTCTGCAATAAAAACCGTATCTTCGCCTCGCTTTTCACGGAAATGTGAAAGTTTCCAATAAAATCATAACTTACGGATATGGATAAATTAAGTTACGCTTTGGGTTTGAGCATGGGCAACAACTTCAAATCGTCGGGCATCGCAGCATTGTCGGTCGATGATTTTGCGCGCGGCGTGCAAGCTGTTTATGAAAATGCGAAACCTGAAATGACCTACGACGAAGCCAAGCAAATCGTGAACGACTATTTCACCCGTTTGCAGCAGGAGGTTGAGGAGCGTAATTTGCGTGCCGGAGAAGCCTTTTTGGCAGAAAACAAAAAGCGTGCCGGCGTGGTAACGCTGCCCAGCGGATTGCAGTACGAAGTGCTGACGGAGGGCAAGGGACGTCGTCCGTCGGCAACCGACCGCGTGCAGTGCCATTATCACGGCACGCTTATCGACGGCACGGTGTTCGACAGCTCCGTGCAGCGGGGCACGCCTGCCGTGTTCGGCGTCAATCAGGTGATACCCGGCTGGGTGGAGGCGTTGCAACTCATGCCCGAAGGCTCACGTTGGAAACTTTATATTCCCTCTGAACTCGCATACGGAAAACGGGGTGCCGGAGGCAGCATTGCCCCCAACAGCGCACTCGTTTTTGAAGTGGAACTCATAAAAATCATTTAATCATAAAACGATGAAAAAAATTGTAATCAGTTTGGCGGCAGCCTTGTCATTTGCCGCCGTATCGTGCGACTCTTGCAAGTCGGTCAAGGAATTGAACAGCGAAACCGATTCGTTGTCTTATGCATTCGGTATTTTAGCCGGTGGCGATGTATTGAACGGCGTGCAGCGCATGGACCCGGCTGTGGATATGGCTCAATTCTTCAAAGGAGCAAAAGAGGGATTGAAAGGCGATTCCACCAAATTTTCGTACGAATTGGGCTACTCCTTTGCGCTCTCCATGAAACAACAAATGGAAAAAATGTACAAGCAATTGGATATAACCGTCGATAAAGGCATCTTCATGGCAGCCCTTTGCGCTGCTGTGGATAAGGATTCCACCGCATTGATGAACGAGATGGTTGCCCAAGTTGCATGGCAGTCGATTTTGACCGCTGCCGATGAAAGAAAAATGGCTTCGTCGCCGGAAGCAATTCAGAACAAAGCCGACGGTGAAGCCTTCTTGGCTGCCAAAGCAAAGGAAGAAGGAATTGTTGCCACCCCCAGCGGACTGCTCTACAAAGTACAGAAAGCCGGCAAGGGCGAAGCTGCCAAAATGGGAGATAAGGTAAAGGTGAATTACAAAGGCACGCTGGCTGACGGTACCCAGTTCGACGCCAACGATAATGTGCAGATGACCGTCGGTCAGATGGTACCCGGATTCAACGAAGCTCTCATGCTGATGTCGCCCGGGGCAAAATATACGATATACATTCCTTCGGAGTTGGGATATGGCGTGCGCGGTCGCGGAGCCCTTATTCCCACCAATTCGGTTCTTGTTTTCGATGTGGAATTGTTGGAAATCGTAAAATAACAAATAACAGATAGTTATTATTTATGAAGAAAGGTTCGGGATTTATTTCGAACCTTTCTTTTTTTGAAAAGAATTTTTATCAAAAAGAAATTTTAGAGAAAATATACATTATTTCACTATTTGAATGAACAACAATATCAAAAAAAGAGTATTTTTGCTTTACCAAAAACAGAACTAAAACCGATATTATGGAGAAGATTGATAATCTTGACCGTCAAATCCTCGAAATCATCATGCGCAATGCACGTATTCCGTCGAAAGATGTAGCAGCCAAATGCGGCGTTTCGCGTGCAGCCATACACCAACGCATACAGCGATTGATTGATATGAATGTGATTGTCGGCTCCGGCTATCACGTCAATCCCAAGATTCTGGGGTATCGTACGTGTACTTATATTGGAGTCCGTCTTGAAAAAGGCTCCATGTACAAAGATGTCGTGCCTGAGCTGTCGAAGATTCCCGAAGTAGTGGAATGCCATTTCACCACCGGTCCCTACACGATGCTCTGCAAGCTCTATGCCCGCGACAACGAACATCTGATGCAGTTGATAAACGACCATGTACAGCAGATTCCGGGTGTCGTATCGACCGAAACCCTCATATCGCTCGATCAAAGCCTCAACAGGGAAATTCCTATCAATAAGCCGGAAGAGTAAGGCGTATGTGTCGCTATAAAAATCCGTCCTTTTGCAAGAACGGATTTTTTCTTTTCTCAACACACCTTAGAACAGAATGCCGAGCGCTTTTTCTCGGTCGTGCAGCAGCTGCATGCGCAGCGACTCTATATTGTCCATGTGGTATTCCGGTCGCAGGAACTCCACAAATTCTATGCGGAGTCGCTGCCCGTAGAGCGAGCCGTTGAAATCGAACAGATGCGCTTCGATGTTTTTCACCCGACTGTCGGGCGTAACGGTGGGGTGTGTCCCCACGTTCAACATACCGCCGTATTCTTTGCCGTCGTCGAGCCACACCCGTACGGCGTATGCCCCGTTGGCGGGAATTATCTTGTCGGCACACGCAGGAACGATATTGGCGGTCGGAAATCCGATGCGCCGACCGAGTTGCTGCCCTTCCACAACGGTACCTTCCAGACGATATGGGTAGGAGAGCAGGTGGGCGGCTTCACGCACCTCTCCGCTGCCGAGCAGCCGGCGTATGACGGAAGAACTTGCTTTGCACCCGTCGGGCATATAGGCTGCCGATTGCGATACCGTAACGCCGAGTCTCTCACCGTAACGGCGGTAATCGTCGGACGTGTCGCTGCTGTTGTGCCCAAACCGATGGTCGTATCCCATTGTCAGATGCTGTACGCTGTAACGTTCGTGTATCAGTGCCATGAAATCGTATGCCGACAAGCCGGCGACGACAGGGGTGAAATCGAGCAGTATGCAGAAGTCGATACCGGTTGCGGCGAGCAATGCCATTCGTTCTTCGGTCGTGGTGAGCAGCGGCATATGCTCGTGTGTCAGTACGGTTTTCGGGTGTTCGCGGAAAGTGATGATTCCCGATGCCAGTCCTTTTTCGGCGGCAGCGGTCTGCACGTCGGCAAGCAGGGCGCGATGCCCCGCGTGTACCCCGTCGAAAAATCCGATGGTGGCTGCCAATCCTTTTTCCGGACGGAACGGTAGAGATTCGATAATTTGCATGGTGTCGTTCAAGTCGGAACAAAAATACATAAACTTTTACATTTCTACCGATACACGACGGCGGATTAACGTTTATTTTTCCGATAGCGTGTTCTTGCTGCGAATAATGACTGCTATCATAAGCGATAAATTTGTTTTTTACATATAAAACATATATTTTTGCAAACAAATTAAAAATATATGTGCTATGAAAATGCTTCAGGAATTTAAGGAATTTGCCATGCGTGGCAATGTGGTCGATATGGCAGTCGGTGTTATCATCGGCGGTGCATTCGGCAAAATCGTTTCTTCGTTGGTTGCCGACGTTGTCATGCCGCTTATCGGTATTTTGATTGGCGGTATTGATTTTACGTCTTTGAAATGGACGTTCAAAGCTCCGGGTCTCGATTTGGCATCGCATGAAGTAACCGTGAACTATGGAAACTTCATACAGGTAACGTTCGACTTTTTGGTAATCGCTTTCTCCATTTTCATGGTGATAAAACTCATCAACCGTTTTTCTGCGAAGAAGAAAGCTGCCGAAGAGGCTGCCGCTGCGGCTCCTGCTCCCGAACCTGTGGAACCCGACGATGTGAAGTTGCTGAAAGAAATTCGCGACCTCCTCAAAGAGAAAAAGTAATTACAATAAATTTTATAAAGAAACGACCGACAGCACACAGTGCTGTCGGTCGTTCTTTTATCGGAATACCCGGTGCGATGTATTTAGTTGGTTTTGCTGGTTTCGACGATCTTGTTTTTTTCTGCGTTTAAGTCAACCGTAAAAGAGGTACGATATAAGGGGCGCGATCCGACACTGGCGATTTTATCTTTTGCCGCGGTTGATGTAGTTCCGCCTTGTGTCATCGAGTCATCTTTATCTTTGCCGTCGGAGAGAAAGATTTTTGTTGTACGGGTGTAAGAATAGCCGATACCGTAACTATCTTTTGTATATTCCACGCCCGTTTTGAGTGTACGTACTATTTGCAATGAAAAATCGCTCGGGAATTTTTCGCATGCAAAGCGCTTTTCCCATTTCCCCGTAACGGGTTCCGTTTGGGTATTGCCGGCAAAATCGGTATATTCGGCAGTCAGGTCGAATACTTCTAACTGATCGGTGTTCGGCTCGATCGAAAAGGTATATTCCACTTTCGTTATCGTTGACGATTCGGTAGGATTTTGGGGTTCATTATCTTTTTTGTCGTCGTCGCTGCATGAAGCGGCACCCAAACCGAGCAATGCTATGGCACAGCCTAATAGAAATGTTTTTGTAGTTTTCATAATGTTTTTATAATAAATTTCCTAGATTAAATATTCGGAGTTGTCCCTATTTTTACGACATGATTTTTTTCTTCTGTCAAGTTAAACGTAAAAGAGATTACGTAATCATCTAATTTTAAGTAGTCTGCGATTGCATCTTTTTCCATGTCCATTTTGTCGTCCCTATTAGTGCGTTCCAATAAAACGGGGGCAGCGGAGTCGGAAAGGAAATAGTTTATTTCGTCTGTATAGGTATAACCGAAATTATACATTTCTTTTGTTAATTCTACTCCGCTTTTGAGTGTACGTACTATTTTCAACGAGAAATTTTTGGAAGGAAATTCTTCGCATTCAAAAGTCTTTTCCCATTTTTTCGTCGTAACGGGTTCCGTTTGGATATTGCCGGCAAAATCGGTGTATTTGGCAGTCAGGTCGAATATTGCCAATTCATCGGCTTGTAGCTCAATAGTAATGGTGTATTTCGCTTTTGTTACTGTCGCTTGAGGTTCTTTATCGTCGTCGCTGCATGAAGCGGCTCCCAAACCGAACAATGCTATGGCACAGCCTAATAGAAATGTTTTTGTAGTTTTCATAATGTTTAATTTTATGATATGATTTACGGTGCGAAGATATTAAAAATAAAAAAGGTTAGAAATTTTCTAACCTTTTTTGCGTTTTTTGTCGGAATAAATTACAAGCCTTTTTCCAGCAGGTATTTTTCGGCGTCGATAGCCGCACGGCAGCCGCTTGCCGCAGCCGTTACGGCTTGGCGGTACAGCGGGTCGGCAACGTCGCCGGCAGCAAATACGCCGGCAATGTTGGTTGCGGTGGTACGCCCGTCGGTTACGATGTAACCCGCTTCGTCGGTGGCGATGTCGGGGAATGCCTTTGTATTGGGTGTGTGCCCGATAGCGAGGAAGAATCCGTCGATAGCGATGTCGATGTATTCTTCACGGTCGGTGCCTTTGTGTTTTACGAGATGTGCTCCCTCTACGCCGTTTTCGCCGAACAGTCCGACGGTTTGGGTCTCGAACAACACCTCGATGTTTTGGCTCTGCATCACGCGCTCCTGCATGATTTTGGAGGCGCGCAAGTAGTCTTTCCGCACGATCATATATACTTTCGATGCCAGATGCGACAGATATACGGCTTCTTCGCAAGCCGTGTCGCCGCCCCCGACGACTGCCACGCGTTTTTTGCGATAGAAAAATCCGTCGCAGGTGGCGCAGGCGGAGACGCCTTGTCCGGCATATTTCGTTTCATCGGGCAGTCCGAGATATTTGGCGGAAGCGCCGGTGGCGATAATCAACGCATCGGCTTCGACCGTTTTTTCGCCGTCGATGGTAAGGCGGTAGGGGGTATGGGAAAAATCGCTTTGCGTAACGATGCCGTTGCGTATGTCGGTGCCGAAACGTTGCGCCTGCCGTCGCAGCTGTTCCATCATTTCCGTTCCCGATACGCCTTCGGGGTAGCCCGGAAAGTTTTCTATATCGGTGGTAGTGGTCAGTTGTCCGCCCGGTTGTATGCCTTCGTACAATACGGGTGAGAGATTGGCGCGTGCGGCATAAATGGCGGCGGTAAATCCGGCAGGACCGGAACCTACGATAAGACAACGGATTCTTTCGATTGTTTCCATAGTTTTGATGTTTAGAATGTTTATGTCAGCGTAAATCTATGATTTCGGTATCCGGATATTTGTTTTTGTCGAAAACAAAATGGTCGGGTGAAAAGTTTTTGTCCGTTTCATACGATTGCAGCGTTATTTCTATTACGGTGCCGCCCTCTTGTGAAACGGACAGTCGGGTTATTTCGTTCTTCTTTGCGTCCCATGTTACCGTTGCGGTTTGTATGTTTGCCGGCTCTTTCGGTCGGAGTACGGCAGTGTATATATCTCCGTTTTTTTCGGTGGATTGGCAGATGAAGTCCTTTTTGTACGATTGCAACAACAGGAGTGGGCTGGTCTGTTCCAACTCTTCGGCTTCGGGGGTGCTGATGTTCACTTCCTGTGCCGACTCGATGTAAGTCCATTGCGTCGTGCCGTCGAACCACACCGTCATGTCGGAAAGGTGCAAGACGAATTTTTCGTGCTGCATATCGAGTGTTCCGGCGGTTTCGCCGCCTTCTTGGCTCAGTATGAAATTTATCGAAATGCCTTTGGTTTCGGCTATTTTCGCAATGGCTTTGTCGAGCGAAGCAATTGTGTTCTCTTGTGCCATGCCGAGTAGGGCAAGCAGGAGCAAGGGCAATATGAAAAGCGTCTTTTTGAACATGACTATCGCAGCGATTCCAATATCTGGTCGAGGTGCATATCGTCCGTGACGAGGACTTGGCGGGCTTTGCTGCCTTCGAACGGACCGACGATGCCGGCAGCCTCCAACTGGTCCATCAGTCGTCCCGCACGGTTGTACCCGATAGCGAATTTCCGTTGAATGAGAGAGGTCGAGCCTTGTTGGTTAGCGACAATCAATCGGGCGGCTTCTTCGAAAATGGGGTCGCGGTCTTTCAAGTCGTCGGCGTTTCCGGTGACACCGCTGTTTTCCGACACGTATTCGGGCAACAGGTAAGCGGTAGGATAGCCTTGCTGCGCTCCGATGTACTGGCAGATGCCTTCGACTTCGGGCGTGTCGATGAAGGCGCACTGTACGCGGGTGATGCCGCCGTTGCACGAAATCAACATATCGCCTTTGCCTATCAGCTGGTTGGCGCCCGGCGTGTCGAGAATGGTGCGCGAGTCGATCATCGACGCCACTTTGAAAGCGATGCGCGCGGGGAAGTTGGCTTTGATACTGCCCGTGATGATGTTGGTCGAGGGGCGCTGGGTGGCGATGATCATGTGCAGTCCTGCCGCACGACCCAGTTGGGCGATGCGTGCGATAGGCATCTCGACTTCCCGTCCTGCCGTCATGATGAGGTCGCCGAACTCGTCGATGACCACCACCAAATAAGGCATATAGCGATGCCCCTTTTCGGGGTTGAGCTGGCGGGCTATGAATTTGTCGTTATACTCTTTGATGTTGTGTACACGGGCGAGTTGCAGCAGTTTGAAACGACTGTCCATCTCCACGCACACCGAGTTGAGCGTTTGCACCACCTTGTCGGTTTCGGTGATAATGGCATCTTCGCTATCGGGCAGCTTTGCCAAGAAGTGGCGCTCGATAGAGCTGTACAAGCTGAATTCCACCTTCTTGGGGTCGACCATCACGAATTTCAACTGCGAAGGGTGTTTCTTGTACAGCAGCGAGGTGATAATGGCATTCAGTCCCACCGATTTTCCTTGACCGGTCGCACCGGCTACCAGTATGTGCGGCATTTTGCAGAGGTCGACCATGAATATCTCGTTGGTAATGGTTTTGCCCAGTGCCAGCGGCAATTCGTAGGTGCATTCCTGAAATTTCTGCGAAGCGATAATCGGGCGCATCATTACCGTCTGCGGGTTGTGGTTCGGCACTTCGATACCCACCGTACCTTTGCCCGGAATGGGGGCGATGATGCGGATTCCGAGAGCGGCGAGGCTGAGGGCGATATCGTCTTCGAGATTTTTGATTTTTGAAATTTTTATACCTGCTTCGGGCACGATTTCATAAAGCGTTACCGTAGGACCGACGGTCGCTTTGATGGAGCTGATGCGTATGCCGTAATTTTCAAGCGTGGTGATGATGCGCTGTTTGTTGGCTTCCTGCTCGGCTATGTCGATGTTGGTGCCGCTTGAATTGTCGGGTTTCAACAGATCGAACGACGGGGGCGTGTAGTACGACAAGTCGAGTGTCGGGTCGTATTTGTCGAGCTTTGCCTGTTCCGTTGCTTCGGCTTCTTCTGCGCCCGCTTTTATTTCAAATTTCGGTTCCTTTTCTTCTCCTTCCGGTTCCTCCGGTGTTTCCGGCAGTTCGTCGGGCGTGGGATTATACAGCGTAAATGTTTCTTGCGGGTCGGGCGTATCGAAAGAGTATGGTATTTCGGTATCCGATGCAGCAGCTTCGGATTCGGAAGAATCGGGCGCCATAGCATTGGTAATCGGCATTTCGATATCGGACGGATTTTTTTCGATGGATTCGCCGTTTTCTACCTCTTTCGGAATGTTGTTCTCCTCCGTCTCCGGCGTAGCGACCGTCTCTTTTTTCTTCCGCTTGATAAAATCCATGCGGAACAGGTGGCGCAGTGCCGATATGGTGCGGCGGCTTATGGCAATAGCCAACAGCAATATGCCGGCGATGATAAGCAGCAGCGTGCCGGGCCAACCGATTGCCGATTCCAGCCACAAGGTTACGTAATAGCCTTGATATCCGCCTAAAAAAAGATAGGAGTCTTCGTAGAGGTGGAGAAAGAAAAATCCGCAGGCAAGCGATACGATGACGCAGAGCGCAGTGGTATAAGCCAGTGCTTTGACAGTGGAAAATGTAATGACTTTCATCAGTTTCAATCCCACGCCGCCTAAAAAGAACACGATGAAAAATGCCGATATGCCTATCCAGCGGTTGATGAACAAGTCGGCGCAATAAGCACCCCATAATCCTGTCCAACTGTGTATGCCGTTCCCGATATAGTGGGGCGATTTTACCGAATGGTAGTCGATAATGCTTTGGTCGGCAGCGCCGGAAAAGAAAAAGGAGATAAACGAAATCGTCAGGAAAATGGCGAAAATCAGCAGCAACAGCCCCTCTATGAAGCGTGTGCGCTCGTCTTGCAGTACCCGTCGGGTTTTATGCAGGAAACCTTCGCGCGGAGGTGTTGCGGCATTGTTTTCTTTTTTCGGCTTGGTATTATCGACTTTTTTGGTTGCCATGTTCTCGTTTTTACAGTTTACAAAAGTAATGACTTTTTGATAAAAAGAGCGATTTTATCGAGAAAACTTACGGTTATTTTTTCCAAAAATAAGAAGTAAAGAGTATCAGTACGGTGAAAATTTCAAGACGCCCCACCAGCATATCGAATGTCAGCAGCCATTTGCCGACGGTGGGTATCGCCTCGAACGAAAAGATCATTCCGCCGAGTGCCGGACCGATGTTGCTGATGCAGGATATGGAGCAGCCGAATGCCTCTTCGAGGGTCAATCCCATAGCCGACAGCACCAGCGAACTGACAATCGCCAGAAAGGCGTAAATGAACAGGAACGCCAAAATCTTCGATACGATTTCGTAGGAGATGACTTGCTGGTTCACACGCACCGGAATGATGGCATTCGGGTGTATCTGTCGGTAAAATTCATTGACGGTATTTTTCATCAGCACGACGATGCGTATCACTTTGGCGCCGCCGCTGGTGGAGCCGGCACACCCGCCGCAGAACATCAGCAGGCAGATGATGACGCAGAAGAATGCGCCCCATTCCGCATAGTTTGAGGTAAGAAATCCCGTTGAAGATATAATCGCCGACACTTGGAACAGCGCCGTGCGCAGCGTCCGTTCGATACCCCATGTCTCGCCCGTGCCCGTTACGAACAAACCGGCGGCGATAAATACGGTGGCAATGGCAACGATGAACAGAAACCAGCGTACTTCTTCGTTGCCGAACATTTTTTTGAATTTGCCCTGCGTCGCCCAATATACCAATGAATAATTGACGCTCGACAGCAACATGAACACGATGATGACGTATTCCATGTAAGCCGAATGCCAATACATAAGTCCGTTTGCTTTCGTTGAAAAACCGCCGGTGGCAGCGGTCGTCATGGCGTGGCACACGGCATCGAATCCGTCCATCGGTCCCGCGAACAGCAGCGCGGCTACCAGAGCCGTAATGCCGATGTAGGTCGTCCACAACCGTTTGGCTGTCTGGCTGATGCGCGGACGTATCTTATCGTACATGATACCCGACGTTTCGGCGGCGAACAGTTGCACGCCGCCTCCGCCTTTGTTGAGCAGCGGCATGACCGCCAACGTGAAAAGTATGATGCCCAATCCGCCCAGCCACTGTGTCATGGAACGCCAGAGAAGTATGCCGTGCGGTTGGCTTTCGATGTCGCGTATCACGCTGGCGCCGGTCGTCGTAACGCCCGACATCGTTTCAAAAAAGGCGTCGGTTACATTGTCTATGCTTCCCGAAATCAGATAAGGCAGCATTCCCACCACCGAAAAGAAGAGCCACGACGAGGTAACGATAAGGAATCCGTCGCGTTTGCCGAATGTTCGGTGTTCGGCATTCGGATATTGAAAATAGGCGATGCAACCCAAAACGATGGAAATGGCTGTCGTTATGGCGAATGCCGAAAAATCGCCGTCGCCATACCAAAGCGATACGCCCAGCGGCAGGAGCAGGAACAGCGTTTCTATGCCGAACAGCACGCCGATGGTTTTGAGTATGAGCCGATAATTTATCTTGAACATGGTTTATCCGAAAAGTTTCTCCAATTTATACAGTACCGTATTCAGACAGAATACCATGACGTGGTCGTTGGCTTCTATCTGCGTATTGCCGTTTACAATCATCGCTTTTCCGTCGCGTATGAGACCGCCGAGCGTCAGGTCGCGCGGCAAGTCCAAGTCTTTGACCGGTTTTTTCGTAATGGCTGCGCCCTCTTTGACGACAAGCTCCGCCACTTCGGCATCGGAGAGGGCAAGGCATTTGGCGTTCGACGAATCTTCGTCGAGCAGTATTTGGAAAATGCGGCTGGCGGCAAGCAGCTTCTTGTTGATGACCGAACCGATGTCCAGCCCTTCTGCCGTAGGGATAAGCGAGAGGTTTTCGACTTCTGCTATCGTCTTGATTACCCCGAAACGTTTGGCGGTGAGGCAGGCGAGAATATTGGTTTCTGCGCTGTCGGTCAGCGCGATGAAAGCGTCGGTATCCTGTATGCCCTCTTCCAGCAGCACTTCGGTGTCGCAGGCATCGCCGTTGATGATAGGAATGTCGGGTATCTTTTCGGCGAGCTGGTAGCAGCGATCTTTGTCGATTTCGATGACTTTCATGCGCATCGACTCCGGCAGTATGCGGGCGAGCCGTATGGCGATGCGGCTGCCGCCCATCACCAATATCTTGCGGACGTCGATTTCTATTTTTCCCGTCAGCTGTTGTATGTCGTGTATGTGTTCGGGTGTGGTGGTGAAGTACACGATGTCGCCTGCCTCTATGATGTCGGAGCCGCGCGGTATGATGGTTTCCGACTTGCGACGTATGGCGGCGATGTGGTAGAGCAGGTGCGTCTTGTTCAACTCGAAAAGTTTCTGATTGAGAATGTGGGCGTTTTCGCGTATTTTCGCCCCGATGAGTATCAGTTCGCCGTTGCATAGCTCGAACCAGTTGCGCGCCCAGTTGTGACTCAGGGCGGTAACCATTTCTTCGGCAGCCAACATTTCAGGATAGATAAGGTCATCGACCCCCATCGCCTTGAAATGTTCGCGGTTTTCGGGCAGCATATATTCGTAGTTGTCGATGCGTGCTACCGTTTTGCGGCTGCCCAGATGTTTGGCGAGCTGGCAGGCTAAAATGTTTCTCGTCTCCGACGGCATGACGCCGATGAACAGGTCGGCGTTGCCTACATTCGCCTGTTCCAAAATGTGGATAGAGGTGGGCGAACCGGTAACGGTCATCAGGTTGTAATTGGAATCGAGCCATCGCAACGTTTCCACGTCGGTATCAATGAGGACGATATCCAAATCTTCTTTTGAAAGCAGCTTTGCCAAATGGACGCCTACTTCACCCGCACCTGCGATAACGATTTTCATATTGTAAAAATTTTTACCTTTCTATTGTTTCGCGCCGCCGCGCACGCATTCCGATATGGCAGTGGCGATGCTTTCTTCGTCCATGCCGCACAGGGCGTACAGCTCGGCTACGCTTCCGTGTTCGACGAAACGGTCGGGCAACCCGATGCGCTTTATCCGGGGCGTATAGCCGTTTTCCGTCATAAATTCCATGACGGCGCTGCCCAATCCGCCGTTCACCGTACCGTCTTCCAGCGTGATGACGTGTTTGTATTTCCGTCCGATTTCATGCAATATTTCCGTGTCTATGGGTTTCAGAAATATCATATCGTAAAGGGCTGCCGATATGCCTTGTGCGCGGACTTTCTCCACCGCTTTTTGCGCTATCTTGCCGATAGGTCCGATAGCGACGAGAGCTATATCCGTGCCGTCGGCAAGGCGGCGACCTTTTCCTGTTTCGAGCAGCTGCATAGGGCATTGCCATTCCACCTGCGACCCGCGACCGCGCGGATAGCGTATGGTGAAGCACCCGTCGGCTTTTTGCGCCGTAAACATCAGGTGGCGCAGGTAGTGTTCGTCGATGGGCGATGCAATGGTCATGTTGGGTATGCACCGCATATAGGCAAGGTCGAATGCTCCGTGGTGCGTGGCGCCGTCTTCGCCGACCAGACCGGCGCGGTCGAGGCAGAACACGACGTGCAGGTTTTGTATGGCGACGTCGTGTATCACTTCGTCGAAAGCCCGCTGCATGAATGAGGAATAGATGTTGCAATAGGGGATAAGCCCCTCTTTGGCAAGCCCTCCCGAAAACGTTACGGCGTGTTCTTCGGCTATTCCCACATCGAACGTGCGACGCGGATATTTTTCCATCATGTACGTCATGGAGCAGCCGGTGGGCATGGCGGGGGTGATGCCCACGATTCTTTCGTCGGCATCTGCCAGTTCTACCAATGTGTGTCCGAATACGTCTTGGAAACGGGGCGGCAGATTCGTTTCGTCGGTCAGCAGCCGTTCGCCCGTCTCTTTGTTGAACCGACCCGGTGCATGCCACGTCGTGGCATCTTTTTCGGCAGGGACGTAGCCTTTTCCTTTTACGGTCTTGATATGCAGGATTTTCGGTCCCGACATATCCTTGATGTTGTTCAGCACCCGCACGAGATGTTTCACATCGTGCCCGTCTATCGGTCCGAAATAGCGAATGTTCATGCCCTCGAAAATGTTTTGGTGTCGGGCGATGAGGGCTTTCAGGCTGTTGTTGAAGCGCAGTATGGCGCCTCGCTGTTTTTCGGAGATGAGGCGCATACGCACCAGCAGACGATAGAGTTTGTACCGTATGTTGTTGTACAGCGGCAGCGTGTTGAATCGGGAAAGGTATTTATGGAAAGCTCCGACGTTGTCGTCGATAGCCATATCGTTGTCGTTGAGAATGATAAGCAGGTTGTTCGGATTTATGGCAGCGTTGTTCAACCCCTCGAAAGCCAGCCCGCCGCCTATCGCTGCGTCGCCTATGACGGCTACGACCAGACGGTCGGTTTCGTTTTTCAGATGAGAGGCGACCGCAAGTCCCAATGCTGCCGAAATGGAGTTGGAGGCATGACCGGCTGTGAACGTGTCGTATTCGCTTTCGGCGGGAGATGGGAACCCGCTCAATCCGCCGAATTTGCGGTTGGTGTCGAATCGTTCACGCCGTCCCGTCAGTATTTTGTGCCCGTAAGCCTGATGCCCTACGTCCCACACGATGCGGTCGTAAGGCGTGTTCAGCACGTAGTGCAGCGCCACCGTAAGCTCCACCGTACCCAGACTCGATGCGAAGTGTCCGGGATTTTTCGAGAGCGAATCTATGATGAACTCGCGCAATTCGTCGCACACCTGCGGCAGTTGGTCGAGTTGCAGTTTCCGCAGGTCGTCGGGAGTATATATGGTAGATAGTATTTCTCTTTTTTCAGTGTTCATATCTATGCAATAGAATTGCAAAGATACGTTTTTTTTACAAGTAGACGGCTTATATATAATATTTTTCTGTTTCCTTTATAATCGGTATCATTTGATTTTTTCCATTCCCCAACGATATATTTCATCAATACATGGGGAATTGATATGGTGTTTCTTGCACAATTCTTGAATAAATCGCAATCCGTAAGGAAAATCTTCCGTGAAATACCGATTTCTAAAATCCGGAATCCAGCCGCCATGCACTTCTTTCATCGGGGAAAGAATATTTTGGAATGCTGGAATGCTGCGTATTTTTCGGGTCAAACTTTCGGCATCGGAACTTTCGTAGTAGTCGAGTAGCGTAGGAATGCTTCCCCGAGTTACCGGTAAGACCTCCAGTAGTTTCATAAATTCGGCATCCATGTCGATGATGATTCGGCTAGCTTCATTCGTCCATTCTCTATAAAATAAGATGTTGTGATTATAGATTTCGCCTTTCCACTCTTTCCACATCGAATAAAGTCTTCCTGTATGCAGTATTGGATTGCTGTTAGTTAATGATGCTTCATAATGCGAGTTGAGCAGAGAGGTGGGAGTGAGCCATAATTTTTCAACGGTTTTTCTGAAATCCTCTGTATCGGAAATGTTTTCTGTTGCAATGGCAATTTTCGATTTGTAGCCAAGTAAGGTTGCAGAGCGTCCGTATTCCGTTGTTCTGGCAATAAAGGGAGTCCGCTGAAATCCGAACAGTTTTGCTTTTGTTCCCAATATGCGATGAGCCGTAAAAAAGAAACCTGTGCTGCATACTATCGAACCGACGGTGGCATTTTCTATATAAGGCTTGATGTTGTGCAATACATATTCAATGGCAAATCCGGGTAAACATAAAAAAATAATGTCGTTACCGGGCGCCACATCTTCGGCATTGTTGCTGACGGTGTGCAGATTCCCTGTATATTTCTTGCCGTTCAAGTCTTCCGCGACGATTTGGGTATTCCACTTTTCGGGGTGGCGTGTAAGCATATTTACCTGACAGTTGCTTTGCGAAGCCAGTACACCGGCGCAAACATGCGCCAGATTGCCGCCTCCCACAATACAGATTTTCACAAATCTCCCCATTATTTATCCAACGATTTGAGAGCCTCTATCAACTTCGCATTGTCCGCATGGCTGCGGACGGCTATGCGCAGATATTGTTTTCCGTCGAAACCGATTTTATCGGAGCAGTCCTTGACAAGAATATTTTGTTCTTTGAGCAGTCGTATGACGAGGTTTGCCGCTTTGAGGGGCGGCAATACTTCGGCAAGAAAATAATTAGCCTGCGAGGGCATGATGCGAAGGGAGGTTATCGAACGGAGTTTTTTCTCGAAATCCGTACGCTCTTCGATGAATTTGACGCACGCTTTCTTGTAATCTTTTTCGTACTTGGTAAATATCTGCATGAAAAATTCGGCAAAGGAGTTGAGGTTCCAGATACTTACCTCTTTTTTCATGTTTGCAATCATTGCCTTGTCGCTCGACGCCATGATTCCCAATCGCAGCCCCGGCACTCCGTAACTCTTTGATATGGACTTTATGACGACCAAATGGGGATATGTTTCGAGAATGTCGTCCCGTAGTAGGGTACAGGTCGCCCATTGTTCGCTGAAATCTGCAAAACTTTCATCTATAACCAGCCGTATATTCGACTTTTCACACCATGCGGCAAGCGACAGCATATCGTCGAAAGGAATGAAATTGCCCGAAGGATTGTCCGGATTGATGAGCAAGAGGGTATCTACATGATGCGTGCCGAAATACTTCATCAAATCATGGGCGGTGTAGCGATATTCATCGTTATTCGGAATGAAAGCGACAAGCGTGTTTTTTACCAGCCGGTTGGGATATTCCTCGAAAGTCGGTCGGGTAATGCCCACTTTGCCTTCGGTCGTTTCCATAAGTATTTTGATAAGTTCTGCGGCGCCATTGCCCGGAATGATATAGTCTTCGCTTACGCCCCAACATTTGCTGGCAAGCAGCGTATTGATTTTCATTCCGGAAGGGTATTCCGTCAGCAATGTCTTGAAATTCGCCTGCATTTCATCGACGATTTTCGACGACGAAAAAAAAGGGATTTACAAGGTAGCAATAATCCAGCATTTGTGGAAATCGCCAATAGCCGCCATAGCGTCCGTAATACTTGCGAAGTATATCTTCTTCTTCGGCAAACAGCGCTTCGGCAATATCCAAATCCTGTTTGTCGTCTATTTCGTACCATTTTTTGCCGGAAACGGGCAAGGCTTTCAATTCGTGCGAGTTGAGAAACGAAATAATGCGCAATACGTTTTCATAGTATTCGTTGTTGCCCACGACCTTACAGTAGGCATCGAGAAAAGGCACATACTTTGTGGCGCTGAAATCTTTTGAAAATTTATAGATGTTCATCGTCTTGTAGTAATTGCCGGTTTCTCCGTATTTGAACGCATCTTTGGTTATGAAATTTACGATGTTGTTGTCTTCGTCGATTCTCACCATCGTGCCGTCCATCCACGTTTCGTATTTGCTTACAAGAGCCAGATTGGGATAGGGATTGTCGAGCAGCATCTCGAATATACCGTCATCGAATATGAGATCGCTCTCCACGAGAAGGGTATCGTCTTCTTGCAACTGTTGCTTGACCAAAGCCAACGAATAGATGTTGTTGGTTTTGTCATAGACCGGATTGGTGGCGTATTCTATCTTCAAATTGTCATATTTGTTGCCGAGATAGTCCATGAGTTTCTTGCCTTCATAGCCCACGACGATAACCACCCGATTGAGATTCAATTTGTTTAATTGAGTCAACATTCTGTCTATCAATGGTGTGCCATTTACCGGTACCATACATTTGGTATTGTGCTCGGTATATTTTCCGAGCCGCTTACCCATGCCTGCCGCCAATATGATTGCTTGCATATCTTTTTTGCTAAAATCGAACGAGAAGCATTTGCAGCCGATTTCTATCGAATGACCGTGTTTTGCATTCTCGTATCTTTGTGTAATAAAGTCACAAAGATACGTTTTTTTTACAAGTAGATGTGTTGTAGGCAAAAATAAATGAATTTTACTTTTTTGCCCGAAGCGACGGCGTAATTATTCGAACTCGACGACGGTGATGCCTGCTCCGCCGAATTGCACGTGTTCATCGTGAAAATCGCGTATGCCCGCCACGCCTTTCAGGTATTGGCGCACGAGCTGCCGCAGAATGCCCGTGCCTGTGCCGTGCAGAATGCGCACCTGCTCGGCGCCCGTCTGTATGGCGTCGTCGATGTAGTAGATGACCGCTTGCAGGGCTTCGTCGCCTCTCATGCCGCGAATGTCTATCTCCCGACGGAAGTGTAGCTGCTTGTCCCGCATACTGTTGGCGGTATCTTCGCTCACGAAGGTGGCTTTTGCCGTCTGATTCCGTTTTATCCGGTTAGGGCTTGTTTTTTCGAGCAATTCGGTTTTTACGGTCGTTTTCACCTGCCCGAAGACGACGGTTGCCTTTTTCCCGTTTATCTCCACCACCTCGCCGGCGGTCGATTGCCCTTGCAGGCACACGGCGTCGCCTACGGCGATGACGCTTTCCGCCGGTGCGGGTTTGAGCTCTTTCTTGGGTCGGTTTTTCTTTTCCTCTTTCGCCTTTATTTTGGAAATCTTGCGGGCAATGGCATCGTCGTCGCTAGTGTCTGTTGTCAGCCCGCTTTTGAACGCAGCCAACTCCTGTCTTGCTTTTCGGGTTTTCTCCTTTTCGGCGTCGGCTTCTTTTATTGTGCGTATGGTATTTTCGATGCGGGCGTTTGCTTCGGCGACGAGTTGCTCGGCTTTTTCTTTGGCTTCTTTGAGAATGCGCTTGCGCTCTTTCTCAATCGCTTGTAAATCTGCTGAATACCGCTCGGTGATTTCGTCGAGCTGCTTTTCCCGCAGGCGGATATTCTGACGTTTGTTTTCCCAATACCGTTTGTCCCGCACGATGTCTTGCAGGTATTTGTCCATGTCGATGTAGTCGGAGCCCACTTTTTCCGATGCGTCGGCGATGACCTCTTCGGGCAGCCCGATTTTACGGGCTATCTCTATGGCGAACGAGCTGCCCGGATTGCCGATGGAGAGCTTGAACAGCGGCTGCATCAGGTGCCGGTCGTAGAGCATGGCGCCATTGACGATGCCGGCGGTATCTTCGGCAAAATGTTTCAGATTCTGGTAATGCGTGGTGATGACGCCGAAAGCCTCTTTCCGGTTGAAGCGGTCGAGCAGCGCTTCGGCTATGGCGCCGCCTATCTGCGGCTCGGTGCCGCCGCCGAATTCGTCGATGAGCAGGAGGGTGGCGTTGTCGCAGTTTCGGACGAAAAATTTCATGTTCGTCAAGTGCGAACTGTACGTACTTAGGTCGTTTTCAATTGATTGTTCGTCGCCGATGTCGATAAAGATGCGCTCGAAGATACCCGTATGCGAATTTTCGTAAACCGGTATCAACATACCGCACTGCAACATATATTGCAACAGTCCCACCGTTTTCAGACACACCGATTTGCCGCCGGCATTCGGACCCGAAATGAGCAGTATGCGCTGTTTCTCCGTGAGCGTTATGTCGAGCGGTACGACCTGTTTCTGCTGTTTTTTCAACGCCAGATACAGAAGCGGGTGCACGGCATGATACCACTCTATCTGCCGGCACTCCTCCACGTGCGGAAGCAACCCGTTTATTTCCGTTGCCAACAGAGCTTTGGCGCGGATAAAATCAATGTCGGCAAGAAATTCGTACGATTGCAGCAGGTCGGGCAGGGTGGGGCGCAGTTCGTCGGTGAATCGGGTGAGAATGCGCACGATTTCTCGCCGTTCCTCCCCTTCGAGTTCCCGCACGCGGTTGTTGGCTTCCACCACTTCGGCAGGCTCCACATATACCGTTTTTCCGCTCGCCGACTCGTCGTGCACGATGCCCTGAATGCGGCGTTTGTAGGCAGGGCTTACCGGTATGACCAGCCGACCGTCGCGCAACGACGGAGCCACGTCTTTATCGACAAAACCGTCGCTTTGCGCCTTTTTCAGAATCAGATTCAGACTGCGCGATATGCCTGCCGTCGTCCGGCTCAATTCGCGGCGAATCTCCGCCAATTCCGGCGACGCATTATCTTTCACACGACCGAATTTGTCGATGATTCGGTCGATTTTCACCAGCAGCTGCGGAAATACCGCCACGTTGCTCGCCAGCGATTGCAGGTGCGGGTAGGGGCGTTCGGTTTCTTCATCGTCAGGCACCAGAAAATGCACGATGCCGTTTATCGTTTCGAGCGACCGCCGCAGGTCGAAAAGTTCGGATTCATCGAGAAAAGTCCCCTCGATGCGCACGTGCTGCAACGACGGGCGCACGTCGAAAAAATTGTCCGACGGAAAATTTTCCTCCGCCGACAGCAGCCGGCAAAATTCCTCCGTTTCCCGTAACCGCGCGTCGATGTCGGCAAACAAAGTCATAAACTTCATTTGCTCCACCCGCTCTTCGCCCAACGGGCAAAGGCAGCGGTCGGCAATCAACCGGCGTATCTTGTCGAACCCGATTTTTTCTTCAAAATTCTGCGGATAAAACACGACCCTAAACACTTGAAACAGCGACAAAGGTAATAAAAAATCTCCACGCTGCCACCCATACTCCGAAAACAAAAAGCGGGAAAGGAGCCGGCTCCTTTCCCGCAAGAATTCCTATAACAATAATTTATTATTTGAAATATTTTACAAGACCAAATATAAAATATGTAATCATATAATAATAGGCAAATAATATTGGCGTATGTAATTGATTTCGTATAACATTCCAATGTCCTCTAAACATGGCGATTTTATTTGCCGATCGAGAGTTTTTCGATTCTCGATAAAGAGCCGTAATCTTTTTTAAGTTATATGCTGTATAACCTTTTTTCAATAAGACCAACCAAAAATAATAATCTTCTTGAGGAATTTGTTTGAAGCGTGTCGTTCCTATTATCTTGCGATCGACAAGTGAAGTCAGAATAGGTATAGAGTTCGATTTTAGTAGATTATTATATGTTGTTGTATCTCTTGTACGCACAATTCGATTATTGCAGATTCCTTTCCAATTCATTTTTTCATAAAAGGAATAAATCAGTGGATATGAATGTTCCCTTATAAAATTGATTTGTAATTCCAACTTGTTCGGCAGCCAAATATCATCACAATCCAAAAAAGCGATATAATTTCCGCGTGATTGTTCAATACCTATGTTGCGAGGTATGGACGGACTGCCCGACGGCTTTTCTGTCCGGAAATATTTGATACGAGAATCTCGTAATGCGTATTCTTTAATTATACGCGCAGAATCATCTGTAGAGCAGTCGTCGACAATCAGCATTTCCCAATCGCCAAACGTTTGTGCTATTACAGATTCTATACAATCGGCAAGATAAGCCGACCCGTTATAACAGGGGGTTATAACAGAGATTACAGGTATGTGTATCGCATTTATTATCATCTTTTTTCATTAATTAAATAGCGGATATATTCCTTTAATCTCATACTAATTGCGTCAAAAGAAAATAATTTATTGAATATTTCAAGTGAATTTTCATTTATCAAAGGGGTAGGAGGCAGGTTATTTATTGTATTTATATAATCATGGGCATCATTACATAATTTCCCTACTTTATTTATAACATTTTGGGGTATTCCCTGAAAAGCCTCTATAGTTCCTATAATATATTTGCCATACCTTAATCCCTCTACTACTTTTGTTTTTAGTCCTGAACCCGAGAATATAGGTGCGAGTACAGCAAGGGCATTAGAATAATACGGCAACAAATCATCAATAACACCTACCATTTCAACATTGTGAGGAAGATTCTGCTTATCGCGGTACACTTCACAGATATCTCCGACAACTTTTATGGGATATTTAATTTTATTTGCGACATCGTTTATCAGAAAATTCATTCCTTCACAATTCGCATAAAATTTAGAACCAATAAACAAGACATACGGCGATGTATTCAAACTTGATTCACATATAGCAGCCTGTAAAGTAGATTTAGAGATAGAATCAAATGCTGTTGGTAACAACATATCTGCAGGTCTTCCATAAATTTTCAAAAGGTCATCACTATCTCTTTCATTTACAGTAAAACATACGGTTGCATATTTGATACAGAGTTTTTCATTATGCCGGATATAATTTATCATTATCTTATCTTGTAATCTGCCCGAATATTTGTATTTTCCCCAATAATATATATACTCGACATTATGAAAAAAACAACATATTTTGAATTGACGTTCAGCGGCATATCTTAGATATTCCCCGTAATATGAACCATCAAAAAACAATAATTGATAATCTTCGGAAAGATGACGCTTTAATTCTGCGGCAAGCTTAATTGTATTTCCGTAGCTTTCTCGGAAAATAATATTCTTAAGTCTGGTCATTAAAGTTGGAGTCGGAATAAGGAATTCTATCACTTCTGCTCCAATAGATTGTAGTAAACGAAGATTTTTTCTTGTACCTACACTGCCGCCGTCCTTTTTATTTCTATAGTCTCGGCAAATAAAAAGAATTCTCATAAAATTTTGATTAATGGGTATATCTATTTTTATCCACAATGCAAAAAGAACAAACTACATAGTTGTTTTTAAGATATCGAAATCCATATAGTTGCCTCTTGTTTTGAGGGAATATTTTTCTGGGATCAGTCTATCAACGATAAGAGAGAATGATAGATAGGAACATAAAGCATAAGCGTATTTCATATTAGCATATGTTTTACTCTTTCAGAGAAAGCTTCAAAATTATTCGCTACTCCATAATTGCGACATCGTGCTCGCATATCACGATATTCTGTTGCAGTAAGATTCAGGAGTTGTGTTGCTTTATTCTGAAAGTCCAATTTGTCTCCAGCTTTATAAAACAGACCTATTCCGAGCTTTTCTATATCTATACCTATGTTAGAATTATCAGACATCAGAATCGGAAGACCCATACCTAAGGCATCTACAAAACTGGTCAATCCTTTCAAAGAATTTTCAGTGGTTATATTAGTTATCAGTGGAATAACAGCAAATTTACTTCGATTATACAAATTCATTACTTCTACATCTGAAATCGTATTACTTCCATTGATACCGTCTATAACCATGTAACGATTTGTTAAATTCGGTATTATTTTATTAAAAAGAAGATGGTCTCTATGGGTTTTCCCTGCAGAAATGAAATCGTAAGTACAATCTTTTTTCTCTGTATAATATTGATTGTAAAAATCCATATCCGGACCCCAAAAGAGATAACAACTATTTGATTTATCGGAATATTTAATATAGGTCTCTTTTGAGATGAAAATCATTTTATCGTATTGGTCTGTAAATATCAATTTTGACCCGGGGTGATGAATGATGCTAACAATCTTATATTTTTTCAATTTCAGTTTCTTTGCAAGTAGAAAAAAGACATCTCTACCAGAAAGAGCGGAATATACGATATCTACATTATGATATTTGAGAAAAAGATACATATTAGCTAAGATGCTTCCAATGATTCCCTTAGATTTGCACCATTTGGGTACAGGTGAGATAAATACACGTAAACCATTGATTATCACCCCCCCCCCGATAACGATTGAATGCTGGAGAAATGTCTTGAACTCCCTTTAAAAGATTAGTCATTCCCCAGAAATGATTTGCTGGATATTTTTTTTCAATAACATCAGTCCAAGCTTTTGTATCACAGGCATAGTCATTGATGTATAACAGTTTCTGCATATTATTTGCTTTATTTTAGAAGATTAAATACTAATTCTATTATATCTCATCTTTTCCGATGTTGCGAAAGTGCCGTTTGGGCTTTTTCATAATCTTCAGGAATTCCGATATCAATAAAAAAACCAGTTTGCTCTAATCCGTATAATCGACCTTCGGCAGCCAATGGTATTAACACGTCCTGCTCAAAAGAGAATGCACTCGGGTAATTTTCCAGTGAACAATTATGACGGTTAATGATATAAATGCCTCCGTTAATGAGTCCTTCCTTGCAATAGCACTTCTCTTGAAAAGCTATAATGCGATGGCTATTTGCCTCTATATTGACTTGTCCGTAACGGCTGAATTCATTCAAATGTTTTAATGCAAGTGTAATAGATGATGCGTTGTGCAATTGATGCCACGCCATGAAAGTGTGTAAATTGATATCAAAAAATGTGTCTCCGTTCAAGATGAGTACATCATCGGAACTTGTTCTACTAAGAGCCTGTTTTATTGCGCCGCCTGTCCCCAACGGTTCGTCTTCTGCCGATTCTTCAATGGAGAATGAAAATTGCCGTCGTACTTTGTTGAGCCAACGATGAACATATTCTTTCTTATATCCTACGGCAAGTACTACTTTCTGAACATCGAATATCGGCTGGTCCAAATAATTAAACAGATGCCATAAAAATGGTTTTCCTGCTATAGGCGCCATGCATTTCGGCAAGTTACTAACTATGCTTCGAAGTCGGGTTCCCAAGCCTCCGACCAAGATGATTGTCTCCATTTATCCGAAAAATTTATCTTCCAACATCAAACATAAGCAGTGATAGACAGGCAGGTGCAATTCCTGTATTTTATAGGTTTCGGTTTCCGGTACACGAATACAAGCATCTGAGAATTCCATCAATCGATTTTTTGTAGCACCGGTCAATCCGATAACTTTCAACCCCTTAGCCTTTGCTGTGATAGCTGCATAGAGTACATTTTTGCTGTTCCCAGATGTCGATATGCCGAGAAATGTGTCCTCGGTCTGCCCGAATCCATTGACCTGCTGTGCGAAAGTTAGAATCGGATTGCAGTCATTCATGTAGGCTGTTGTCAGTGAGGTATGAGCTGTTAATGTAATGGCTGGCAATGTACCCTGAAGGTGTTCCGACAGGATTGCCCCCATTTCAACATCTAAGGATTTCAAGGTCGCAGACTGTTCTTCTCCAATACAGCGTTTTAATCTGAACCCTTTCATCAACTCCGCCACAATATGTTCGGAATCCGATGCCGACCCTCCATTTCCACAGACCAGCAATTTGTGTCCTTGGGCATATGTGTTTTCCAATATTTCATAGGCTATGATAATATCTTTCCGGCATGATGCTAATACTGGGTAACGTATCAGTAGCGTATCCACATGATTTAAGATTCTTGTATCCATTTTTCGTTATTTCTTTCTGTAAATTCGCATATCATTACGGACATACTCTTCTACACCATTTTTCAGTTTGACCGAATCGACTTGAATACCATCAATATTGCAATTTCGAGCAAATTCCATATCTACTGTGCTATCGCCGATCATTAATGTTGTTTCCGGATTGACATCTGGGTGTTCATGTAAAAGCTGCTCGAACAACCCCGTGTTCGGTTTGCGGCAGACATCAGTATTGGAAATTGCGGTACAGTAATAAATGCCATGTACATAGCCGCCATGAGCTATTATTTCTGTGCACATTTTGTTATGTATATCAATCAAATTTTTCTCGGAATAAATCGCTTTGCCTACACCTCGCTGATTGGATACAATAAATATGTGCTTATGACTCTGGTGTAAAAGACAGAGAGTATCAAGTGCTCCCGGAATGAACCTAAATTCCTCCCAGCATCGGACGTAACCTCCAACGATATGAACATTGAGGGTCCCATCTCGATCGAACAAAAACGTATCGTATTTATCGAATGGTATTTCTGTGAGTTTCATCGAGATCTTAGCGTTTCAAAACCTGTATAGTATCGGTGTCATAAATTTTCCAACCATGGGCACCACCTTCGGTAAAATTGAATGGCATCGTATAACCATTCAAATTTTTGAGTGCAGATACAACTTGTTTTTTCTTGGTCGGATTGACAAAAAACATAATGAATCCTCCGCCACCGGCTCCGCTCACTTTACCAGACTTGGCTCCGGCTCTCATCGCAACATCGAAAGCCTCCTCAATCACCGGATTGGTAATCGAACCGGCCATTCTTTTTTTGTCTTCCCATCCTTTGCCGAGTATATGGGCAAATTCTTCCATATCCCCTTTCAACAGGGCAAGTTTCATATCGACTGCACTCTGCTTGATGCGATGCATTGCTTCGATGCTATCGGTTTTATTTGTAAGGGTATTTCTTTTTTGTTCATCTATAATAGCAGCTGATGAACGGCTTTTCCCTGTAAAATACAAAATGATACTTGCCTCCAGTTCGTCCACTATCCAACGTTTTACTTTCAGTGGATTGACTATTACGATGTCATTTTGCAGAAACTCCATATAGTTGAAACCGCCAAATGCTGCTGCATATTGATCTTGCTTTCCCCCGGAAAGTCCCAAATCCAACCTTTCGATTTCGTAAGCAGTTCGAGCAATCTCGTAATCACCCAAAGGCAGGCTGTGCCATTCTGCAAAAGCTTTTAAAATTGCTACGACCATAGTTGATGATGTGCCTAGTCCAGAGCCGGCAGGAACGTCATTATAGGTTGTCAGTCGACAGCCTTTCAGAGGTATGTCATAATCTCTCATTAGCCGATTATAGACCCCCTTTATCAAAGAAGCTTTACCATCAATGGGGATACATCGTTTTAAGGGATAATCCTCGAAACAATCGGCATCGTAACTTTCTATCATAATATGGTTTTCAGCCGTCTCCTCTATTATGCAATATGCATACAGATTTACGGTTGCATTCAATATCAGTCCTCCATACATATCACTGTATGGTGAGAGATCACTGCCCCCACCTGCTATACCCAAACGCATGGGGGCTTTACTCCTGATTATCATTTTATCCAAATATTGAATTGATTGCAGTTGAAAACCTTTTGGTGCCGGCTTCAAAACTGAAATACTCCAAGTATTTTTTTTGAATTTTGTTAGGGTTATTTTGACCTTGCAGGTATTTCATGATACCGGAAAGACCGGATATAAAACTGTCTTTATCGTGATACACCCGAAAATATGGTTCGCTGTACAAACTTTCGTATCCCCGAGCAGAAATTTCATGTACCAATACCGGACGCCCAAACCGTAAGCCATCCATAACCCGCAATTTAATACCCCCTCCTACATTTGTCGGGCATAAAAAAATAGAAGAAGATTTGATAATATCCTCCATGTTTTCAGGATTGGGAATAATGTCAATCACTTCACGGGTGGTATTTGCAAAATCATAAACTTCAGCGGACGGATTACGACCGGCAAGGACCAATTTCCAATCAGGATACGAGTCCTTGAATATCTGGAAATAATTTTTTCTAAAATCCTTTATGCCCTCTATTGTCTGGACTGTATCCATACTGCCTGTTATAGCAACTGTCTTATGTACAACTCCTATGGGGTCGATTGATTCAATAGACCTATCTTCTGGTTCATAAGCCCCAACGACAACTGAAGGCGTATCGGTTGTACCATAGTATCTTTCAAATAGGGCACGATCTCCATTTGTTAAAAAACAGTTACAATCACTTTGCAAGAATGCACGCCTTTCATTTTTATTTATAAAATGAGCCGTTAATCCTTTTAAAGTAAGGAGAGTCTTATTATCCATTTGATATTCTCGCTCAAAATTAAGATGAATTACAATTACTTTAATACCAAAATCATGTATCATATTGACCATATCTCCGGCATAGATTCCTCCGGAAATGATTATGAGATTATATTTATTTTGGTTTATTGTAAGATAATCCTTTAAAAATTTCTTATATCGGTGAATACTGCCAGATATAATAGCCTTTGATAGAGACCGACGAGGGACTCCAATAATATTGGGACCGTTCTCGCTCTTGAATTCTTCTGGAATCATTAAATCCACTTTATCGGGGAATAGTTGGATAAGAGAGTTGTATTTTCCTTTTTGTTCTAAACCACCACCATCCTTTTTATGTATATCAGATGTGGCAATAAATAAAGCACGTTTCATCGGTTGGTAATCATTTATTGAAACAATACACAATGATAATAATACCCGAGCGGAAGTTCCGGTGAAAGATGTCCCGCAATTCTGTATATATTTATTGAAATAGTCACGAGCAAGAAAAGTAGTCGATTCGGGCGTTTTTGAATATTTTGATATATATAAGGATATAGAAATATTTCAGTAGCGCTCATATATCCTGTCATTCTAACAAATTGTACTGAAAGAGGGGTCATCGAACAATACAATATTGTACCCGCAACGTAAACGTTGGTCAAACCACGCAATATATTATTGGTTTTTATGGCTTTACGGCAATAAAAGAATAGAAAAAGGAAAGTAACGGAATTTTTTAGAATACAATTCATTATCGCATCTTCAACAGAGATCATCCCCCCATATAAATTCCCGTTTTCCTGCCCATTAATATATTCGAGCAATCTATATTGTATCCATGTTCCTAAATACGGAAAATCTAAAAGAATAACCTTGCCTATTGTCATAAACAGTCCGACACATACAACAAATAGGACAAAGTAATATTTATATCTAAGTCTGTTATGATAAATCCAGTATATTGGAAATGCAATATATGCTGAAGTATGAATAGCCCCCGCAAAAATGACCATCATAAGAAATGCGTACAAGCGCTTTTCTACCACATAAGTATAAGAATAAATAATTATTATAGTCGCAATAGTACTTCTTACATAATCGATACCACCTTGCATTATAGCAAAATATATCATGAATGACAGAACTGGAACAACAGATATTTTTTTGAAACTTTGATGTATACAAAAAAAAATGATAGCTGCCATTAGGAATTGGAATACAATGTATGAAGCACATAATTTTTTTACAACAAATGATAATATAACCCATCCATACTCAAAACTGCCCTCATCAAGAGCAAAAGAATTTATCTTTTGAAAGTAAGAATAATATACCTCCCAATCCCCGCCAAACTCCCATCTAAGACCAGTCAGTAGAAAACATACAAAACATAAAATAAATATAATTTGATTTTGTCTTTTACTTGGAGCATTAATGAATGCCAAAGTAAGGACAATACAAAATATAAATATAACATATGATAACATAAATTATACGAAAGTTAGGGGTCTCTAAACTTTAAAGGTGAGAATATACAATAGATAATTTGTCAAATCGCCTCTAAGCTATAATTTACGCGATAAATAGTATGACGACTGAAACTTAGGCTCTTCCATAGGGTTCAGTTTAAGGATTTCTCTAAATAGGTCATAGATTTTTCCTTGCAAGTAGACAAGGCAATATCGACCGTTTGCCAATTGATAGGATCGCAGTACAATTCTTCGGTCAATTTTTCAGCTGAATAGATTAATTGTGTTTCCAATCCGACTGTCCGCAGCAACGAGACGAAGCGATCGACCCCGCGGACATTATTGGCAATCGTGATAAACGGCTTTTCGAAGACGATAGAAAAGATCGTCCCGTGAAACGAATCCGTAACCACATACGCGGCATCGCGGAACATCGCCAACCACTCTTCCACGGTTAAGGAAGCCGAGTGGTAGGAGGTAAAATATTTTGTCGTCATATGCAGATATTGTGCCATACGGTCTATGTGCCATTGTTGCTCTTCGGTCGGGTCAAGTAGGTAGCAGGCAATGAATTTTTCCGTGCGGCGCGGGACGTTGGTACAAAGCCGTTCGTAGTCGGATTTATCTAATAGCAGTGTAGGGTCCAGTACAAGTTCGGCATCGACATGAAAATAGTCCCTGCATAAATCCACACCGGAAGCCTCTCGGACGGAAACCTTGTCGAATTGCGACAACAACGGCGCACATCGCTTCAACTGTCGTTTGCTGAACTCCATTTTCTCCACCCCGAAAGAGGCGGCATAGGCGACTTTCCGCATTTCCACATGCCGTGCGAAGCGCAGGAACATATCTTCGAGATGCCACTGGTTGTAAGCGGGACGCCAAACTTGGTCGCTGCCGACGACCAGACCTTCGATACGATATTTGCGTAACAATCTACGAGTATATCTTCTGATCGGGCGAGTGCGCATAATATATTTATCAACAAACACCTTTATTCGTGGACTTTGTTTAACGCGATAAGAGGAAAACGAGCGCCGCCTTCCTGGTATGAAATATAATAAGAGCGTTTTACATATCGATAGCACAAACCGCCATAAAGGTGTCGGATACAAAAAATTTATAGTTATGGGGATGTGTCCCAAACTTCTTAAAACTTTTTGCAAGGCATAATTCTGCAAAATCATGCCATAATTATCATGTATTGGAAGAGTTACGATTCCGATGCGCATAGGTCACATAAATACTTATTGAATTTTCAAATCTTTCAGTAGCCTGCGGGTAAAGAGTTTTCGCCCGCGAAGATTCAGGAAGAAGCTATTGAAATACAGAGCCGGGTCTTGAAATTCCGCATAATTCGTATAATCCAAAAACGGTATATTGGCGGTGTTGCTTTCCCTTACAAAGTCGAGCACATACGCCTGCCGATATTGCTGCGGGAATTTTTTCGACAGATAGTCCGTCATCGGCGGACAAATCAGTACCGGCTGGTAATTCCGTTCCAGACAATACGAAATCATCGACCGAAGAAGGGTTACGGACTCATCGTAATATTTTTTCCATTCCTCTGTCAATGGAATATCCAAAGATTTCATATCGAACTCTTTCAACCACCCCTCAATCCATCTGTTTGCATCTTGTTCCAATTCCATAGCCATCATCGGCTGTTCCGAAATCAGATAACGCGTATCCGGAGCAATGTCGTGCAACAGATACAACAGGCTTGTCGGCTTGTAGAGCAACGGAAATCTAGAAAAATATTTGCTGCGGTTCAATTCCGGGATGCGGTCAATATAGCCCAGATCCAGTATTTTCGCGAATTTTGCATAATAACTTTTGTCCCAATATGCCGGTTTGTTTTTCAGGTAGGGTGATATTGAAGTAAACGGCATAATCGGTATAAGCACCGTGCCGCCGGTTTTCAGATAACTGTGAAAATATTTCAGTATCTCGAAATCCATATCGAGACCCTGTGAACCGGTCGACCAATTTTGCCCGTTTATATTTTCATAGAAAAAGGCAAACAAAGCAGGATTGCTGCCTAAATTCACGATTTCGTAATTCCTGATTAGGTTATCCCGATATCCGGCATTCGAAACAAATTGCTCCGTATGCCGGAACAGATTCTTATACCAGTTCGTTTTTTTAACGCATTTGTTGAGGAGCAGCCCTACCGTAAGGGCACACAGGCACAATGCATAAAGTGCAAACAGAATGATTCCCCAAACAACATCTATAAAGCATACTATTGTGGTAATCAGCAGTACAAGTACCAATACCGCCATGACCAGTTTCTTTTTGCCGATTCTTCTCATCGTTTTCATGTTTTTAATATCCGGGGCAGTTCAACGATTCGGGGTGAAACTTATAATCTCTATCGAGTGCGAAGATTCGTTGCATGTCTTCGTCCGTCAAAGTGAATTTGTGTATATCGACATTTTCCGAAATATGCGCAGGGTTGAAAGAGCGGAATATCGGTATTACGCCTTGTTGCACGTGCCAGCACATAATGATTTGGGTAACGGTCTTGTGATATTTGGCTGCCAATTCGTTTAAGGTCGGATTTCCTTTGACGAATGGTAACATCAGGCAATTTGCCGAATAGGCTTCCAACTGTATCTTTTCTTTGCGACACAAAGCGACAAAAGAAGGAACCGTGCGGAAAGGGTGGTATTCTATTTGTATGACATGCGGCATAGGGAGATGCGCCTGCTTCAACATCTCGATGTGTCGTTCACGGCAGTTGGCAATCCCTATCGCCCGCACTTTTCCCGATTTATATATGTCCTGCATCTGCGACCAGTTGTCCAACCAATAATCGGGTAGGGGCCAATGCAAGAGCCACAAGTCGATATAATCCGTTTTCAAGGCTTTCAGCGACAGGTCGATCTCGTGTTTCATATTCCGCAGGTACTGCTGGCCGTTTCCCACCTTGGTCGTGATGAACACATTTTCCCGGCGCATAATCTTGTTCCGATACATTTTGGAAAAGATTTTTCCCAGCAACGGCTCGTTGGCATAATCTCTTGCCGTATCGAATCCGACGGTGTCTGTTTGGGCGGCATATATAAGGGCACGTTCCAAGAGTGCAAACAATTCTGCCTTTTTCCCTTTCATGTCGCAGATGGAGGTTCCCATCATTTGGGTCGGTATCGAAATTCCATTGCTTAATTGCAGATATTCCATATGATTTTTGTATTGTCATATTGCTATCTGCACGGGCAATGACCTGTCGCATATTATGCGAAAATGCAGGCAATATGATGTTTAATCCGGTGGTATGCTCAATCCGTCTATCTTGATAATCTCGCCGACGATGTTGTTGGAATCGTCGCTGGCAAGGTAGACAGCCAATTTGGCAACCTCTTTCACCATGGTAAAACGTCCCGAACCATGGAGCGGGGTAAATTGGTTATTGTCGTTTATATGCGATTGTAAATGGGCTGTAATATTGGTCGGGACTTCACCGGGGGCGATACCGTTGACGATAATCCGATCGGATATCAGACGCCGCGCCAATCCTTTTGTCATGCAGTTGGCACCCCATTTGGAAATGGTATAGGGATCGAATCCGGGAATATCGCCGCAGGCTGACGTTATATTGATTATTTTGCCCCCTTTATTCCTTTTTTGTAAATATTCTCCTTCCGCAAGACACAAAAAGAACAGACCTTTCGTATTGATATCCACGATGTAATCATACATCTCTTCGGTATAGGCATGACTGCCCGCATAATCGGAAACCCCTGCACAATTGAAAAATACATCAATATCTTTCATTATGGCGAGAGCAGCCTCTAACTTCGAAGAAATCCCTTTTACATCAGATATATCCCAATCAAGACAATGCAGTTTGTCGGAGCCGGTTTCTTCAACAATTGTTTCCAGTTTCGCCCTGTTCCGGGCACATATCAATACTTCAGCACCCTCCAACAAGCACTCTCTGGCGATGCCGAGACCTATTCCGCTACCCCCCCCCAGTATAGCTATCTTCTTATTTACAAGTACGTTACGTTCCTTCGAAAAAGTTACGTGCACAATAGTTTTTCCGAAAGTCTTTTTATATGCTCGGAAACAACGGAATGCAAATGATTTGGTTTTCCTTAAAACGGTTTTCATATGATAATAGTAAATTACACGAGTCTATTCAACATACCGTATCCTTCTCGATTTTTAACTTTCTTAATACGAGGGATACGATAATCTTCCTTTTGGATTTATCGAATCCGCAATACAGCACGATGATGCTGTTTAACACAACACTTGCTGCATAGTACAGCACAAACGGACCGAATGTATCCGAAAATGTCTGCGCCATAAAATAGTTGATCGCCACAACGACTGTACTGACAGTTGCGCAGCGCCCGAATACCGAAACGATATATTTGCGAACACCAAACTCGGGCAGCTCCTTTTTCAATACGAGAATCTCTGCAAGGCTGTTGAAGAAACCGGTCGTCAAGAATATCCAATAAGCATCCTCTGCAGGACAGCCATGTCTAAAAGCCACATATATGATAGGCACGGGCAACAAGCCGATTCCGCCTGCATAAAGATTCAAATATTTTATATTGCCCGTGGCATGTACAGCTCTGATAACCGGCTGGACAATAGAACGTGTCAATACGTACAACAACGTGATGCCGGCAAAGATGCCAGCCTGTGGAGGAACTTCCGCCAGCCACAAATGCAAGACATAATCCAACTTGAACAATACCGGAATCAAGAACACCGCAAGCAAACAGAACGCATATTTCGAACTGTCGTGGATAAGTGCCACCATGCCGGTACGATTTTTCACGGCATAGCTTTTTACAATCTGCGGATTTACAGCCGTCATGAAATTATTGACCAATTGCGTAAAGCCGGTTTCCACTTGACTTGCTATGGCATGTGCGGCATTCACGATCGGACCGAAAAAGATGTTTAGCAGGACGCCCGTTCCTTGATTCCGCAATATGACAGTCGCTCCCCCGATTACATCCCAGCACGAAAACGAAAAAACCGTCTTGTACTTATGCAGCTCCTTGCAAAAGGACCAGTGGCTCTCTTCGTATTTCCGATGGCAATATATTCTATACACAGAGATGGAGAGCAATTGCACGATAAAGAGCAGCGCACTGTACAATATCAGGTTGTCGAGACGATGATCCAACATAAGCAAATAAACCGCCCCTAATTTCAGCACCGCATCCAGCAGGCTCGCATAGGCATAGATATTCATTTTCTCATGCGCAATGATATCTGCTGTATAGGGGACCTGCGTAAGTTGCAGCATCAGGGTCGCAATCGAAAACTGATAGACGACATTGACGGCAACAAGTCGTTCCGGCGGAAAAACCAAATGCGTGTTTACAAACCAAAGACCTACCGTTTCGGCTGCGATAAAAATAATACTCGCCAGCAATATGTGGGACACCAACGTTATATTGAACATTTCCCGCAATCTTGCCTTGTCGCCCACGCCCAATTCATACGTGATAAAACGTGAAGTTCCAGCACTTAAGGAACCATTGAGAAAGGCGAACAAGGCGACTATGCCTCCCACCACATTGTACAGCCCGTAATCGGTCGCTCCTAAAATCTGCAATGCCACTCTGGAGGTGTACAGACTCACCCCCATCATCAATAGCATTCGAAAATAAAGGAGTACCGTGTTCTTCGCTATGCGCCGATTCGAAATGGATTCCAAAAAAACTTGTATAAAATTAAAATTTCCAACGTATGTCTTTTTGTATCACTTGCGCAGGATTCCCCGACACTATGGTATGTGCCGGCACATTGGATACCACCACAGATTTAGCAGAAATAACAGCTCCCTGACTAATTTTTACTCCCGGCATAATAGTTGCGCCTTCGCCATACCAAATATGGTCTTCGGTGATAATAGGACTGGATACCTTGTACCCGGGAATATCCAAATAATGGTTACCGTTATTATCCCTAATAATTACCCCTCTGCCGATTCGAGATTCATTGCCTAACACAATTCGGTCACCGCATATGATGATAGCAGCAGAATTAATATTGGAGTTGCCTCCAAATGTAAAATGGGCGTTCTTAAATACTTGAATATCTGTTCCATATCCTATTGTAACAGACCCTGTCGTTTCAAAAATTGCATTTTTTTCTATCCAAAGCCGTGTTTCCGCTTTTGAAGATGGTATTTTTTTTGCGCCAAGAATAAGTGTTCCTTGTATTCGGATAATACCTTCATTGTGAATAATACAATAGGGTGTGGGATATAATATATTCCCTTTTATAATTTCACTTATTTTATTGTATTTTACAAATTGCCATATGGGTTTTGGACGCAAACGCGTATTTTTGACAAAATAATATATGAACTTCAAACAAAATTTTATCATTCTTTTGATAGTATGCTTGATCGTAGATCCTGCATAATATTTTTTGATGGCGTCATGAAGGGTCATCGTTTCTATATCCTTATAAAAACTATCCCTATCGGTATTCCCGGGTTGTTTATTTCTATATAAAGCTTTATTTCCCGGAACAATATCCGAAAGCAATACCTTCTGACAGTTGATTTTTTTCTTTATTTTTTCAAAATAATTTTTCCCTTTCGTCGAATTGACCATTACGACGGAAAGACCTAAATCCTTATCTTCTATCTCTTCAAGTTTTAACCTTTCTATTCCCCAAAAATCTCCAATCGTCAAATCTGATATCCGAGGCATCCCTCTGAATTTGCAATCATGACAGGAAGGACGATGAAACAAACCGTCATGATTGAAGTGGCTTGTCCAGACACTCTCCTGTGTCGTTTCGAATATATGCTTTCCATTGGATAATATTACCTCCTGTGTCAGTTTGCGCCAACCGAACTCTTTGGATTTCGCCCGTGCATATACTACCGGATAGCCATAACGCGATTCAAATGTTTTCAGATAATTATGGAAAACTTTCGGAGAACCTATTCCTGCACAGATATAATCGACAATTATCAAGTTATCATAGTCCTTGCGAAGAAAGGCTCTAAGGGCGGCCATTTGACAAGGACACCCGCAAACAAGTACTTGCTCACCATTCTTCACTAATTTTTCGACTTCCGTGTAAAATCCTTCAAAGTTTGATTGAATATATTTTGAGCCTCTGATTCTATATAAATCATCATGATCGTTCGAAATTATCTGCTTTACAGAGAAGTCATCATTGAATACTGCGCCACCCACATATCCGTCATTGCGATATGTCTCTTCTGCGAGTGCACTGAACAATCCGCCGGAAGTACTGCTGAAAACAACGCTTATATTTTTGTTTTCAGCTACGTAGCAAATCGGTTCGGCAAAATCGTTCTTCTTTAACTGTTTGCTATTGACAATAGGACATACACGCTCACACAGTCCACAGTCAATACATCGGTCTTTATCGACTGTCGGATACCAAAATCCCTCATTATCTGTTATAAAAGATATAGCCTCTTTGGGGCAAATATCTCCACAGGCATTACAACCACAACATTCTGCCTTATCCCGTATTTCAATCATATCTGCAAGGATTTGACATAAATATCTTGCTATTTCCGAAGTTTCCGCTCAATGCATTGACACATATCGCCGACATCTCCCAGTTCTTTAATTTCCAGCGAAGTAAATTTGACGCCGAAGGCTTTTTCTATCGCCACAATCAGCTGGATATGCGAGAGCGAATCCCACTCTTCGATGTCGTTTGCCGTAGTCTCGTCGGTCAATACGATTTCTTCGTTGTCGAGTACATCACGAAAAATCGTCTGTACTTTTGCTAAAATTTCATTCTTTTCCATGTATTTGTTTTTTAATTATACGTTTATATTCTTGTTCCTGCCGTTACCGGAATGTTCACTCCGTTGACTTGGGCAGATGATATGGCTAAAAATTGGACGACTTGGGCGACTTCCTGCGGTTCCAGCAATCGTTTCAGCGGGTGCGTCTGTTCCATCTGTTCGATGACCCGTTCGTCTGTCGAGGCAGTAAAATCCGTGCGCATGAACTCCGGAGAGACGCAGTTGCTTGTAATCCCGTATCGGGCATATTCCGTGCTCCATGTCTTTGCCAATTGGGCAATGTATGCCTTGGTCGAAGAATAGAGGGCATAGCCGATAGTCGGCGTTCCCAGCAGGGCGGCTGTCAGTATCGTAATGATTTTTCCGCTTTTCTTTTTACGAAAAGTTTTCAGCGCTTGCTGCGTTACGGCGACGAGCGGCAGTACATTGGTGCAAAAGGTCGTTTTGATTTGTTCGCTTGTGAGTTGTCCGAAACGTATGGTATCCGGTTTCCCGACCCATGCATTGTTCACCAAAACGTCTAAATCCATATTGTCTATTTCCGCCAGCAATGCCTCCATGCCGGCACGATTTTCAAAATCGCACCGTATTCCTCTTGCATTCGCATATCGACCGGTTATTGTTCGGGCTTTCGTTTCGGCATGACAATAGGTAAAATATATCTTATTTCGCGAGTCTGTCGCGAAAACATCTACGATTGCTTCTCCCAAACCTCCGGTACCTCCGGTTATCAGTATGTTCATACCTGTTTGTCGTTTAATATTCCTATCTGTACGTGCCCTTTGGCTACCAGTTGTTTTTTACCCCCCCCCATATTTTCTCTATAAAACTTTAATTTATAGATGATTGCATTGGCGGCTTCCGATATGGTGTCAATGCTCGAATCCAACGTGATCAGATCGTTCATAAAAACCGGTTTATGAAAATCGATTTCCTGCGTTTGGATAATTACAGAGCGGGTAGGTAACAACATTCCGACAAAATGGGAGATAAAAGCATTCAAAATATTGCCATACATCACTCTGTCCGGGAATCCCATCGACTCGGCGAAATACTTGTCCGTATGCAACGGATTGAAATCGTTGCTGACCCGTTGAAAGCTGTAATATATTTCAGGAGTTATCGTATACTGACAACTGATGCCTGACGATTGTTTTGCCAACTCTTGTATAGTCATAGTGAACTGCCCTTACGAGCCGTTCACAAGTTCGATAAATCCTGTGGTACGGCTCCATAGATAACAAATCAGTTTATCCTGAAAAGCCGGTGCCGGAACAGGTTTCGAGAGGAGAAAATACCCCCCCCCGACAAGTATATCTATTTGGTTTTCAATATTATGCACTTCATAACAAATATGATACGGGGTTACTCCGTTTTGCATTTGCTTGCGCAGACTTTTATTGTCTTGGTACGGTTCGACGAGTTCTATCGCCATTTCCCCTTCTTTATATAACATGCAAATCTTGCACTTGTGGGCAGGAAAGTCTGTCGTCTCTCCGGCAGCATATCCCAACAAGAGAAAACCGCTTCGGCTTTCCTCTATGCTGTCTGTCAAATATCCGATATGATGCAGTTTCATTACTCTTCCTGTTTTATCTGAATATAACACTCCCGATGCCGGTATGAATCGACATTCAGCTCGAACTGAGCCGTCGGCGCGCCCTCGATTTTCGTAAAACCGAGTTTCGGGTAATGCTCCTCGACCATCTTGTTTTTGGCAGTCGGCAGATATTCTCCGATGATGCGTTTATATCCGTTGGCGCGGGCATAATCCGTAATCGTATTGAGGGTGAAATTCTCCATGCCTCGTTTCAGCACACGGCACGACATAAACCACGTATCGACAAACAGGGTCGCTGCATCGCGCTTTTCCAGAATGACGACGCATATCAGCCCGTTATCGCCGAATTTGTCTTCCAGCGTAAAAGAAAAAGCAGCATAATGCACTTTGTCGGCTTCGATGGCTTTTATATCGGCTTCCGTATAGCGAACCGTGCGCAGGTTGAACTGATTGCTGCGCTGCGAGAGCTGGGCGACACGCGGCGTATTGAAAGCGTCGAAACCGGTAACTTTTGAAACCATATCCAAAGATTTCAAAAAATCGGCTTCATTGGTGAACGTTTTTGCCAACGATACACGCTGCGCCTCAATCTGATACTGTTTCGTCCGGTCTTTGTCGGCGCCGCTGTAACTTGCCGTCTCGAAAAGATTGAGGGAGTAGAGATATTCCAAATACTCGCCCGGGTCTTCGGGCAGTTCGGGCACCGTGATGCCCGCGATATTCTCCCGAACCATATTCCGCTCGAAAGGATTGTCGTCGAGAAACACCATCGAATCGAAACCGATGTTCAAGATACGCTGAATCGTGCGGATATTGTCGACTTTTGTTTCCCAATTGGCTTGGAATACGGCTATATCGTCCAGATGCAATACCATTTCGGGATTTTTCTCGAACGGCTCTTTGGCTTTGTCTTCATCGTTCTTGCTGCATACGGCAATGATGATTCCGCGATTTTTCAGCTTTTTAATCCATTCCTGAAACTCGGTAAAAGCCTTCCCGATACCCAACCCGTGCCCGATTTGAATATTCTCCCAGCTGTCGTCTCCGACCACTCCGCCCCAAACCGTATTGTCGAGGTCGAGAATCAGACACTTCTTGAACTGCCCCCGAATGGCGCAGACGATGTCCATGATGCGGCTTGCCACGTAAGGCAGGGAATCGACGCTCAGAACCATCTCCGTAGAAACATACACGTTGGAGGCAAACATGAAATCGCGCCCGAACTTGTTTTGCAAGCCCGCGAGGTCGCAGATAAACATATTCGGATACTTCTGCGCAAGCTCCATCAGACCATAATTCAACTTGCGCACTTGGTACGTAAACGACGAAGGTACCTTGTTGGCATAGGAGCCGAAGACGGTATCTTCGATTTCCGGATAATTGCAGCATATCAGCTTTCCGCCACCACCGAAAAGGGCGGAGTTCTCGCATATGGATCTCACGAAATCGAGCCGTTCATCTGCCAGAAGAGTTTGCTTCTCGACAGAAAGCAGACTGTGGCGTTCGCACAACTTGTGCGTACTCTGGAACAGCACGATAACGTCCGCATGAAATTGATGCAGTTCGCTCGTCGGGTCAAGGAACTGACGCTCCACCTGATTGTACTCCGCCTCGAAAAGCTCTATATCGTATCCACGCTCCACACCCATGCCCCGTATCGCCGTCGCCAGAAACTGCGTCGCCGTATCGCCCACAAGCGCCATACGAACAACCGGAAGCCCGGACGATTGTTTTATATTTCTTTGCAGGTCCTTAAATTTCATTTTTAAGATAATTGTTACAAGAAAATGTTCTTAACACAAAATACACAATTTCCGATATTCATTATTTAGACCTTGATTCTTTATACAAATTTTATTCTCTATCCAGCAGGTCTCTGAATTTGAGGAACCATTTGGAGTGTCCGACGTGGGTGCGGTCGCCGAAGCGGAGCAGGGTGTGGTAGAAGCGTGTGTCGCGCTTGCGGATACAGGTGAGGTAGCCGTACAGCCCGAAGGTAACGCCGAAGCCCATAAGCAGCACGGCATAGAGTTGCACGTCGATGGAGGCTCCGAGTGCATAGACCGTCCACCACACGCCGACAACCAGCATATTGAGCAGTATTTCCGTGCAGGTGGTGCCGATATGCGAGAAGTGGAACTCGAAGAGCAGGTGGTGCAGGTGCGACTTGTCGGACGAGAACGGCGACTTGCCGTGCAGCATCCGCACGGTCATTACACGGACGGTATCGAACACGGGTACGGCGAGTACCGAGAGCGCGAAGGGCACGAGCCCCAGATTTTCGTTCCGGGCCGTTTCTGCCGGCGAGCCGCCGTGCAGGCAGTCGATGACGAAATAGGTCATGACGGTTCCCATCAGCAGCGTTCCCCCGTCGCCGATGAACATTTTGGACTTCGCCCCGAAGATGTTGTGGCACAGGAAAGGTATCAAGGCTCCGATGCAGGCTGCGGCAAGAAACGTAGCTGCCGTTTCTCCGTAAGAGGCAAACACACCGAAGACGGTACATACGAAGATGCAATAGCCCGAGCAAAGTCCGTTCACCCCGTCCACCATATTGATGGCGTTGATGATGCCTACTCCGGCAAAGACGGTCAGGGATACGGCAAGCCATTTCGGCAATCTGCCGATGCCCCACAGACCGTGAAAGTCGTCGATGGCGAAGCCGGTAGTATATATGAGGGCGAGCACGACGAGGATTTCGATGACAAGCCGCAGACGCGGGGAGAGTTCCAATATATCATCCATGACGCCCACGTACAACATAATCATCATAATGCATATCAGGGGATAAACTTGCGACATGTCACAGAACATACTGCCAACGACCGTCGAGGCGATGATTCCGAAAGCCACGGCGACACCGCCTAATACCGGTATTGGCTCCTTTTGCAGTTTGCGTGCATTCGGATTGTCCACGATGTTCTTGTCGACGGCTATTTGCAGAACGAACTTGAATATCCACCACGCCGTCGCGAAGGAGACGAGAAACGATGCTGCAATATATAGCAGCGAACCCGAGCTGATCATATCGTCGTATTATGCTCGTTTTGAGGAATTTCCCCCCCCCCTCAAAATCTTGTTCGGCACGGTTTCCCGCTGCAAAGAGGCTCATCGTCACTGCTCCGAACAGGCAGCCCGCGACAAAGGCGAGTGCAACCCATAATAGTGTCATATCCGTAATATTTATTTATGTAATGTCGTTCAGAATTTTTTTCCGAAGACGATGCTGAAAAATGTTTTTATCAACACCTTGGAATCGACCAACCACGAGCGGTGCCCCAAGTAGTAGAGGTCGTATTCGAGACGCCGCAGCATTTTCTCCATCGTGTCGGTGTAACCGTTGTAGAGAGTTGCATACGAGGTTACGCCCGGACGTATCTGGTAGAGGTAGATGTATCGCTTGTCGTATTCGAGTATCTGGTCGATGTAGAATTTGCGTTCCGGTCGCGGTCCGATGAATGCCATGTCGCCGGTGAACACGTTCCACAGTTGGGGTAGTTCGTCCAGATGATGTGCCCGCAGGAAACGCCCCACTTTTGTCAAACGCGGGTCTTCCTCACCACCGCTGTGGCTCAACTGGGGTCCCATGGCTTCGGCATCGAGGCGCATCGTCCGGAATTTATATATATTAAATGGTTTTCCGAAACGTCCGATACGTTCCTGACGGAAGATTGCCGGACCGCCGTCTTCGCGGCGCACGGCGATGTAGCAAACGAGGAACAGCGGACTGAATGCAACCAACAGCAGGAGGGAGGAGAAACAGTCCAAGAGCCGCTTGCCGTTTCGGGTGAAAGACGACATGTTGTCCTTGATGAAGCGGTCTTTCGGGACAAAAGCGCTGACGGGCGTTTCGACATTGAGCGGATGCGGTTCGGCGGATTCGGCGCGCAGTTTTGCCGTCCAGCGGATATAGTCGTTGTAGTCGAACGAGAGCGGACTGGTCAGGGCGAGGTAACAGCCCTGCTGTTCGTCAAGTACCAAATCCGACGTGCGCATGCGTTTGACCGTTTCTTCGCCCACCACCGTGCAGGGCATCTGGTATTCTTCGGAGTATCCTCGCAGATTATCGTAGCCGTGGTTTTTGACGTACAGCCGCAAAGCGTACGCCGATTGTCCGTATGCCGACCATGCCGGTGCCTGCGGCAGATGATACAGATATATTTTATCGCCCTTGTTCGACTGTTCGGTCGATGCAATCCGGGCATTGATAGCCATTGGAATAAGATTTATTTTATCGAAAAGAAAAAAGTTAGTAAAGGGGCTTGCGCATCTTCCGTGCCCAGTCGCGGTAGCCGTTTATGCCAACCGACAGCGTTTCGGGCACCGACAAGCGAATATAATCCGGGGTCTGTTCTTCTTTATGGCACAGGGTTACAATGTGTCCGTGAGCTTCATTACCCAAGATGACGACGGGCATCAGCAATTTTAGGGAATAGCTTTTTATTATCGAAATATCGTCGCGGCATTCCATCGCTGCCACTTTGTATGCGGAGTAACCGTATGCCGCCCACACGTTCGTTTCACCATTTCGGTACAGATGAATATGTTTGCCGTCCGCATTGAAGCATTCGTTGAAAATGATTATCTCTTCCATTACGGATAAAGATTAACAGCCCAATACATTCCTTTCTTTGCGTTCAAGCGGAATGCGCAATTACCGGATAGGGGAGATTTGTTTAAAAAATCAGATTGGAAACTTTTGCAACGAATGCACCGCATTTCTGCGGTTATGCCGTCTTGTTATGGCTTTTCCGATAAGGATAAAATATAAATCTTCTAATCCCTCAATAGCTGTAAATTATTGAGGTTAAGTATTTTATAAACGAATAGGTTAAATACCCTGCTTTTTCTTTGTTGCATCTTATTGCATACAAGCCAATGAGCAAATAGAGCTTTATCCCCTTGTGTCTGCCGTTTCTTGGTAAGAGACGGAACACGGGACAAAGGTAAAATAAAGTTTCCGAATAACAAAAAATTTTCATGGTAATAATTTTAGAAAAATGTTGTTTTGTATGCTTGAAATATATCTTCTTATAAATGAAATAAAACGGTCTTTTAATGATTTTTCTATCTGATTAGATATTATATAAATAATGATTTTTTAATTATATGTGAAAAATTTTTGTGAAAAAAACGCATTAAAATTTGAAAAGCCAATGTTTGATTTATCTATTAAGAAATTAATTTCCAGAAAATTACAAAGAGTCTGCCGTCTCTTACCAAGAAACGGCAGACACAAGGGGATAAAGCTCTATTTGCTCATTGGCTTGTATGCAATAAGATGCAACAAAGAAAAAGCAGGGTATTTAACCTATTCGTTTATAAAATACTTAACCTCAATAATTTACAGCTATTGAGGGATTAGGAGGTATGTTCTTTACCTTCAAAAAAAACATATACACACAAGAAAATTACTGAAAGACGGTACGTCCGTCGCAGAAAGAATTTTTTATGAAAAAAAGAATAGCGAAAAATAGTTTCCTTCGGAAAATCGGAATAGAAGGTTATTTCAATACCGGATTGATATTGGCGATGGATATGGCGATATCGGTTATATCGTCGTTTATAGCATTGAAGTTAA
>CANQQA010000003.1 GCA_947625885.1 uncultured Bacteroidales bacterium
ATAGGAATTTTTTGAAATATTGATTATTTTCGTCGTCGAAAACAATCGCATCGTCATGAAAGAGATTTTGGACTTCCTGCGCCGTCTGCGCCAACACAACAACCGCGAGTGGTTCAATGCCCACAAAGAGGAATACACGCGTCTGCGGAAAGATTTTGAGCTGTATATCAACCAAATCATCGCCCTGCTTAGCGAAAAAGACGAGGAGTTGCGCGGTCTCGAAGCCAAAGATTGTATGTTCCGCATCTACCGTGACATACGTTTCTCGCAAGACAAAACGCCTTATAAAACCTATTTTTCAGCCTACATGGTACGGGGCGGCAAGAACTCGCCGCGTGCGGGTTATTACCTCCACATCGAGCCGGATAATTGCTTGTATGCCGGCGGCTTGTGGTGTCCCGAGCCGCATTTGCTGAAAGCCGTGCGGCAAGCTGTGTACGACAATTGCGACGAGTTTCGCGAGATATTGGAGAATCCCGACTTCAAGCGGCTCTATACAGGGCTCGACACCGAGCGCAGCCTTAAAATCATGCCGCGACCGTTCCCTAAGGATTTTGCCTATCCCGAGCTGTTGATGCAGCGCGACTACACGGTGTATGGGCACAAGGACGAATCGTTTTTCCAACAAAAAGAGTGGCTGCACCGTGCTGCCGAAGAGTTGCTGCTGATGCTGCCGTTCAACCGCTTTCTCAACTACACGTGCGACGAAATTTTGGAGTAGCCGCCGGCAGTTGCCGTTTGCTCTGTCGCCGGCAGCAGAAAAGTTTTTAGCTGAATACCCCGCTGAGGTACTGTTTGGTGAGTTCGTGCTGCGGATTTTTGAAAAGCTCTTCCGCCGTGCCTTGCTCTATCACTTCGCCCATGTACATGAACACCACGTAGTCGGCGATGCGCAGCGCCTGACGCAGCGTGTGCGTTACCATGATGATGCCGTAGCGCTTGCGCAGTTTGGCGAAGAGGTCTTCGATATGTTTGCTCGATATGGGGTCGAGCGCCGACGTCGATTCGTCGGCGAGAATGAATTGCGGCTCCACCGCGAGACCGCGTGCGAGGCACAGCCGCTGCTGCTGTCCGATAGAAAGCGCCGAAGCCGGCGTGTGCAGGCGGTCTTTTACCTCGTCCCACAGATTCACGTTGCGCAGGTATTTTTCCACGATGCCGTCGAGTTTCTTGCGGTTGCGTTCCCCGTGTATGCGGCAGCCGTAGGTTATGTTGTCGTATATCGACATGGGCAGCGGGGTGGGGCGCTGCGAGAGCAGCCCTATTTTTTTGCGGATATGGGTGATTTCGGCTTTCCGGTCGTAAATGTCTTCGCCGTCCACGCACACGCGACCCGTAACGCGCAGGTGCTCGGTCGTTTCTATCATGCGGTTGATGCTGCGCAGCAGCGTGGTTTTGCCGCACCCCGAAGGACCGATGATGCAGGTTATCTTTTTGTCGTGCAAGGTCAGATTGACGTTTTTCAAGATATGTTGTTCGCGGATATAGACGTTCAGGTTTTCGATGTCGATAACCGCGTCTTCGCTTTTTTCACCCTCATCTTCGACGAGGGGAGCCTCCGGTTTTTCGGTACTGCTTTTCCAAAAAGCGAACCGCTGCAATATGCGGGACGATTCCGATTTTTCTTTCTCCATTATTTTATTTTGTTTTTAGAGAATCTGTGGGTAATCATGCGACCGACGATACTCAATACCAATACGATAAGCGTAAGCAGCATGGCGGCGGCGTAGGCGCGTTCGCGCACGTCGGGTATGGGGCTGCTCAGTTGGAAGAAGATAGCCAGTGGCAGCGTGGCGGCGGGCTGGTCGAGCGACGTGGGTATGCTGTCGGTGAATCCGGCGGTGAACATCACGCCTGCCGCATCGCCTATGGCGCGACCTATCGACAGCAGCGTGGCGGTGGCTATGCCCGGCAGTATCTGCCGTATTGCCACTTTGATGACTTCGTAGCGCGTGGCGCCCAGCGAGTAGGTGGCATCGAGCAGGTGGCGGGGCAGTTGTCGCGCCACTTCGTCCATCGACCGCACGAATATGGGTATGATGAGCAGCGTGATGACGATGATACCGCCCAGCAGCGAGGTGCGCAGCCCGAGCGAAATCATAATGGCGAATCCGAATGCGCCGTAGACTATCGACGGTATGCCGTAAAGCACGTCGAACGACAGCCGCGAGAGGCTTGCCAGCTTCGAGTCGCTTTTCAGGTAAATGTTGATATAGAATACGATAGGTATGCTGATAAGCAGTCCCAATACCGTCGAGGCGCCCACGATATAGAGCGAGCCGACGATGGCGTTGAGCACGCCGCCCTCTTTGCCGATGTAGAATCCGCCGCCCGGTAGCTGCGTTATCATGTCCCACGACATGGCAGGCCAACCGTTGCGCACGATCGTGATAAGAATGCTTCCCAAAAATCCGAAGACGAGGATTACCGAAATAATCATCAGTCCGAGAAATATTTTTTCAACGATGAATTTGCTTTTCATGGCGCAGCTCCTTATCCGGTCAAAGTTTGAAATTCCGTTCGATATTCCGCAGCACCCACCGCGAAATAATGTTGAATATCAAGATGATGAAAAACAAAATGAAGGCGGCGAACATCAACGCCGATTCATACAGCGGCAGCGAGAGCATTTCGCCGTAGTTGTTGGCGATGAGGGCGGGCAGGGGGTAGCACGGGTCGAACAGCGAGCGCGGTATCGCTGCGTAGTTGCCGCATACCATCAGCACCGCGATGGTTTCGCCGAAGGCTTTCGATATGGAGAGCACTACGGCGGCGACGATGCCCGGCAGCGCTTTCCGCAAAATCACTTTCCAACAGGTCTGCCACTTGGTGGCGCCCAGCGATGCCGACGCTTCGCGATAGTCCTGCGGCACGATGGTGAAAATCTCGATGAGCAGGCTCACCAGTATGGGCAGTATCATCACGCCCAGCACCACGCCGCTCGCCAGCACCGTGTAGCCGCTCGTGTAATCCACGAATTTCGGACCCAGCCGGTCGGCAATCCACGGCACGATGATGAGCGTGCCCCACACGCCGTACACGACGGAGGGTATGCCCGCCAGAATATCGAATATGGGAAACACCACCCGCTTCACCCACGAGCCGGCATACTCCGTCAGGAACAGGGCGGACAGCAGGGCGATAGGCAGCGCAATGGCTATCGACAGCGCCGTAACGAACAGCGTCCCCACGATGAAAGGCAGGAATCCGAATTCACCGCTGAGCGGCTTCCACTCCCGCCCCGACAGCAACTCCCACAGCGAGTGCTCCGACAGTATCAGCCGGCTTTTGAAAAACAGTCCGATGCCTATCGCCACCAATAAAAACAGCGACAGCCATGTCAATACACGCATGACCGTGCGCATGACTTTGTCTTTGTAGAGGCGTCGTTGCAGCAGCGGGAGGCTCATGATGTTAGGGGTTCAGTTTGGCAAGTTCACCGTCTATCGTACTTTGCGGCAGCGGTATGTAGCCTGTTTCTATGGCATATTTCTGCCCTTCGGTCAGGGCGAATCGTATAAATTCCACCACGACCTCGCTTTGCGGCATGCCGTTGCTTACCAAGTAGAGGTTGCGGGCGGGAGGCGAAGGGTAACGACCGTCGCCTATGGCGGCAATCAAGTCCGGAGTCGTGTCGTAGAAAAGTTCGTCCGCGTCGATTTGTCCGTTTTCGTCGGTGTCGATAGGGAGCACCGCCATGCCCTCGTAAGGCTTGCGCGTGCGCATATCATATATATAGGCGATGTTGTTGTAGCCGATGCCCACTTTGTCTTTCTGTATGGCGGCAGCCACGCCCGGGTCGCTGTACACTGCCGTGCCTTCGAGCTGTTCCTGCCGTTTGCCGAACCACGCCGCCCATGTCTCCGCAGCCCCGCAGGCGTCGGAGCGGGTATATACGTGTATGGGTATGCTGCTGTCGGTGCCCAACAGGTCGCCGTAGGTGGCGTATCCGTTGTTCCACAGCGCCGATGCCGTCTTGCGGCTCAGCCCTTTGCGGCAAAGTTCGTCGTACAGCGGATTTTCGCGGTTTATCGTAGCCACGACGGCATCTTTCGTAACGGCGAAGCCGAAAGCCCCGTTCTCTTTCTCCACGTCGTAAATCTCGCGCGACACCATGCCCAGATCCACGACCTTCGCCAGCGCGTCGGTCATGCCTTTGCCGGCGCCGCCGCCCGAAATGTCGATGCGCACCTGCGGGTGCAGCTTGCGAAACTCTTCCGACCATTTCACCACCATCGGATAGAGCGCGAATGCCCCCGAAAACGAAATGCTGCCCGTCAGCGAATCGCCCGTTGCAGCCGTCTCCGGCTCGTTTGCCGCACTGTTTCCGCTGCTCTTTTGCCGGCAGCCTGTCGATAAGAGCAACAGCCCTGCGAGAAGTATCAATCCGTTTTTCATATCCGTTTGGTTAAAAATATTCATATCGGAATGGTATCCGATATAAAATCAAAACAATTTGCAAATTTACGAATAAAATTGTGATATAGGTTATAATAGAACTATTTTAATTTTCTTTCACGTCCGTATGCCCTTGCCGGCAGGCGGTAAAAATTTTTCAGAAATGTCCGTTTTTCGAAGATTATCCGATAAAATTTACAGACTGTCCCGCAAGAATGTTTGCGGGAACGAAATTTTTATTATCTTTGTAGCGATACGGGGAACGGCGGTTCTCCGCAAAACGATTGATGTGTAGTCTATTGCTTTTCAGGGCTATCACCACCGTTCCATGTGTTAATTTTTCACAATATGCAGATGTTTTTTTGTATCCTATTTGCAAAATCAAATAAAAGCATTACTTTTGCACACAATACGACCTCCCACGCTTCCCGTAGAACAGCGCACCCGGGGAGGTCTTCGAGTTTTTATATAGTAACTTCTAATAAAATTGACTGATAAAATCGGTTATACAAAGAAGCCGTTGACTCTCGCTGAACAAATCGTACGGCTAAAACAGCGGGGGCTTATATTTGATGATGAAAGCGAGGCAACAGCTTATCTTTTCAATATCAGTTACTATCGACTTCGTGCATACACTTATCCGTTCCAAGAGAACGACGAAAATTCCGAACACAACTTTACTCGCAAAGATATTCACTTCAAAGATATCATTGACCTTTATTGTTTCGATCGCAGACTGCGCTCACTTATCTTCAATGCCATAGAAAAAATAGAAGTTGCTGTACGTACGAAGATTGTACAGATCTATGCCGAAAGCACAAGTGATAGCCATTGGTACAATAATGAAAGTTTATACCGTTTCGGTTATGATGATTTGTTGGTGCATATAAATGCTGATATAACCCGTAGCAACGAAGATTTTATCAAGCATTACAACTCCAAATACAACAATCCTTCGATGCCGCCAAGTTGGATGGCACTCGAAGTTGTGTCATTTACCACATTGAGCCGTTTATTCCAATCCTTAAAGTTAGACAACCGCAAAAAGTACATTACCGAACAATTCGGTTTGAAGAATGTGAAAATCTTGGAAAATTGGCTACATTCCATTTCCAATCTCCGTAATTGTTGTGCTCACCACAGCCGAGTGTGGAATCGCCGCTTTATGGTCAGTGTAACCCTACCATACGACACTCTTTTCCCATTTATGGATAGAACCACAATCGGACAAATACACACAAACAAATTATTTGCTGTGTTGTCTTGTATCGCATATATCCTTGATATTATCAGCCCCGGTAGTGATTTCAAAAAGAATATCAAAGAGTTACTCAAATCCGATTGCCGTCTGCTTGATCTCAAAGATATGGGTTTCCCAAAATATTGGCAATCGCTCCCTGTTTGGCGAGAACAGTAGCAAACTTTGCGTTTTATACACAGTCAAATAGTTTATCTGTTCCTGTAAGCCCCCGATTCGTCAGGCTATCTTTTACTATCATTCCTTAACGGCACGACCGATAAAAAGACCGATTCTCCGCATCTTCATTTCTTTTTGCCGCCGGCATACTGATAGCACCTATTTCCCGCTTGATTTATAAAAAATTTGCAGACTGTCCCGCAAGAATGTTTGCGGGAACGAAATTTTTATTATCTTTGTGGCGATACGGGGAACGGCGGTTCTCCGCAAAACGATTGATTCGTAAAGCGTTTCGTTTTATCCTTTGTATAAAATTCGCCAAAATTCAGCAAAGATGGATAAACAGTGCAAACGCTCATGCAGCCGATATGCGCCGTGAGGTGTTCATATATGGCAGGCGTGGGGTAGCTGTTTATTTCTTTGCGGGTGTTTGGCGATACCTTATACAAAATAAACAGGAAGTGTTCCCACGCTTTTTATTGTATTATGCTTATTATTAACGCCTTGTCGGGGAACAGCGGGCACAAAATTTTTGAAACATGGAAAAAGAACGATTGTACTTTTCCGATTCGGAGCGTATTTTGCGAATGAACGTGAAAATTTTTAACGAAAAGTTTTGGAAATTCGTTTTCTGAGACTACATTTGTAGCGTATTTATTAACCAATTAAAATCATACAAAATGAAACGCACACTGTTTTTTATGTTGCTGTCCGCACTTCTGTTGGGCAGGACGGTAACGGTACAAGCCGAAACCTATTCCGGCAATTGCGGTGCCGACGGCGCCAATGTTACTTGGAAACTCGATACCGAGACGGGTGTCCTCGAAATCTCCGGTACGGGAGCCATGAAGGATTATCTCAATGCTATTGGTAATGATGCGCCATGGCGGTCGCTGAAAGATTTGTTTACTTCCGTAACGATAGGTGAGGGTGTTACGACTATCGGCGACTATGCTTTTTACAATTGCCTTGGCTTGACGTCGGTAACGATACCCAACAATATTACCTCTATTGGCGATAGGGCTTTTTCCCGTTGCACGGGAGTAAAGAATCTCCGAATAGAAGACGGTACGGAAACGTTGGTGTTAAGTACATCATCTTCATCGACACCGTTTGACAATTGCCCATTAGATACGGCGTATCTGGGACGGAATGTTTCTTACAGTAATTCTTATTCTCCGTTCAAAGGTAAAACGAACCTTGTTTCATTGACTATCGGCAGCAAGGTTACCGCTATCGGCAATGAGGCTTTCAGCGGCTGCAGCGGTTTGGCAAGTGTAACCGTATATGCAGAAAATCCGCCCCAAATGATGGATAACTCTTTTGCCGGTGCGGGAACGGAATTGTGGTCTGAAGGTTCGGAGCTGCCTTTTTTCGTACCGGTCGAATCGGTAAATAAGTATAAAGCCGACGAAAGTTGGAAAAATTTGAATATAAAAATAAAGTGTCAGATCGGTGGAATCGGCTACAATATTCTTTCTTCCGAAGCACGAACGGCAGAAGTAGTCAGCGGTGTATATTCCGGCGATATAGTTATTCCGGCGACAATGGAGTACGAAGGTATCACATACCGCGTTATCGCTATCAGCGACTATGCTTTTTGGTGGCTCAGCGGCTTGACGTCGGTAACGATAGGCGACGGTGTTACCACTATCGGCAGCTCGGCTTTTTACAATTGCAGCGGTTTGACATCGGTAACGATAGGCGAAAGTGTTACCGCTATCGGCGGCGATGCTTTTTACGGTTGCGGCAATTTGGAAAGATTCGAGGGAAAATGGGCATCGACGGATCATCGTTGTCTTGTCGTAAACGATACGCTTTGCTTTTTTGCACCGAACGGATTGACCGAATATACCATACCCGACGGCGTTACCGTTATAGGCGCCAGAGCTTTTTCCGGTTGCAGCGGCTTGACGGCGCTAACGATTCCGGAAAGTGTCAGTATTGCTGCTATCGGCGACGGGGCTTTTGACAAGTGCTGGGGATTGAAATCAATAACGGTCTATAATCCGACACCGAAGGATATCAGCATTTCTTCCGATGTTTTCGGTGTAGTGAACAGTAGCAAATGCAAACTTTACGTGCCCGAAAATGCCGTGAGCGCTTATAAAGCCGCCGCAGGGTGGAATATGTTCAAACGGATAGTTCCGATAGAGGTGTCGGCACCGAACCGTCTGTGGTACGGCGGTACGGGAATATGGGACACGTATGCAGCCGGGTGGCTTACTTCGCCGGAGGCAGCCGATTTGAACCGTTTCGCAGAGGGCGATATCGCCGTGTTTGGCGATGCATCGGAACAAGGAGACGGGCAGACAGGAGTTGTGGAATTACGAGAAAATCTTTTTGTCAGCGGAATCCATGCCGACAACGATGCCACGACCTACCGGATAACCGTTCCCGAAGATACGAAGTATGTGTTGACCGGTGTTGGTGGCGCCCAATTGGTGAAAGAGGGCGAGGGTGCATTCTACACCGATATAGATTTGGAGGATATGACCACCGTGCTGAAAAGCGGTACGCTGGGTCGGTATCAAAAAGAGAGTGCCGAATCGGCTGTATTCGGTAGCAAAATTCTAGTTCCCGAAGGCGCGAAAGCAACCTTGGTTTTGTCGAAGGAAAAATCTACAAATGTAAAATATTATCCCGCATTGAATGTCGATTCGCTGGTTGTCGGCGCCGGCGCCGAGTTGGATTTCTATCTGCCGGCTTACGGCAAGATGCGCGCAGATACCACCGTGTATATAGCCGGTAATGGAACAATCAATTTCTACACCGACGGAAATCGCTTCTTTGCAGGCGGTAATGCAGGCTGTCGTGCCGGGACAATATTCTTTAATGAAGAAAGCGGACAATGGTCTAACAAAGACGGCGACTGGTCATCGAAACAGCTCACCTCGAAATGGGTGGATTATGGCACCGACTTCTCGGGATTCGATGGAACGGTAACCATTCAAAACGATATGGCGGAGAATGATTCGACGGTGGGTCTGTTCATTCTCGGTCTCCATAAAGGCGCTAACGAAGGACCCCAATTCCTTGCCAAGACCGAAGGCGACAGTACGCTTTATAACGTATGGAAAGCTGCCAAAAGCGGCGATGCCGGAAAAGATTCCATTTTGGAAAGAATCTGCTATAACTGGAAAAACATCGACCTTGTCATCGACAACCTCGGCTGTCTGGCGTGCCCGTCGGTAGTAAGCGGCATCTCGAATAATACCACCATACTGAGAACAAGAAGTCTCAATGTAAAAGAAAAAGGTCATGTAGCCGGCTTTTACAAAGATTCTGACCCCACCTTGATAATCATGACCGGCAGCAATGATGAAGATGCCCGTATCGACGGAACGTTTACTGCCGCTACGAAAGGCGGCAGCTACAAAGAGGGTTATCAGGTGTACACTTGCGGAGCCGGTCTTATCAAAGAGGGACACGGTACCTACTATATCACCGCCATCGACAATGTATTCTCGAACGGAATCGACGTATATGAAGGCGGTGTTATGTTCAACAATTCCGACCCCGAAAACACTTCCGCTACCGGACAGCACAAGAATTCGACCGACCCTGTGGTAATCTGTCGGGAGTATGGTCATATTGGCGGAACGGGAACGATAGGCGGCACCACCGAACTTTACGGAACGCTCTATCCGGGCGATGAGTCGGTTTCCGCTTTCCGCATCGACGGTTCGCATGCAGGTCGTACCTCTTATAGAAAATCTATTGGCGGTATCCCGAAGAATCTTGCCAACGGCAACGAATTTTGGAAGGTAAAATATACCCAAAAAGAAGAGATTGCACCGGATTACTTCATCGAAGTAGCAGATACCATGAGCTACGGTAAGTTGAGAGTATCGGGCAGCAATGCCAGCCTCTTCCTTCACGACGGAGCGAAGATAGCCTTTGATGCCAATGGCAAAGCGCATCACGACACGGTATTGGTACAACGCGATATCCGCCTTATGGAAGGTACCGAGGCAAAAGTAAAAATCGGTTTGTCTCCTCGCGGTGCATTTAATGTAGCCGAAGGCGATACCCTCGTACTGCTGAAATCGTATCGTGCTTATTATGGCAGCGATTCAAAAGCAAATGTAGGTCCCGAATCCTTCGAGTTGGAATTGGCAGACCAATTTAAGGGTATGTTCAAACTCGATACGACATGGGTAGCCTCTGTTATGCAGACTGTTCTGGGCGATGACGGTACTCTCGAACAGAAAGAGGTCGTTCCTTCCGAATGGAAACTCATAGCTGTCGCTACGGCTTCCGGAAGCGGAGAGAGCAAAGCCGTCTACGACTTCACCCCGACGGCAGTAACTCCTGCCGACAGTGTAGGCGTACCGGCGTTGAAGAACATCACGCTCGCCTTTGACGAAACGCCGAGCCTTGTCGGCAAGACGGCGACCCTGACAAAAGGCGGCGACAGCTGGACGGCAACCCTCGCCGAGGGTAAAGGCAGCACACTCGTGATAACCCTCGCCGATACCTTGAAAGCACTCGGCGAATACACGCTGACGATACCCGAAGGTACGTTCGGCGACAAATCCTTTGGCGCCGACCAAAAGACAGGGCACTGCAACCCCGCGCTCACCTATACCTGCACGGTAAAAGCGCCGGTAGTAAAAGACCTCGAACCGAAGACGATAGACCCGGTCGACGGAGCAGAAGTACCGGCATTGAAGAACATCACGCTCATCTTTGACGAAACGCCGAGCCTTGTCGGCAAGACGGCGACCCTGACAAAAGGCGGCGACAGCTGGACGGCAACCCTCGCCGCCGGCGAAGGCGGCACGCTTGTGGTAACCCTTGCCGATACCTTGAAAGTCAATGGTACGTACACGCTGACGATACCCGAAGGTACGTTCGGCGATGCCGACTTTGTCGCCAATCCGGCTATCGGACACTGTAATCATGCACTCGTCTATACCTTCACGATAAAGGTGCCGGAGCCCGCAGAACCCGATGTACCTGATACGCCGGACGTTCCCGAAAATCCCGACGACCCTGAAAATCCGGATACTCCCGACACTCCCGACGTGCCTGACGAGCCGGAGAATCCGGACGAACCCGATGAACCGGTCGTACCCGACGAACCCGCATCGGTAACGGAGACGCAGCAAGATGCCGAGCACATAGCGGTGTATAACCCGCAGGGTGTGTTGATACTCGAAACGAACGATGCCGCCGACCTCCGCAAGCTGTCTGCCGGCTTCTACATCGTGAACGGCAAGAAGATGATTATCACCCGATAGTGCGGCGATATTGCAGCAAAAGACAATAGAATGAAAAGAGAATTTCCTGAATAGATAATCTGGACACGCCGTCCTGCCATGTGAATGGCGGGGCGGCTTTTTTTATGTTTCCTGTTGCCGACGTATAAAGAAAACGCAAGGACACTTGTTTCGTGTCCTTGCGTTTTTTGTAGGAAAATATCTGTCAGGCATTCAGCGCGAGGCGTAGTCCGAAATGCGCATAGGCGTTGACGGGGGGATTGCTGAAACGGTATGTCACGCGGCAGTCTTCTGCCTGATTGTATGCGCTGCCGCCGCGCAGCACCCGCCGCTTGCCGTCTCGCGGACCTCGCGGATTGGTTTGCGTCTCGCGGGTGTACTTGCCGTAGAAGTCGCTGCACCACTCCCACACGTTGCCGCTCATGTCGAACAGACCGAGTTCGTTGGGAGCTTTCGTACCAATCGGCTGCACCGTATTGTCGGTGTTGTCGCGGTACCACCCCACTTGCAGAATGGAGTTGCTGCCGCTGTACCGGCAGCCTCTGCTCTGCGTGCCGCCCCGAGCGGCAAATTCCCATTCAGCCTCTGTGGGGAGCCGGAATTTCTTGCCTGTGCATTCGTTCAGCTTTTGCAAAAATTCCTGACACATATTCCACGAAACGCCCGTCATCGGCAGAAAGGTGCCCAAAACCGCTTTATAGGGAATTTCGCCCATGACTGCCGCCCACAACTCTTCGGTAACACAGGTTTCGCCGATGTAGAACGATGGCAGCGTAACACGGTGTGGCGGTCGCTCCCAGAATTTGGCGTCTTCGTCGTCGGGCGATGCGCCCATCATGAAGGTGCCGCCTTTTACCTGTATCATTTTGAAACGGTAATCGTTCGCATTAAAAATCAAATCGGTGAGAGGTTCTTCGGTAATCATGGCAAATGGATTTATTTTTCGGGTTATTGTTTTTTAGTCGCGCCTTTACCGGCGATGGCTTCGATGATTTTGTTGGTAACGGCTTGCTTTACGAGAGAACTCAAATCGACTTTGATGTCGGGTTTGGTGAACGTACCGCCGATTTTCGCCGTAACCGTGTTCACGTATTCGCCCGCTTTCTCTTTGCTCAGGTCGATGACGGCGGTGTAGTCGATAGTTCGGTCGAGACCCGTCGAGCCGGAAAGTGTCAGCACGATATTGCCCAGTTTCAGGTCGAAGGGCGAAGTCGTGATGCGCCCGTTGTCGATAGCAAAGGCGATGTCGATGTCATTCGTTTCGATGCGGCGTAGTTTGTCGTTTTTCAACAGTGTGGCGAGTTGGTCGAATACTTCGATGTTTTGTATGCGAATGTCATTCGATTTCAGCCGACCTTTTGCCGAGAGCGTCTCCAATCGCGAAGCCATTTGTGCGTCGAGGCGGCAGTCCATGTCGAGCGACAAGGCGCAGGAGCCTCCCGTTTTGGCAAACAGCGGCACGAACTGCTGCGCCATATCGAGCTGCTTGAATATCTCCTCGAATCGGGCTTTCTGTATGTCGAGGACAAGCGTTACCGCCGGCGACTCGGGCGATTGCACCGTGCTGTACGAGGCGTTGGCGGCAATAGTACCGCCAAAGGCATCGACCGACAACGGATTTATTTTCATCGTGCCGCCGGCTGTCGTTACTTTTCCCGTAAAACGGTCGAGCGTCATTTTCCGGAAAAGAATTTTTCCGACGCTCGCTTGCAGTGTGAGGTCTAAATCGGTGGGCACGACGAACACTTCGAGTGCCGACGTATCGGCAGCATCGGAGGTCACGGCAGTTTCGGCTTCCGACGATTCGCCCATCAGCTCGTTGAGGTCGAGCAGCGACGAGGTAAGCGTCAGCGAACCGTGCAGCGTTTCGTCGTTCAGCACGTAAGGCAGGTAATTGCTTACCACGCCTTTGGCGTGCAGGTCGCTGCGCCCGATGAGCAGGTCGAGGCGGCTCAGCGTAAGGGCTTTCGGCGACACTTGCGCTTCGGCTTTCGACAGCGTTACGGGCGGCAGGTCGGGCACGACGAGCCTCATATCCGTGATAGAGAAGCTGCCTTCGCCCTCGATGTTTTGGTAACGTTCGTTTTCGATATCCGACATTTTGCCGCCGAGTTTCAGATTGGCAGCGATGATGCCGTTCAGGTCGGTGTCGTCGCCCAGCGGATAAATATCTTTCACGCCGCCGAGATTTATCGTACCGTCGGCAGTCGCCTTGAAATGCAGGTCGGAGAGGGGCGTGGAGGCGTTCAGCGTGAGGGCGAACGGATTGCCTGCCAAGGTGAAGCGGAACGGGTCGATGTCGATGGTCGTGCCGTCGAGGTCGCCGCCCGGATTATCGACGCGCAGACCTATGGCGATATCGTCCACCGACTTGGGCATTCCCGTATAGAACACTTTGGCGTTGTTCACATCGAGATTCACGGTGAATGCCGGATAGCTCTCGCCTTGCAGCCGCCCTTTGGCAACGGCTTTGAGGGCGACATTGCCCGATGTTTGCAGGTCGGCGAAATGGTTTTGGTAGATAGCCGGAATCATCGACAAAATGTCTTTGAAGTTGATTTTCGGCGTAGAGAGGGAGATGTCCATGTCTATGGCATCGTCGGGCATCGCAGCCCAGCCGTCGAGCGTCATTTCTATCGCGTTCAGTCTGATCACGTTTTCGTCGAGTGTGAATTTATAGTTTTCGAGGTCGGCGAGAAGTTTCATGTCCGTCTCTATTTTCGCGTCTTTCAGATAGGGAACGCCGTCCATGGCAAAATAGACTTGCTTTGCCGAGGCGTCGCATTTCACCGTCGTCAGCAAGCCGTTGAGCGCACCTTTCAGCATAATATCCAGTTCGCCGATGCGGAAACTCATGTTCGTGGCTTCGTTGTAGTAGGCGATAGTGCCTTTTTTGATATGGAACTTCCGGAGTTGCAGTTTGATTGCCGACGAATTTTCCGGCTTGTCCGTCTCCTTCTCGACGTCATCGCTTGGCTTCACAATGTCCCAGTTTGCCGCGTTGTTGCCATATACCAGCGCGTTGATTACCGGACGGTCGAGCAACATGTTCGTGATTTCATAGCCCGAGTCGCGGAAAAGGCTCGTGATGCCCACCGTAACGGCTAATTCGTCGGCAGCCGCCAGCGTGTCGCCTTCGAACTGGTCGATTCCCACGACCGACAGTTTTTCGAGCGCGATGGTCGCTCTCGGAAAGTTGCGCAGCAGGCTGATGTCCAATTCCTCAAATTCCAAACGGGCATTCAACATTTTGTTCGCTTCCGATTTGACGATTTCCGCCACCTTGTCTTTCAACAGAAAGGGAAGCACCAGCAATATTACGAAAACGACAATAAGGACGATTCCTGTAATTCCCGTGATTTTCAATACTTTTTTCATTTTGTTCCGTTTTTAAGAGGAGCGGCGCACGTTCCGTTTTTTCGTCCATAAAAAAGTTTTTCTCGGAAAAAGTTCCGATAGTGCGAAACAAAATTAATAAAAACTTTGACAGACGGATAAAATCGTATTCAATAATTGTTTTTTGAAAATAAAAAAGATTTTTGTTTGCGGTATCGGCGACATTGTGTTACCTTTGTAAGGATTGAAAAACAGTCGGGAATATGAATATTTTGAAAAAAGATGTTCCGGTGGGTCTTGCCAGCGATCATGCCGGATATGAATTGAAGCAGTTTATTCTCTCGCAGCTTGCAGCGCAGAAAATCCCTTGTCGGGATTTCGGCACCTGTTCGGCGGAGAGCTGCGACTATGCCGACTATGCCCACCCGCTGGCTGAGGCGGTGGAGCGCGGCGAGTGCTATCCGGGTATAGCCGTTTGCGGCAGCGGCAACGGTATCAACATGACGCTCAACAAGCATCAGGGCATACGCGCCGCTCTTTGCTGGTGCGAGGAAATTTCCCGACTGGCGCGTCAGCACAACGATGCCAACGTTTGCGTAATGCCCGGTCGGTTCGTCGATACCGATACGGCGCAGCATATTCTCGATGCCTTTCTGAATACCGATTTTGAAGGAGGTCGCCACCGGCGGCGCATTGATAAAATTCCGGTAAAATAAAGAATAGCGATACAAAAAACAGCCCCCGAAAAGCCTTGACTTTTCGGGGGCTGTCGTATATACATATCAATATTACATGATGCCTTTTTCGCGTAGATGCAGCTGCCACTTCCACGCCGATGCCAGCGTGTCGGCGAGCGACGCTTCGGCTTTCCAGCCCAACACGCGGTTGGCTTTTTCGGGATTCGCCCACACTTGCGTGATGTCGCCTTCGCGGCGTCCCACGATTTTGTAGTTGAGTTTTACGCCGGTCGTCTCCTCGAAAATTTTTATCAACTCCAACACCGATACGCCGCGACCCGTACCGAGATTGAACACCTCCACCGGCTCTGCATTTTTCTTTTCGAGCATACGTTCGATGGCTTTCACATGGGCTTTGGCAAGGTCTACCACATAGATGTAGTCGCGTATGCACGAGCCGTCGGGGGTGTCGTAGTCGTCGCCGAAGACGCTCAACTGCTCCCGTATGCCGATAGCCGTCTGCGTAACATAGGGCAGCAGATTTTGCGGCACGCCGAGCGGCAGTTCGCCGATTTCGGCAGAGGGGTGCGCTCCCACCGGATTGAAGTAGCGCAGCAGTATCGAGCGGAACGGCGCGCCTGCGTGTACCGTGTCGGTAATGATTTCCTCACATATCTGTTTCGTATTGCCATAAGGCGACATCGCCGGTTTTATCGGCGCCGTTTCATCGACGGGCATTCGGTCGGGCTGACCATACACCGTGCACGACGACGAAAATACCAACCCTTCGACGCCGTATTGCGGCATCAGGTCGAGCAGGTTCATCAGCGTAACGAGGTTGTTGCGGTAGTAAAGCAGCGGTTTTTTCACCGATTCGCCCACCGCTTTGCTGGCGGCAAAATTGATAACCCCTTTTATGTTCGGGTGGTCTTCAAACAGTTGTTGCAGTTTTGCTTTGTCCTGCATATCCATTTCCACGAAAGCGGGGCGTATGCCCGTAATGCGTTCGATACCGTCGATGACCTCGATGTTCGAGTTCGACAGGTTGTCGAGAATCACCACTTCGTAACCGGCGTTTTGCAACTCCACCGCCGTGTGCGAGCCTATGTATCCGGCACCGCCTGTAACAAGAATTTTTTCTTTCATATTTATTCGGTATATAAATTCTATGTCGCAAAGATATAAAAATTTCTGAAAGATTTCATAGAAACAAAATATTCCTGCATCTGCGGCGGTCGGGGATAGGGAATCGGGCGTGCCGCCGGAATTTAGAATTTATGTGCCAGCGCGGCAGCCTGTTTGCAGCCGTCGGTCTTGTCGATGTCGCCCTCTTTCAATACGCCGGGCACGAGCACTTCGCCCGCCATTTCCCATTGCAGCAGAGCCGCCGAGCGTTCTATGGGCATGCGCACGCCGTCCATTACCGACAAGTCGTCTTCTTCGCAGCAGGCTATCAAGCCGCATTTCTTGCCGGCTATCGGCTTCCCGCCGACGACGAACGAAAACAGCCGGTCGATGACGCCTTTTATTTGTGCCGGAATGGAATACCAATAGACCGGCATCGTGAACACGACGGCATCGGCTTCGAGTATCGCCGGTGCGATGAGATTGAAGTCGTCGTCGAACGAACAGGCTTTCCCTGTTTTGAAACAAGTTTCGCAGGCGTGGCACCCGCCGATTTTCATCAGTGCGGCGTCGAATCGCTGCACCGTGTTTCCCAGCCGTTCGGCTTCGGCAGCGAAGGCATCGGTCATGGCAAAACTGTTGCCCCGTTTGCGGGGGCTTCCCGTGATTACGACAATTTTCATGGCTTATTTTTTTATGGTGTTGGAATTTTGGTTATACGCTTTGGCGACGCATTTCCATTCGCCGTTCATTTTCATCAGCAGAAGGTAGTCGGTGAAGTCGATGCGACCGCCCCATTTCTCTTCCAATACGCGCACGACGGCGAGCGTCTCTTCCACCGCTATCACGTCGATGCGCGCTTTGAAATCGTCGCCTGCGCCCACACTGTCCACATTATGGTAGAACTGCTCTATGCTGCCGTGTTCCAATTTGCCGTCCAGATACCCGAACAGCACCGCTTCATCGATGAACAACTCTTTGGCATGGCGGCTGTTGCCTTCGGCTACGCTCTTTACAAACTTCATGGCGGCAGCTTCCACTGCCCGATACTCTTCGATACTTGCTCTCATACGATTTCGATTTTTAGGTGAAAATTATGCGACAAAATTATATCGATACCTTCGTTCAGGCAAGTACCGAAAAATTTTTCATGTACTGAAAAATTTTTCCCTATACTCCGGAAATGGCGGACTATTGCTATATTTGTCGTGTAATAATATATGGAACGATGTACGAACGAAAAATACCTGTCGATTTGGATTGTCCTTTGCGCCTGACCATGAGCCTCATCGGCTCGAAGTGGAAATCCTGCATCTTGGACGAACTTCGTTACAAGCCGCTGCGCCCCAGCGAATTGCATAAACTCTTTCCCGAAGCCGCGCCCCGCGTGCTCGACCTTCAACTCAAAGAATTAGTCGATGATGGTCTCGTGTCCAAAACCATTTTTCCCGAATTGCCGCCCCGTTCCGAGTACGCCATTACCCCGTTGGGCGCGACATTGATACCCATTATCGATGCCATGATAGCGTGGGGCAACCGGAATACCCGACTTTTCAGCAAAAAATATTCCCGCACCGCCTCCCCGACACGATAGCCCGTCGAGGTGATGCGACCTGATACGTCGCCTCCACTTTTATTTCATCGGTTTAATCATGAAGTCGATTGAAACGCTATAAACTACACATCGTTTATTCATCTTTACCTTTCAACATTCTGACAGCTCGGTCGAAGTCGCTCTCGAACAGGCTCATTTCACGTTGGCGATATATCTCAAACTCTTTTTCAGCCTTCTCTATCGCCTCCTTGTGGGAGATATTGCCATTGCCAATCAACACCTTGCGTTTGTTGGCGATGATTTGATTGTCGAGCGTTTCTATCCAATCTTTCATCGTCATCGGATTCATTTCCAATGCCTGAAACTCGGCAAAGTCCAAAAATCCGGATACCAACAGATTTAGTCGTTGCAATTCTATCTCCGACAAATAGTTCTTGGCAATCTTCACATCGTCTTTGGTTACATAGTTGCCTTTGAAATTCGTCATACCGACAAAAGGCTTTTCGTTGTCCACACGATTATAAATCACCTCGGCGGCGGTGTTTTCGTGGACGGCATAGTGCAGTTTGTTCTGGACCGTAGCGAAAAATGTTTTGGTCATCTCGCTGCGTGGGTCGTAATCGACGGCAGTTGCGTAAATATCCGTTACCTGTTGATAGAAGTTGCGTTCACTGCTGCGAATGTCGCGAATACGCTGCAAGAGTTCGCGGAAGTAGCGGTTACCGCCCTGTTTGAGCCGCTCGTCGTCCATCGCAAAGCCTTTCTGGATATACTCATGCAGCCGCTGTGTTGCCCACCGACGGAAACGGGTTGCCACTTGTGATTGCACACGATAGCCCAAAGCAATAATCATATCGAGGTTGTAATGAGCCACATCGCGCGTTTGAGTTTTTCCCTCAATAGCCCCGTGCTGAGTGGTTATTCGGAAATCCCGAATAACCACTTCTCTGTCGAGTTCTCTATCTTCAATGATATGCTTGATATGCTCGCTGACATTGGACACGCTTGTCTGGTATATCTCTGCCAACTGTTTTTGCGTAAGCCACAAATCTTCGTCGGCAAAACGAACAGACACTCGCGTTACCTCGTTGTCGTCTTGGTAGATGATTATTTTATTGTCGTCTTTCATTCCATTGGTTTAATCATGGATTCGATGAAGGCTATTTCGGCGGGGGATAAGCCATATTTCGCATAGAGTTGCGCGTCGATTTCACTTATGGGCTTACTCCAATCTATATCGCTTGGAGAAGAGAACTCTTGTAAAGGTACAAATTGGTATACATCTCGGGCTGCGTCTTGGGTTTTCTTTTTTACACTAACAAGATACCTGAAAAATTTGGATTTAATGTATTTTGTAGCATTAATAGCTGCCTCTTGAGAATCAAAACCTAGTTCAGGTCGAATAACTATATATGTATCAGTACAAACAGAGTTCGGCTCACCGTAAAATGGAACTCCGAGGATTTGATGCGGGAACCCTTCACCAGCACCATAAGCCTTAGAAATATAAATCTTATGGTAAGTAATAGTTTTATGATTTTTAGGTATGTCATTAATATTTACCCACCCATATCCATCTGATATAAGTTGCTTATTTAAGTAACATTTGATGGTATTGGACACAGATGGAGAAATGCTATATCCACGCCAAGACGTGCTAAGTTGATCTCCTTGGTCGTATTGGTGACGGGGCATGACAAATGATGCAAAGGAATATTTGTTGAAATAATCATCACCATGTTTAACTGCAATTTTGGAAAGTATATCCTCGGCTTTTGCATCGCGGATTACAATGCCCCACTTATTAAGGAAGCGAGTGCTACTTGTGGTTTTATCTTTTTGGATAATAGAGTATCTACATGGACCATCATAAGAAGGACTTATCAGGAAGTAGCAAATGCCACCTTTAATCTCAACGTTAGGGAATACGTCGTTAGAGTTAGAGTAATCAAAAATGGAAACGACATTATTTGATTCTATTATGGAGAGAGCCCATGATTCAGATAAACCTCGTCCTTGTAATGTTAGCCATTTAGAAGGCGTAATCATCGACAAGTATATCGGATTAATTTTTGTGGCTATATCAATGAACAGAGGGTATATTGCAGTAGATGATGTACAGTTTCCCTGATCCATAACTTGATACGGCGGATTGCCGACTATTGCTTTGAATTTCATATTGTCGTTTTCGTTTGTTTTCCAGAATGATTTGCCTTTCACCACTTTTGCAATAAAGTTGTCGGGCTTGTTTTTGATTTGATTGACTAAATCCTCGAAGTAGCGGGTGTTTACCGTCGCCTTGCGGAATCCCACAAGCGTGCGGCGCGTGATCGACTTCGCCATAGGGGTTTTGCAGATGACGAAGATGTGTTCGGCAACCGCCTTGTCCCAAAGTGCTAAATGGTCTTTGAGGCTTTCGGGAACAGGCTTGGTATTGCGCAGCAGCGTGCGGTAGATGCTGTATGCCAAATAGAGCGGGTAAAGTCCCGATTTCGAGTTGATTTCCAACAGATAACTGTCTGCGGCGAATACCTCCTCGGTTACCGTTCCCTGCGTTACCGGCCGCGGCTCGGCAATCGGTTCCGAAAAGTCATCATTAAAGAAGCAATACCCGCCGAGGCAGTCGCTCATGTGCATATTCACCACACGCCACGGCGTCAGCACCGTTTCCTTGTCGGGGTTGCGAAAAGTCGCGAATATGGCTGCGATGCGCTCGATGCGTTCTTCGATTGCGAGGTTGTCGGCAGCACGCGCCATTTGGCGGATGCGTTTGCCTGCCGCTGCGAATATGTCGGGGTCGTAGTACTTTTTGAAGGCATTGAAGTGCTGCTTGGTTACGCCCCGCGGCATAAATTCCTCCCACGACTGCGGGTCGATAAGTTGGGTAAAGTTGTCGATGGTCAGTTCCTTGTCTTCGTCGGCAATATCCGCGCCGTAGATGAGCAGCGGCATACGGATAGAGATGCCGCGAAGAATGGAAATGGCATCGTCCTTCACTTTGCGTTTCTGCTTCAACTCTTCAAGCCGCGCCTTTTCCTCGTCGGTCAGGTCTTTCTTCTTCTTGGCTTCTAATTTTTGCTGTTCCGCGTATTCCTCGTTGTTCAGACCCTGTCTGTTGATGTCGATGTCGTTGCTCTTTTTCATCGCTTTGGTCTGCCCGATGATGCCTTTGAGGTCATAGAATTCGGCAATCTCTATATCCGACAATTTCATCAACTCATCGTTGTAGAGCGAAGTGTCCTCAAATCCGTTGCGAACCACTCGCTCGACATATACCTTTTTGAGTTGTTGGAGCATATTATCGACATTGAAGTGGCTCATTTTCGAGCCTTCTATCGAGATAATCGGGCAGAAATTGAGGAAATCGCCCAACTGCTGACGCTCGGAGTCGCCCTGTTTGCCTGCCTTGGTCGAAATCTTGGCTGTCTCGGCAAGCACTTTCAGCGTGCGGTCGGGTGCGAAATCGAAGACGTAACACTCCTCCTTGACCCGACCGTTGATAGTCGCCGGGGTCTGTACGCGGAAGATAGTCTGCATATATGCCGACGCCGAAGTGCTGTAACTGCCCGACAGCATCAGCACGCCCGTCCACGGCTTGACGCTCACGCCGGTGGTCAGCCGACTACAGGAGAGTGTAATGGTGCGCGTTTCGTCGGGGTCGGCACCGATAGCAGCCTCCACCATGTGCAGCGCCTTTCCGTTCTCCTCGTCATCATCGCCGTTGCCCGCGACATTGACAATATCGAAATACCCAAATACCGGATGCGCTTTCAACATCGCACTCAATGCCTTTGCCTCCTTTACGCCCGGCAGCATCCACAGCGTATGGCGGAATATATCGCGATAGGCAGCGTTGGCAAACGGATATTGACTCTCGGCATCTTCTTTCGTCAGCAGATTGAGAAATGCCAAAATATCTTTTTCATGGACAAATGCCCCATCCTCTTTGGTGCGGAAAAACTCGCGGAAATTGAAAGCGATATCTTCATCGGCAAACTTCGGCAGCAACTTGCCGAGGTCGTAGGTGTAGATATTCAGGCGCGGCAACTCCGCATAGGGGTTGTGGTCGCCCGGGTGAAGCAAATCCCACTCCTTCTTTGCCCGCTGCTCCATGACATAGTCCCACGTATAGATTTCGTCTTCCTTGAAGTCATCGAGCAGATTGAACGGCGTACCCGAAAGGCGCAGCACCTTTGTGTCAGGCTTCACTAATTCTTGCAGTACCGCCTTGCCGAGTGTCGTCTGCGTCCCCTCGTGCGCCTCATCGACAATAATCAAATCCCACGGCGTGGCAAAGACTTCATTATTCTTATCGAAGTTGCCGCCGACCCGTTCCGAACCGCGCAAATCCTGAATCGAGGCAAAATAGAGATAGCGGCACTCCCCACGTTTGGCGCGTGCTTCGAGGTTGGCATAAGGTTCTCCATTCGTTCGGGAGCCATAAGCAAAATCGGGTGTATCGTAGAATATATTTTTGAATTCTTTAAACCAACCCGCTTCGACATCCGGACGGTGGGTAAGAATAAGTACGCGGCGGAAACCGACATGTTCCTTCACCACCTGCAATGCCGACAGCGTTTTGCCGAAACGCATCTTGGCATTCCACAGCATTTGGTTGCCCTTCTTAAACTGTTTTAAGGTCTTGTTTATTGCCTCGCGTTGTTCGGGTCGGAGGACAATCGGAGAGCGGTCTGTCGAGATTTCGGATGCGTGCAGCGATTGCCTTCCGTCTTTCACCGCGGCAATGGCGTGTTTCACCGTTTCGAGATCGGTTTCAAACCATTCGTTGGCATTGTTGGCTTGGTCGAAGATTTTGCGCTTTATGCCACTGCGAAGAAGTACGTTGTGTACATCATCATCATTGAAACCGATCCGTTTATTATTCCGCAAAAAGATAGCCAATTCGGTATAAAGCAAGTCGTAATTTACGGCTGCGGTCTGTGTGTACTGGTCGATACGTTTCTTCGCAGCCTTGTTCAGCGCGGAACTGTTCGGCTGCGCAGTCATATCTCCCTCCTTAAAAGTGGTTTCACCGATTTTGAGGCATCCTTTATGATCCGCATCATTGATGCGGAACACATAAATCAGTTTGGGTTTTAATGACGAAAAGTACTGCATAACTATTTTATGAGGTCGATGAATCTAATTTTCTCCTTGCCTTTTGGGGCGTTCCAGTCTTTGATAAGGGCGTATGTTCCGTTGTGGGCGCGTATATCGTCATTGCGGCAGCCCTGACAAACGGATATATGTTCTTCGTCGCCGAAAATGGTGCGCTCTATTATCCTGCGTTCTCCGCAACTGTCGGGCACAACGCCTTTCAGTCCGTCCATTTGCCAGATGTTCCACGAAATGATGTAGGCGATATATTGCAGCGATTTGAGTTGCGGTTCGCTGCCGAATTTCGCCTTGTAATAGTCGATAAATGTGTAGAGCAGCGCCTCGCGGGCAAGCACCAGATTATCGCCCTGCCATTCGTAGCCATAGATGCTCATGTATGCCGTCTGTGCAGCTTTCAACCATTCGCCCGACGTTTCCGTGTTCTCGCCGACGATGCGCAACTTTCTGTCGAGCAAGCCGATGCGTCGCTCTATCGGAATAGGTTCGCCCGTTACCGTATCATACCGGCTGACTAAATAGGGGGCTTCGCCGCAGGTGATTTCGAGGCGGTTTTCCCGTACATAATCGCGCCATGTCCTGCTCTCGGGGAACAGGATTTTTCCGTCGGTCGGAATCCACGAATGCGAGCCGTCGGGATTATCCACTTCGGTATTGAACACATTTTCCCGCCCGAACCAAGCATTATCCACCAGATTGTTCTGCTTGTTGCATATCCACGACGGGGTGAAAACCTCTGCCATTTCGCGGCTGCGCTGCTGCTGCATTTCGCGGCTTTTGACAGCGCGCGGTCGGATAATACCTCCGTTTTTTCCCGTAATGGCGGCAATCGTAATCGGGTCGTTATACCGGTAGCCGGCACCCAAATCGGCATAATTGTTCGTCGCCCAAAAGATATTGACCTGCCGATCCTCCGTGCTTAATGTGTGGTCTTTAAGCAAGGCTGCGAGCAATTCGGGCGACCGCTCGAAAATCTCGTTTTCCTGTATGTCGATTGGTGAAGATTTCATTTCGCCGGCTATAAAATTTTGTATCGCGTTTATTCATGCAAAGTTAAAAATTTTTCGCGAAAAAAAGTCATTACAACGATTTTCCTGCCGAACGAATAGGGGGCATCAATACCAGTCGAGGTGGTTGTAGGAGTTGCCGCTTTTGTCGTATTTCAGGTCGCTGAGCATAGCCGATTTCACGCGGATACTGAAATTGTACGACTTGTAGGGACCGACGGGTATGAAACTGGCGCTCATCGTCCAGCAGTGCAGGTCGCGTGAAATGTTGCAATTCATGTAGGCGATGCGGTGGGTGTTGAAGTCGTAGCTTGCCGAGAAGTTGAACGCCCAGTTTTTAGTTGGTTGTATATTGCCCGAAATACTGAGGTTCTGGGTGAAGCGACCTTTGTACTCCATTTTCTCTTTGTCGAACTTGCTGTAATCGTAGCTGTAATTGATGGAGTAGTTTACCGACAGGCTCCACGGCACGCTCCACACCATATAGCCGTCGCGCATTTTCAAGGGTTCTTTTTTGCTTGACTTTTCTTCTGTGTCGCCTATCTGTTCGGCATTCGACAGCACGCCGTCGTCGATGTTTTCTTCGGGCTCGGGTTCGGGTGTTTTCGATGATTGTTTGTTCTTGCGTTTGAACGTATTGTTGTTGAATGTGTACGAAAACGACGTACCCGTGCTCGACAGTCGGGCGAAGCCTTTGCCTGCCTTCCAGCGCGGCACGTTCACCCGCACGGGGCTGCCGTTGGCGTTGAGTTGGTAGGTATAGGGGTCGAATACCGCGCTCAGTTGCAGGTTGAATTGCTTGGTGAGTTTGATAAGTATCGACGCATTGAGGTTGCTCCAATTCATGGAGTCGGCGGCGAAGTTGTAGCCCATGCTCAACGACAGGTTTTCGATAAGGCTGATTTTTCGCACGCCTGTCGAGTCTTTGTCGGTATTCACTTTCATTTCGAGATTGTTGGAGAGCGATAGCGACAGGCTTCCCGTCTTGCCCCGTCCGGGTACGCCGTAACTGCCGTCGCTGAACGGCGAATAATATACGACGCTGGGCACACCGTCGGCAATGCGCATATAGCGCTGCCAATAACCGTAGCGTTTATTGCCGAAGTCGGGCGCGCCATTGAAGGTGATAGAGGGCGTGAGCACGTGGCGTATCATGGGAATTTTTTTCCCGATGAACGGCAGCGGACGATAATATCCGTAAAGTTTCGTCTGCGCACTTACACTGAAACGGTAGTTATATACGTTGTAAAATCCGTACGTGGTGTCGCGCACCACCGCTGCGCTGCGCGGGTCCCATTCCTGCATGACACGGTGCGTGTACATGCGGTCGGTGAAATTGAACGACGGCGTGATGTTGATGTATTTGAATACGCTGAATGTTGCCGACACCGGAATATTGTGCTGCATGCCGTTGTTCCAGTCGCGTATGAGGTTGGCTTTGAGAAAGTCGCTCTGCTTCGTCTGTATGGAATTTTTGAGATTGCCCGTGTAGCTGAGGCTTATTTTTTCGTACCATTTTTCTTTGCCTGCGCGGTTCTTTCGCTTGAACGGATAGACACGGCTCATGTTGATGGTGAGGTTGGGAAACGACACGTTCAGCGTGGAGTCGGAGTTGCGTTGGGTAACGTTGGCAGTAAGTGCGATGCTGAAAACCGAGCGCGGAATGTTGTACGACAGGCTCACGGTCGAGCTCGTCGTGTTCTGCGTGAAGGCGGTGGAGTTGCCGTAGTTGGTCAGGTTGTTATGGCTGTAACCGCTGGTCGAGAAGTTTACGCTCGCCGAAAAATTCAGATTGGGGTTGGCTTTGCGGTCTTGCGTGTGGCTCCACGTCAGTTTGAAGTTGGTCTGCTTGGAATAGTCGGGCATACCCTTGTCGCCTAAAACCGTTACAAGGTAGCTAAGAAAGAAGTTTCCCGAAAATTTATAACGTTTGGCATATGCCGACCGCGCGTTCACTCCCCACGACCCTTTTGTGTAGATTTCGCCGGTGAGGGCAAGGTCTATGTAGTCGCTGATGGCGAAGTAATAACCGCCGTCGCGCAGGTAAAAGCCGCGCGCCATTTCGTCGCCGAACGTCGGCATGATGATACCCGAACTGTATTTTTCGGTGAACGGGAAGTATCCGAACGGTATCGCCAGCGGCAGCGGCACTCCGCCCAGCACCATGTAGGCGGGACCCGTAACCACATCTTTGTTCGGGCGCATCTTCGCTTTGGTCAGTTGCAGGTAGAAGTGCGGGTGGTCGTGCTCGTCGCACGTCGTGTAGCGTCCGTTTTTGAGATAATAGGAGTCGTCGGCGTTTTTCTTCGTCTTTCCTCCGGTGAGGTAGCCTTCGCCCTGTTGTGTTACCACGTTGGTGATAAACGCCTTTTGACTCTTGAAATTGTACTTCATCGTCGAAGTTTCGTATTCGCCGCTCGGGTCTTTGAATACCGGTTTTCCCACGATGTCGCCCACCGAGTCGGGACGCCCTACGGCGAATATCTGGCTGCTGTCCATATCCATGTGCATCTCGTCGGCGGTAAGCTCCATTTCCTGATACGTTACCACGCCTTCGCCGTAGAGAAAACCGTTATTGTTGTTGGTGAACAGCGCCGAGTCCGACGCATGGTATTTGATGATGTCGTCGAACGCCTCTTTGCGGGGAGCGGCGGCAGAGTCGGCTGCCGCCGTGGCGGTGTCGGCAGGCTGAACGGTTTCTGCGGCTTGTACACTATCGGCAGCCGGCAAGAGCGAATCCCTCGCTGCGAGGTTGCGGGCGAGTGTCGTATCGACGGCGACGGAATCGACACCTGCCTCCATGGTGTCGGCAGACGCATAGTGCTGTCGCAGATATGCCTGCCATGCAGCCATTTCGGGACGTATTGCACCCCTCCCGACATGCACCGGAGCCGATAAAAGCGAGGTGCTGCCGAAAGCAAGAAGCAGTATTACAGAGATTATATGAGTGATTCCGTTTTTCAAATTCGCACACTATCGGAATTAACTTGCAAAGATAGCTAATCTGTACGATAAAAGGGCTTCATACAGATGTTTTAATAAATTTTAGAGTGTAAAAAGGCAAAAACGCTCTGTAATATACGACAGTTGTTAAATTTTTGTATGTTTATTCGGTTTTTATTTTGAATTGACTTAGATTTTGTTATCTTTGCCCTCAACAAGAAATAATTGGGTACAAAATGAGAGACACGCTGTCATATTATGCGAAATACATCACCTCCGTTGTAATTTTGATTTTTTCATTTGCCATTGCCGATGCGCAGCAGCCCGAGACGATGGCAGTAAAAGGTATGGTTTATGAGCAGGAAACGGAAGAACCTTTGATTGGCGTTTCCGTTGCTGTCGAAGGAACTAAAACCGTACTCGCCACCGATGTCGACGGTAAATTCGCTTTCTCCCTGCCGAAGGGCGAATACACGGTCGTTTTTTCCTACATCGGCATGGAAAAGAAGACGATGAAACTTACTGCCTCGACCTTGCGCGATTTCTCCCGCGTGGTCATGGTGCCGACGGCGAAGACGATGAAAGAGGTCGTCGTAACCGGTATATATACCCGCAGCAAGGAGAGCTTTACCGGCTCGACTACGACGTTTACCGGAGACGAACTCAAACAGGTCGGCACTTCCAACGTGTTGCAGAGTTTGCGCACGCTCGACCCTGCGTTCAAAATTGTCGATAACGTGCAGTTCGGTTCCGACCCCAACCGCATGCCCGATATCGAGATTCGCGGCAAAAGCAGCATCATGGGCTTGAAAGAGGAGTACGGCACCGACCCCAACCAGCCGCTGTTTATTTTGGACGGATTCGAGACCACGCTCGAAGTGATTACCGACTTGAACATGAACAGAGTCGCCTCCGTTACGTTGCTGAAAGACGCCGCCTCCACCGCTATTTACGGCTCCAAAGCCGCCAACGGCGTCGTGGTCATCGAGACCGTGCGCCCCGCCAACGGTCGCCTGCGCGTGAGTTACAAGGGCGATTTCGGCATAACGATGGCGGATCTCACCGATTACAACCTGATGAATGCCTCCGAGAAAATCCGTTTTGAGGATTTGGCAGGTTTTTATACCGACCGCTCCGGCAATCCTCTCAATCAGCTTCGGCTGGAAAATCTGCGGAACGAACGCTTGAAAGAGGTGGCGCGCGGCGTCGATACCTATTGGTTGAGTGAGCCGCTGCGCACCGGTTTCACGCAAAAACACAACATTTACGCCGAAGGAGGCGAGGAGCGGGTGCGTTACGGCATCGGGCTTAGCTACGGCAATATTCGGGGCGTCATGAAAGGCTCCGACCGCCGCACGTTAAGCGGAAACATCGACTTGATATATCGCACCGGAAAATTTCAGTTCAGCAACAAACTCACGTTGAATTATGTGGGTACCGAAGATCCCGTTGTGCCTTTCTCGGAGTATGCCATGGCAAACCCCTATTATCGGAAATACAATGCCGACGGCGGAATCGACAAATACCTCTATTATCCCGAAGAAGGTGCCGACGATTCGCCGGTGGTCAATCCTTTGTGGAATGCCCACCTCAACAATTACGACAAAGGCAAGGAGTTCAATTTCACCAACAACTTCATTGCCGAATATTTCGCCACCGACCATTTGCGGATACGGGCGAAGTTCGGTCTGACGAAAGAGAATATGAAAACCGATTACCGGCTCTCGCCGCTCCACACCGATTTCGACAGTGCGAGCGAAACCGAGAAAGGTTCGTATCAACATTCCGATTCCGATGAATTGGGATATGAAGGAGATATCGCAATTACCTACGGACAACTTTTCGGAGAAAAACATCTGTTGAATCTCGTAGCCGGCTTTAACTTTGAAAATTCCAAAGCCGTCTCTAACGGCTATACGGCAGTCGGATTCACCGAAGACCAGTTTGCCGCACCCTCTTTCGCCAACCGTTATGCCGACGGCGGAAAACCTGTTTATTCCGAAAGCACCACTCGTGCCGCCAGTTTCTATATTAATGGCGGCTATGCCTACGACAACCGCTATCTCATCGACGTCAATTACCGAAAAGACGGCGCGTCGATGTTCGGGACGAACAACCGTTTCCGCGACACATGGTCGGTGGGTGTGGGGTGGAACATACACAACGAAAAATTCATGCGCTCGCAGTCGGTCATCTCTTTGCTCAAACCGAGAGCGTCGGTGGGCAATCCGGGCAACCAGAATTTTTCGGCATATCAGGCGTTTACCACCTATATGTTCAACAGCATGATGACCAATGTCTTCGGGGCGGGCGTGCTTATCTCCTCGTTGGGAAACCCCGACTTGAAGTGGCAGGAAACCTATATTTACACCGTCGGTCTTGATGCTGCGATGTTCGACAACCGGTTCAGTTTCAATTTCGACCTCTTCCGCAAAATTACCAATCCGCTTTTGGCGGTACTTACCGTGCCGGGTTCTGTCGGCGTGAAAAGCGTTGCCATGAACGCGGGCGAGCAGCATACCAACGGTTTGGAAACGACCGTGCGCGTATCGCCCGTTTACAACCTCCGTAAGGGTATCAACTGGACAATCAGTTTGAGCGCCTCTGCAGACAAAGCATGGTATGCCAATATCGGCAACTCGTTGAGCGAGTTGAACAAAGAGGGGCAGGCTTCCGCCACGGCGACCACCCGTTACTACGACGGCGGAAGTCCCACGGCGATATGGGCGGTGCGTTCCGCCGGCATCGACCCCGCTACGGGACAAGAATTGTTCATTCGCAAAGACGGCACCTATTCGTTCACCTACGATGTTAACGACGAAGTGGTCGTTGGCGACACCCGACCCAAAGTCGAAGGCGTCATCGGTACGACTTTCTATTATAAAGGCTTCTCGCTGGGGGCTTACCTGCGTTATCGGTTGGGCGGGCAGACTTTCAACTATGCCCTTTACGACAAAGTGGAGAACATCGACATTACGAGCATCGCCTACAACCAAGACCGGCGCGCGCTTTACGACCGCTGGTCGGAGCCCGGACAGGACGCCCGTTTCAAAGGCATCTCTTTGGTGCAGCGCACCGAAAAGTCCTCCCGTTTCGTCATGGACGAAAACACGCTCAGCGGCGAGTCGTTCACGATCGGTTATGAATTTCCGAAATCGCTTATCGGCAAGGCGAAACTTTCGTCCCTTACTTTGCAAGCCAACATGAACGATATATTCTATATTTCGACCGTAAAAGCCGAGCGGGGCATCGACTATCCCTTTGCCCGTACGGTTTCGTTCTCGCTGTCGGCAACATTCTAAAAAAGGAGTTATGATGAAAAGATATATAACATACGCAGCAATATGCCTCCTTGCCGTGACGATGACGGGGTGCAGCAAGTGGCTCGACGTACAGCCCTACGACAAAATTTCCGAAGACGAACTTTTCTCTACGGAGAGCGGATTCCAACGCCTGCTCAACGGCATCTATATCGACCTCAACGACGATGCCCTCTACGGTCGCACCCTGACGGTGGAGATGGTGGAGCTTCTGGCATACAATTACAAGATAGACGATGACCCCACGTATTGGGGCGACTACATCAATCTGCGCGACCGCAATTTCACGAGCGACTATTGGCGCCGCCGTCTCGATGATACGTGGAACAAAGCCTACGCCCTCATACGCAACTGCAATACGCTGCTCGAAAACATGGAGCTGCACCGCGAAGTTTTCACCGGCGACAACTACAACCTCATACGGGGCGAAGCGCTGGCGTTGCGGGCGCTGCTGCATTTCGACATGTTTCGCCTTTTCGGTCCGGTCTATAAAAACGACCCCGAAGGAATAAGCATACCTTACTGCACGACCACCGATTTGCAGGTGCAGGAGCTGTTGCCCGCCAACGAAGTGATACAACGCCTGCTCGACGACCTCAACGAAGCCGCCCGCTGTCTGCAAAACGACCCGATATTCACCGACGACCCGCTGGCTCCCGCACCCGTCGACGGCTCCGTGTTCACCGCCTATCGGGCGCTGCGGCTCAACTATTATGCCGTGCAAGCCCTCTTGGCACGTGTCTATTATTATGCCGCTTCCGATGAAAGTTCGGAGAATACGCCGCAATATGTGGAGAAAGCCATCGCTTGCGCCGATGCCGTGATTTCTTCGCAGAAATTTCCTTTCGTCGATCGTTCGTTGGTGCTCGGTTCGCCCGAAAATCCCGACCGCATTTTCCATACCGAATGTATCTTTGCTTTGACGAATGCCAATCGCGGACAACTGTTCAAAGTCAATTTCGACCCCTCGCTGGTGCCGCGTCCTTACTTTACGATAGTGCCTTCCAACCTCGAAACCATCTATTTCGGTGGCGAGTACGGCGGCTCTACCGACGACTACCGCTATATTGCCAACTGGTCGAAGATAGGCGAGTCCTATGCCTTCTACAAGTTTGCCGACCTGCCCGACGTGTCGCTCCTTCGCAACACCATGATTCCCATGATACGGTTGGGCGAAATGTACTTGATTCTTGCCGATTTGTATTTGCAGAATAACGACAAATCGGAAAGTGTGAAATGGGTCAATCTCCTCCGCGAGCATCGGGGTGTCTCTTTGCTGCGGGAATCGGGATATATCCGGGCAAGATGGGAGTATGAACTCGTACGCGAACTTTATGGCGAAGGTCAGACTTTCTATTATTATAAAAGAAATTATAGAAATATTACGGTGAAATTTTCGGATATGGGCGATGAAACGGTTTCCCGTTCGGAGAAACTTTACGTGATACCCATGCCCGATACCGAAACCGAAAACCGCCAATAAACGAAATGTCTATGAGAAAGATAGTGAAAATAGCCGCTGTACTGCTGTTGTCGGTGTGGGCGATGTGCTCCTGCAAAGAGAGTACGCCCGACCCGTACGGTGCGCCCGACGGCATTTATTTCAACAACCGTACCACAGGCAACGCCCTTGTCGATACCCTTACGACGACTTTCGTTTACCAGCCCGACAGCGTCGAGTATATCGACGTTCCCGTTGTCGTGCAGTCGGTCGGCTGGCAGGCTGACGTCGACCGCCCGGTCGATATACGGGTTTCGTCGGACAATGCCGCGGAGGGCATCGACTACGAGCTGATAACTCCCGCTCTCATGCCGGCGCACGTTTCGCAGTTTATCTACTATGTGCGCGTGAAAAAGACGGAAGCCCTTTCTTCGGAAATAAAAATCGTCAATCTTGAATTGCGGGCGAATGAATATTTCGAGACTTTTTTGGAGAAAAGCGCCACCGGAAACAGCGAATATCCCTATGTCGATATGCTGCATTACCGCATCGCCTATTCCAATTTTTTCAGTACGGCGCCCGAAGGGTGGCGTCCCGAATATGTCGGCGTGTTTTCCGAGCGTAAATTGCGCCTGTTGTGGAAACTGTTCGACTACATTCCCCGCGAAAACTATTATCAACGTTACTTGATTCCTTTCAATCAATGGACCTATATGGCGCAGTCCGTGAACGAATATATGTATGATCAAGAGGCTATCATGCGCGGGTGGTCTCCCGGCAAAGTCGATGAAGACGCCCTCGACGAAAACGGCAATCTTCTCGATTTTACTCCGGTATATAGCGAATGAAAAAGAGTATGAAAAACTGTCGAAAAATATACCTGTTTCTTTTGTCGGCGGCGACGGCTCTTTTGCCGGCGTGCTACGGCGACAAGGGCAATTACGATTATACGGAGCTCGATGAGGTGGCGATTGCAATGGACGACGCCTATTCGGTGCTGATACGCGATACGCTTTCCATTGTGCCCGACCTTTCGGGGCGTGGGTTTTCACCCGATGCCTACGATTACGAGTGGAAAGTGTACGAAACCGCCGGTACGGATACTCCCGTCGTCATAGGCTCGGAACGGAATCTCGATTATTACGTGTCGTTGGTGCCCGGCATGTACAAACTGGCGTTTACCGTCAAGGGAAAAGATGCCGGCTATTTCTATCGCCGCATTTCCGATTTGGAGGTGAAAACCACCACTTCGCGCGGCTGGCTGGCGCTTTGTTCCGACAACGGACGGGTGCGTCTGGATATGATTTCCCACATCACCGGCGAGACTTACCATGATTTGTTGCGGGAAACCGAACTCGAAAATTGGCAGGACCCCCGCCAGCTGGTCTATGCCCCCGATATGGCGGAACCTTTCTACCTTGTTTCGGGCAGCGGCACCACCCGTCTCAGCGACAACGAATTTCAATGGAACGAGTCGTATATGATAAACAATGAATTTGCGGGCGCGCAGTTTGCCGAAGATGTCTGTTTTTTGGCAAATAAATATCCGGGTAAGATGCTTGTCGATAATAATGGTCGTTCCTATTATTGCAGCACATTGATGGGCGACGGACTTTTCGGCGAAGCCCGTAAAAATATGCCGGGTGTCGCTACCGGTTTCAAGAAGTCGCCTGCCGTAGGCTGCAATGTGCTGGCGGAACAATTCCTGCCGCTGTTCATGTTGTGGGACGTTACCAACAAAACCTTTTTCGTCTGCACCGACCAGTTCGCGTCGCTCGGTATGTCGGGATATGCGACCGGCGATATCCCCATGTCCGAGCTGGTGAACTTGGGTTTTGTGGCGACCAACGATGCCCTTTTCAGTTGGCCTGAACGCTCCGACAACATGTCGTTGTGCTGTCTCGAAAATACCCGTTACGACAAGAACCAAACGGGGAGCGGAGTTTCTTACGCCATACTTGCCAAAGGCGATTCCCGCTACCTGTACGGCATCATACTGGGCGATTTGGTCGGCATTCTCGACGGAGTGGACAAATACGGTCCGGCATACGAAAAAGCCTATTATGCCGATGTATCTTCCTGCACCGATATTGCGCAGGCTTCGCATTTTGCGTTCAGTTCGCTGAAAACCCTGTTCTACTATTCGGTGGGCAGCAAGGTATATGCCGTCAATTTCACGGCGGAAACACCCGAAGCCGTGTTGCAGCTCGACTTGGGCGATGAAGAAATAACCCTGCTCAAATTCAATCTCTTTGTCGGCGACGACCCCGAAAATCGCAGCTATGACCTGCTTGTCGGCAGCACCGCCGCCGATGGCGAAGGCGTGTTGCGCGTGTACGACGGTTTCGGGAATGAAGGCGATTTTGCGAATGCGCAGCCCGAAGAAATCGGACGCGGATTCGCTCCCATCGTCGATGTCATTTATCGTGAATAAAAAAATCTGCGTTATGAAATATCTGACAGCGATAGCAAGTTTCGTTTTCCTCGCGGGTGCGGCAAATGCCGGCGCCGCCATTCGTCTGTCGGTCGATGTTGCCGACAAGACCCGTTCGCAAGCCGTACTCGTCTATCAGACCACGATTGTCGAAATACCCCTCGATGAGGCAGGGCACGGCGAGTGCGTACTCGAAAATCTCCCTGCCGTTCATGCCGACTTTTACTACGGCATGGACAGCAAGAAAATTTTTCTCGAAGACGGCGACAAAATAGAAATCGCTTTCGACGGAAAGAATTTCGGCGAAACATTCGCTTTCCGGGTCGGGAACAATCCCGCCAAAGAAAAGATATGCAAATATCTCAACGAAATAACGCTGCCTGCCTTGTCGAACGACGATTTCGCCCTGCCGTTCGACGACTACGCGGCGCTGCTCGTTTCGAAAGAGCGCACGGCGCTCCGCCTGTTGAAAGCGTGGAAACTCGATGCCGTTTCGCCTCTCTTCGCCAAAATCGAGGAAAACCGCATTCGCTACGCTTTGGCGTCGATGCTGCTCATGTATCCCGTCGGACACACCGCTGTAACGCAGGACGCTTCGTATCGTCCCGATAGTGCCTATTACGATGCCGTTGCCGCCTATGTGCGCGAAGACCGCGACTTGGTCGGGCTCAAAGAGTATCGCGAATACATGAAAGAGGCGGCTTACGTGCTCTCGGCGCGCGGGCAGCGCATCACCGATCCGTATAAAAAGACGTTGTGCGAAATGGAATTTCTGATCGACCGCCTCGCCGACGAAGTCGTCTTGCAAAACCTCCTCAACGTGTTGGCGATAGAACAGGTCGAGCAGCACGGTATCGACGGCATCGACGACCTGCTCAATTACCACCGCACATTCGTTACCGACCCCGTGTTGCAGGCGGCTTTCCGCGAAAAGTACGACCGGTGGGACGTCGTGCGCAAAGGCAAGCCTTCGCCCGATTTCCGCGCCTTCGACAAAGACGGCACCCCCTATACCCTCGAAAATTTCAAAGGACGCTACCTCTACATCGACCTGTGGGCTACATGGTGCATTCCGTGTCGCCGCGAAATACCTTTCTTGCGGAAATTGGAGCAGGAATACGAGGGGCGGAACATCGCTTTCGTTTCCCTCTCTGTCGATGAACGCAGCGCCGACTGGAAAGATTTTCTCGAAAAACAGGCGATGACGGGTACCCAGCTCTATTTGGGTTCGTCGTCCTCTTTTGCGAAGCTCTACAAGGTGAACGGCATACCTCGTTTCATCTTGCTCGACCCCGACGGAAATATCGTCGATGAAAACGCCCTGCGACCCTCGTCGCCCGATATACGCGCCTGTTTCGATGCTCTGCCCGGCATGAGCCGATAAAAATAAATATTCCTAAAACTTGTTAAAGAAGTAATGCATTACTATAAATATACTATATTTGTTGCAAATTGTTAAACCAAAATAAAGAAATGCTTATGAAAAAAAACTATGCATTAATGATTTTGTTCGCTCTTTTTATGGGCGTGAATGTTTCTGCTGTCGACTTGGTCGGCGTTTACAAGTTGGGCGGATTGACCGATGAAACGACTGCCGCATTGGGTCGTATATCGCCTGATGCCATGTTCCGCATTATGCCGGGCGACGGAGATGCCGACTATTATATGACAGGAGTAGCCGGGTATGGTTGCAAATGGGCTGTGGCTTACGACGAAAGCGCCGGTACGCTTACCGTTACCGATGCGAGTCCGTATAGCGCATATGGATTTGGTATGCTTCTCTATTATTCCGATCTTGGCTACCTCTGTGTTGATACACAATCGCTTGCATTTACGGTAGGTGCCGACGGCGTATTGACGATAGATGAAAATATAGAGGTTGTCGAACCTGATAATGATGAGGACGAGCCTGAAGTCGGTACGTATACGAAAGGTTTGACTTTGACGAAACAGATCATTACGACGCCGGCAGCCGCCGACTTGGCAGGCGATTATACCTTTACGGGAAATGATATGATGACAGGACCGGTCGAGTACTCGATGTCGGTATCGCAGACCGATGGCGATACGTTGTCGATAAACGGTTTTATGGGAGTAGACAACATTTCGGCGACCTATCTGCCGGACGTAGCAATGGTAGTAATACCGGAGCAGGAAGCAGACACAGTAACGGTAGGTCAGATGTTGGGAGACATCTATTTCATATTGAGCGATGATGGGTCATGGACTTTGACTACACCTGCTGTAGCAGAGGTGTCGGTAGATGGAGAGCCGATGCCGTTGGCATATCTTATAGACGGTACGGCTGTAAAAGGTGCTTCGAGCGCCGTTCGTGAGTTGCCGACCGGCGAGGAGGCTGTTTCGGTCTATGGCAGCAACGGCTTTGTATATGTGGTGAGCGACGCTCCGGTTGCCGTGCAGATATACAATGCTGCCGGTGTACAGGTTTACGGCAGCGCTGCCGTGTCTGCACCCATTTCTCTGAACAAGGGATATTATTTGGTACGGGTTGCCGGCAATCGCAAGGCTGTTCCCGTGATTTTGTAATTGCCACAGCTTGATTATATGCAAGACGCCTCCGAATGTTCGGAGGCGTCTTTTTTTTCGTTTTCGCGGCAGATGCTTTTGGGTACCGGCGTTTTTTTTCACATCAAAACAGATAGATAAGGTTCACTGCCGCTTTCGTGGGACCCGCATAATGGTGCGCCCTGTCGTTTTCCGTGCGCTTTCCGCAGCCGGCACACTCGAACACGTCGTAACGGGTATAGACGAATCCGAGCCCTATTTCGCCCTCGATACTCCAATGTTTCCCCAATATCCACGCATAGCCGTAGGCGATGCCTGCGCCTGCGCCCCAGCCTTGATAACGGTTGCTTTTCAGCGGGCGGAAGTCGCTGCCCAAGAAATGAAAATTCGCACGGAAGTTGCCCATATTATATTGTCCGCCTATCAGGTGTATGCCTAAAAAATGTCCCGAAAAACACGAGCGGAGCCAATAGCGGGCTTCGGGCTGTATCAGCCAGTGTTTCGTGCGGCGCCCCTGTATCGTCCACCCTTTGTAGTTGCCCGAAATATCCAACGTCCAGTGGGGCGTCAGTCCGATTTCCGCTCCGACGCTTACCGTAGCCAGCGCATCGTAAAAAAGATTGCTCTTGATGCCGGCTTTCTGCGCTTGTGCGAAGGCTGCCGGCAGGGCGAACAGCAGCAACAAAAATATCCGTTTCATATTCTCTACTCGTTGATTCGACCGTAACGGGTAGTGAAAACATTTGTCGGAATAAATTTGTTTGAAAAAATTTTCGGACGAATGCCGGTGTATTTCGCTTTTCGCAAACAGAAGCCGCTGCCGAAAAAGACTTTCGGCAGCGGCTTTTATGAGAAAGAAAAATTAACGGAGTTTCTCGCGCAGGTATCGACCGGTGTAGGAGTCGGGGTGCGCAGCCACCTCTTCGGGCGTGCCGCAGCACACCACATTGCCGCCGGCGTCGCCCCCTTCGAGCCCCATGTCTATGATGTGGTCGGCACACTTGATTACCTCCATGTTGTGCTCGATGATGATGACGGTGTGCCCTTTCTCTATCAATGCGTTGAACGACCCGAGCAGCGTTTTTATATCGTGTATGTGCAGACCGGTGGTCGGTTCGTCGAATACGAATATCGTCGGCTCCTGTTTTTCGTTGCTCAGGAAATACGCCAGCTTCACCCGCTGGTTTTCGCCGCCCGAGAGGGTGGAGGAGGTCTGCCCCATTTTTATGTAGCCCAACCCCACGCTTTGCAGCGGTTGCAGCCGCCGTATGATTTTTTTCTCGATCGCCCCGTTGCTTTCGGAAAAAAATTCCACCGCCTGATTCACCGTCATGTCGAGAATGTCGGAGATGTTTTTGCCGCGGTATTCCACTTCGAGAATGTCCGACTTGAACCGTTTGCCGTGGCACGACTCGCACGTGAGCACGAGGTCTGCCATAAACTGCATTTCGACCGTAATCGTGCCGTCGCCTTTGCACTCCTCGCAGCGGCCGCCTTCGACGTTGAACGAAAAGTGCGCCGCCGTGAAGCCCATTTGCTTGGCGAGTTTCTGTTCGGCGAACAGCTTGCGTATTTCGTCGAACGCTTTCAGGTAGATGGCGGGATTGGAGCGGGAGGAGTGCCCGATAGGATTCTGATCCACAAATTCGATGTGCTGCATCAGCTGCATATCGCCCGACAAGCCGCCGTAGGAGCCGGGCGTTTCGCCCTCGCCTTCGTAGTGGCGTGCCAGCGAGCGGTAGAATACATCGCGCACGAGCGACGATTTTCCCGAACCGCTCACGCCCGTTACGACCGTCATCACGTAGAGCGGGAAGCGCACGGAAACGTTTTTGAGGTTGTTGTGCACGGCGCCTTCCACTTCGATGTAGTTGTGCCAGAGCCGCCGTACGGCGGGCACTTCGATACGCTCTTTTCCCGTGAGGTATTTTGCCGTGTAGCTGTTTTCGGCTTCCGCGAGGTGGGCGAGGTCGCCCTGATATACCACTTCGCCGCCGAGCCGCCCCGCTTTCGGTCCGATGTCGATGATGTAGTCGGCGGCGCGGATTATCTCCTCGTCGTGCTCCACCACGATGACCGTGTTGCCCAACTGTTGCAGGCGGCGCAGCACGCCGATGAGCCGTTCGGTATCGCGCGAATGCAGTCCGATGCTCGGTTCGTCGAGAATGTAGAGCGAGCCGACTAAACTGCTGCCTAACGACGTAGCCAAATTGATGCGTTGGCTCTCGCCGCCCGAAAGCGACGACGACAGCCGGTCGAGCGACAGGTAGTCCAACCCCACGTCGACGAGGAAACGGAGGCGGCTGCGTATCTCCGTCAGCAGTCGTTTTGCTACGGCGGCATCGTGCTCGTCGAGCTGCAATTCGTCGAAGAAGCGCGTCAGTTCCGACACGGGCATCGCCACCAGTTCCGAAATGGTGCGTCCGCCCACTTTCACGTATTGCGCCTCCGGTTTCAGCCGCGAGCCTTTGCAGGCGGGACAGGTAGTCTTGCCCCGATAGCGCGACAGCATCACGCGGTACTGTATTTTATATTGATTTTCTTCGAGCATACGGAAAAATCCGTCGATGCCCGGGAAACGGTCGTTTCCGTGCCAAAGCCTCTCTTTCTGTTCGGCTGTGAGTTGGAAATAAGGTCTGTGTATGGGGAAATTCATCGAGCCTGCCACCCGTATGAACTCCCGTTTCCATTCGCTCATTTTTTCGCCTTTCCAGCATACGACGGCATCGTCGTACACCGACAGCGATTTGTTGGGCACCACCAGATTTTCGTCGATGCCTATCGTGCGCCCGAATCCTTCGCACACGGGGCACGCACCGGCGGGGCTGTTGAAGTTGAACATCAAATCCGACGGCTCCTCGAACGTCATGCCGTCTGCCTCGAAGCGGTTGGAAAAAGTATATGATTTTACCTCCTCGCCATATATCCGCAGCACGCATTCGCCCTGCCCCTCGAAAAAAGCCGTTTCCACCGAGTCCGCCATGCGGCTCGCCGCGTCGGGCGTGTGGGCTGCCACCGTGCGGTCTATCAGCAGGAACAGCGGTTGGGCGAGCAGCGTCTTTTCGTCGAGCTGCATCAACTCCTCGATGCGCACGATTTCGCCCGCCTGCTCCATGCGGTTGTAGCCCCCTTTGAGCAGAATTTCCAGCGTCGTGCGGGGCGGACGGTCGGTCGTGAAATGCACCGGCGTAAGCACCGCCATGCGCGTGCCGTCGGGGTAAGACAGGGCGCACTGCACCACATCTTCGACGGTGTGCTTTTTCACCTCCGTGCCCGACACCGGCGAAATCGTCCTGCCCACGCGGGCAAAGAGCATACGCAGGTAGTCGTATATTTCGGTCGAGGTGCCCACGGTGGAACGCGGGTTGCGCGTATTGACTTTCTGTTCGATGGCGATGGCGGGCGGTATGCCTTTTATGTAGTCGCACTCCGGCTTGCCCATGCGCCCGAGAAACTGGCGGGCGTAAGCCGACAGACTCTCCACATAACGCCGTTGCCCTTCGGCATACAGCGTGTCGAAAGCCAGCGACGACTTGCCCGACCCCGAAAGTCCCGTGATGACAATCAGCTTGTTGCGGGGTATTTCCAAGTCGATGTTTTTCAGATTATTGACTCGTGCCCCTTTGACCGATATGGTGTGTTCGCCCATGAATGTTTTTCCCAAAAATTCAGAAGTGCAAAGATAACGCATAAAGCGGCACGTTGCACCGAACCGACAAGGAAATAATGCGGCGTTATCGTTTTTTCACCAATCCCTCGCCCGCAAATGATTTGCCGGACAAGAGCGGATTTTTATTTCAGAATTTTTTTGATTTGTTTTTCGGTGGCGTCGGGCAGCAGGCGGGCAAGGTGCGCCGTCATGCGCCGATACGATTCTTCGGGTGTTCTCGGGCATTGGCAGGCGTTTTCGCCGAGCAGCTGTCGGGGCGTTGTCAGCAGCGACCAGCCGAAGCCGTATTCCCGTCCGTGCTTGTCGGTAGGATAGACGAAATCTTCGGTTACGATGCAACACGCCATTTGCAGGCGGTTGATATAGTTGTCGAACAGCGAACGCATTTTGGGTCCCGTCAAGCCGCAGGCGGCTCGGAGTTCACGGGCAATCATGCTGCCTCGCTCGCGCAGGGTGGACAAAATGGTCTCCTCGATGCTGTCGCTTTCAGGCTCGGGGTAATTGCTGTGCCGCCAGTTGTAGAAGTCAGCCCACCATTCGCGGCTGATGAAGCCCGCCTTTCCCGCAAAGAACTTTCCATACACGCAGCCGCCTTCTCTGATGACGGAACCTTTCCACTGCCACAGCGGCCATTCCCACGAACCGTCGGAAAATGTCGTGAAGCGGCACTCCTCCGCCATCAATCCTTCGGCGCAAAAGCCCGGTATTCCGCTCTCCAACAGCGGCAGAAAACCGACCTGCCGGATACACTCCATCAATTCGGGACAGGAGTGTATCTCGCACGGCACCCCTTGTTTCCCGTTTTTCTTTTGGTTATCGGTAAAATAGTCCGTAAAAGTACTCATCGTCGTTTCCTGTTTTGTACCATACAAAAATAATGATTTTTTATGATTCATCATCATCGGTCGGTAAAAGCAAAAAAGAGATATTTCAAACGTTTTCAGAACATTGTGCTTGCTGCGAAATCCGAAAATCGAAAAAAAGAAAAATAATTTTGCACCGAAGCGATATAAAAGAAAATTTTTTTGTTATCTTTGTAAATACACTAAAAAATATAGTTATGAAAAGCACATCTTTATTAGCAGGATTTCTGGTAGGTGCAGCCATCGGCGCTATCGCAGGTATTCTTTTCGCACCCGATAAAGGCGAAGATACCCGCCATAAAATCAACGAGGTACTTCGTGAAAAAGGTATCAAACTGAGTCGCGAAGATATGGAACACCTCGTCGAGAAAATTACGGCGAAGCTGAAACACGAAAAAGGCGAACCCAAAGAAGTATAACCTGTTGCCGGAAATGAATGGTTGCTGCCGCCCGCCGACGGCGGGCGGCAGCAATATATTCGTGCGACACACCTCTGAAAGTATGAGTAGCTCTACACCTTCATTGCGGCAGATTATGGCGGAAATCAAACAATATCTGTCGTTGCAATTCGAGTGGGTAAAACTCGACAGCGTGGAAAAGCTCACCCGCATCGTTTCGATGCTGGCGGTGATGCTTATCTCGATTTTTCTGGTGGCGGGAATATTTATTTACCTGTCGCTGGCTGCCGTTTATCTGCTCGCGCCCCATTTCGGAATGATTCTTTCATTCGTTATGATTTCCGGCATATTTCTCGTTTTGCTGCTGCTTGTGTGGATATTGCGCACGCCGCTCATTGTCAATCCCGTGCTGCGCTTCTTCTACAAACTTTTCATTCCGCAGAAAGAAAACGACGACGAAAACGAACTCCCCGCTAAAACCGACGAGCCATGAACGAATCCAAAGTAACGCTGAAAACGCTCGCTTGCCGAAAAGCGGAAGTGCGCGCCAAAATAACCCGACAACACGATACTATCGCGAAAGATTACTGGGCAGTGGTAGCCCCCGTCTATCGGCTGGGCAATTCGCCGCTTACCCTGTTCGGAAAATTTTCCACCGGCTTTGCTGTATTTCAAGGCATTTTTACCAGCCTGCGGTTGGTATGGAAAATCCGGAAATTTTTTCACCGGTAGTTTTTTGCTGCGAACGACTGTTTGTGTAAACCTTTTTTGTCATATTGTCGAGCGCGTGTTTTTCACGCGCTTTTTTATATTATCCGAAATAACTATCTTTGCGCGTCGTTACGGCGGACTGTCGGAGCCGGCTGCCGCGCGGACGACAGGAAAACATTAACTTCATTATCAATGAAAAAGATTTTAATTATCGCTCTGTTGTGCGGCATATTCGCCGCTCCGGCTTTTGCCGAAAAAAATTACAAAAAACAATCTTATGACCTCTTTATCGTCGGTCGCATTCTCGACTGGGACGGTATCGTCGATTCCCTGAAAGCCGAACCCGCCCGTACGCTCGACCAAGACATCGAGCTGCTTACCTACTATTACGGTTTGGTGGGACACCTGATGGATATAGACAAAAAGAAGGCTCGGGCGTGGCTCGACGAGGCGATGCCTGTCATTACGCCCCTGCTCGAAAAATATCCCGACGATGCCCGTCTGGTCGGTCTGATGGCGAATTTCAAAGGCTTTGCCATTGCGCTCAGTCCGCTCAAAGCCACGACGCTGGCTCGCTCCATGTTGCAGCTGGCGCGGCGCGCCCCGCAGCTTGCGCCCGAAAATCCCGAAGCCAACATTTGGGGCGCCAACATTCTTTTCTATATGCCGAACGCTTTGGGCGGAAACACCAAGCAGTCGAAGATTTATTATCAAAAAGCGATGGAGCTTTACGAGAACAACGAAGCCCTGCGGGCGAACAACTGGATGTATTTGCAGCTTATCGTTACGCTCGGACTGGTGGAGGAGAAAGCCGGCAACTACGAAGGCGCCCTTGAATATTATCAGAAAGTGATGCGCCTCTTTCCCGACTATCCGCATGTAAAAGAGGTGCTCTATCCGCGCGTCGTCAAGGAAATGGAAAAGAAATAATGCCATGCGGTATATCGAAACACGCTTCGAGGTGCGTGCCGGCGACGTAACGCTCGTTACCGACCTGCTCGCTGCCCTGCTTGCCGATGCGGGGTACGAAACGTTCGTTCCCGACGACACCGGCGTAACGGCATATATCCCTGCCGACAAATACGACGAGTCGCTGCTGCCCGGCATCGTCAGCGAGGTGCCCGTTGCGGGCGAAATCTCTTTCGAGAGCCGCCCGATTGCCGATAAAGACTGGAACGAAGAGTGGGAGAAAAATTATTTCCGCCCCATTGTCGTCGGCAGCGAATGCGTGATACACAGTACTTTCCATACCGATGTGCCGGCTGCCCGATACGACATCGTCATCGACCCGAAAATGGCTTTCGGCACGGGACATCACGAAACGACCTCCCTCATGCTCGAATCCATGCTGTCGTGCGATTTTACCGGCAGGGAAGTCCTCGACATGGGCTGCGGCACGGCGATTCTTGCCATACTCGCCTCCATGCGCGGCGCACGGCGCGTTACCGCTGTCGACATCGACGAATGGGCGACGGAGAATGCCGCCGAGAACATTCGCCTCAATCATATAAAAAACATCGACGTGTGGTTGGGCGGCGCCGAGCGGCTCGACGGTTCGCGCACCTTCGACATCGTGCTTGCCAACATCAACCGCAACATTCACCTTGAAAACATGGCGGCATACGCCGCCGTCATGAAGCCGGACGCGGCGATATACATGAGCGGTTTCTATACCGCCGACCTGCCGCTGTTACAGGCGGAGGCTGCCCGTTACTCTCTGCACTTCCGCTCGCACCGCGAAAAAAACAATTGGGCGGTCGCCCTTTTCGTCAAGGCGTAGGCACACGCCGCCAAGTTCATGCCTTTGTATGTAAAAAAGAGATAGTAAAATTTTCTCGGATTCATTTAGGAATTATAAAACCTGCCAAAGATGTTACGTTTTTATTAAATTTTTGATAAACAAGAAAGTGGGCGAAGAATTATCGTAAATTTGCAAGCAGAAAACAGCGATAAAGGAATATATCAATGAATAAAAGAGTTTTAGTTGTCGACGACGAAGACACTCTTTGCGAAGCTCTCCGATTCAATCTTGAAGCCGAAGGCTATGAGGTTGACACTGCGAACAGTGCCGAAGCTGTCCTTGCAATGGATATTGCAAGATATGACCTGCTTCTCCTTGATATAATGATGGGGGAAATTTCAGGAACTCAACTTGCAAAAATTCTCAAATCCAATCCTGCGACGGCATCAATCCCTATTATTTTCTGCACGGCAAAGGATACTGAAGATGATATGGTGGACGGTCTTGAACTTGGTGCCGATGATTATATCATGAAACCGTACTCTTTACGCAATGTAATTACGAGAGTTAAAACAGTGCTGCGGCGAACTTCCGCCTCCGCCGTTCCGGTAAAATCGGATACGGAAAAAGTAACTTATGAGGGATTGACCGTAATTCCGTCCCAAAAACTATGTGTGGTAGATGGAAATGAAGTCAAACTTCCCAAGAAAGAATTTGAAATACTGCTTAAACTTTTGAGGAATATCGGTAGAGTTTTCACGCGAGAAGAATTGCTTAATGAAATTTGGCCAGATGAAGTCGTCGTGCTTGACAGAGTCGTAGATGTCAATATTGCCCGAATACGTCAAAAAATCGGGAAATACGGTAGTTATATAAAATCGCGGTCAGGATACGGTTATGGCTTCATGGGGTAAAATCACATATTCCAGACGGTTATTCCTTTGGTTGGTCGGATACTCGATATTATTGGTAGTCTGCGTCTTGTTTTTCCAGTATAAGCGAGAAAAAGATTTCAAGGCTGAGGAACTGAACGCACAGTTGCAGGTTTTGAATGAACGTATCATACACCGGCTTGAGAATGAGAACTTCGACATAAACACTGTAAATGTCGATGACTTTAAGGATTTACGTGTTAGCGTAGTCGATTCTTCCGGTCAGATTATTTATGACAATTCGTTAGATGCGCTGCCTAACGCAAATCATCTCCGACGGGAGGAAATTTCAGAGGCAATTCGTTCCGGTGCGGGTTATACCTTACGCCGACATAGCGAAAGCACCGGAGAAACCTATTTCTATTCTGCACGAAAGGGGAGTAACGGAATTATTGTACGCACTGCCGTGCCTTATTCTGTCTCTTTGAACGGACTTCTGCAAGCGGACAAGGGTTTCTTATGGTTCCTTGCAGGACTTACAATCATCATGTGTACGTTAGGATATTTTGCGACCCGCCGAGTCGGTCTGCATATCCGGCGGCTTAAACTTTTTGCCGAAAGTGCGGAGAAAGGAAACAAGATATATGACGATGAACCTTTTCCCCATGATGAATTAGGAGATATATCAAACCATATAGTCCGTTTGTACGCTTCCCTTCAACAAGTTATTTCGGAGCGAGACAGGGAGCATAGCGCTGCGCTCCATGAACAACAGGAAAAAGAACGCATCAAAAAGCAGCTCACCAATAATATCAACCATGAACTCAAAACGCCGGTGGCATCAATACAGGTGTGTATAGAAACGTTATTGAACCACCCTGATATGAGCGAGGAGAAGCGTACGGAGTTTTTAACGCGCTGTCTCGCAAACAATCAGCGACTACAACAACTGCTGTCCGATGTATCTCTGATAACACGTATGGAGGACGGGGCAAAATCCATTGTCAGAGAGCAAATCGACCTGACGGAAATTATCCGTAACATTGTGGAAGAAAGAACGGAAGCCGCAGAAAGGCACGGCTTTACAATTCAAAATGATGTTGTAAAACCAATGGAGATGAAAGGCAACCGCTCACTATGGGAATCCGTTTTCTTTAATCTGATTGATAATGCCATTTCTTACAGTGGCGGCAATAAGATAACCATTGCTCAAATACCAAGCAGCAATCAAAAAATCATTCTTACGTTATGCGACAATGGTTGTGGCGTGGCAGAGGAGCATTTACCCCGACTTTTCGAGCGGTTTTATCGAGTGGACAAGGGGCGTTCACGCGCAGCGGGAGGAACAGGTCTCGGACTTTCCATCGTTAAAAATGCCGTACAATTGCATGGCGGTTCAATTACAGTGTCTAATAATCCGCATGGCGGTCTTTGTTTTAAGATTATATTAAATAGGGATTTATGAAAGAGAAACTTTGCCGGAGCCTTTCTTATTAGATTAGGAGGCATACTGATGATTCTCAAATAAACTTCATAAAAGCTCAATCTTTTTGAAATCTTTTTGAAATGTTTTTGGCGCTTGTTTGCACTGAAAAATAATGCAAAATTAAACGACAAAAACATGGACATTCTTTTTTTATGTGTCATCATTTTCCTTTTCCTCTTGGCGGTGTTTGATTTGTCGGTAGGAGTAAGCAATGATGCAGTGAACTTTCTGAACTCTGCTTTGGGAGCGAAAGCGGCTTCGTTCAAACGAATCCTGATTGTTGCATCAATAGGTGTTTTCATCGGGGCGGCAATGAGTAACGGAATGATGGATATTGCCCGACACGGCATTTTCCGACCGGAACATTTCTCGTTCTATGACCTTATCTGTATCTTCATGGCGGTTATGGTTACCGACATTATCCTTCTTGACATCTTCAATTCATTGGGTATGCCGACATCGACCACCGTCTCAATGGTTTTCGAGCTGCTTGGCGCTACATTCGTGGTCGCCCTTATCAAAATGGCAGGTGGAATCGAACTCGGTTTCGCCGAACTGCTCAATACGGAGAAAGCATTATCGGTAATCTTAGGAATATTCCTTTCTGTGGCAATCGCCTTCTTTTTCGGAACAGTAGTGCAATTCTTGTCCCGAATGGTTTTCACATTCGAGTATAAAAGTCGCTTGAAGTGGAAAATAGGAATTTTTGGCGGTATCTGCGCTACGGCAATCGTATATTTCCTTCTGCTCAAAGGTGCGAAAGACCTTACTTTTATGACTCCGGAGGTTAAGGCATGGATTAAAGAGAACACACAGATCATTCTTGGCGGATGCTTCGTATTCTTCACCGTCGTCATGCAGTTGCTTTACTGGTTGAAGGTCAATGTGCTGAAAGTAATCGTCCTTATGGGTACTTTTGCCCTTGCCATGGCTTTTGCCGGAAACGACCTTGTAAACTTCATCGGTGTACCTCTCACCGGACTTGCCTCCTATCAGGATTATATTGCCAATGGTGGAGGCGATGCACACGGCTTTTTAATGGGTTCTCTCAACGGACCGTCGAACACACCGCTTTATTTTCTCATCGGTGCCGGAGTAATAATGGTTACGGCACTTGCTACCTCGAAGAAAGCCCGTAATGTCTCTAAGACTGAAATCGGTCTTGGTTCGCAGTACGGTGGCGATGAAATGTTCGGTTCATCAAGAATTGCCCGCAGGCTCGTGCGTTGGATTCTTTCCATATTGGCACGGGTAAGACGCATAATGCCATTTCGTGTACGACGTTGGTTCAATCGACGTTTCAATGTCGATGAAACGATAATGGAGCAGGGAGCAGCCTTCGATCTCATACGTGGTTCTATCAATCTTGTACTCGCCGGAACACTCATAGCACTCGGCACATCGTTGAAGCTGCCCCTTTCCACCACATTCGTAACATTCATGGTGGCTATGGGCACATCGCTTGCCGACAAAGCATGGGGACGGGAGAGCGCAGTTTTTAGAGTTACCGGTGTCATCTCTGTTATCGGAGGCTGGTTTATCACTGCCGGTGCCGCGTTCATCGGTGCCGGAATAATTGTCCTCGCAATGTACTACGGCGGTCATTGGGCTATGGTAGCACTGGCAGCTCTTACGCTTTGGCTCATCGTTCGAAGCAACCGGCGTTTTAAGGAAAAGCAGGAGGAGGAAGAAGGAGATACCTTGTTTCAGACTGTCCTCACTACTGATGACAAGCAGGAAACATGGAGTCTCACATTGCTGTATATTGTTGAGCAACAGCGGAAGTTTATGGAATATGCTCGGAAACTTTACAGCGGCATAACCGAGTCTTTCATAAAAGAAAATGCCGGCGGATTGTCAAAAGCCGACAAAAGTCTGGAAATGGAAAAACGGATACTGAAAAATGCCAGACGAAAAGAAACTCTTTGTATCCGTCGTGTCAATCACGAAACCGCGATAGAGAAAAACGCATGGTTTCATTTGAGCAACGACTGTTGTATGAGCATTCTCTATAATCTCCGACGCATAAATGAAGTGTGCAAGGAGCATGTGGAAAATAATTTTCTCCCTCTGCCGCCCCGATATGTGAAGGAGTTGGAGATAATCCGTACACAGGTCGATACTCTTCTCAACGACACCATTACCCTTATGGACACCGGAAGTATGGAGGCAATCCCGACACTCCGTCGTCGCGGAGATGAAATTAAGGAGATGGTTTCAGACACCTATCATCGTCTGTTCGACCGGCTCCATGACGGTAATCCCACTACAATGACCGTGCTATACGTCTATATCAACATTCTTCAGGAAACACGGGAGATGACATCTTCATTACGAAAATATCTTCGGGCATTTGCCAAACTCCATGATTCCGAATTCCGCTCCCGAATAACTCCTGTTGTCAGTCCGGCATAATTATCTCCGGTAAAAAAGATTGTATTTGGAATGATGCAGACCATATCGGTTGCATCATTTTGTGTTTAATATTTTCGTAATGATTCCTATATATTTTTGAAATGATGTAAGGGTTACTTTGAGGAGTAATAATTAAAAAAATGATACTCCCTTTACCGATAAAACTCCACAGCCGGATACACATATTATTGGGCAATCCGGCAAATACGCTTGCAAAGTTTATCTTCTTTTTTTTGTTTGCACTCACATCTCCGATGTATGCTCAAATCAATATCAATAAGGAATATCTTCCGGAAATACACGGTACTATACGTGCCAAGTATGAATATGAACCGCCTATTGATAAAGGACGCTTTGAGATACGGAATGCCCGTCTGAGTGTTGAAGGTAAGGCAAGACCCATAGTCCTGTATAAAGCCGAAATAGACCTTTCGGACGAAGGTAAAATCAAGATGCTTGATGCTTATGTACGTATCCGACCGAAAGATTGGAAATTCACGGTGGGTCAGATGCGGGTGCCATTTACAATAGATGCTCACCGCTCTCCTCATCTTCAATTCTTTGCCAACCGATCTTTCATAGCCAAACAGGTAGGAAATGTACGAGATGTGGGAGCTTCGGTGTCATGGACTTCCCGATGGTCGACACCGGTAACTCTTGAAGGTGGCATATTCAACGGTTCAGGTTTGACAGACCAGAAAGATTTTTGGACAAATAATTATAATTTCTCATTCAAAGCCGAGACATTCATTGCCAAATATCTTAATATAACATTCAGTTGCCAGAAGGCTGATGCCGGAGATGTAAATGTGATGATGTGGGATGCGGGGACATACTGGCAGACATCGCGCTGGCATATTGAGGGCGAATATATGCGTAAAAACTATGCTCACAATTCATTTACTCCCGTAAACGCAGTTGATGCCTTTGCCGCCTACTGTCTTCCGTTGAAAAAACTGTCTTCTATATCTTTTCTCGGACGATACGACTATATGAGTAATCATAGCCAAGGCAATAAAGATGCGGAAGGCAAATTGAAAATTGATGATCCGGAACGGCACAGGCTTACAGGTGGGATAACATTGAAACTCGGAACAGCCAAGCTGCAATCCGATATAAGGTTGAATTACGAACAATACTTTTATAAAAAAGGTGTCGTACCGTCTATATCTGAACAGAATAAAATTGTGTTAGAGCTCGTCGCGCATTTCTGATATTGTATCTTGGAGGGAATCCCTATTCCGATTCCCTCTTTTCCGATGCTCCGTTTCTGTCATTCAGTTCTTTCTGTATCACGGAAGCCTGTTCGTAAGCCTCCTTGTCGATAGCCTCTTGCAGGCGTTGTTTCAATTCATCTACGGAGCAGTCGCGCAGTGTTTTTCGTTTTATCTGTATGATGGTGGTCAATTCCGGACGGACGGAAATTTTTATCGTATCGGGAATGTAGGCAAAATCATCTAAAAGGCTCTTTTTCGCGAAGATAGGCGCATTCAGACGCACCGCCAAGGCTATGGCATCGGACGCGCGGGCGTCGATGCGCATCTCGGTGCCGTTTCCCGAAAATACCATTTCGGTTTCGTAAATGCCGTTGTGGTATTCGTTGAGGCACACCTCTTTCAATTCGATGCCGAATGCCCTCGATACCGACGAAAACAGGTCGTGCGTCAGCGGACGTTTCGGAATGATGCGTCGGGCAAATGCGAGGAGCGACAACGCCTCTGCCTCGCCCGTTTCGATAGTCAGCTCCCGCTTTCCGTTCTCTTCGATGAGGAAAATCACGAAATTTTCTTTCTGCAACTGATTGCGCGATACGCCTAAAAAATTCATGCCTATTTTTTCTTCCATGCTTTCAATCCTCGTTTTAGCACTTCTTCGTTCCTCTTTTCCGAAGCAAATATATCGTTTTTTCCGAAAAATTCAAATCTTTCTTTGTTTTCATAACGCCGCTGCGTGTCGTTTTATTCTACTTGCTTAGCAGCCTTTCACCGTTTTTACTATTTATTTTCTATCTTTGCCGCTACAAATATTTCGGAATGAAATTTTCAGAACTCTTGCAAAAACGTGTTTTGGTGCTCGACGGAGCGATGGGTACCATGATACAGCAATATGCGCCGACGGAAAAGGATTTTCGGGGCGACCGCTTTGCCGATGCCGAAATCTTGCAGAAAGGCAACAACGACCTGCTCTGTCTCACGCAGCCGCATATCATTTCGTCGATACACGAAGCCTATCTCGATGCGGGAGCCGACATCATAGAAACCGATTCGTTCAATGCCACGACCGTTTCGCTGGGCGACTACGGCATGCAGGCGTATGCCGCCGAGATAAACCGTGCGGCGGCGCAGCTTGCCCGTGCCGCTGCCGACAAATATACGGCGCTCACGCCCGACAAGCCCCGTTTCGTGGCAGGCTCCATAGGACCTACGAACAAGACCTGTTCCATGTCGCCCGACGTGAGCGACCCCGCTTACCGCGCCGTTACTTTCGACACGCTTGCCGATGCCTATCGCGAGCAGATAGCGGCGTTGATAGAAGGGGGCGTCGATGTGCTGCTCATCGAAACCGTTTTCGATACGCTCAACGCCAAAGCCGCGCTTTTCGCTGCCGACGATGCCATGCAGGCGTGCGGCAGGCAGCTGCCCGTCATGCTGTCGCTGACGCTTTCCGACGCGGGCGGACGCACCCTGTCGGGTCAGACGTTGGAGGCTTTTCTCGCTTCGGTGAGCCACGCCCCGATTTTCTCGGTGGGACTGAACTGCTCGTTCGGCGCGCGCGACATGAAACCCTTTCTGCAACAGTTGGCGCAGACGGCTCCTTACTATATTTCGGCTTATCCCAATGCCGGACTGCCCAACCGCTTCGGACAATACGACGAAACGCCGGAAACGATGGCGGTGCAGGTGCAGGAGTTTCTCGACGGCGGGTGGGTCAATATCATAGGCGGCTGCTGCGGCACCACGCCCGCCCATATCGCCGCCCTTGCCCGTATAGCGGAAAATGCCGAGCCGCACCGTCCGGTCGCGAAGAAGCACGAACTTTGTCTCTCGGGCTTGGAACCGCTGCGGGTCGTGCCCGAAAACAATTTCATCAATATCGGCGAACGCTGCAACGTTGCCGGTTCGCGCAAATTCCTGCGCCTTATTTCGGAAAAAAAATACGACGAAGCACTCGACATCGCCCGTAAACAGGTCGAAGCCGGCGCGCAGGTCATCGACATAAACATGGACGACGCCATGCTCGATGCACGCAGCGAAATGGTGACATTCCTCAATCTCGTGGCATCAGACCCCGAAATATGCCGTGTGCCGGTGATGATAGACTCCTCGAAATGGGAGGTCATCGAAGCCGGATTGAAATGCGTGCAGGGAAAAGGCATCGTCAATTCCATCAGTCTCAAAGAGGGCGAAGCTGCGTTTCTTGCCCATGCCCGACTGCTGCACCGGTTAGGGGCGGCGATGGTGGTCATGGCGTTCGACGAGAACGGGCAAGCCGATACGTTCGAGCGCAGAATCGCCGTTTGCCGGCGGGCATACGAACTGCTGCTCCGCGAGGGCATACCCGCCGAAGACATCATTTTCGACCCCAACGTGCTGGCGCTTGCCACCGGCATCGAGGCGCATCTCGATTACGGGGTCGATTTCATTCGCGCTGTGGCGTGGATAAAGGAGAATCTGGCGGGAGCCAAAGTGAGCGGCGGTATCAGCAACCTGTCGTTTTCGTTTCGCGGCAACAACTACATACGCGAAGCCATGCACGCCGTATTCCTCTATCACGCCATACAGGCAGGCATGGATATGGCGATTGTCAATCCCGCTTCCGCCGTAACCTATGCCGATATTCCGCCGGAGCTGACGACGTGCATCGAAGATGTCATCTTCAACCGCCGTCCCGATGCCACCGAGCGGTTGATTGCCGCTGCCGAAAAATTGAAAGAGGAGCAGTCGCCCGCTGCCGGACAGCCGTCTGCCGCCGACCCGCGCGATGCCATGACGGTCGATGAACGTCTCGAATACGCCCTTGTCAAAGGCGTGGGCGACCATTTGGAAAGCGACCTGCTCGAAGCGCTGAAACTTTACGGCGACCCTGTAAAAATCATCGAAGAGCCGCTTATGGCGGGCATGAACAAGGTGGGTGCACTGTTCGGCGAGGGCAAGATGTTTCTGCCGCAGGTCGTCAAGACGGCGCGCACCATGAAACAGGCGGTCGCCATATTGCAGCCCTATATACAAAAACAAAAGCGCGACGCCGCAAGCGCAGGAAAAATATTGCTGGCTACCGTCAAGGGCGACGTGCACGACATCGGAAAAAACATCGTTTCCGTCGTGTTGGCTTGCAACAATTACGAAATCATCGACCTCGGCGTCATGGTGCCGGTCGAGACGATTATCGAAACGGCGATACGCGAAAAGGTCGATATTATCGGCGTGAGCGGATTGATAACCCCCTCGCTCGAAGAGATGTGCCGTGTGGCGGAGGCTATGGAAAAAGCCGGTTTGGACATTCCGCTGATGGTGGGAGGGGCGACTACCTCGAAACTCCATACGGCGGTGAAGATAGCCCCCTGTTATCATGGCGCCGTCATTCATACGCGCGATGCGGCGCAGATGCCCGTTGCGGTCGCCCGCTGGCTTCGTGCCGATACGCGGGAGGCGTTTTTACAGGAGCTGCGGCAGGAGCAGGAAGCCCTGCGCCGTTCTGTCGAAAAGAGAGGGGAGGAGTTGTGCCCTATCGACGAAGCCGATGCCTGCGCCCCGAAAACCGATTGGTCGCAATATGCGCCGGTGGAGCCGCAGGAGGAGGGCATCGTCCGTGAAGATACGATTTCGCTGCAAGAGGCGCGAAAGTGCATCAATTGGAAATATTTCCTCCATACGTGGAAGTTGAGCGGAAAAGAACAGCCGCAGGAGCATACGTGCGAGCATTGCAAAAGCCGGCTTCCCGTGCAGCCCGCTACGGCGGAGCAGCAGAGCAAGACGCTCGAATCGCATCGGCTGGTTGCCGATGCGCAAAGCCTTCTCGACCGTTTGGAGAGTTCGGACGGCGATATGCGGCTGCGCGCCCGCTTCGGCATATTCCCTGCCAACAGCGACGGCAACGCCATTGTGCTGCACACCCCGCAGGGGGCGGTCGCGATACCCTGTTTGCGTCAGCAGCGGCGCAACGACGAAGGGCGCTATGTCGCGCTTTCCGATTATGTGATGCCCGCTGCCGAAAGACGCACCGATTATGTCGGAGCATTCGTCGTAACGGTCGCTCCTGCATTCGTGCAGGAGGTGGAACGCTGCCGGCTCGCCGGCGATACTTACAATGCCCTGCTCTTGCAGTCGCTCGGCGACCGACTGGTCGAGGCGGCGACCGAATGGCTGCACTACCGCATACGCACGCACTACTGGGGATATGCACCTATGGAGAAACCCCATATCCCGTCGTTGCTTGCCCAGCACTATCAAGGCATACGACCGGCGGCAGGCTATCCCTCGCTGCCCGATCAGTCGCTCTGTTTCGAGTTGGATAAGATTCTCGATTTCAGTCGTATCGGCGTTTCCGTTACCGAAAACGGCGCTATGTCGCCTGCCTCCACCATATCGGGACTGGTCATTGCCCACCCGCAGGCAGCCTATTTTTATATAGGCGAAATCGACGACGAACAGCGCGAACGGTACTGCCGTGCGCGGGGCTACTCCGCAGCCGACTCCCGCAAGTGGCTCTCGGTCTGACGACAATTGAACCAATGAAAAAATAACGTGTTGTATTATCATTGAAAAATCAGTTACTATGGCAACAATCACTTTCTTGGGCAATCCCCTGCATACCTGCGGCGAACTGCCGGCAGTCGGCTCGCAAGCTCCGGCGTTCGAGCTGGTACGGGGCGACCTTTCCGTGTTGAAATCCGGCGATCTTGCGGGAAAACGCCTCGTGTTGAATATCTTTCCGAGCCTCGACACCGGCGTGTGCGCCACTTCGGTGCGCAAGTTCAATCAACTGGCGGCAGCGATGGAAAACACCGTCGTCCTCGCCATATCCAAAGACCTGCCGTTTGCGCAGAGCCGTTTTTGCACCGTTGAAAATATTGCCGGTGTCGTACCCTTGTCGGCATTCCGTTCCGACAAATTTGCCGAGCAATACGGCGTCGGGATAATCGACGGAGCCATGCAAGGCTTGTTGGCGCGTGCCGTCGTGGTCATCGACACGACGGGCAAAGTCGTTTACACCGAGTTGGTGCCGGAAATCGCGCAAGAACCCGATTACGATTCCGTTCTTGCCGCTTTGAAAAAATGAGGCGATATTGGCATTTAAGCAAAAGCCCCGTCCGACCAGATGTCGGACGGGGCTTTCGGCTATTGAGATAAATACGTTTGTCAGCGGACGATAGTCATTTCGTCGATAAGATTTTTGGCACCGGCATATTTGTCGATGATGAAGAGTATATAACGTATATCGACGTTGATGCAGCGCTGCAATCCTTTTTCGAAAACGATGTCGCCGCTCATGGCTTCCCAGTTGCCGTCGAAAGCCGCGCCTATCAGTTCGCCGTTGGCGTTGATGACGGGGCTGCCCGAGTTGCCGCCGGTGATGTCGTTGTTGCTCAGGAAGCAGATAGGCAGTTCGCCGTTAGGCATGGCATATTCGCCGAAATCTTTTTGGTATATCAACTCCTTCAATCGAGCCGGCACGACAAATTCCCAGTTGTCGGGGTCTTCTTTTTCGAGTATGCCTCGTTGTGTCGTGTAGAAGTCGTATTGCACGCCGTCGGCGGGAGAGTAGGGCAGTACGTTGCCGTATGTGAGGCGTATCGTGAAATTGGCGTCGGGATAGGTCGGCGCATCGCCTGCCATTTTGAGCAGCCCTTGAATATATGTTTTTTTCGCCTTTGTCAGCCGCCGGCTCAGCGGGCGGAGTTGTGCGTTGAGTTCGTTCCATTTGTTTACGAACGAATTGCGCTGCATCACGAGCAGGTCGTTTTTCAACACTTTTGCCGACGGCTTCTTGCAGAATTTTTCGAAGTTGGCATCGCTGGCGAAGACGGAAGTTTCGAACGCATCATCGACGAAACGGTCGATGTCGCCTTTGTACTTCTTGTCGATGAAGTTGAAAATTTCGATTCTGTCTTTCTCCGGCACGGCATCGCGATAGGCTTTGAGCATGGCTTTGGTTACGCGGCGATCGACTTGCCGGTTGTAGTCTTTGTCGGCGAATCGGGCATACCCTTCTTTCACGGCTTGCAGCAGCGTATCGGCTTTGGCTTTGTCTTTTTCTTCGAGTGCTTTTATCAGCATTCCCGTAGGAGGTATTTTTATGCACTCTATGGCGATATTGACACCTTCGAGCAGTTGGTTGTAGAGGTAATCGACAGCCGACAGTTCGCCCATAATAGCTTCGATGCTGTCGAGTGCGGCGATGTATTCGGGGCGGTTGTTGGCGGCAGCCCACAGGCGCAGCGCCTCTTCCTGTTTTTGTTTGTCGCCGATGACGTCGAGTTTGTCGATGCCGCGATTCATGCCGATAGCGTTTTTATGGTAGTTGCTCGAATGGGCGTATTTGCTGGAATACTGTATGCGCACGGCGGGGTCGGCAAGCATCTCGTCGAGCATCTCTTTCTGGCGAACGCCGCGCATATTGATGCGGGTGGCGTTTTCGACGTCGCGCATCTCCTTCACCTCCCACGACGTAAAGTAGCGGTTGGTCGTGCCCGGAAAGCCCATAATCATGGTGTAGTCGTTTTCCTGCACCCCTTTGAGCGAAATGTTGAAGTAGCGTTTGGGTTTCATCGGCACGTTGTCGGCGCTGTACATGGCGGGCTTGCCGTCGGGAGCGGTGTAGACGCGGAAGAGCGAGAAGTCGCCCGTATGGCGCGGCCACATCCAGTTGTCGGTGTCGGCGCCGAATTTTCCGATGGACGAGGGCGGTGCGCCTACCATGCGCACGTCGTTATATACCGTTTGCACGAACAGGAAAAAGCGATTGCCGCCGTAGAAAGGTTTGATGACCACTTCGGCAAACGGGTTTTCGGTAAGAAATTCCTCGCCGATATATTCGCGGGCTTTTTCGTTGAGAAATGCGGCGTTGTAGGCATTCATTTCGTCGCCCGATTCTTCTATGGCTTTATTGACATAGTCGGTTACTTCTTCGATTTTGTCGATGAAGCGCACTTGCAATCCGGGTGTGGGCAGCTCTTGGCTTTTGTCCATTGCCCAGAAGCCGTCGGTCAGATAGTCGTGTTCCACGCTGCTGTGTTGCTGTATGGCATCGTAGCCGCAGTGGTGATTGGTGAGTATCAACCCTTCGGACGAGATGACTTCGCCGGTGCAGCCTCCGCCGAAAATCACGACGGCATCTTTCAGCGACGTCGAATCGGGAGCGTAAATGTCGCCTACGTCCATGAGCAGACCCGCTTTTTTCAGTTGTTCGCTGTTCTGTTGTTTCAGAAAGGGCAGGAGCCACATTCCTTCGTCGGCAGCGACGGGCATTGCCGAGGCGGCGGCGAGCAGGAGCGATACGAGAATGTTTTTTTGTTTCATAATCTTGTTAGGTTATGGTTGTTTTTTTACAGATAGTTGCGGACTATTTTTTCGGTCTCGTCCCATAACGTTCGGCGCATGGGGTGGTGCAGGAATTTGTCTGACAGGTGTTTCACTTTGCAGCTGGCGTTGAGCGTGCCTGTGCGTCCCTCTGCCTCTTTGTCGAGCAGCAGTCCGATGGCGGTGGCGGCGCCTTTGCGCGGTGTGCGTATGAACGGACGGAAAAAGAGGTCGCATAGCGGGTCGACAATCCACGAGTGCATTCTGATAATGTCCGTCGATACGATGCCCGGGTCGGCGGCGTTTACCGTGATGCCCTGCTCTTTCACGCGGTCGGCGAGTTCGAGGGTGAACAGCGTCAGCGCCAGTTTCGTGTTGCTGTATATGGGAATGCGCCAGAAACCGCCTTTGCGTCCGTGCGTAAAAAAGTCGGGCAGGTCTATCCTGCCAATGGCGTAGGTGCACGACACCATGTTTACGATGCGGCTGCCCTTGCCCATGAGCGGGAGCAGTTTGCGGGTGAGCAGGTAGGGGGCTACGTAGTTTACGCTGGTGATGTTCGACAGGTGGTCTTCGGTTTCGATATGGCGCGGGTCGAGCGTGCCGGCGTTGTTCATCAGCAGGCTTATCGGCTCGCCCCGTTCCAGCAGCCGGTCGGCAAAAGCCTTGACCGATGCCAGCGAACTGAGGTTTATTTCCTGAATTTCTATTTTGTCGTTTCCGGTTTCGGCAACGATTCGTTGGCGTTTCGTTTCCGCCTTTTCCTTGTCGAAGCACGCCATGACGATGCGGAATCCTTTCCGAGCTGCGGCAAGGGTTATTTCCGTACCCATGCCTCCGTCGGCGCCGGTGATGACGGCTAATTTCTCTTTCATCTTTTTCGATATATCGCGACCGCCCGCCGCGACGACGGGGCGGCGGTTATTTGTATTCGAGTTTTTCGATTTCTTTTTTCAGACAGGCGGGCAGATCGTCTACTTTGTGGTGGCAAGCCATTTCTATGGTGTACATGCGTCCGATGCAGTAGTTGCTGTGTCCGCAGCTGTTGCGGGCGTTTTCTTCGCGTGCCATGCGGTTCACGAAGTCGGGTTCGTTCAGCAGGGCGCGAGCCATTTGCACGCACTCGAAACCGTCGTTCAGCACCTCGTCTATCTTTTCGCGGGAAATCAGTCCGCCCACATATACCAGCGGAATTTTTATCTCTTTGCGGAACAGCAGCGCGTCGTCGAGGAAATAAGCCTCTTTGAACGGCACGGTCGGCACCATCATGTGTCCGAACATACGCACGCCGTATTTCAGCCACCAGCAGTCCATGTAGTGGGTCATCGTCTTGATAGGCATGGCGCCGCGCATCACGTACATGGGCGCTTTGCTCACGAAGCCGCCGCTCAGTACGATAGCATGTACGCCCGACTGTTCGAGTCGTTTGGCGACTTGCAGCGTTTCGTCTATCTCCATGCCGCCTTTGAAACCGTCGCGCATATTCATCTTCACGAACACGGCGAGGTCGCTGCCGGCAGCCTTCATCACCTCCTCGATGCACATATCCATGAATCGCATACGGTTTTCGAGCGAGCCGCCGTATTCATCTTTGCGGTGGTTGGTGTAGGGCGAGAGAAACTGGCTGATGAGGTAGCCGTGTCCGGCGTGTATTTCTACCGCGTCGAAACCCGCTTCGCGTGCCAGCCGCACGGCATTGCCGAAGTTTTTCGCCATTTCGGGCAGTTCCTCTTTGCGCATGCCCCGCACGAGGGTGGGCGAGTAGATGTTGAATCCGCTCGACGCCGAGATAGGTGTTTCGCCGCAGATTTTTTTGTGCGACATGTTGCCGCAGTGTCCCAACTGTATCGACACGGCTGCACCCGAGCGATGTATATCGTCGGTGATTTCGCGCAGACCCGGCACGATTTCGGGGCGCATCCAAAGCTGCCGGTCGAACGACAGCCCGCTCCGGCACACTGCCGCATAGGCAATGGTGGTCATGCCCACGCCGCCGTCGGCTACCGATTTGTGGTAGTCGTGCAGCATCTGCGACGGCACGTTGCCCGGACACATACTTTCGAAAGCCGCCGAGCGTATGGTGCGGTTGCGCAGCGTCAGCGGACCTATGGTAATCGGGGTGAACAGTTTTGATTCCATGATAATGACAGGTTAGTATATAAATGGGAATATGCGTTTCCGGCGACCTACTTCGTCGCCGAACTCGGTTTTGTAGCGTTTGTAAATGGCATCGGCGCGCGGCACGAGGTTGGCGAATGTCCACCATACGAACACCGCTCCCGCTGCCGACCATGTGAGCAGCGCAAAGCCCGTCCACTCCACGATTTCGCCGAAATAGTTTGCCGATGTTACGTAGCGGTACAGCCCTTTGGCGGGCAGGTAGTGGCGTGTGTCGCCCGGGCGGCGCAGGTGGCGTATCACGTTGTCGGAGTGCAGGTTGATGCCCATGCCTATGAAAAACAGCACCGTCCCCGCGATGAATTGCGGCGTTCGCAGCCAAGCCACCGTGTAGCGGTCGGCAGGCGCCAGATAGAAAAGCCATTCGCCCTGCATCACGCCGTTGAGCACGTTGAACACGATGCCCATTGCCATGATGGCTATCGGCATGCGGCTCTTGCCTTTCATCAGCAGGGGAAATATGAACGAGCGCTGGAAGTAGTGCAGCTGGAATAGCAGAAAGCAAATCAGCGGCACCGTGTCGGTGCGCCGGTCGGAGTTCCACCACAGCAGGCACATCACCGCGAACACCGGCGCTTCCATCAGCACCCATGCCGTTTTGTTGTTGATGCTTATGCCCCAGCGGCTGTCGCGAAACATGCCGTATCCCGCTTTCACGAAATAGAGGGCGATGAATACCACGAGAGCCGTCCCGCTCATCGCCCACAGAAAAATATCGAATTGCGCTGCATTCATGACGAAGAATTTTTGTCCGGACTGTTCCGGAAACGAAAACCGCTTGCAAAGATAATGAAAATTTCTTTCGTTCATCGTTTTATCTCCATTTTGCAGGAAGGAAATAAAAGCCGCCCCGCCATTCACATGGCAGGGCGGCGCGTCCGGATTATTTACAACAATTTTTTCTATGCTCTTTTGCTGTAATATTCGTGCTATCGGACGATAATCATCTTTTTGCCGTTCACGATGTAGGCGCCGTTCTGCAACGTTTTGAGGGCGGCGGCATCATCGGTTTCGAGCACCAATACGCCTTGCAGGTTATATACCGCAATATGTCCGGCTTCTGCCTGCGTCTCGGTTACCGAAGCGGGCTCGTCCGGCTCGTCGGGTACGACCGGTTCATCGGGTTTGTCCGGATTTTCCGGATTTTCCGGCTCATCGGGCTCTGCGGGCTCCGGCTCCGTTATCGTGAAGGTATAAACGAGTTCGGGATTGCAGTGTCCGACAGTGGGGTCGTCGGCAAAGTCGGCATCGCCGAAGGCGCCTTCGGGTATCGTCAGCGTGTATTCGCCGAGGACTTTCAACGTGTCGGCAAGGGTTACCACGAGGCGGTTGCCGCTGCCTGCGGAGAGGGTGGCGGTGAGCAGCGTGTCATTGCCGGCGAGCGTTATCGTTTGTGCTTTGGCGGCAAGAGCCGGCTTTTCGGTAAAGATGAGGGTAATGGTTTTCAGCGCCTCTATTTCGCTGCTGTCGGCGGGCGATGTCGTTGCCGGCTTGAAGTTTTGCACTACCGGCGCTTTTCCGGTGGTGAAACTCTCGGTGTTGCCGTAGGTCGTCTTTTTGGCGGTCGTAGCGTAAGCGCGATAGTAGTAGGTCGTGTTGTAATCCAGCCCCGTAAGGGTTACGCTCATCAGCGAGCCGGAGGCTACGATGCGTTCGGGGTTGCTTGCCGTCGAACGGGTGGCAATGCTTTCCGTCGAACGAGAGGCGGGACTCTCCGCCCAATACTCGAAGCCTTGCGAGAGCAGCTCGTCGGAGCCTTCCACGATGTAGCCCGAAATCGTGCTGTTATTGCCGTGCACTTCGCCCGAGCGGGTGCTTACCGTCGGCTCGAAGTAGGCATATACGTCGAGTGTACCGAATGCCAGCCACTTCCCGTAGTAGTATTTCCCTTTCACGGTGCGGTAGAAAGGACGATATTTATAATACTTTTCTTGACTGAGGTTGCGCAGCGTTCCCGAGATTTTACCGTCGACAATGGGTGTTTCCGAGAGGGTGGAGGGAACGAGTTCGGGAGCGTCTTCGCGCCGCCACTCGAAGCCGGCGCCGATTACGGCATCGCACGCGATGTCCGCCGTAAGGGTGGCGGAGGTGTTGGATATGTTGATTGCCGGCAGGGTGGTGAGTTTTACGGTATCGGTGGTGAAGGAGGTTTCGCAGGTAAGCAGGTCGCCGTATTTTGTTTCCACGAAGAATTTAGCCTCATACTCGGTTTGGGGTTCGAGGTCGGTAATGGTAATAGGTATGGAAGTTTGGGCGGTGTCGAGCGTGAATTGCTCTTCGCCCATACGGAATGTGAGTCTCCATACGGGATATTCTATATCCCGCGTATAGCTTACGGTGATACGACACGTCGTTTCTCCGGCATCGCTGCTGATTTGCGGATTCAGTGCCTGTTCGGGCAAAGGATAATTATAAGTGAAGTTTTCCCAGCCTGAGGCGGTCTTGTAGGCGTGCAACGAACCTTTCGGATAGTTTACCGTTGCATTTTTGTAGGTTTCGTTGTCGAATGTATTGCCGGAAATGGAGGGCGGTATCGTGTCCAATGAAGTAATCGTCCGCAAGCCTGTGCAGCCGTAAAAAGCAGAGCTACCGATACTTATAACGCTCACAGGTATGGTTACCGATGTCAAGCCCGTACAACCGTAAAAAGCACTGCTACCGATACTTGTAACATTATTGGGTATGGTTATCTCCGTCAAGCCCGTACAACCGAAAAAAGCGTTCCCGTCGATAGTGGTAACGCTCTCGGGTATGGTTACCGATGTCAAACCTGTGCAGCCGGAAAAAGCACCATAGTCGATAGTAGTAACACTATTGGGTATCGCATATTCAGCCACTCCGCATTTCGGTGCAAAGGCTATAAACAAAGTATCGTTTACGATAAGACAGCGTCCATTGTCCGACGCAAATTTTCCTTCAAATTTTTTCAAGCTCCTACAAACAGAAAAAGCACTGCTGCCGATAGAAGTAACACTCTCCGGTATCGTTATCGAGGTCAAACCCGTGCAATAGTGAAAAGCATAACATCCAATAGTAGTAACACCGTCGGGTATCGTTACCGACGTCAAACCCTCGCAACCGGAAAAAGCATACCATCCAATAGTAGTAACACCGTCGGGTATCGTTACCGATGTCAAACCCGTACAATCGGAAAAAGCATACCATCCAATAGTAGTAACACCGTCGGGTATCGTTACCGACTTCAAACTGCGGCACCAAGAAAAAGCACCGTCGCCGATAGAGGTAACACTCTCGGGTATGGTTACCGACTTCAAACCCGTGCAACCGGAAAAAGCATACCATCCAATAGTAGTAACACCGTCGGGTATCGTTACCGACGTCAAACCCTCGCAACCGTCAAAAGCCTCTTCGCCGATAGTCGTAACACTCTCGGGAATTGTAATTTCTGTCAAACCGTCGCAATTCAAAAAAGCCTCGTTGCCGATAGAGGTAACACCTTCGGGTATGGTTACCGATGTCAAGCCGTCGCAATTCCCAAAAGCCCAGCTGCCGATAGTGGTAACACCGTCGTCTATCGTTACGGACGTCAAGCTCTTGCAACCGTCAAAAGCATGAAAGCCGATAGCGGTAACCCGATATTCGATTCCGTTATGCGTTACCGTTGCAGGAATGGATACATCGCCCGAATAATCGCTCGAATAACGACCACCAAGGAAATTAGATTTATACGTAACCTCGACCGTCTTGTCGTCCGACGAAAGAATATTGTAATAGATACCGTCTGCCTCAAAGTCATACGCCCATACGACAGTGGAGAAGGCGAGAAAAAAGATGACTCCCCAAATTTTCTGAAACATTTGTCTGTGCCGGTTCATTGTAAAAAAAATTAAAAGGCACTTGCGGCTCGGAGAGTGCCGATAACGGTTTTCGATTCAGGCATAAAAAAGAAGCGGAGCCACTGTTTCACCCGTTTATTGCTGTGGACCTAGGAATCCCATGAAATACAAACAAGTGATAGCAACCCCACTTTGGTCGTATATCCGAGATAGATATAACAAACCAAAGAGAGAGCGTACTTTCCACCTTCCGTATTTCATCGTTGAAATTTCCTAGGTTTCAGCAATGGACGATGCGAAAACGCTTTCTTCAATATGTCTGCACACCGGTCGGGTGTACGGAGCAAAGGTAGTCATTTTCTTGAAAGTACGCTCTTGTATCGCCGTTTTTTTATCGAAAAAGATAAAAAACGGTTTTTCTCAGCACAAAAACAGACGCCGGCAAACGCCTCTCCGTCTGCCCGGAAAAGGCGAATTGCCTGCACCAATCGCCCGTAAAAAGCAGTCGGCACATCACGCCGGCGCATTTTCGTGGCTTTTCTTATTTTGCCGCAAAGATAATTTAGAAAATAAAAATTTACAAAACTTTCCGCTAAAAATTTTTGCTTTCATTCGGTATTCAGAATAGAAAAAAAACCGCCCTGCCTCACGCAGAGCTGCTCTATTTGAGTTTTCGTAACCGAGAGTGAAACGCAAAAGCGCGGGCGCACCTTTTACAGGGTACGCCCGCGTGGTATGTCGATAATGCGGCGGTTCAGCGTTCCGCTTTCCCGACCTGCTGCTCGAAGTATTGCCACAGCGCGTCGGCAGGGACGGGAGCCACGACCTCGATAGGTTGCCGCGACACGGGGTGTATGAACGATACCTGCCGTGCGTGCAGCGATATGCCGCCGTCGGGGTTGGAGCGGCGAGCCCCGTATTTGAGGTCGCCCTTGATAGGCGCGCCGATGTGCGCCAGTTGGCAGCGAATCTGGTGGTGCCGACCGGTTTTCAGCTCCACCTCCAAGAGTGTGTAGTTGTCGCTGCGGCAGAGGGTGCGGTAAGCGAGCACCGCCTCTTTGGCGCCGGTGCGGGGCGTGTCGTAAGCCACCGATTTGTTGAGCTTCTCGTTTCGCACGAGGTAGTGGGTTATCTCGGCGGCTTCGCGCTCGGGCGGCTGCTGCACGACAGCCCAATAGGTTTTGTGCACTTCGCCGTTGCGGAACATCTCGTTGAGCCGCGCCAGCGCCTTGCTCGTTTTGGCAAAGACCACTGCGCCGCTCACGGGACGGTCGAGCCGGTGCGGCACGCCCACGAACACGTTTCCGGGTTTGGCATACTTCTCTTTCAGCCACGCCTTCAACGTGTCGCACAGCGGGGTGTCGCCCGTCTTGTCGCCCTGTACGATTTCGGAAACGCTCTTATTGACGATAATCAGATGATTGTCTTCGTAGAGTACGGTCATCGGTTACATATTCATGCCGCCGTCGACCTGTATCACCTGACCCGATACATACGAGGAGAGGTCGGAAGCGAGGAAGAGGGCGATGTTTGCCACATCTTCGGGCGTACCGCCGCGGCGCAGGGGAATTTTCTTGCACCACTCGGCTTTCACTTCATCGGGCAGTTTGGCGGTCATGTCGGTGATGATGAAGCCCGGGGCGATGGCGTTGGCGCGAATGCCGCGCGAGCCCAGTTCTTGTGCGATGGATTTTGCCAAGCCTATCATGCCGGCTTTGGAGGCGGAGTAGTTGGCTTGACCGGCATTGCCGTGTACGCCCACCACCGATGCCATATTGATGATGCTGCCGTTGCGCTGGCGCATCATGATGGGAGTGCAGGCATGAATGAAGTTGAATGCCGATTTCAGATTGACAGCGATGACGGCGTCCCATTGCGACTCGCTCATGCGCATCATCAGACCGTCTTTGGTGATGCCGGCGTTGTTCACCAGAATGTCGATAGAGCCGAAATCGTCTTTTATCTGATTGACCACTTTTTCGGTCTCCTCGAAGTTGGCGGCGTTGGAGGCATAGCCTTTGGCTTTCACGCCGAGAGCGGCTATTTCGGCTTCGGTGGCTTTGCCGTTTTCGTCGATGACCAAGTCGGTGAAAGCGATGTTTGCCCCTTCGCTCGCCAATTTGAGAGCGACTGCTTTGCCTATACCGCGTGCTGCGCCGGTAATCAAAGCTGTTTTTCCTTCAAGTAATTTCATGATTTTCTATTTTAGTGTAATTCGTTATTGTTCGTTGCGATTCCCAGACAGGAAAGCGTCATGTCGGAAATAAATCCTTTCAACTTCGCCGAGTCGAGTCCCATATCGAAGAACGCCCCCCGCAGGTAAGGCAGCTCCACGCCCCGCAGGCAGCAGTGTATGACCAGCGCCGTAGCGGCTACGGGACGAGCGCGGAAGATGCCGCGCCGCACGCCGTCTTCGATAATGCGCTGCAAAAATTCCACCTCCTGCCGGTCGATGTTTTTGCGGGCGATTTCCACTTTGCGGGCGTCGCGGAAAAATTCGGCTTTGAGCGTCCCGTTGCGCTGTACGATTTCGCGCAGCGCGTCGAAGCGCGCCTGTATGTACGTGGCGAGTTTTTCGTCGGGCATCAGATTGCGCGCGACGATGTTTTCGAGCCGTGTCACCAGTGTCGAGAGTTCCGACTCGATGACCGCCTGATATATTTCCGATTTGCTGCGGAAGTAGGTGTAGAGCGTGCGCCGCCCTTTCCCCGACGAAAGCGCGATATGGTTCATCGTCGTGTTGTCGATGCCCTTTTGCGCGAAGAGCTGCCGCGCCGCATCGACAATGAGTTTTCGTGTTTTGGAAACAACATTTTTCATAATGCACACTTACATTCCTTTGTGCAAAAGTATAAAATATCCTTCGATTTATCCAATATTCGGAAAAAAAACGCATCGCCCGATGTACATTCTGCATCGGGCGATGTTGGGAAAATGCGCTCATAATTGGCGCCGTCTGCGGAGTGAGGGGCACTATACACAACCCGTTCATACAATACCATACACTACCAATTGCCGCAGAAAAAGGGCAAATCAACGATTGAACAATATTTTATAATACATTAGAATACCATTCAAATACCATAAATTCGTGTACGAAATCGTGTACCAATATTGTCATAATAAATCAAATTTTGTCATTAAACGGGCTTTCAATTCATCAACAATTTTTACGTATGGTTTCATTGCCGAAAAATCCGAATGACCAGTCCACTTCATTATTACTTCACTTGGGATTCCAAGCTGCAATGCGGTAATGACAAATGTACGTCTACCGCAATGTGTTGTAAGCAATGCCCATTTGGGCAATACTTGTTCCATTCGTTTGTTACCTTGAAAATAAACAATGCGTGTCGGCGCATCAATTCCGCACACTTGACCGAGATTTTTCAAGTAGACGTTCATTTTTACATTGGAAATTACGGGCAATGCCAAATCGTCTGGAAATTGAATATCTTTGTACTTATCAAGTATGACTTGCGAATGCTTATTTAATTCAATACGCAATCCGTCATTCGTTTTCTTGGTTACAACCTCAATGAATCCATCTTTGATGTCGCTTCGTTTTAGCTTTGCAACGTCAGAATATCGAAGCCCCGTGAAGCAAGAAAACAAAAAAACGTCCCGGACACGTTCGAGTGATGATTGTGATGGCAAAAATTGATGTGTTTCTAAAATCTTTATTTCGTTTTGTGTCAAATATATTATTTCCTTAGAATTGCCATTAATGCCTTTCATTTTTGGTCTGAATGTGTTATGGGCGGTTCCGTTGTAATACCCATTGTTTGCCGCCCAACGCAAGAACCAGCGTACAAATGCAAGATGTTTTGCAATGGTCGTATTTCTGAAATCTTTATGTTGTAGATACTCAAAGTAACGTTGCATCTTTGCATCGTCAATTTGAGAGAACGACAAAGAGGGGTCAAAATCTTTCAAGTGTTTGCGAATCGCTGCAAATTTTTCAAAAGTTGATATAGTCCATTGGTTTTGCCTGCCCATTGTTTCGGTAAAAATATCGAATCCGCGAAACAAGTCGTCGGGTTCATCTGTAATTTGGCTGTTTGTTTCCAGTTTTCGACCAATTATATCATTGAATAATTCTTTGATTTCGCAAGGTGTCGGGACACGTTTTTCTAACAGTTCAAAGCGAGCAAAGATTTCATTCGTTATTGATTTCCATTCATCAATGGTTCGATTGATTTCTGTCGCAGCCTTACAAGATTGAAAGGCGCATTGGTGTTCAATATCCCAATCGGAAGCATTTATATTATGCCCTGTCGGAAAATCAATTGGCGTTTGCCCGCGCAAAGTTACACGCATACGGATTGCAAGGTTTTTGGAATCACCCTTGACCCTTTTGTGCAATAAGAATTTTACGCCCCGTTGAATGTGCATTATTTATCGTTTTTAAGCATTTTACCACGTCCAAGCAACAACCATTCAGCCGATACGCCAAAGTCCGTGCAGATGCCCGCCAACGCATCAATATCAATCATTTTATATGTCATTTCATTAAATGGCTTTCCCAAGTCATTCTTTATACGTGAATACTTTGTTCGGTTTAATTTGTGGGCTTCACAAAAACCCTTCAAACCGTTCATCTTACCCAAAGATATTGCCATTTCCAAGGCTTCAAAAAATCGGCGCTGGATTTCAATTGCTCGTGGATTGATGGATTTTTTCATTGGATTATTCTTTTGACTTTTATTGTTGATGATTGAAGTGGAGTTCGTCCCTTAATATCAAAAGTTGCACGATGCAAACCATCATTTATTTCATTGTCAAATTCAACAGAAATATACAAATTCCACCCGCGTTCTTCTTCAACATATATCTGTTGCGATTCGGCAGAATAAGACCAGACGCCTTTGTGCAAAATTTCCTTTTCACCGCTTTCATCAATAGTATATTGTGCATATTGATTAGAGGCGTCAAATTCATAATACATATTATAACCCGTGTTGGATATATCTGTAAAATAATTATCGCTATTAAGATATGCGTATTCAAGCCAAGTTCCCACAATCGTACTTAATTTAATTGGCGGTTCTTCTTCGTTTGATTTAGAACAACTTGATAATGATAATGCAAATGCGCATATCAATAATACGTTACGAATCATCTTTTCCATTTTTTCATCTTTTCTTGATATTCAACAATCATTTTATCGAACAGGGCTTTATTTACAACGGCGCATTCTTCTCCTTTCAGGCTTGCCAATTCGAGTTCGTCAAAAATTTCTTCGGGCATAACTGAATAATAAGATGCGATTCCGTAATAGTCATTGACATTGATTTTTATCGTTTCCATTGTATTTCTCTTTGGTTAAATTTCCGATAATTTCCAACAATTTGTCGATGTGTTCTTGGGCTTTTGCCAACGACGCTTCTTTCATTGATAGAATTTCCAATAACTTATTCATATCGGTTGGGTTCACTGTTACGTTGTTGCCGTTGATATTGTTTCCATTTATGTTTGTTTGTTCGCCACCACCTGCATACCGCTGGGGTTTTAACATCAAATCGCGCAAAATTACGTGTTTTGATTGCGGAATCGTTGAGCCGGATTCCCAATTTTGAATTGTTCGTGGGTGAACGCCAACCATTTCGGCAAGCTGTTCTTGGGTAATGCCTAATTTTTCACGAATTTTCTTTATATCGAAATCGTTCATAATCAACGAATTGTTTGTTTTCAATAAAATTTAACACGCAAAATTACGCGAAAACACACAATATGCCGTATATTTGCGCTTGTAAAGTTTGGCAATGCAAAATTAAAGCACAAACAAACTTTTGCAAATAGCGAAATTACGTCATTTTATTGAAAATGCAAAAAACGATACGAAAAATTGACATTTTTAATTCTTAAAAAATATGAGCAAAGAACTGTTTTCATTTAACAAAGGGTGGTCGAAAGTAAAGAATGGCGACATTCCAGAATGCCGAAAGAAGCTAATGGCGGCATTGAACATCAAAACAAGGGCGGCTTTTCTCAACCGCTTGAATGGAGATGTTGAGCCGAAAATTTCGGAAGTTAAGGCAATCGAAAATGTGTTTGCCGAGTATGGCGTATTAGATGTTTGGGGTGTTGCGTAATGGACGAAGCAAATAACCTTACAAAACGCGAATCCGAAATTGCCGAATTATTCGCTTGGGGGGCAAGTAAGAAAGACATTGCAAATCGGCTTTTTATTTCGGAACGGACGGTTGAGAATCATACCCGGAATATATATGAAAAAACGGGGTGTTCAAAAGTCAATGAGTTATCGGCATGGTGGTTTTGCACGACATTCCACATTTCCTTTGATTTGTCGCCGTTCAAACGAAAGGCAATTGCAATAATGCTTCTTATATTGACAATGCCGCAAGCATTTGACTTTGATAATGTAGCGGTAAGAACACGCACAAACACTTGCCCAATTGTTCGTACAATTCGAGCAAGAAGAAAAACAGAAAACAACAATTCAACTATCTATTTAGCAATGTAGAACAATAAAAAATTTCGCAACAATGAAAAACAACGGATTAATGAAAAAAGTAAGAACGTTCATCGTTGGAATATTAGGCGGTATCGCATGGATTCTTATATGTAGCGAACCAGTCGAAGAAGAAACATGGTTTCTTGTATTTTTCGCGACAAGGGTGGGTGCTTTACTGATTGGGGGTGTCGCATACGCCCTTTTTGTCCGTTGGAAATCCAAAGGCTTATTATTTGAATTTGAAATAGATGATGAAGTTTAACTACAATGATGCAAATTGACCCAAATACAAGGATTATTGACCTTACTGTTGGTGAGCTGGTGGAATTGCTTGGCACTATCAAGGAAACGCCGCAAAAAGCCCCGCAAATGCCAGATAGGCGGTTGGTTTATGGCATCTTAGGAATCGCAAAACTGTTTAATTGCAGTATGACGACGGCAAACCGAATCAAGGCGAGCGGGCGAATTGATAAGGCAATAAAACAACATGGGCGAATCATTGTAGTTGATGCCGACCTTGCTTTGGAATTATACAGTAATAACAAATAAATATCGCAACAATGAAAAAAATAATTTTGAAATCCATTACCCTTTGCAACTTCAAGGGCGAAAAGGAAAGGACAACCAATTTCAATGCCGATGTTACAACGATAACAGGTGATAATGGTCTTGGGAAGTCAAGACACTTCGATGCTTTCATTTGGCTCCTTTTTGGAAAGGACGCGCAAGACCGTAAAGATTATGAAGTGAAAACACGTGTCAATGGTGAAGAATTGCACAATGTTGAATGCAGTGTATCTGGTGTTATAGTCGTTGATGGTGAAGAAATATTGTTGAAGCGTGCATTCGTTGAAGATTGGGTAAAGCCTCGTGGGCAAGTAAAGCGAATATTCAAGGGGAATCACACCGAATGTGAATGGAATGGAACCCCGGTGAATGTTGGCGAATATTCAAAACGCATTGATGCAATCATTGATTCATCATTGTTTAAGATGATAACCAACCCGGCATTTTTTGTCAATATGAATTGGAAATTGCAGCGCGAACAATTGTTTCAACTTGCCGGGACAATTACAGACGCCGAGATTGCTTCACAAAAGCCAGAATTTGCCGCTTTACTTGATAAAATAAGTGGTAAATCATTTGCAGACTTCAAAGCCGAATTGTTGGCACGAAAGAAGCGATTGAAAGATAACTTGGCGCAAATACAACCAAGGATTGACCAAACATATAAAATGATGCCGGAAAATGAAGATTTCCACGAAATAGAGGTGGAAATTGAATCAATCGACAACGAACTTAACAGTATTGATAAGGCAATTTCAGATATTACAATTGCGTTTCGTCGTCAATATGAAGCCGAACAAGCTAAGCGAAACAAAATAAACGCCTTGAAGTCTGAATGCGACCAGATAATTTTCAAGGCTAACGAGAAAATACAAACGTCTGTATATGAATCAAATGCCAATCGCCGAAAACTTGACAGACAAATAAGAGAGAGTACACGATTGATTGATAGCACGAACAAGGACATTGAGATATGGAATGCCGCGATTGCCAAAATTCAAAGCGAAATCGAGAAAATCAAAACCGAGCAAGACAACTTGCGAAATAATTGGTTCCTTGAAAATGGCAAGAAGTACACTGGCGAAACTGTTTGCCCGCATTGTGGTCAAGCGTTGCCCGAAGAAATGATAATAAAAGCCCGTGAGGTGTTTGTAACAGCGCAAACGGAAAAGTGTAATGATATAAGCAATAAAGGAAAGCAGCTTGGCGAAAAGATTACTTCGCTTAAAGAGCGCATTGCCGAAATTCAACAATACTTAGACAAAGCAATAAAGGACAAAGAAACTTTGAATGCAGACATTGAAGCACTCAAAGCAAGATTTGTTGAATTTCCTATTATTGATGTTGCAGCCGTTATTCCGGAACAAATACCCGAATGGGTGGAAAAGCAAAAGGAAATTGCCGACATAGAAGCAACTATTTCAGACAACAATTCAAGTGTGGACACAACACAATTGCAAACGCAAAAGGCTGCCTTGGATAAAAAACGTGGCGAATTGGTTGTACGTCTTTCCAAAAGGGATATAATCATTCGTTGCGAAAGGGAAATTGCCAATCTTGAAGAAAAGGGAAAGACAATTGCACAACAAATAGCCGACGCAGAGCGCGAAGAATATACCGTTGAGCAATTTACAAAAGCAAAGGTAGAAGAATGCGAAAACCGCATCAATGCAATGTTCAAGTTCGTATCATTCCGATTATTTGATTATACCATTGATGGCAACCCTGTTGAAACTTGCGTTGCAACCATTGGTGGTGTCATTTATGGCAGCGCAAATAAGGCAGGGCAAATGAATGCGGGTCTTGACATAATAAACACGTTATGCAGGTTTTATGGCGTTTGCGCCCCAATATTCATTGATAATCGCGAATCCGTCAATAATATTATTGAAACTGAAAGTCAAATTATAAACTTAGTCGTGAATCACGACAAATTTTTAACAATTAAATAATAAGCAACAATGGAAAAAAAAGAAAGCGAATTTACGCTTGCGACAAAAGCATTCGCAAATGAAATTGAAAGCCTTACAAAAAAAGATGGCGTGAAACGTGGCATCATCATTATTGCCGGTGAGGATTTAGGCGAAACAACAGCACAAATAATCGCGGTTGTCGGCGATAGAATGGAAGCCATTTTGGCAATGGCTGAATTTGTAACAAGAAACGAAACAAGAGATTTGTGCCATGAGGGCATCAAGATGGGCGCATTCAAACAGATATGGGAACATTCAAAAAATAATTAAAAGATTAAGAAAATGAACGAAATTCAAAAAACAAATGGTGGCGCAATGACAGCCGTTGTGCCGCAACAAAATCAAGTAGGGTTTAACTTCTTCGACCCGGTACAATTTGACACAATACAACGTATCTGCAAGATGTTTGCAAATTCAGAACTTGTGCCGGATATGTATAAAGTTTCTGATAAGAACTCTATCGAAAAGGCGATGGCAAATTGTATGATTGCCATCGAGGTTGCACAACGCATTGGCGCAAGCCCCTTAATGGTAATGCAAAATATGGCGCCGATTTACGGCAAGCCGTCTTGGTCGTCAAAGTTTCTTGTTGCGACCGTAAACACTTGTGGTCGATTCAACCCGCTGCAATATCGTTTTGTGGAAAAAGGTATGTTGGGAATGGTTGATTACGTCGAATATGTTTATGACAATACAACGAAAAGAAAAAATGCCGTAACAAAACAATTTGACGGCAGAAAAACAATGGATATTGAATGCGTTGCATTCACAACAGCAAAAGGGTCGGACAAAGTGTTGGAGAGTTCACCCGTTTCTGTACGCCTTGCAATTCAAGAGGGGTGGTACACAAAAAATGGTTCTAAATGGCAGACGATGACACGTCAAATGTTGATGTATCGCGCAGCTTCATTTTGGACAAGTGCTTATGCACCAGAATTGTCAATGGGTATGCGCACTGTTGAAGAAATGCAAGACATTCAAGATGCCGATTATCAAGAAGTTGTCGAAAATACAGCCGCGGAAGAAAAAGCAGAAAGAGCCAACAAGGTAAATATCGGTTCAGATATTGCCGATACAGACACTTCAAACAGTGAAACCCCAAACAACGAATCGGTAGAAACAAAAACTGAAACAGCGAAAGAAGAACAAAAAATACCGGGATTCTAACAATCAAAATCCGAAAGGTTTATGGAGTTGAAAATTTTGGGTTCAAGTTCAAATGGTAATTGTTATATGCTTGACAACGGCAAAGACTGTTTGATGATTGAATGCGGTGTTGCTTTCAAAGAAGTGCAAAAAGCCGTGAATTTCGACATTTCACGCATTTGCGGTGTTATTATATCGCACGAACACGGCGACCACGCCAAACACGTTCAAAAGTGCCTTGATTCACGCATTCCGATATATGCTTCACATGGCACACTTGATTCGCTTGGGGTTGAAACCGCGAATGTGCCGAATTTGGTGCGCCCAATGAGTGAGTTGAAAATACATCAAATTGGTAAATTTAAGGTGCAGCCATTCAAAACCCAACATGACGCCAATGAACCTTTCGGATTTCTTATCTATCACCCAGAATGCGGCAAGGTCTTGTTCGCTACCGATACATATTACTTGCATTACACATTTGATGGATTGAACAACATCTTGATAGAGTGTAATTATCGCCAAGACATATTGGATTCCAATGTTGAATCGGGCAAGATACACCCGGCAATGAGGGCAAGAACAATGAAAAGCCATTGCAGCTTTGACACTTGCCGGGAAATATTGCTTGCAAACGATTTGTCGAAAGTGAACAACATTGTGTTGATTCATATTTCAGACGGCAACGCCAATGCGGGCGAGTTCAAGCAAGGAATCGTTGAAGCCACGGGAAAGACCGTTCACATTGCAGAAAGGGGAATGACAATCAAGAATTTTAATGTATCACCATTTTAATTTATAACAATGAAGAAATTTATATTGATTCAAAACGGCAAAGATGAGCCGATTGGAAAGTATAACACCAAGGCTGAAGCCTCCGACACTGTGGAATACATCATTGAAAAAAACAATGTTGGTTTACATTCGAGCGACGACCTATATTTGACAGTGTTTGACTTCAAAATAGAAGAATCAGAGGTCGAAGAAATCAACGAAGTTGTTGCTAATTTTGACAATGCCAGATTTTACCTTAATATCAAGCCAAATGCGGATTTCACCTTTCCGAAAAAAATTTCTGGAAGCATTCTTGCAGACATTCGGCGTTTGGTTCGGGACGTAAACCCAAATCACATCAAAGCACTTATAGCCCTTAACGAGTTGTTCACCATTGCAGAGGCATGGAATAAGGCGGATAACTTTGTTCCAGATTTCGGAAATACAAGTCAATACAAGTATTTCCCTTGGTTTGTATATAACAAGGGGGCTGCGGGGTTCGTTTGTGCGGCTGCGAATGCTGCGGCGTCGTATACGAATGCGTCTGTCGGCTCTCGGCTTTGCTTCAAAACAGCGGAACGCGCGGAGCAATTCGGAAAGCAATTTGAGCCATTGTATAATCAAGTTTTCTTACTTGGCAAATAAATGTATCACTATAAAACTTTTATTATGGAAAAACAACTTGGACATGAATATCAAAATCTTGCACAACGTGAAGCATTCCTTAAAGACAATTGTGATGCTTGCGAACAAAAAGGTTATATGAAACCATACACCATGCAAGAATTGCAAGGACACAAAGAGAAACTTGCCAATGTTTCGATTGAGATTGCCGAAATAGAAGCAGAAAAGAAACGGATTGAATCCGACTTCAAGGGGCGCTTGAAACCCTTGAAAGAATCAAGGGCGATAATGGTTTCAAACATCAAGTCAAAGGCTGAATACGTGAACGAAGTGTGTTACCGCTTCACAGACCAAGAAACCAAGGAAACCGGGTATTACAACAAAGAGGGCATTTTGGTTGAATGCCGTCCGGCAACGGCTGATGAACTACAACCAAACATCTTTTCGATGGCGAGAAAGACAGGAACAAACGATTAACTTTTAATTTTTGAAGAATATGCAAAACGAAAAAATGCAAATCAATCTTGCGCCCGGAATTACAACCGCAGAAGTAATCTTGCGTGAGGGTGCAGCACCCAAGACACTTGACCCGAAAGCACCCGTAAAAACCGACCTGAAAGGTGTTATCGGTTGCGTTGTTGAGTACCTAACAAAGCGAATCAATGTTGGTCAGTTCGCCCAAAAGGATTCCCACATTCTTATCGACCGCGACAATGTGGAAATCACCTTGATAACCAACGAATCGGACGAATACACACGTGGAAAGGTTGTCGGCAAATTGAGTTACAACCCGAAATTCATTGAGTTTGGAATCAACCGCAACAAGGTATGGACACCGACAGAACTTGGTTTGTTTATCAAGATGAACCGTGCATTCTTTTCAGACCGCCAAACCAATATGGCGTTGGTTTCAACCTTGATGAACTTTACCGCCACCGTGAACAACAAGATTGAACGTGCAATTGCCGAAAATGGCAATCGTACCGACAATTTCGCCCAAGTGGTCAATTCCAACTTGCCAGATTCATTCACTATTCAAATGCCGATTTTCAAGGGAATGCCAGCCGAAACAATCGAGGTCGAAATCTTTGCACAGGTGAACGGGCGTGAAGTTGCATTCGTGCTTCTTTCGCCGGGCGCACAAGCAACACTTGAAGATTTACGCAACAAGGTGATTGATGATGAAATTGCAAAAATCAAAGAAATTGCACCCGAAATCGCAATCATTGAAATTTAGTGTATAATATCCAACCGACTTTCCATTTGGTTGGTCGGTTGGAATAACACTCTCAACAATGAAAGATACATTCTATTTTTCGCACGATTATAACGCACGAAGCGACCCCAAATTGCAAGATGTATTGATAACACACGGTGTTGCTGGCTTGGGTGTGTATTGGTGTATCATCGAACAAATGTACGAACAAGGTGGCGTGTTGCCTTTGAAATCATGCAAAAGCATTGCATTTGCATTGCACGTGGAAAGCAAGGTTGTTGAAAGCATCGTGAATGACTTTGAATTGTTCGTGAATGACGGCGAAAACTTTTGGTCTGAATCGGTAAAAAAACGTCTTGTAAAGATTTTGGACATTGCAGAAAAGCGCAAAGCGGCTGCCGCAAAAAGATGGCAATCAACGCAATTGCATAAAAACGACAACAAATGCAATGCAAATGCAGAGCAAATGCAATGCAACTCGATGCAAAATAAAATAAAAGAAAATAAAATAAATAATAATATAAAAGAGAATATAAAAGAGAAAAGCGGAAGCCGCTTTTCACCGCCAACGATTGATGAAATAAGAAATTATATCATTGATAAGGGTTATTCCTTTGATGCTGAAAGTTTCTTTGATTTTTACGAAAGCAAGGGTTGGTTCGTGGGAAAAAATAAAATGAAAGATTGGAAAGCTGCCGTCAGAAATTGGGCAAGAGGCGAAGAAGAACGCCAAGTAAAGCAGCGCCGAAAGGCTGTTTCAACAAACAATGTAAATGATATATGGAAATAGACTTAACAAAGGCATTGGAAATGGTCAAGGAACGTGGGTTGTTTCAAGGAATCACACGGTTCAAAAATCGTGATGATTATGACTTGAAAGAATCCTTGCAACTTGTAGAAGCCATCGGCAAAAAGCGAAATCCAAAATTCGTGATTGACGATGAAAATCGCTTCGTCTATGAAAACATTGTAAAATGGCTGCATTGCGATATGACAATGAAAGCAATTCACCCAGAAACGAAACATGAGGTTTCTGGCGATATGAAAAAAGGTATTTATATCGCTGGAAACACAGGTTCTGGCAAGTCTTGGTGCATGGAAGTGATGTTGGCTTATGCCTGCTTGTTTAACTTCAAAATAAAGTTCGGTATTGAAGATGCACGGATTTGGTGGCGAATCGTAAGGGCTGATGAAATCGTAGCGAGGTTCATCGAAACAACTTCAATTGATGAATATAAGAAAACAAAAATTCTTTGTATTCAAGATTTGGGCAGTGAACCACTTGAAGCGGTATCTATGGGAAACCGAATGAACGTATTGCGCACATTGCTCGAATACCGTGGCGACCAGTCAGACAATTTGACAATGATAACATCAAACATTCCTATATGCCATAAATCATTGACAGAAAATTATGATGATAGGGTTAAAAGTCGATTGGTGGAAATGTGTAATTATTTTGAAATCAAGGGTAAAGACAGAAGAAAACTTTAACAACCAAAAAATTGCAAAATGAAAATTTATATATCTGGTAAAGTAACAGGTTTGCCGTATGACTATGTTAAAGATAAGTTCAATAGTGTAGAAGAATTATTGACTGAAATTGGCTTTGAAGTGGTGAACCCTTTGAACAATGGTCTTGACAAAGATGATATGTGGGAAAAACATATTTGCAAATGTATTGAAATGTTATTGCCTTGTGATGCTATCTATATGATGAACAATTGGGTCGATTCAATAGGTGCTTCAATCGAATATGATATTGCAAATAGAACATCAAAGTATATCTGGTTTGAATCTAATGTTCTACGCAACAACACTATCTTAACAAGGATTCATAACGCAATTCACGAAGTGATGGGTTTGAAGATAGAAGATTATATCGTCAAGTCGCGAAAACGTGATGGATTTTTTGCAAGAATGATTCTTGTTTACCATTGTAGGAGAGAGAAGATGCGTTTGGCGGATATTGCTGCGTATGTGAAACGCGACCATTCAACAGTGCTTCATTTGTTGAAGAAATATCAAGACGATTTCACCTACAATTCAGATTTTAGGAATTTGGCAACAAGAGTGAATGATATATTGAATAAAAAATAATGCACAAGTTTGATTTCCGTTGGACATTAAAAGATGCAAACTTCACAAAAGACAAAGGAGTTGTATTTTCGTGTTTCGCTGGTGGTGGCGGGTCGTCAATGGGATATAAATTAGCCGGATATGACGTTATTGGTTGTAATGAGATAGACCAAAGAATGATGTACGTATATTGTCAGAATAACAACCCAAAGTTTCCTTTCCTTGAACCGATACAGACGTTCAAGGAAAGAGCGGACTTACCAACAGAATTGTTCAATCTTGATATTTTGGACGGTTCGCCACCCTGTTCTACATTTTCAATCGCTGGAAGTCGTGAATATTATTGGGGTAAGATGAAACATTTTCGCGAGGGGCAGGCGAAACAGGTGTTGGACACGTTGTTTTTTGACTTCATTGACCTTGCTAAAAAACTAAAACCGAAAGTTGTTGTTGCCGAAAATGTCAAAGGGTTATTGTTGGGTAAAGCAAAAGACTACGTAAGGCGAATTTATGAATGCTTCAACGATGCTGGGTATTATTGCCAGCATTTTGTTCTTGACGCACAAAATATGGGCGTCCCTCAAAGGCGTGAACGGGTGTTTTTTGTGTGCTTACGAAAAGACCTTGCCATGCCATTGTTGGAACGTGTATCATTATTTGAAAGAAAACCACGAATGAAGATGTGTTTTAACGAAATACCTATTCTTTTTTGCGATGTTGCCGATTATTCCGGTCGAGAAATAACGTCAAATGTAATTCGCGCGTTATGGGACAACCGAAAGTATGGAGATTCAGACCAAGGAGATACAAACCAAAGATTGTATGGTAAAAGGTCTGATTTCAACCAATCATACGTTTACAGAGATAGAATTTGCCCAACTTTGCCGAGTAAAGAAACGAGCTTGATACATTTTGACCGACCGCAATTTCTTGGAAAAAGTGAAGTGTGTTGCATTTCATCATTTCCGCAAGATTATAATTTTTGCGGTCAATTGCCACATTATGTGTGCGGAATGAGCGTTCCGCCAATTATGATGGCGCAAGTGGCAAATCAAATTTGGGAACAATGGTTATCAAAATTATAGAATTTAATGTGTTATTATAAAACAGAAATGCGATGAAATTAGTATTTTATGACCTTGAAACAACGGGGACAAATCCCGGAAAAAACGGCATTCACCAAATATCTGGGCAAATAGTGATTGATGGTGTTGTGAAAGAATCATTCGACTTTCATGTTCAACCTAATCCCAAAGCAATAATCGAAGATGAAGCATTGAAAGTTGCGGGCGTTACCCGCGAACAAGTAATTGCATACCCGCCAATGCGCGATGTGTATAACAAATTTGTTTCGATGCTTGGAAAGTATGTTGATAAGTTCAACAAAAAAGATAAATTCTTTTTGGTTGGATATAACAACGCAGCTTTCGACAACCAATTTTTACGGGGATTCTTCTTGCAAAATGGCGATAATTATTTTGGTTCTTGGTTTTGGTCGAACACTATTGACGTGATGGTTCTTGCAACGGCGTTTCTTTCGACCCGTCGCCATGATATGGAAAACTTCAAATTGTCCACCGTTGCAAAAACACTTGGAATCGAGGTAAAAGATGATTCCTTGCACAATGCGATGTACGATATTGAATTGACGAAAGCAATTTTTGATATTGTAACCAATGGCAAGGGGTAAAACGACAACCAAGCCGTGCTTTTCCAATGGTACGGAGTTTATGGCGTGGCAAGACCGAAATTGTTGCCGTTGTGTCAAGGCGGTTTGGTTCAATGAAAAGAAAAACGATTTCCCGGCTTACCGATGTGCGGTGCAAGGGCAAATCGAGGGGCAAGCCGCCGGACTGTATGAGGTCAGCGAAAGAACCTATAATGCAACCCAACAAAATGATTGCCCATATATCAAGATGGAAAGAACGAAGCCAAGAAAGAAAAGCGATGGTTCACCGTCCTTGTTTTGAGAAAAACCTTGTAGAACATAAATTTTTCAAGAAATGAACTTTAATGATTTAGCGAACAAAGCACATACCAACGCCGTGAATCACGGATTTTGGAAATGTGAATTGAGCATCGAACATTACTTGATGCTTGTAATAAGTGAGGTTGGCGAACTTGTTTCGGCAGACAGAAACGGACGACACGCCGATATTGACCGATTTGTTGAAGATGACAAACAGCCTCCCGACGGTCGTTTTGAAGATTGGATAAAAGACACGGTTGAAGATGAATTTGCAGACATTGTAATTCGCTTGCTTGACCTTGCCGGGGCGTTGGGTATTGATTTGAGTAAAACGAATCATTACGATTATCTTTTTTGTAATTCCTGTTTTACCGAAATCGCCTTTGCTTTATGCAAGTGTCTTACCAGATTCGATATAAGAATTGAAACTCGTATTCGATTCGGCATTTATTACGTTAAGAGTTGGGCGGAATCCCTCAATATTGATTTGGATTGGCATATCGACAAAAAAATGAAATACAATGAAAGTCGCCCGATTCTACACGGGAAACGTTATTAAACAAATGTAATGCAATTGCATAAATGGTTCAAAAAAAATAAATATTATGTTACAGTTAGAAGTAATTGGAAATCTTGGCAATGATGCCGAAATTAAAGAGTTTGGCGGCAAGAAGTATGTTTCAATGAATGTCGCACATTCGGAAAAGCGAAAAGATGGTGGCGAAACCACCGTTTGGGTGTCGGTTCTTTGGTATGGTGAGGGTGGCGGACTATTCCAATACCTGAAAAAGGGCACAAAGGTATTCTTGCGTGGTCGCATTTCGGTAAAAGCATATTTAGACAAACAAAATCAACCGCAATGTTCCGTGAATATGTATGCCACCGAAGTAACTTTGTGTGGCGCAAAAACCGAGAACAACGCCAATGCGCAGGAACAGCCAACCAATGTTGCGCCAACAGCTGCACAGACACGGGGTGAAGATGATTTACCATTTTAATTCTTGATACATTATGCCAAGGTTTGACAACATCATTGCCATTGACCCAGATAAGGAAAAATCGGGCGTGGCGTTCCTAAAACCGTCTACAAGACAACTTGAAGTTACAAACTTGACATTTCCATTGTTGCTTGACTATCTGCAACACGCCAAAATGGTTCAAGAAGAAAAACAAGAATCCTTGATTGTAGTCGTTGAGGCTGGGTGGATTGTGAGAAAGTCCAATTTCCACGAAGCGCAAGGACACAGGGCGGAAAAAATCGCAAAGGACGTTGGGGCAAATCACGAAACTGGGCGAAAAATTATTGAAATGTGCAAGCATTATGGAATCAACGTCGTGCAACACCCACCATTGATTAAGTGTTGGAAAGGTAATGACAGAAAGATTACACATGAAGAATTGGCGTCATTTACCGGTTTGAGTGGTCGGACAAATCAAGATTCCCGCGACGCAGCTTTGCTTGCTTGGGTGTTTGCAAACTTACCTATAAGGGTGAATGTTTGATAACTTTTTCCTATCTTTTTTTGTTAAGGTGTGTTTTATAGTGATTCACCTCTTAACTTTGCGATTTCATCGCAAAACAGTAAATATGAAACCAATTGATTTTTCACAATCCACAAAAGTGTTGCAAAAACCGTCCACAATGACTGACAGTGAATGTCAATCATTGCACGTATGGAATGATGGCAAACAATGTGTATCATGTTGGAAAGCATCATTCAAGGAAAGATTGAATATTTTATTTACGGGGATAGTTTGGTTGGGCGTGTTTTCTGGCAAGACACAACCGCCCGTTTTCGTGTCTGGCGAAGAAGTCTTTGAAAATTCGACGTTAAAAGCCCGAATTTTGACGTTTGTTGCCGAAATTAAGGAGAAGTTCATTGACGTATGGGAAAATGTCAAGGAAGCCGCAAAACAGACCGACAAACGCAAATATTTTATTGTCGGTTTGACAATATCCATTGTTTTGGGGTCTTTGCTTGGTTGGCTGTTCGGATTTACAATCGGAATACTTGCCAAAATTTTCAAGGATTTGTTGGATTCAAAAGGAAATGAAATGGTTGAGGTGATGGACATTGTATTTATGATGTTCGGTGCAGCTTGCGCAATTCCATTTTCTATTCTGTTTTATTATTTCTTGATTTTGCGATGAAAAAGGTTGTTGAGGTAAACATTGATTCGTTGATTCCCGATGATAAAAATTTCAATAGGGGAACGGAGTATGGCGACCACCTTATGGACGAATCATTGCGAAAATTCGGGCTTGGGCGTTCGGTTTTACTTGATAAGAACGACCGCATTATTGCCGGAAACAAAACCGTCGAAAAGGCTGCCGAACTTGGATTTGAAAATGCCATTATTGTAGAAACGGACGGAAAGACCCTTGTTGCGGTTCGGCGAAATGACATCGACTTGGATTCGGCAAAAGGTCGGGAATTTGCACTTGCTGACAATGCAACAAGCAAAGCGAACATTTGCTTTGACACCGACTTGATAATGCAAGAAGCAGAAATATACGACTTTGACCCCGAAGATTGGGGCGTTACAATGGAACAACCCGAAGAAGAACAACCCGAAGATGGCAAAAAGGTGATTGACACACGATTGATTGTTGAGTGTAGCGATGTTTCCAAATTGTCGTTGTTATACAGCGAGTTACAAGATAGGGGCTTTAAGTGTGAGTTGAAGAAATAAGTGATAATTGTAACAAAATCAACCTAAAAAAGAGTATTGACAATGGCAAAGTTCAGTAAAAAAACGGTGGAAAAGATTGTTGGGCTTATCAAGTCCGACACATACACCATTGCCGAAATTTGCCGCCAAGTTGGAATAACGCCGAAAACATACCATCAATGGGTGAACGACTACCCAGATTTTGCCGAAGCTATCGAAGATGCAAAGGACGAAAGAATGCAAACGATGGTGATTGAGGCGAAAAAATCCTTGATGAAAAAGATACAAGGTTATGATGTAACTGAAACAAAGGTTGTAACCATTCCCGGTACAAAAAAGGACGAAAATGGCAATCCGAAACCCATAATCAAGGAACAAACGACCAGCAAAAAGCACATTCAACCAGACACGGCGGCGATTATATTCGCATTGACTAATGGCGACCCAGAGCATTGGCGAAATAGACAATCAAACGAAATAACAGGCAAGGACGGTAAAGACTTGTTCGCTGGCAAAACAGATGAAGAATTGGACAATGAGATTGCAGAATTGAAGCGCAAATTGGAGTGATGAATAAAAAGGCGGACAAAATAAAGTTGTGCAAGGCGTTGAAAGAAAGGCTTATTCGTGAAAGTCGTTCTGATTTGTTGCGTTTTACCCTTTCAACAATGCCGACATTTCGTCCGGCAGACTTTCACCGCCGATATTATCAAGTCTTGACCGATTTTGCAGATGGCAAGATTCGCAAACTTATGGTCTTTATGCCCCCGCAGCACGGTAAAAGCGAGGGTTCAACAAGGCGTTTACCCGCATTCCTATTAGGCAAGAATCCAGACAAAAAGTTGGCAATTGTGTCGTATAATGCGCCAAAGGCAAGGAAGTTTAATCGAGAAATACAACGTATCATTGACACCAAAGAATATCACGATATATTTCCGAACACCGCACTGAACACTTCAAATGTTACAACGGTGGCGGGTTCTTGGTTGCGAAATGCTGATGAATGCGAAATTGTTGGTTATCGTGGCGGATTCAAGACGGTTGGTGTTGGTGGTGCTTTGACGGGTGAACCCGTAGATATTTTGATAATGGACGACATTTATAAGGACGCAAAAACGGCTTGGTCGCCCGTTGTTCGTGAAAGTGTTGTCGATTGGTACGATACAGTTGCCGAAACCAGACTTCATAACGATTCGCAACAATTGATTGTGTTCACCAGATGGCACGAAGATGACTTGGCGGGAACGTTGTTGCGCCAACAAGGTGTTTATGACCCAGAAACAAACACAGATGGTTGGGTTGTCGTGATATACAAGGCTATCAAAGAGGGAAAACCGACAGAGTACGACCCACGCCAAGAGGGTGAAGCCCTTTGGAGTGAACGCCATAATTTGAGCAAGTTGCAGTCGATACGAAAGAGAAATCCGCAAGTGTTTGAATCTTTGTACCAGCAAGACCCGCAGCCTCGTTCTGGGTTGATGTACGAAAGTGGATTTGTGGAATATTCGATTCGCCCGGCAACAAAATATGTCAAGCGAAAGTGTTATGTGGACACAGCCGATACGGGAGCAGATTATTTGTGCGCAATCGTATATGACGAAACAGATGTTGGGAACTACATTGTCGATGTTCTTTACACCACTCGCCCCGTTGAATATACCGAACCAGCCCTTGCAAAGATGCTTACCAAACACCAAGTTGCGGAATGTGTTGTGGAAGCAAACAATGGCGGGCGATTGTTCAAGAACAATGTTGAACGGCAATGCAGATTGATGGGCAATGCCAAGACAAAGTTTTCGTCTTTTCACCAATCCGAGAACAAAGACACGCGCATTTATCAAAATTCTGCAATGGTGCAGAATCTTACGTTTATGCCGCAAGGTTGGAAAAACTTATTTCCAGATTTCTCAAAGGCGATATGTAGTTACTTGAAAGCTGGACAAAATGAACATGATGACGCCCCAGATGCTTTGACTGGAACAATAGAAAAACGAACAAACCACAAAAAATCGGACGTGGCAAGTCTTTTTGGGTATTAAATGTATCACTATAAAACAGGTATTATGACTATTAAAGAAATTTTCGGAAAGGCAACGGATAATGATGTGATTGCAGAATTAAAGCTCCACCGTTACACACCGCAGCCCGATGTGGAAGCCGCGAGAAAAGCGTTGAATCCGGAGTTACACGGCATCAACGACCCTATTACTCGACCAGACAAAAAAGTAAAGGTCGATTCGGATAATGATGCTGATTCGGCGCAACGGGTTATATCCGTCGATGGCGAATCGGTAAATTATAGAACCGAAAAGGTGGCAAGGGTTTCACTTGCCATTCAAAGGCTTATAATCAACCGTGCTGTATCGTTTTGCTTCGGCAATCCGCCAGAATATAATTCAACTCCTATCAACGATGTTGAAAGAAGCATTGTGAAAGCTGTTAATCACATTTTGTATGACGTCAAAAGCAATTCTTTGAATCGCAAAATTGGGCGTTCAATATTTGGATTTAAGGAGTGTGCAGAGTATTGGTACACTGTTGATAAGGAACACACAAAATATGGATTCAACGCAAAGCACAAATTGCGCTGCGCTATCTTTTCGCCCGAATTTGACGATAAACTTTACCCGTATTTTGATGAAACAGGTGATATGCTCGCTTTTTCGCGTGCATTTAGCCGTAAGATTTTGAAAAGCGCCATTGATTACTTTGAAACATTCACGGCAGATGAACATTGGTTGTGGGCAAATGGCGCAAATGGTTATGAAGTCGTGCCCGGTTATCCAAAGCCTATTGCAATCGGTAAAATACCCGTTGTGTATGGCTATCAATCAAAGTTTGAAACCGAGGACGTGAACAAATTGATTGACCGTCTGGAAACTCTTTTGTCAAATTTTGCAGACACAAATGATTATCATGCAAGTCCAAAGATTTTTGTTACCGGGCAAATTAATGGGTGGTCGAAAAAGGGCGAATCTGGCTCTGTAATTGAGGGCGAAGATGGTGCAACCATGCAATATGTATCTTGGCAATCCGCGCCGGAAGCTGTCAAGTTAGAGATTGAAACCCTGTTAAAGATGATTTATACAATCACACAAACGCCCGACATTTCTTTCGATTCTGTCAAGGGGCTTGGAGCAATAAGCGGTATTGCCTTGAAGCTGTTGTTTATGGACGCACATTTGAAAGTTCAGGATAAGCGCGAAATTTTCGATGAATATCTGCAACGTCGCGTGAACATCATTTTGGCATACATCGGGAAAATGAACACCGCTTGGGAAAAGGATTGTGAAAACATCGTGATTGAACCAGAACTTGTGCCGTATATGCTAACGAATGAACTTGACGACTTGAATTATTGGCTTACCGCAAACGGAAACAAACCGGTTATTTCGCAAGAAGAATCTATTGAACGCGCCGGAATTTCTAAGGACGTGAACATGACGGTGCAGAAAATAAAAGAGCAAACCGCAAGCGAAAATTCATTCATAATTGGAGAGCCTCAAATTGATGGTGATGCGTAAGGTATTGTTTGCAATCTTGATGGTGCTTTGTCTTGCAAGCTGCAAGGAAAACACGATAAGTGGGTATGTTGTTGGGAAAGAATTTGTACCGGCACATACTTACACCCAATACAATGTAGTGTTGAAGATGCCGCAAACAAGGCGTGTTCCAGACCAATTTATTATGTGGGTGGCTGATTCGTGCGGTGTTCGCCGTTGCCACGTTGATAAAACCACGTTTACCCGAATTAAAAACGGTCAGTTCGTAACTTATGGCAAAAAAGAAGATTGAAGAAATATCTAAGTTGAGGTGTCGTGATTGTGCCAATTCATACGATTGGAGCGACAGGGCACATGATGGACATTTGATATTGTGCCGATGTAAACTTGATAAAAAAACGGAATACGGAAAATGGTGCAAGATGTTGTCCGACTACGTTTGTGAACACTTCAAGATTCGACCGAAAGGGAATTGATTTATGGCAAAGAAAAGGCAGAAAACAACGCGGTTTTCGATTCAATCATACGATTCCGCACATTACAGGCAAACGGAGCAATACACCAAAGCTGTTGAAGCCTTATTTGACCGAGCCACCGCCGAAGTTTCAAAGGCAGCGGCAAAAGGCACATACAACCCAGATAAGCCATTTTCTTTTGATGATTACCCCGGTGTAAAGTCCGTTATGCAAGATGTAACCGAACAACTTGCAAGCAGAATGATAACGGTTATTGAAACGGGTTCAAAAAAACAGTGGTTGTTCGCTTGCAAGAAGAACGATGGCTTTATTGATTCGATAATGGAAACGTCAAAGTTGAGCAAGGCGATGTTGCAAAAGATGCAAGACCGAAACTTGGACGCATTACAGACATTCCAGCGGCGCAAGGTCGATGGAATGAACCTTTCGCAAAGGGTTTGGAAATATGTCGGTCAATACAAAGAGCAACTGGAATCTGCCCTTGATGTTGGATTGGGCGATGGTCGAAGTGCCGACCAACTTTCACGTGATGTCCGGAAAAACCTCAAAGAACCGAACCGATTATTTCGCCGTGTGCGAGATAAACGCGGAAACCTTGTATTGTCGAAAGCCGCAAAAGCCTTTCACCCCGGACAGGGAGTTTACCGTTCGTCGTACAAGAATGCAATGCGTTTGACGCGCTCCGAAATAAACATGGCATATAGAGAAAGCGACTTTTTGCGCTGGCAATCACTTGATTTCGTTGTTGGCTTTGAGATACACCGAAGTAATCACGAACCATTGTGTAAATGCGACATTTGCCAACAATTGGTCGGTCGTTACCCAAAGACATTCAAGTTCAAAGGGTGGCACCCGCAATGTATGTGTTATGCCGTGCCTATATTGATGGACGAAGAAACCTTTGATGAAAATGAATTGGGCAACCTCAAAGCGGCATTGCGAGGAACGCAATACAAGAAATTGGAAGCGAAGAATATAGTTTCCGATGTGCCAGATGGATTCAAAGCATGGGTAAAAGACCATATAGATGCGCAAAAGAAATGGGGCTCGACGCCTTATTTTATTAAAGACAATTTCAAAAATGGCAAGTTGTCCGATGGATTGAAGATTGCATTGCCAACCATTGAATCACCGATTGACCCGATACAACAACAACTTGATGCGTTAAATGTGCAAATTGTCCAAGCAAGGCAACAAGCCGCCAAGTGGGGATTATCCGTACAACTCACAATGCTTAACAAGTACGTTTCAGAAAGGGATATTGCTGGCGTGCGTATAAGAATAGCAACCATTCAATCAAAAGCGAAGATGATGGAACAAGCCGATGCGGATATTCGCCGCAAGTGTTCCGAATGGGGGTTGTCCACATACATTCTCGATGAAGCAATGCGCAATCCAGATACAAAGAACATTTTGGAAAAAATGACTGAATTGGAAAATAGGTGCTTCAACGCTGAAAAAGAATACAATCAATTCATTGCAAATGCCACAAATGCAATACAGGAAGCGCGAAAATACAAAATTGATGTTTTGGAAATGTTTAATTATGTTGCCACAATTACGAGCGATAAGCGCGAATGGGTGATGGGCAAAAGTTCGTATAAACAGGCATTGCAAGATTTGTTGGATAAGATACGCAAAAGTGGTGGTGGCGATTCACCACACAAAGCAATACGAACATCATACACAGCAAGTTCCGAACTTGACGACACTTTCAAGGTTATCAACTCCGAGTTTACCACCGAAAAGTGGTTTGAACACGGCGATTGTGTTTTGTCCGCAACGAAGAAAAGTGATGTAAACGGTTATACGTATATGGACGGGCGAATTTTCTTGAAAACTGAAAGACTTGAATACGTAAAATCCGCAATGGCTAAAATCGGAAGTGGCAAATCAAATGAAATCACCTTTGAAGAAGCTGATGCAATGGCAACATTTTGGCACGAAATCACACACAACCGTAATGTTCCGGGCAATATGAAAACAACAAAAGCGCAAACCAAAGTTATGGAAATGATGAACGAGTTTGTGGCACGAAAGACATTGCCGGAATTTTACGCAAAATTGGGTTGTGCCAATACGCCACACCCGGAGTTCATCAACAATCGAAATTCAACGGGTTACAACCGCCGTGTGCTTATGTATGATTTTGTCATTTCAAAACTTGGTCTTGACCCGGCAAAAGTTCTTGCATCGGCGCGAAAGTATCTTTTTAGATTGGATTACACACAACAGGAAACAACCGCAATACAAGCATTGTTGGACGGTGGAATGGATAAGTTCATTCGTTTAGATGGTAAACCGATAGGAAAAGCCCAAATGAAAAAGATTGTTGCTTTATGCCGTAGTGGTGCAGGTGAGCAAACAATTGAAAACTATATGCGAAAAGAGGGCATTATAAAATAATAAAGTGGGGGGCTTCACGCCCCCCCACTTTATTCGTTGTTCTCCGCTTCAAGTTCTTTTTTGTATTGCTTTTCGACGGCTTGCAACAAATCTTTGTTGTTAGTCAATTCCGCAAACTCAATGAGTACGTGAGCATTATAAAGCGGATATTCTTTCAAATCGCGAAAGAAATCTTCTTTCGACACGACCAAATCTGCAATTATTTGTTCATCGTTGCAGAAATCAAAGATGGTCTTTTCTTTCAAATTGGTGTAGTCCATAATTGTTTATTTTGATGGTTTACGATTCGTTTTCTTTCGGTGGATTGTTCCCCTGTAAATGATGCACTTGTTGTTGCGATATGGCTTTGATTCGGTTATTCCATACGCCCACAATCGAGATTTCGACACGCCCAATTCAAGATGATTGAATGTGTCGAAAATCGCGGCAATAGAACCGAAATAATGGTGGTTGTCGTCGCCGAAGCAAACGTGATATATGGTTGTTCCGTTCATATTACAATTGCATTTCTTATGGCATCAATTGGTGATTTTGCTGCATTTGGCGAAATCTACCCCTTTGGTCATAACACATATATTTTTCGTTTACTCATTTCATCGCGGAATTTACTATACGCCGCGTTGTATGATTCGCCGCTGGATTCTGCCAACATGATAAACCCAGCTCGACCGTCGTTTTTGATGATGATTTTTCCGATAACTCTGACTGATTCAAAATATCCGCCGGCACACTTCATTACCGCTTCTATCTGTTCGCTCGCTGCAAATCTGTTTTCCGCGTTTATTGCTACTTTTATCTGATTTTTCATATTGCTGCCTCTTTCTTTATTTTCCATTGTCTTATATATTAAAATCAAACCATTCACGGGGAGAATTGAACGCAGCCTTTTTCACTTGCCGATAAAAAGCCTTATTCAATTTGCGTATCCTTGCCAAACATTCGTGTGGATTCCAACGGAAGTCTGGCATCATTTCGTTGTTCGCGGCATAAATACCGCCTTGTTTTGGTTCAAAATGTCCAAAGGCAACCAAGTTCCCATCTTTGATGAAAACAACTTCCTTGATGTGTTTGTTGAGCTTGTGGCGGTATGTTAAGGACGTGCAAGTGTTGTAATACTCAACAATCTTGTGTTGCCGTTCCATCGCTTCTTGCAGCTTGGTTGCCTTATTCTTTCGGAAGTCCCACATATTTTTGGCAACTTGATGCCGAAGTTCCGCTACATTGATAGGTTCGCTTCCGATTGCCATATCATACGGAAATGTGCCGTTGGCAAACATTCTTACAGCACGAACAAAGTTCTCTTTGTCCACCACTTTGTCGTGAAGTTCATTCACGAAATCAACACGTAAACCATACTTGGCTGCGAGTGCTTCAAAATTCATCTTTTCCATGCAAATGTAACAAATTTATTTAATATAACTATTATTTTTTTGTTGTTTAGTTTTATTCGGTGTGATTAAAAGTGTATGGGCTGCCAAACTTAATGCACGGGCATTGAAGTCGTGCTTCAAGGCAATTTCTTCTTGCCCGTCATTGTCGGCTTTTGTTGATGTCAAAAGTTCCATGTCCATTATCCGTGCTATTGTCTTGAACATTCGTTTTGATGCTTCATACAATCGGCGATTATATTCGTCGTCAGTCATTGTGTTGATTGCTTTCATATTCGCTGTTTAATTGTTATTTATACCAATAATATACAAGCAATTCTTTTCCGGAAGCAGTTTGTTTACACCATCAAGGGTTGCGCCTGTTGTCAAGATGTCATCAAACACAATGATGTTATGTTCTTTAATATCAACGTGCAATGCGAATTGTGGGTTGATGCGTTGTCTTGTCTTTGCGGTTATTGCATCATTGTAAAATGGGATTCCCAGCTTTTTAGCAATCACCAAACAAACGCTTTCGGCAAAGTTCGTTTCCTTGTGGCGGCGTTTGGGCGTCGTGAGCAACGCCCAATCATCATTGTGGCGCAATCCAACCACACGGCGAATAACATTCAAGGCGGCATCTGCAAACAATCCAACATTGGAGAAATCCGCCTTAATGGTGGATAATGGATAACCTTGTTCGCTTTTCTTGAAGCAGGAAATGAAAGAAAAATCACGTTTTGGGTGCCAGCCGATGCAATCTTTCAAATCGCACACGCTTTCTTGGGAGTTGGCGGCAGAGTTCCACCCTGCACGTTTCTTTTCTTGCGGTTGTTCCTCAAATTGCGGTTCCTCAAATTGCGAAATGTCAATTGCCCATTCTTGGAGTTCTACGGCGTCCCACCCATCAAGAAGTGCTTTGTAATCCCAATCACCGAAATCCCCATTGTCCTTGATGATATAGTTTCGGAGTTTTTCAACTGGCGTTTCCTTTGGGATAATGATGCAAGGAACATCATCGAATCCAAGCCGCCTCAATGCTTGTAAACGCATATTTCCGCCGACAGTGATATACTTGCCATCTGCAATCGGATAAACGAGCAGCCCACGCAATTGCAACATTTCGGGGTCTTGTTTAATGCTTTCAACCAGCTTATCAAGTTTTGCGGGGTTTGTGATACGCGGATTCGGGGGCAAGCCCGGAACTTGCCCCGTGTTGTTCTCAATCCGCATGATTGGAATGTTTGTTGTTATCATATCGAAATAATTAAAGTTTTTACGCCTTTCTTGTTTGCATAATCAATGGTGTATTTCGTGCCTTTTGATGTGCCATTCCAAAATGCAACGACCATATCGGAATTATCCACAATTTCACGGTTGCGTATGAATGTTGCCCCACGCCCGTTCTTTGCATAATCTGGGCGAAATTCAATGAGTTCAAGCTCATGTTGCCTTGCATATTGTGCAGCGAGAGAATCAATGCCCTTTGCCCCGCCGGAAATAATTGCATCACACGAATGCAAGGTTATGTGCCTTTCAAGTTCTTCTGCAAAAGAAATATTGCCAAGTTCACGTGAACCAACGATTGCGATTTTCATTGTTGTGCGTTTTATAGTAATACATTTTTTTTGACTAAAATAATTTATATGTAGTTGTGAATGAACATTCTTCTATATCACCACGTGTTTCATACTTACCCGTTTCCACAAGTTTTGTAATGGCTGCAATGGGGATTAATACGCCCAATCCTTTACCTTTGGATTGGAACACCCATACAGATGTTCCGGATTTAACCATGTAACCGATTTTGAAATAATCGTTTGTCCCATTAAACCCATTATAATATGAAATATTCTTACCCATAATGGCTTGTTTGATATATTGCATTGTAATTGCTGCCATCGTAGAACGTTTTAATCATTTGAAATTGGTTTGGTTGGAATGCTGTTCAAAGCCGTAATGATGTCATTTTTATATGACCACCTTTTGGCTAAAATAATGCCGCGAAAGGCATTTGATTTGACAATGCCCCATTTCTCCACAACTGAAAATTCGTTGTTGTCAAAAGGGTTGTCATATACTCTCCATTTAGCGAATCTTTCAAAGTGTGTTACCCATACAGATGAGCCGGAAAGGCGGTTTGAATGCCTTTGCCCGCATAAACGTATTGATGATGTCAATTCAACACACAGTTTTGTTGGTGTTGATTCTATGATTTTGAATTTTTGGATTATTGCTTGTTTCTTCATTGTTGCGATTTTTTTTGATTGGTTGTTTCGTTTTTAGAATGCCCAACATTATTCCCAGTATGCGACTGCGTAGACCTCTTTATTGCTATCTTCATCAATCACGTATATAGCGTATGTTTCTCCGCTCCAACTTTCAAGCTCTCTCGGACACGGGAAAGCCGAACAATCGGCGCTTCGGTATTCTATGCGGCAATTGCCGCCATAATAATTTACAAAATCGTTTACCATTTCTTCTGCCTCGCTGTATGTGTAGGCACTTTCTCTTTTTGTTTTCATTTTTCTTTTTGTTTTAAGCTGTTATTGTTAGCGTGTTTTATAGTAACACACCGCAAATATAATAGTTATATTTAATATAACAAACTTTTTCGGCAAAAAATGCACTTGCAATGCAAAATGTTGATAAGTTAAGCACAAATAGACTTGCATATATCATTTGTATCACTATAAAACATTATATTTTTGTGATGATTTGTTGAACATAAATTTTCAAAAAAATGAAAGAAACGATTTTGGCACTACTGATTGCGAAGTTTTCAGGCGTGCGAAAGGACGGATTGGCGGTGCTGGCACGTTCCCTTGCGTTACAGTGCGCAACCGAAGATGATGCGAAAGCCCTTGTTGAAAAAATCACCGATGCGCAAGTGAATGAATACGTCAAGGACTATCGCACCGAAGTGGATAAAGAAGTGTCCAACAGTAACAAGACATTTGAATCGAACTTGCGAAAGAAGTACAACTTCGTTGAGCGGCAAACGGAACCCGGCAACGAGCCACAACGCGAAGATATGGACAGCGTCCGCAAGATTGTGAAAGAGGCTGTTGCGGAAGCGGTAACGCCACTTCAAGAAAGATTGTCAAGTTACGAACAAGGCAACATTGAGAAAACAAGGCTTCAAACATTGAACGAAAAATTGGCTGATTGCAAGGACGAAACTTTCAAGGCGCAAACATTGAAAGATTTTTCCCGCATGAAGTTCGATACGGACAATGACTTCAATGAATACTTGAACGAAAAGGTTGCGGACATTGCAACGGCAAATCAAAATGTTGCCAATGCAAAATTGAGTAATTCTGGCGGAATACCGCTGTTTTCACAAAAAGAGGAAAGCGGTGTGTCCAAAGGTGTTGCCGATTTCTTGGCAAACCAAAAAACCGATAACAACCCGTTATCTGGTAAAGAACTCTAAGTAAAACAAAAAAAGTCAAAACAATGTCATTGATAATCAAAAGAAAAAAAGACAATCGCGTTGTGAAGTGTATTCTTCACCGCGTGGCGGACATACCCGGCGGCGTAACTGTATCGGTTGCCAACTTGGGTGGGTCGGCATTGTTTGAGGGTACACCTATTGGCAAGGGTTCAAACGGTCTTTATACGGTATGTAAGACCGCACAGGTAATCACCGAAGCAGCGGCAGAAGCGACAACTTATGAGGTGGCAAAAGGACACCACTTCAAGGTAGGCGACAGATTTGCGACTGCGGCTTGTAACGGTCAAGTGATTACAGCCATTGACAAAACAGACGCCTCAAAAGATGTTATAACCGTCGAAGCAACGCTTGGCGCAAAGGTTAATGCCGGCACTTGCGCATTTGAATCAAGTGGAGCCAACAAAACACTGAAAGTTACACCCGTGGCAATCGCTGGTACAAACTCCGATGTGGAAAATGGCGACAACTTGTTTGTTGATGCGTGGGTTATCGGTGTCGTAAATGCCGCAACAACCCCGCCCGTATCTGATGCCCACAAAGCGGCATTAAAGACAATCGCTTATGTTTAACCCATAAAAAATAAACCAATATGCAAAAATCATTAATGGTTGGGTTGAATGAAAAGGACATGGAAGCCGTAATTCACTCTTACGACCTCAAAGATTACTATTATCCAACCCTTTTCCCCCTCAAAGAAACAAATTTCTTGACGTGGAAAATGCTTGAAGCGCAATCGGGCTTGAAGATTGCAGCAGACCTTGTTTCAAGGGGTGCGACAATTCCTAAAAAGACACGTGAAGCGATTTCGCGCATTCAAGGTGATATACCCAAAATATCAATCGCGCGAGAGAAAAACGAAGATGAATTGACCGAATACGACATAATGGTGGCAATGTCGAGTACTAACCCCGACTTGAAAGCCCTTGTCGAATTTTGGGCAGAAGATACCAAGTTTTGTTGGGACGGCGTGGCAGCCCGTGCGGAATGGATTGCCTTACGGCAAATTTCGCTCGGACAGGTCAGATTCACCAATTCAAACAACGCCGCGGTCGTTACGGAATACAACGTCGATTATTTGATTCCGTCGGAACAGAAAATTGGCGTGTCCACGTCATACACAAGCGGGACTGGCGCAAAACCCCTTTCGGTTGATATTCCGAAAGCACTCAAACTTGGTAAAAAGTTGGGCGCATCGTACAAATTCGCATTTATGAACGTGGACACTTTCGAGAAGTTTGCTTCGCAAGAAGAAGTCTTGAAAAAATGTTCGTCTTACATTCAGAATGTATCTGGTGTTCAAGATGCACCCGACCTTACAACCGTGAACGCCTATCTTGCCAAGAAGAAAGAGCTTTACCGCGGCTTGCAGATTATTGTAATCGACCAAGAGATTACGATTGAACTTGCCGATGGTTCGCGCCAAACCTCAAATCCATTCGAGGACGATGTAATTCTTTTCAGCGAGAGCAAGGTTCTTGGAAGCACATATTGGAAAAAACCTATTGATGCAAAGAAGATGCCCGGCAGCGTCGCCGATAAGGTTATGCACGGACACACTTTGGTCAAGAAGTATTCCGAAGAATCGCCGGTTAAAGAAGTTACCGAGGGAATTGCAAACCTTTTCCCAGCATGGAATCTTGCCGGTCGAAGTGTGTTGATGCAGACAAATGACACCGGCTGGAACAAGAACTAATATTTGACCTTTGGGGCAATTGCTGCGCCCCAAAGGTCTTTTGCAAGACAATATGTTATGACGAACAAAGAGTATTTGACCAAATCATTAAACGGGCTTAACGTAAGCGAAGATGATATTGATATTATCTTGGTGAAAGGTGGGCTTGGTGCCGATGATACGGTGGACACAAAATCTTGCGATGTATCTGTTTACAATCGAATGTCGGTTGTTCTAAAAGGTATGTTGCAAAACGTGTCCGAGGGTGGTTATTCCATTTCGTGGAATATGGAAGCCGTAAAAATGTATTATTCGGCACTATGTAATGAATTGGGAAAAGAAAACGTGTTGGTCGCACGCCCTAAAATTCGTAACCGTTCAAATATTTGGTGATTATGGAATTGGTGAAACAATACCCGCATTTTCTTTTCATCGAAGAAGCTACCGAATCCGTGCAAGATTCGCAAGGTAATTGGACGGAATGCACACAATTGCGCAAATTCATTTCAATGTGTCGCGAGGAATCCGACGGGAAAGGTACCGAATACCAAGTTGCAGGTGGTGAATACATCAAGGCGACATCTGTTATTCAGTTGCCAATCACTTGCCCAAAGGTGGACAAAGGCACAAAGGTGATAGTTGCAAATGACCATGATTGTAACGACATACGCATTGCCGGTATATGTTTGAACTTTGACCCAGCGCAGCTTCATTCAAGATTATGGGTATAAAAGCGAACTTCACCAAAGACGATGTAAGAAAACAATTCGATGCTTTTCTTGACATGGTCGAGCAAAAGCAAATCGAGAGGTTGCAAAGGCTTGGTGAAATGTGCTTGATAGAAGCACGCAACAACAAAGGTTATATGGTTCAGACGGGGGCATTGCTTTCGTCCACTGGTTATGAAGTCTTTGTTGATGGTGTTGCAATACATTCACAATTTGATGTGGCAAGCGGCGCGGAAAGCGAAGCAGCGGCAAGGGGTATAAAAACTGGGCAATCAATTGCCGAAAAGGTTGGCAAGGAAACTACGGGTGTTGCCCTTGTTGTGGTTGCTGGTATGAATTACGCGGCTTATGTCGAAGCAAAAGGGTATAACGTATTGTCGAGTGCAGAACATCTTGCAGAGCGGGAATTACCCCGAATGCTGGAAAAACTGATTACAAACATCAAACGTGCGGCGGAATAATGAAAACCACATTTGACACTGATGGAATCTTGTTTGACTTGTTGAATGGAAAGATGACCAACAAAGGTGGTTGTTATGTCGGTGATGATAGACCAGAAAATTCAACAAGTGAAGATGTTGTTGTAAATACTATTGATTTGACGCAAGATTGTTTGCCTCAAATTGGTACGTCCAACATCAACATTTATGTTCAAGACACAAGCAAGAAAATCAACGGTAAAATGCAGATTTCAGCAAATCGCACACGATTGAAATCTTTGGCAAAAGAAGCATTAGAACTTGTAAGAAATGCGAATCTTGAAGGCTTAATGATTATTCCCGGCAACATGACAATTATGTACGAGCCAAATACGAAGCAACATTTCGCCAACATTCGCATTGATTGGAACATTCAAATCGAATAATTTTAATTTATATAGTATGGACAGAACATCATTAATCACGCTTGGGCTTTGCGAAATCAAAGTCGGTGCTGCCGCACCCGATGGAACAATGCCCGCAGAAATGAACAAGATTGGCAAGACTTATCAAGACACTTGCAAGATTGCGCAAGATGCCGCAGAGGTAACGGAGCATTACGAAGAGGGTATGGCAGCTCCGGAAGTTCGCAAAAAGAAACGAAAAATCCCCCGTCTTACATTCTCCATTATGGACGCAAATGTGGACGACCTTGTTTCATACGTTGGCGGTGAAAAACTTGAAGATGAATCTTGGGGCTATAACGGCGACGAAGTAGTTGCAAACAAGGCAATCCGTGTGATTACCGAAAAGGGGCTTGACTTCGACATTCCGAATGGCGACATTGAAGCGGTAATCAACGCCGATATGTCGTCAAAGGGAATTTTCCTTGTGGATTTCACTGTTACCCCAATGGCTGTGTCGAAAGGAAAAGCCTTGAAAGGTGTACCCAAGAAAGGCTAATCGGGGTGCATTAACGTAAGAAGCCCCCGGAATGTTTCAGTTTTCGGGGGCTTCAATTATTTAATATCAACTGGTATGGACGACGATAAGAAGAAACTTGAACAAGAACGTGCGGAGCTTAACACATTGATTGGTAAGGGTGTGTCATTTGAGGTAAAAGACACCGAATTTGATGTGGAACGGCGGTTCTTTGGAATTGTTAAGAAATACAAGCCACGTGAGGTAACAAGAACATTCAAAATTGAAGAAATGACGCTTGCCACACTTGACCGTATTTCAGTAGAAACAATCGAATTTGCAATTGATGAAAAGGCAATGAAATCGGCAGATTCAATGCAACGTGCAAGAAGTCTTGCCCGTGAACATTCCATTCGTTGTGCAAGGGTTGTTGCTATCGCAGTTCTTGGTGAAGATAGATTGGTTCCTATTCACGGTAAAGGGGTAACAAGGTGGGTTGAAGATACAAAACGGCTTGACGAATTAACGGCATTGTTCGCAAGAAAAATAAAACCATCGGTACTATACAAACTTTACGTCATTGTGAATGCAATGAGCAATTTGGGGGATTTTATGAACTCTATTCGATTGATGCAACAAGAAAGAACCACAATGCCGATTCGGATAGAGAAAACCAACAAGGATTAAACAGTCCTTATGGTCGTCGAGGGGCTATATGTCAGCACTTCGGGTGGACTTATGATTACTTGTTACATGGCATTACGTGGTCGGTTGTTCAACGTATGATGATTGATGCCCCAAGTTATGATTTAGACAATGGGGTTGAAGAAATCAAATTAACAGAGAACAACGGGGAACAAATATTGAATTACGTAAACAGTATGATGTAATATGGCAGAAATTAACGGCGGTTCTTTGTCATTCAAGTCCGAAATGGACAACAACCAATTGAATGCGGCGATTGACGAAACATTGCGACGTGTTCAAGGCTTTTCCGATGCTGTTGTTGGAAGTGGCGACGTGATGGATAACACAACGCAAGAAATGATTGCCCAAGTTCGTTCGGCGCTTGCGAAGATTGGTGATGCTTGCGATGAACACGAACAAGCACTTGACCGTTTGGGGCAAGAATATGACCGTTTGGGGCAAGAAATGGGTCGTGCCTTTGCAAGTGGGCGTGATGATGAATTTCGTGCATTACAGGAAAGAAGAAACGCCATACAAGGCGAAATAACGGTTCGCAAGCAATTATTAAACGAATTACACGAGCAATCCAACGTGCTTGAAAGTGAAGCTGCCAAGTTGGAAGAATCGGCAAGGCAAGCGGAAGAAGCGGCAAACAAGCACGTTTCGTTGCGTAGTAGAATCAAAGAGCTACGCGAAGAAATGGCATTGTATCGCGAAGCGTATGGCGACCAGACAGAAGATTACAAAAAGATGGCTGCCGAATTGGGGCGTTTGCAAGATATTCAAGGGGACATTCAAGCGCAAGGAAAGATTTTTGCAAATGATGAAGCCCAATTTCAAGGTATTATCACTGGATTAAGTGGCGTCGCAGGCGGATTTACGGCAGCACAAGGGGCGATGGCATTGTTTACGGGCGAAAACGAAAATCTGCAAAAGGTGATGTTGAAAGTTCAATCCTTGATGTCTATAACAATGGGGTTGCAGCAAACCGCCCAAGCCCTAAACAAGGATTCGGCTTTTCGACTTGTAACACTTAACCGACTTAAAGAGTGGTGGAACAAACTTTTGGCTGTCGGCCGTGGCGAACAAATTGCGGCAACCGCCGCAACCGTTGCCGGAACAACGGCAAATATAGGTCTTGCCGGGGCTTTTCGTATGGTTGGGGCAGCAATAAAATCAATCCCTGTTTTTGGTTGGGTTCTTACTGGAATTTCGGCTCTTATTGCCCTTGTTACCCATTTTGTTAGCAAGGCGCGAGAAGCCAAAAAGGCGCAAGAAGAATGGTATAAATCCATTGCAGAAAATTCCTACAAACCAATTGCAAAGATTGAAGAATTGTCATTAAAGTGGAACGCACTTAGTGATGATTTTGAAGCAAAGAGAAAGTTCATTGAGCAAAACAAGAAAGCATTTGACGAATTGGGTGTTTCAATCAATGGGGTTACAGATGCAGAAAATATACTTAACAAAAACAAAGGCGCATTCATTCAGGCACAAATAGATAAGGCAAAAGCAATGCTTCTTGTTCAACAAGCCCAAGACAAAGTGAAAACCTTGATGGAAAAGGAACAAGAATATAATGCGATGCCGGATAAGGTTAGAGAAAGTGTAATGGTGGGCATATCACCGGGTAATGAAGCTCCCGTTTATGAACAAGTTTGGGTTGTGAACAAAGCCAAGGAAGAAGTCGGAAAGAGCATTAAAGCATTGCGCGACGAAATCACGCAAGGTTTTGAAGATGCGTCAATAGCCGAATCCGCAGGATTCAACGCATTAAAACAAGCCGGAATTGAAGCAACAGAAACTTATGCCGACGGAACACTTGGGGCAATCGAACAAGCCATTCAAAGGGAACAAGCAACATTAAAGTCCATTACCAATAACGCCGATTATGAAGATGCCTTGAAAAGAATTTCGGACTTGCAGAAACAAGCCGAAGCAATCACGGGAAAAGGGACTACGGGTAGCAATGTGGGCGACAAAAAAGACCTGTTCTTGGAAAAATTGAACGCCAGAAAAGCCGAATACCAACGATTCGCAAAGTGGTTAAATTCGGGTGATGCGATATTGGTTCAATCGGCGAACAAGGAATTTGAGGGTCTTTTGAAAGAGGGTTCGACATATATTGATTATTTGAAGAATCAACGCGACCAAATCTTATCCATTGATGTTGCCAACCGTACCAAGGCGCAAAATAAACAGTTGCGACAACTCAACGATGCTATTGCCGAAGAAACCAAACAAACGGTTTTGGAAGCGTTCAACACCGAGTTGAACGAACAATTGACCAATGCCAAAACGACCCTTGAAATGCTAAAAATAATTGAGCAAAAGCGCAAGGAGTTGGCGAATGACGGAACGGAGTTGGACACGGCAAAAGGCAAGACCCTTGATGATGCAGAGAAAAATGCCAAAGAACAATTGGTTGAAGAAACCCAAGAACTGTTGGAGAATTATGCTTCATACGCCAAGCAAAAGGGGCTTATAGATGAAGCATACAACCGAGATTATGAAGCGTTGATGGCGAGGCGAAAGCAAACAACAGACGAAGCGGCGAAAGCCGAAATTGATGCAGCCATTGCCAACAGAAAGAAGAAACGTGATGATGATGTGAACAATATTGGTGGTGTTGATTACAATGCCTTATTGTCCGAGTATGGCACGTTTGAGCAACGCAAGCAAGCAATTATCGACGAATACGAAGAAAAGCGAAAGGCGGCACAAGCGGTTGGCAACGCAGAAATGGTGGAAGCCCTGAACAAAGCACAAGCCGAAGCCCTTTCAAAATTTGCGCTTGATGAATTGCAAGCACACCCTGACTGGGAATTGATGTTTGGCGACCTTGACGAAATAAGCACGCGAAAACTTCAAGAATTGATTGATAAAATCAACGGTCTTGATGGCGTATATCTTGGCATCGAATTTGACCCAAAAGACCTTGAAGTTTTGAAAGACAAAGTCGAGGCAATGAAAAGCGAAATAAAAGAACGCAACCCGTTCAAATCGCTTGTTTCTTCGATTAAGGATTACGGTAAAGCGGCAAACGATGAAAGCAAGAAAAAGGCTTTGACCAATATGTTTGAAAGTGCAAGCGGTGCAATCGACCTTATCGGTGGGACACTTGACGCAGTAACAAACGGGTTGGAGAAGATGGGCGTTACAATGGACGACGAAACCAAAGCAATAATGGGTGATATTGGCGGAATACTTGACGGCGCAAGTCAAATCGCAAGTGGTATTGCAACGGGAAATCCTTTGTCCATCATTCAAGGTTCGATAGGGTTGCTTACGTCTGCATTCGACCTTTTCAACACGAAAGACAGACAGGCGGAAAGGCAAATAAAGAAGCATCAAGAAGCCATCGCGAAACTTGAAAAAGAATACACGCAATTGTCGTGGGCTATTGACAAAGCGCTTGGCGGCGATGTATATAAGAACCAACAATCCGCCATTCGCAACATGAAAGAGCAACAAGAACATTTGCGAGAATCTTGGAATGCCGAAATTTCAAAGAAAAAGACCGATTGGGATAAAGTGGACGATTTCAAAGAACAATATGCTGAATTGGAGCGCCAAATTACAGATATGTACGATGAAATTTCTAACGACCTTTTACAGGTAACGGCAAAAGACTTTGCCACTCAATTGTCTGATAGCTTAACAACGGCATTTAAGTCGGGCGAAGATTCGGCAAAGGCATTTGAAGATACGGTAAATGCGGTATTGCAAAACGTTGTCGTGAACCAATTGAAGAAGAAGTTTTTGGAACAACAACTTCAAGGCGCACTTGACCAATTAGAGGGTGCGATGGGTTATTGGAATGGCGATGATTTTGTTTTCACCGGATTGACAGACGCGGAAATTGCATCGTTCAAGGCAAGGGTTCAAACAGCCGCCAACAACTACGAACAAGCATTAAGCGTTTATTCGGACTTGTTCAAGGATATGAACATTGAAGAATCTGATGATTCATTGACGGGGGCAGTCAAGGGTGTTTCAGAGGAAACCGCAAGCATTGTTGCCGGGCAAATGAATGCAATCCGCATCAATCAACTTGAAGCAACCAACATTTTACGACAACAGTTGCAGACGTTGAACGCAATTGCCACAAATACGTCATACAACCGATATTTGGCAAGGATTGAAAGAATTATTACAATACTTGAAACCTATTCTGGCGATTCTTTAAGGTCAAAGGGTTTATCGTAGCAAAATGTGTTTCACTATAAAACGGAAATATGAAACTATCGAAAGAACTTGCAAGACAGGCAAAAGTCAAGGGTATTTGCGCCCCTTGGCACGCCCAATTGCTAAAATTACAAGACAAAGAAGCAATGGTCGATATGTACTTGAAAGGTATTGACTTTTGCTTGGCGAATGATTATCCGTCAAACGACTTCATAAGGGAGCATTTCAAAGGAGTTATGGAAGCGCAAGGGGTTTTCCTCGACGACAATATAAAAGTCGAAAATAAGCCAAAATGTGTGTGTTTGGGGGCAACAACTGGGCGCATTGATGTGAACGGGTTTGAAGTGTGCGAGGTTTTCGCCAAGCACAATGCCGAAGTGAACGTGATTGCAAAGGACAATGCGTTTGTGATGATAGATATTTTTGATGATGCCATTGTGGCTGTTCACGCAAGCGACCGTGCAAAAGTTTGTGTAAACCATTATGGTGGGTCTATAACAAGAAATACAATGGGTGATGCCATTGTGAAGATACGAGAAAAGAACAAAAAAACTTATTGATATGAATGCAAATAATATAATTTTTCAAATGCCTTTTGATGAAAGCGACGGTTCGACTGTTGCTTTCGATTACAGCCAAAACCGCGCAGATGGCGCAATTGTAGGTGCAAAGTTTGTCGCTGGAAAGAACGGTAATGCTATTTCATTTGGCGGTTCGGACACGTGTACGGTTTCAAAGACGGTATTATCAAATATGAACGTCGAATTTTCAATGACAATGTGGGTTCAAGGTCGGGAAATTGAATGCGGTTCGCCACAAAAGATGATTTGGGTTCTCAACTTTTCAGGTCTAAACAATTATGTCGAAGTCCCAATTGAAATGACGCCCGGTACATGGTATTATTTGGCAATAACAAGACGTGGGACGGCATACAATTTTTACGTAAATACATCATTGGTAAAACAGTTGTCTTTGTCCGGTACTTTGCTTGGAATTTCTGTATGTCAAGACTATTACGGCGGCGAATATGGATTTGGGTTACTCGACGATGTAAAGATTTACAATATTGCATTGTCGCAATCGGAGCTTATCAACGAATTAACGTCAAGCAAGCAACAAGCATATTTGTTGGACGGTGTAGACTTCAAACAATATGGCGTGTTTGTATCTGGTTCGGACGGTATTATGAATCGACCGAAGTTGAAAGCACCCACCACATTGAATTGGGATAATTATCACGGTGAAAGTGTAGACTTGGCGCATAAGTTTTATGAAGCACGGGAAATCACGTTGTCTTGCTTTATAAAAGCTGATTCAAAGATGGATTTCATCAAGAAGATAACCACGTTTGAACAACAGTTCGACAAAGTAGGGACAAATAGACTTGTGATTGACGTTCACCCGGTGAAACCATTGATTTATGAAGTCTATTGCAAAGATGCGATAGAAATTTCAAAAGAATGGAATGACAAACTGATGGTTGGAACATTCAAATTAAAATTGGTTGAGCCGGAACCCGTAAAGAAAGTATTGAAGCACATTCGGGTTAGTGATGCGACAAAGAGGTGTTCAATTACATTAACAAGTGCCAAGTATTTGAACATTTATTGGGGTGATGGTAACGTCGATTACGATGTAAGCGGTGAAAACCGTACAATTACACATGATTATGATGTAAACGGTGATTATTTCCCCGTGATAACGGGCTGCATTGATGAAATTTCTTTATTTACTACAAACGCAATTGTGGTATGGGAGCAAATCTAACAAATATTATTATTACGCAACCAAACGGGAACCGTGTGCCTATGCAAAATAGGCGCACGGCAACCATGGTTGTGTCTGCAAAGCAGAATCGGGCATTGAATGCAGAAGATACGGTGGACATTACCGTTGAATCGTCTTTTCCGCAAACATATAACATTGGCGATAAAATCACCGTGTTTGGAAGCGATTATAAGTTGAACCGCTTGCCGGCTGTTAAGAAAACAGGAATGCACCAATTCCAATATACCTTGCAATTCGAGGGGGTGCAATATGACTTGTTCCGTGTAATATACGACTTGACTATTGACACGACAAACAACCAATTGCAAGATATACAAGGCGACAGCTTGACAGGGAATTTACGGCGATTTATGACCGTTCTTATTGCCAACGCAAACCGTGTTTTCCCAAACAAGTGGGCATTGGGCGTTTGCCCCGAAACAATTGGTGATAAGACATTGACATTCGGAGAATCGGACAATTGCTTATCGGTGCTTCAAAACCTTTGCGATAAATCCAATTTCAATGTTGAATTTGACATTGTGCAAAATGGCGGGGTTTACACCGTCAATCTTTATGAACGTGTCGGACAAACATTGCCTTTCTTGTTTGAATTTGGAAAAGGACGTGGATTGTATGAATTGCACCGTGAAAATGTTTCTTCATCAAACATTGTTACACGGTTGAAAGTATATGGTTCTACCGAAAATATTACTTCAAAATATCGTGCCGACCGTCTTTGTTTACCGGGTAAGACAAAGGGACAATCATATATTGAAAAGCCCGAAATGGTAGCCAAATATGGTATTTTTGAGAGCCGCAAAAACTTTGACGATATAAAGCCCACATTTACCGGGTCGATAGAATCAAAGGTTGATGAATTTTCGTTCACCGATACCAAATTCCCATTCGACTTGAACGCAACAGATGCAAGCGGTGAAACACTGTATCTTATCAATGGTGTTGCAGCAAAGATTCATTTCAACACGGGTAATCTTGCCGGATATGATTTCGAGGTAAAAAGTTACGACCACGCAACGCATAAGTTCACGTTGTTAAAGACGACCGACGACCGCGGCGATGTGTTCCCGTCCGAAAAATTTTCGGCATTTCAATTTGCGAAAGGTGATGAATATAAGGTTCTTGATATTGCCTATTCGCAAGAAATAGAAGCACAGGCAGAGGCAAAATTAGAAGAAGCCGGAAATAAGTATTACGACCAAAATTGCCAACCAAAAGTGCAATACGGGTTGAGTGTAACCGAAGCACATTTGAAGAAGTTTTACGGAACAGATGATTCGGTAACAAACATCTTTGCGCCCGGTGATTTCTTGCACATTGTTGATGCAGACATTGATGTGGACAAAGCAATTCGCATTAAATCATTTTCGCGCAATATCCTTTCCCCATACGATTACACATTGACCATTTCGGACATTACAACCAACGCAACTATTACTAACCGTGTAATTTCCGAATTGTTGGAACTTGACAAAATTGCTACCATTAATAATTTGAAAGACCCAACACGCGCCCGCGCAAATTGGCGGTCAAGTCGCGAAGTTTTGAACATGGTCTTTGACCCAGATGGCGATTATTATACCGATAAGATAAAACCAAATTCCATTGACACATTGGCATTGGCTGTTGGGGCTAAATCCATGCAATTCGGATTGACAAATACGGTGTTTCAACCGAATTTTCAAAGCAACGCCAATGTGGTGAAATGGAAAGGCGGCGTCTTGACGCATTACACCATAAACGAAGAAGCTGCGGTATCTTGGGTTATGGCAGACGGTCAAACCACGCTGAATAATAATGCCCCATATTATTTGTATGCTAAATGTGAAAGAAATGGGAATGCGGGTGCATTCATTTTTACAGAATCACAAATAAGGGTTGATAAAGACGCAAATTATTATCATTTCTTGGTTGGTACATTGTCAAGCATTGACCCAGAATTGGGAGCGCGCGCCCTCGCTTTGACGTATGGTTTTTCAATGATAAACGGGGGCTTCATCAAGACCGGGCGCATTGAATCGGCTGACGGGATAACATACTTTGACTTGGCAAACGGCGAGATAGGCGGGAATATAAAGATAAAATCGGGCTCGGCAGGACTTCATAACTTTGACGAATGGGGCGTACTGAATGGGCAGATTGAAGCCATTGAGAAATCCGTTGATGATGTAGACAAGTCCGTTGATAGCTTGAACGAGTACGTGGACGGGGCTTTTGCCGACGGCATCATTACCGAAGTCGAGGCAAGGGCAATCGAAAAATACATCAACACGGTAAACAACACGAAAGCCGCCGTAGAGGCTACCTACAACAAGTTGTACGAAAACCCTTATTTGTCTGGGCAGGCAGTCAAAAACTCTCTTAGCGTTGCAAAAACCACTTTATCTACGGCTATTGAAAATCTCCTTAAAGCAATAAACACAGCTATTTCTGACGGAAAGACGACTGTTGCAGAAAAGAATGATGTTGATAGCAAGTTTGCAACGTTCAATTCTGCGTTATCAATGTTCAATAACTACGTAGAACTTGCAAATAAAACCATTCAAGATGTCTTAAAAGGCTATTCAGATGATTGCTTTGCAGAGTTGGGCGTACTGAATGGGCAGATTGAAGCGCAAGTTTCAAGGGTTGATAATATACAGAATACGATAGATACGGCTGGTTGGATAACAACGGCAGACGGAAACAAGTTGTACGCCTCGAAGAACAATATAATATCATTTATCAACCAATCCGCTGAAAGTATAACAATTAATGCGTCGAAGATAAATTTGAGCGGGGTCGTTTCGGTCAGTTCGTTTAACTCGGCGATAACAACATTTACAGCAGAACTTAACAAAAAAGTAAATTCGAGTTCTCTTGGGGATTGGGCATACAAGAGCGGATTAATTGAATCCGCCATGCTTGGCGAAACAATCATCGTCGGCGGCTTCCTAAATACCGACTACATAAAGGTGAAGAGTATAGAAGCAGAGGGGGCTAAGATAGGCAGCTTTGTAGTCAATAAAGGACGGTTGGATTGGCGGGGCTACGGGTATCTGTTAAGCACACCCGGAACTTTGACGTTGGGAATGGCGGAAGAAAGTGATGCAATCGTTGAAACAAAGTTTAACGCAAGTATTGCGAAGTTCGGGGTTTCATCTATCGGTACGGCACCCGGTGGAGCTTGCATATACGCATCGTCTAACACCTCGCAGAAAAAACCCGTAGCAAGTAATACCTATGCCGGATACTTCGACGGCGATGTAGAAGTAAACGGCAATGTTTATTGCGAAACATTGCTGGCTAATGAAATAGGTACATCTTGGTCACTTGATGGAAACGGAACTTACACCTACAAGAAAGGGATAAATAAAACTATCCAACTTGTAGGAGGGCTTGCAATGCAATTTGCCAATGGCATACTAATATCTGCGTAATAATCAACAAAAAAACAAAAGAGCTATGAAAGTAGATTTTAACAAGAAATTCAAGGATTTCAAAGGACAGGAAACAAATGTGGTAATCGCGGACAAAGTGGCAGAGGCACTATATTCTGCCGGCGCGACGCCAGAGTGTGCAATCAAGAACGATAACAAGTTCCGAGCTTACAAGTTGTGCCAGAAGATAATCAACTCGGACGGGGCTATCGAAATCGAGAGCGAGGACGCCACGCTGATAAAGAGCGTATGCGCCAACTTCCTCACGGCGGGGGCTTACGGGCAGGTACACGAAATAATAGAGGGAGTATGACGTCGGCATTCTCCACAACCCAATAAGTTATGATTGATTTATCAACAAATGGGTTATTATAACACACAACAAAGTAGTTTTGTGTAACTTATAAATATTGAAAATGGGTACAACAAGAAGTGGCGAACAAGTTTCCGCGCAAATTGGCAAGATTGGAGTTATTGACGGATTGAGCGATAAAAACTTTATGTTGAATGACGGTCAATGCTTCAACATCAAGAATGATGGAACACAACCCGTTACACTATCGGTGCAGCTTGCCAGAATGAAAGATGGCGATTTCATCGAAACACAGTTTGAGTGTGGGTGGAATCCCGAAATTGTTAAGGCAGTGAAACAAACTTCATTGTCGGGTATTAACTTAAAATGGGGCTATTGATATGGGCTTAATTATTGGAGTAGGTGGCGCAAAGCCAACCTTTGCTTATGATTATTATTACGGAATCGAATGGGATTCGACAGTTTCAAATCCAAAGCCAAGCAGAATTGGTAAAATGGAATTGCACAAAACCTTGCCCGTTCAATCGTTGATGCGCCGTTGCATCTTGGCAGATGATGGCACAGTGAAATACTATCTTCACGCAAACGATTCGACAAAGCGCGACAATGGCGCTGCGGCAAACCTTACGGGCGCAGATGGGCAATATATGGTCGAGATACCGGAAGTTTATGTGCGCTTTGAAACAGACGGAACAAAAAACCGTGCATTGATTTCGACAACTGAATTACCCGGATTCCATCTTTGGAAAAAGGATTATATTTCGGCGGTAGAAGCAACCGTTCAACGTTCAACAACAAAATTGGCTTCGGTAGTAAATAATAGTACAGATTATCGCGGCGGAAATAACGATGCAAACCGCGACGGGAAAAACACAACCCAGCTCGGTATGCCCGCCACGCAAATATCACTAACAACATTCCGTGATTATGCGCGCAAACGCGGTGCAAAGTGGAATTGCAATGTGTACCAAACACACAGAAAAATGTGGTGGTTGTATGCTATTGAATATGCTAATTTCAATTGCCAAGATGCGTTTAATGCGGCATTGACCAATGACGGTTACAAGCAAGGCGGTTTGGGTAATGGTGTAACCACATGGGATTGGACACAGTGGTCAAACTTTAACGGTAACTACCCTTTTGTGCCTTGCGGTACAACGAACAGTCTTGGCAATCATTCTGGGGCAGTTGATTATACGATTAAAAATGCAGAGGGTGGAGATTTGAAAACATTTTCCGTACCCTCGTATAGGGGTGTTGAAAACCCATTTGGACACATTTGGAAGTGGACGGACGGTTGCAAATGTTTGATTCAGTCGGACGAAAATGGCGGGTTATCCGAGTTTTATGTTTGTGATAATCCGGCAAATTTCACAAGTTCCGGAACGACAAATTATCAACTCCGAGGCGTTTTGCCAAGAAAAGAAGGTTATGTCAAATCCATGGTTCTTGGCGAAGATGGCGATATTATGCCGCTTGAAATTGGTGCTGGTTCAACCACATACTTTTGCGATTACTTTTATACAAGTATTCCCGCAAGTGGTGTAAGTGAACGTGGCGTGTTGTTCGGCGGTGATGCGGATAATGGTGCGTATGCGGGGTTCGTTTTTGCGTCTACGCATCTTGCGGCGTCGGATACGTATGCGAATGTCGGCTCTCGGCTTTGCTTTTTACCGTAAATCGAAACGGCGTGAAACGCCAAATCGACAATAAGGGTGAATGATGAAAATTTGATGGTTGAATGAAAAAGGTTGTCCGATGTCGTGGCGTGTTGTTCAGCGGTAATGCGAATAATGGTGCGAATGCAGGGTTCGTTTATGCGAATACGAATAATGCGGCGTCGAATACGAATGCGAATATCGGCTCTCAGCTATGCTTGTAAAAATATAGTTGCATATCGGAAACCTTGCCACAAAAACGACCCAATCGGGTTGAATGAGTTGGAAATATCCAACGGCAAAAAATAAAATGTGTAGAACGGTTTTGGTAGGGGAAGCACCCGAAAAATCCTAATATACAAGCAAATTTGTGTTATGGCAATATAAATGAAACGAATTGGCAATATATTTGACAAAGTGATTTCGCTTGAAAATTTACGCCTTGCAGACGAAAAGGCAAGGAAAGGAAAAACGAAGTCTTACGGTGTTATGTTTCACGATAAAAATCGCGAAGCCAATTTACTTGCTTTGCACGAAAGTTTGAAAAATGGAACATTCAAAACATCGAAGTATCACATATTCACGATTTACGAGCCGAAAGAACGTCGTATTTATCGGTTGCCATATTACCCTGACCGCATATTGCATCACGCCATAATGAATGTTCTTGAACCAATATGGGTTTCGGTATTTACAAAAGACACATATTCTTGCATAAAGAATCGGGGAATCCATAAGTGTGCAAGAAGCGTGAAACAATCGTTGAAGCAAGACCCGGACGGAACGCGATATTGTCTGAAAATAGACATTCGCAAATTTTACCCGTCAATCAACCATGAAATTTTGAAAAAGGTTGTGCGAAGAAAAATAAAAGATGAACGCCTTTTTGCGCTGCTTAACGAAATCATTGATTCGGTTGATGGTGTGCCAATTGGAAATTATCTTTCGCAATATTTTGCCAACCTTTTCTTGGCATATTTCGACCACTGGTTGAAAGAAAAAAAACGTGTAAAGTATTACTGGCGTTATGCCGACGATATTGTTATTCTTGCACCAAATAAGGACTTTTTGCACGAATTGTTGCACGAAATTCGTGCTTATTTGCGAAACAACCTGAAATTGGCTGTCAAGCGTAATTACCAAGTCTTTCCCGTAGATTCACGGGGAATTGATTTCTTGGGATATGTCTTTTATCATTCCCACACCCTTTTGCGAAAATCAATCAAACAAAAACTTTGTCGCCGGGTGGCAAGGTTGAATAAACGAAAGATTGGCGCAACAAAAGAATACTACAAACAACAAATTTGTAGTTGGTGGGGGTGGTGCAAGTATTGTGATTCTACCAATTTAATAAACAAACTTTCAAAAACATTTCCGTATGAAATTAAATTCAATCGAAGCAAATGCGCATTATGACATGGCGCACGGGAAGCCCGAAATTTTGGAAAAAGATAATGACGGTTCTTATTTGTACCGTTTCAACATCGAACCAGAAATGGGCATTCCTTATGGTGGTGAAAAAGAAGTTCAAATCGGTTGGAAATGCTACGAGGTACGCACATTCAACAAGCCGACAAAATCGAACTTGAAAAAAGTCATCATACGTTCAGTACTTGACGAAACGGCAGAATTTGACCTTGTAAATTCGTACAACAAACACATCTTGGGCGTTGTCGTTGATAAAAATGCGGTTGCAGCATACAAGGAATATTTGCAATTTACCGAGGATTTGGACGGGTTATTGGTAAACACATTGTCGAACTAAAATCAACCAAACCATGGCAAAGTTTTGTGAACTTGGCGTTGAATCGGACGTGATTATTGGCAAGGGAATCGAGATTGAAGAATTGTTCGGTCGTCGAATCTTGATTGAAAAGACAATCATTCAGCCAACAAAATATCCGGGTAAGAATGCTTCGGGTTTGAGAATGCAAATGCAAGTTGTACTTGCAACATTCAATGAATTGCCAGACAAATACGGTGATTATTATACAAAAAACCAAGATGGCGTACCGCTTGGCGAAAGACGCTCTTGTTTTACGGGTTCGGACATATTGATTTCGGCGATTCAGAAAGCCGAAAGCAATTTACCTGTTATAAACAAGTCAAGAAGCGAAAATGGGTTGCCGTATTTGTCTTTATACCCGATGGACACAACGATTGTCAAGGTTGGAAAATGCTTTCAATTTACTTAAAATGGAATATATACCAGCTATCATTACAGCAATCGGCGTTATTATCACAGCATGGTTTGCATACAATCAAAAGACGAAAGACAAAATGACGGACTTGAAGATTGAGCAAATTCGCGCGGAAAATGCCGAAAAGAAGAAAAGGCGTGCCGATAATTCCGCAATCGTACACGGGGAGTTGTGGGAAGCATTACACATATTACACGCCGACCGCGTTTATATAGTACAACCACACCCGCTCGGTAATGAATCAATGATAAGTGTTTATTTTGAATCTAAACGAAAGGGCGTGGAATCAATGAAACCAAAGATTCAACACCTTAAAATGTGTGAGTGTGCCACATTTTGTGCGGACATGGCGAAAAATCTTTATATGTTTTTTGACGACATTGATGCACAAGTAAAAGACAGGTATGCAAAATCGCTTCTTTCTGCGTGCGGAACAAGCAAGGTTGCCATCAAACGATTAAGCGACAACACACACGATTGGGTTGGGTCTATCTTTTGCGAGTTCACACACGATGTTACGGTGAATGAAAGTGAAGTTCGCGCAACGCTTCACGACGTGGCAATGAACATTCAATATCTTTTGCCGGAATATAGAGATTAATTTATGGCAAGCGTTGAAATTTTATTGCCGTTCATCTTGAAGTGGGAACGTGGTTTTGTAAACGACCCGGCAGACGCTGGTGGCGCGACGAATAAGGGCGTAACCATTGCAACTTGGCAAAATGTCGGTTATGACAAAGATGGCGACGGTGATATTGATGTGCTTGACTTGAAGTTGCTTTCAGATGCAGACGTGATGAATCGGGTTTTGAAGCCACATTATTGGAACCGCTGGAAAGCCGACCAGATACATTCACAAAATGTTGCAAACATCTTAGTTGATTGGGTGTGGTGTTCCGGCAAACACGGAATTGTCATTCCGCAAAGGGTGCTTGGTGTTGAGCCGGACGGAATTGTCGGTAACAAAACGTTGTCGGCGGTGAACTTCGCAGACCCTTACAAATTGTTTGAAGCCCTATTCGATGCCCGAGTTGATTTCTTGAACGACATTACCAATGCAAGCATTGCTAAGTTTGAAAGGAAAATTGGACGCAAAGCGACAGAAAAAGAGTTGTTGGAATACACGAATAAACGCTTCTTGAAAGGTTGGTTGAATCGCTTAAATTCGATTCGCACGCTATAAAATGATGATGAGAGTATGAAAAAGATAATTATTATTGCAGCGCTGCTTTTATTGCTCGTGTCTTGCGGTGCGACCAAAAAGACAATGCAAACAAATGAAATGCACATTGATAGTTTGGCGGCTTCCAAGTCAATGAGCGAGCAAGTGGAAAAGATTGTGGACACAACACGAACGGAGCATGGAAAAATTACTATCACCGAGATTGATTTTTTTCAATCGCCAATAATCGAGCCAAATGCCCGTGCCGATTTGACAAATTTTGGAAATGTTCAAGGGGTTGTAAAGTCCATAAGACAAACGGTGATTGAATCAAACGTTGAGGAAAAGGGAGAAAGCAACGAATCACGCGAAAGCAACGAATCCGATAATGTAGCAACCGTTACCAAGATAATGGAATGTACCGATAAACAGCAAGAACCCGCCAAAGACCCTTATCGTTGGCGGTACATATTTTTCATTTCCTTGTTTGCTGGCGGTGTGTTGTTGTATTTGAAAAGAATGCCCGTATGCAATTGGATAAAGAAAATACTTCAAGGATTCTTGAAGATTTTATAAATTATTCCTATATTTGCTCCACATTGTTGCGAAAGCCTCGGTGCAACTCCGGGGTACAATGTCGAATCCCGGCAAGAAGCCGGGATTCATTGTTTTCAAATGGTAATAAAAAACGTCCAAAATCGTGTTGAATTTGGACGTTTCGTGTACGAAATCGTGTACGTAATTTATAAATTGCTAATTTTCAATGTTTATTGCGGAGTGAGGGGGATTCGAACCCCCGAACCGGTTTTGCCGATTACACGCTTTCCAGGCGTGCCTCTTCAACCGCTCGAGCATCACTCCAATGGTTTGCCTTTGAAAATCGGGTGCAAATATAGAAATTTTTATTTGCATTCCGCCTACATTTCCTTTTTTATTTTGTTCTCTTTGGATTTTTTCCCGCAGCGGCACGGCGCCGCATCGGGCAATCGGACAAAATGGCAGTGCCAGCCCCGATGCCTAATCGGAAGTTTTTGTGCCGATTAACATTCCGGTGGTTTTCCGGTAGTGCCGTTTTGTCATATTAACCGATTGATAAACAGACGAATTGGCACGTTTTCGGCATGGCATTTTCTTTGCGGATAGAAAAGCAAAATTAAGTTGAAAAAAGAAAGGAGAACGATATATGAACTTCAACAATTTCACCATCAAGTCGCAAGAAGCCGTGCAGAAAGCGGTGGAGTTGGCGCGCGGGCAGAGCCAGCAAGCCATCGAGCCGTCGCATCTGCTGCGGGGTGCCATGGAGGCGGGCGAGAGCGTTGTTTCCTACCTGTTCCAAAAGTCGGGGGTAAACGTGGCGATGCTGAAATCGGCGCTCGACCGCGACATCGCGTCGCTGCCGCGTGTGAGCGGTGGTGAGCCGTATCTCAGTCAGGACAGCGAAAAGGCGTTGCAGAAAGCCGTCGATTATTCGTCGGGATTGGGCGATCGCTTTGTGCCGCTCGAAGCCGTCGTCATGGCGATATTGCAGACCAAATGCCGCGCATCGGTGCTGATGCAGGACGCCGGCATATCCGAAAAAGAGCTGGGCGCCGCCATTGCGGAGCTGCGCAAGGGGCAGAGCGTGAAAGAAGCGTCGGCCGAAGACACCTACGACTCGCTGAGCAAGTATGCCATCAATCTGAACGAGCGCGCCCGCTCGGGCAAGCTCGACCCCGTCATCGGGCGCGACGAGGAAATACGCCGCGTCTTGCAGATATTGAGCCGCCGCACCAAGAACAACCCCATACTCATCGGCGAACCCGGTACCGGAAAAACGGCTATCGCCGAAGGGCTGGCGCACCGTATCGTGCGGGGCGACGTGCCCGAAAACCTGAAATCGAAACAGATTTTTTCGCTCGACATGGGCGCGCTGATTGCCGGCGCAAAATACAAAGGCGAGTTCGAGGAGCGGCTCAAAGCCGTTGTCAATGAAGTGATAAAAGCCGACGGCGAAATCATTTTGTTCATCGACGAAATACACACTTTGGTGGGTGCCGGCAAGGGCGAGGGCGCCATGGACGCCGCCAACATTCTGAAGCCTGCGCTGGCGCGGGGCGAGCTGCGCGCTATCGGCGCCACCACGCTCGACGAATACCAAAAGTATTTCGAGAAAGACAAGGCGCTCGAACGGCGTTTCCAAATCGTCATGGTCGATGAGCCCGACGAGTTGAGCACCATTTCCATACTGCGCGGACTGAAAGAGCGCTACGAAAACCACCACAAGGTGCGTATCAAAGACGACGCTATCATCGCCGCCGTGCGCCTGTCGGAGCGGTACATCACCGACCGTTTCCTGCCCGACAAGGCGATAGACCTGATGGACGAAGCCGCCGCCAAACTGCGCCTCGAAGTCGATTCGGTGCCGCAGGAACTCGACGAAATATCCCGCCGCATCAAGCAGCTGGAAATCGAACGCGAAGCCATCAAGCGCGAAAACGATACGGCGAAAATCGAATCGTTGGGAAAAGAAATCGCCGACCTCAAAGAGGAGGAGAGCCGCTACAAAGCGCAGTGGAAAGCCGAGAAAGAGCTGCACGAAAAAATACAGCAGAACAAAATCGACATCGAAAACCTGCGCTTCGAAGCCGACCGCGCCGAGCGCGAAGGCAACTACGAAAAAGTGGCGGAAATACGCTACGGTAAAATCCGCGCCAAAGAAGACGAAATAAAGGCGGTGCAGGAGCAGCTGCGCCAACATCAGGGCGGCAGCGCCTTGATAAAGGAGGAAGTCGATGCCGACGACATTGCCGACGTCGTGTCGCGCTGGACGGGAATCCCCGTGAAGAAGATGATGCAGAGCGAAAAAGAAAAACTGCTGCACCTCGAAGAGGAGCTGCACCGCCGTGTCGTGGGACAGGACGAGGCCATACGCGCCGTTGCCGACGCCGTGCGCCGCAGCCGCGCCGGACTGAGCGACCCGCGCCGTCCCATCGGTTCGTTCATCTTCTTGGGAACGACCGGTGTCGGAAAGACCGAGCTGGCGAAAGCCTTGGCGGAATATCTGTTCGACGACGAGAACATGATGACCCGTATCGACATGAGCGAGTATCAGGACAAGTTCAGCGTAACCCGCCTCATCGGGTCGCCTCCCGGATACGTCGGCTACGAAGAGGGCGGACAGCTCACCGAAGCCATACGCCGCAAACCCTATTCCGTCGTGCTGTTCGATGAAATCGAAAAAGCGCACCCCGATATCTTCAATATCCTGTTGCAGGTGCTCGACGACGGGCGGCTTACCGACAACAAAGGACGGCTGGTGAATTTCAAGAACACGATCATTATCATGACCTCCAACATGGGTTCGCAGCTCATACGCGAAAACTTCGAGCATATCGACGCTGCGAACAAAGAGGAGATTATCGAACGGACGAAAACGCAGGTCTTGGAGCTGCTCAAACAGAGCATACGCCCCGAGTTCCTCAACCGTATCGACGAAACGATTATGTTCACGCCGCTCGACAAGGACGAAATCCGCGAAATCGTTTCGATGCAGCTTCGCGGCATAGCCAAGATGTTGGAGGCGAACGACGTGAAACTCGACGTTTCGCCGGCGGCGCTCGACTTCATCGCCCGCGAGGGCTACGACCCACAGTTCGGTGCGCGCCCCGTCAAACGGGTTATTCACCGCTACGTGCTCAACCAGCTGTCGAAAGACCTGTTGGCGCAAAAGGTCGATAAGAGCCGTCCTATCGTCATCGACGCCGATGCTACCGGACTGGTATTCCGCAACTGAAACTCTGCTGTGGCACAAGCCTTGGTATGAATAAGAAAGCAGGGCGTATCCCAATGCGGGTGCGCCTTGCTCTGTTTTATGACATAGGTATCGAATTTCGAATAGCAATGGTTTTAGAGCGATTAAAGTCCGATTCCGAAATAAAGGACAAAAGAAAACAAGTAGAAAACTTTTTGCATTCCGCAGTTTGCACTATCTTTGCGCCGGTTTTTGATAAGGGATTAATGAAAAACGGGGACCATTCGTGGAAAGGGCATGTAGCGCTGCTTGCCGCCAACATTATTTGGGGTCTGAATGCGCCGATAGGCAAAGAGGCGCTGCTCTCGCTTTCGGCAAACGCCGTTACCGCATACCGTATGCTCGGGGCGTGCGCCGCCTTTTGGATATTGTCTCTTTTTCTCCCGCACGAACATGTGTCCCGTCGCGACAAGATACGGTTCATTTTCGCGGCGCTTTTGGGCATCACGTTCAATCAGGGCATGTTCATTTACGGACTTTCGCTCACATCGCCCATTGATGCTTCTATCATCACCTCCACGCCGCCTATCATCACCATGATATTGGCAGCCTTGTTCCTGCGCGAACCGATTACATGGAAAAAAGTCATCGGCATCGCACTCGGCATATCGGGCGCGCTGATACTTATCGCGGGCAATGCCGCCCACGCCTCCGGCGGTAATGGCAGCAGTACGCTGGGCAACCTGCTCTGTTTCTTGGCGCAGGTAAGTTTCTGCATCTATCTCACGCTGTTCAAAGGACTTATATCGCGCTACTCGCCCGTAACCGTAAGCAAATGGCTTTTTCTTTTCGCCTCGATTTTCTTTCTGCCCGTTTCGGCGCACGACATCGTGGCGGTCGATTACCTCGCCATGCCTTTTTCGCTTTGGTGGCGCGTACTCTACATCGTGTTCGGAGCCACGTTCCTGTCGTATCTCTTTATGACGACGGGGCAGCACCTGCTGCGCCCCACCATCATCAGTATGTACAACTATGCCCAGCCCGTTGTGGCGACCGTCGTTTCGGTGGCGATGGGGTTGAGCGTTTTCGGCGTGAAAAGCGGTATGGCGGTGCTGCTTATCTTTGCCGGCGTCTATTTCGTTACGCAGAGCAAGTCGCGCGCCCAGCTCGACAGCGAGCGAAGTGCCGCGTGATTTTTCCGCCCGCCGGCACGCTTCCCGAATAAAAAAGTTTCCGCAGCGTTTGTATATGCCGTGCGACTTGCGTATCTTTACCGTCGGAAATAAACTCTACGACTATGTTCCCGAAAAAAGACGATTTGTTTGAATACGACGAAGATGCGTCGGTAGCCTTTATCCGCAGAAAAAATCCGTCGCTCGCCCTTACCGACGACGAGATAAATTATATCATCGACTTGGTGTACGACTATTACGAGTCGCGCGGATTGCTCGACGAAAACACCGAACAAGAGGTGGACATCGTCGACGACGAACTCACGGAGTATGTGGCTGCCCAAGCCCGCAAGGAGGCGATATACACGCTCGCCGACGATGATATTGCCACCGTCGTGCAGGGCGAATTGGATTATTGCGAATCGCTCGGAATTTTTGAAAACTGACAACCGATGCGCCGCCCGTTCTTTTATCCGGTTCTTACCCTTTTGCTCTGCCTCCTGCCCATGACGGCACAGGGGCAGAAAACGAATGTGCCTTTCGCCGCTCCGCCGGCGTCGGCTGTGAGTAAATATATAGCGCAGCTTACGCTTACCCCCAAGACCAAACCCGCCGTGCGGGCGCGTATGCAGCAGGAAATCGAGCGGCTGACGTCGCTCTGCACGGGCGAAGTCGTTGCCGTGCGCGACAGCGTGATAGCCTGCGTTATCGTGCCGTCCGCCCGTCTTTTTGCCGGTGGCGGCACGGCGGTAAGCGATGCCGGCAAAATTTTGCTGGAAAAACTTCTGCCTCCGGCTCCGACCGCCTGCCGCATCGTCGTGGCGGTGCATACCGACGACACGGGTACGCCCGACTACTTGCAGCAGCTTTCCGACCGGCGCGCCGAGTCGGTTGCCGCCTTTTTCGCTGCCGCCGGTACCGAAGTCGCCGCATTGGGTCGGGGAGCCGGCGAGCCGCTTGCACGGAACGACACCTACCGCGGGCGCGAAACCAACCGCCGCACCGAAATCTATTTCATTCCCGCCGATGCGAAGGCGCGCCGTGCGGCACGCCGTAGGTAATGCCGCGAAAAATAATTCCCGTTCGGAAAAAATCTTGACACATCTTTTTGTACCTTTGCACTCCGAATGAAGATGAAAATATAAAAACGATATGGCAACAGAATTGAAAGACCTGACCAAACGCAGCGAAAACTATTCGCAGTGGTATAACGACTTGGTGGTGAAAGCCGATTTGGCGGAGCAGTCTGCCGTGCGCGGCTGCATGGTGATAAAGCCTTACGGATACGCAATATGGGAAAAAATGCAGCGGCAGCTCGACGATATGTTCAAGGAAACGGGACACGTCAATGCCTATTTCCCGCTGCTCATTCCGAAATCGTTTCTGAGCCGCGAAGCCGAACACGTGGAAGGTTTTGCCAAAGAGTGCGCCGTGGTAACCCACTATCGCCTGAAAACCGCCTCCGACGGCTCCGGCGTCGTGGTCGATCCCGCCGCCCGCCTCGAAGAAGAGTTGATTATCCGCCCCACATCGGAAACCATTATATGGAGTACATATAAGAATTGGATACAGTCGTACCGCGACCTCCCCATACTCTGCAACCAGTGGGCAAACGTCATGCGCTGGGAAATGCGCACCCGACTTTTCCTGCGCACCGCCGAATTTCTTTGGCAGGAGGGGCACACCGCCCATGCCACCCGCGAAGAGGCGGAAGCCGAAGCCGTGAAGATGCTCAATGTCTATGCCGACTTTGCCGAAAACTACATGGCGATGCCGGTAATCAAAGGCGTGAAGTCGGCGAACGAACGTTTTGCCGGCGCCGTCGAGACTTACACCATCGAAGCCCTGATGCAGGACGGCAAGGCGTTGCAGTCGGGCACGTCGCACTTCTTGGGACAGAATTTCGCCAAGGCTTTCGATGTGCAGTTCGTCAATAAAGACAACCAGCCCGAATACGTGTGGGCGACCTCGTGGGGCGTATCGACCCGCCTGATGGGCGCGCTCATCATGTCGCACTCCGACGACAACGGTCTTGTGCTGCCGCCGAAGTTGGCGCCGATACAGGTCGTCATCGTGCCTATCTATAAAAATGCCGAGCAGCTGGCGAAAATCGACGAAAAAGTCGCCGGCATCGTTGCCCGCCTCAAAGAGCTGGGCATATCGGTGAAATACGATAATGCCGAAAACAAACGTCCGGGATTCAAATTCGCCGATTACGAACTGAAAGGCGTTCCCGTGCGCTTAGTTATGGGCGGACGCGATCTCGAAAACAACACCATCGAGGTGATGCGCCGCGATACGCTCGAAAAAGAGACCCGCACCTGCGACAACATCGAACAGTATGTCAAGGAGCTGCTCGCCGACATACAGAAAAACATCTACCGGAAAGCCTTCGATTTCCGCGCCGCCAACATTTTCAAAGTCGATACCTACGACGAGTTCAAGGAGCAAATCGAAAAAGGCGGATTCATCTTGGCGCACTGGGACGGCACGCCCGAAACCGAAGAGCGCATCAAGGACGAAACCAAAGCCACCATACGCTGCATACCGTTGGAGGGCGACACCACGCCGGGTAAATGTATGGTAACCGGCAAGCCGTCGGCTCGCCGCGTACTCTTCGCCCGCGCGTATTGATAGACATGCTCTGCCGAAAAACGAACAGCCCCGAAAGAAACCTTTCGGGGCTGTTTGCATGATGCAAGGCTATCAAAAAAAAGCCACCCGACCGTCGGTCGGGTGGCTTCGAGAAAAATATCGATTAAGGAAATATCCCCTTGATCTTTTTATTTGACGATGATTTTGCCGTTATCCACCTGTTTGCCGTTTTCGGTGAGGGTGAATATGTAAGTACCGGCATGGAGTCGGCGTGCGCTTACGGCAATGCGGGTGGCATCGGGAGCGACGGTACGCTGTTCCACCGTGCGACCGGTAGCGTCGCTTATCGAGAGGGTGCGCACGGCATTATTGGCAGACGGTTCGAACTCGATGGTGATTTCATCGGAAGGACGGGCAATGGTGGGGAACATCTTCATGCCGACAGGCATGGCGACTTTCTGCAACGAGCTGCTGCTCCCTTTGTCGATGCGGTAGTAACAGTCCCAGTCATCTACCAAGTAAAATTTACCCTTGAATAAATGGAGAAAAGCATAGGTATAATCATCCCAACTGTAATTGTCACCAATATCATTGAGTTTTATAGATCCCAATGTCGTACCGTTTTCGGAAACGATTTCCCATGAATCGCTTACTGCCCGATAGTTTGTATATCTATGATCTATTTCTCCGTCGCCGTCCTCGTCGGTTTCACTCGGTTCTCCGGCTTTGACGACATATTTTACCACAAGAAATTCATAATCGGCATCGTCGTTGAAAAGCGTTTGCGATAGGAATGTCATACTTTCATAACTCTCTACTGGAAGATCCGTATCATCAAGTATCGGTTTTACATCGACGACTTCTTTTTCATCTGTTGTATATACATTAGCTTTCTCTTTCTTCCACTCGCCGGTATAACTGGCTTTATAATTGACACTTACCCCATACAGTTTTCCTCCTTCCAAACAGTAATAGAATGTCGGATAATTTTTATCGGGGATTTCGCCGGGTTGGAAGTAGCTGATGATAAAATAGGTGCGACCGCCGTTGGTATAAGTGGAATCTATATCATAATAAGAATAAGCATCGGACTCGAAATAACTGTTGCAATCGTCGATGGTCAGTTGATACTCTTCGGGCAAAGATATACCTTTATCATAAGCAAGATACACCAATACGCGATATGAATAGTCATAAGCAGAAGTATCGGTTGGGGTAATCACCGGTGTGCGGTATTCTACCAAACTATACTCTTCCAGCTTGCCGCCGGTGGGAGCCGGAATTTCGTGAACGACTTTGAAATCATCGTCCAAAATGGAGTATGACACCACGTGGTCGTGTTCGTCGTCATCATAAATTTTGGCATAAAATTTTGCTCCGTCGTAAGAATAGATTTTCGGCATGAGTTCAAAGTTCCCGGATATTACCGGAGTGATACTCTGCGCCGAAGCGACAGCCATGCCGCCTATAAGCAGGGCGACTGAAAATAAAAACTTTTTCATGTTGTTTCTTATTAAATTGGTATATAAAAGTTGTATATCCGAAATTTTTGAGCTACATTTGCACTCGCAAAGTTTCAAGTTAATTTTTAATTATCCAAATTTTTTTGGAGAAAATTTGAGGAAAAAAGAAAAAATCCGATTTTTTAGTCCGGCTTGCGAATAAAATAAGAAAATGCGCCCGAAAGTTTTCACGACTTTCGGGCGCTTTGTTTTTCCGAATAGAGCGGTGCATCACTGTTCGGGATTCCACTCCAAAATCTGTGCGGGCGAACGGTAAAGGTCGAGAAGGGCGGCATCGTCGGGCAGCGTGAGTTGTCTCGACAGGTTGTGCCGGCGGCTCACATCGACGGGGCGACCCTCTTTGTCGGTGCTGTTGTATTCCAAGAAACGCAGGTGGTGCGTCTCTCCGTGTATATCCACCCAACCCTCCGGCGATATGTTTTCGAGCGTGCAATCTATCAACACGGCTTCGGCGTAGGGATAGCCGTTTACGCCCTTGTTCACCGGCGAGCGGGCTATCGCCGCATTTCCATGCGTGCCCACGAAGCGGCAGTTATTGAAAATGTTTCCGTGATTGGCTTCGGTGTTGCGTATTCACATGAAGGGTCCCGGACTTATCAGCAGGCAGTTTTTGAAAAACGACGGTCCGCGACCGAGTATCATGTCGCCGCCGCCGTCGATGATGCAGTCTTCGAGATATACGGAGCCGTTGATTTGCAGGGCGTCGCCCGAGCCGATGACTTTGACGTTGCGCAGGTAGTTGCGTGCCCCCATGATTAAAAGCCCCTCCGCCTGTCCGTGCAGGTCGGTTTTGATAGTCAGGTCTTCAAAGCGGAGGTCGTAGCAGTTGTCGGCTGCAAACGCGGCGCGGCGCGACGGAAACGTACCCGGCCATTCGTTGGTTTTTACATTGATGGGGTGGGGGTTGAAAGTTTCGTTGTTGGCATAGTGTACCACCGTCTTTTCCCGACTTTCGCCGCGCAGCAGCACGTGCTGTTTGTTGCGGAAGTAGACGAGTTCTTCGTAATCGCCGTTTTTGATAAACACTTCCCAATTTTCTTGGCTGAAATCGGGAATGAAATCCATCGCCCCCTGCACCGTGCAGAAGTCGCCGCTGCCGTCGCCGCTTACGACGAGCCGGCGTTGGTCGGCGGCAGGAGCGTTTTTACGGGTGGAGAAGCGCCACGCCTTTTCGCCGTAGATGCCGGCAAATATCTCGCCCTCGATGCCGAAAGCCTCGCGGTCGATAGTAACGTAATACTCCTTGCCGTATTCGAGCAGATTGTGGTGCGGGTACAGCGTAACGCGATTGTCGTGCGCTATGGCGGGATAGAAGTGGAACCCGTCGGTGAAGTGTCCGATAATGGTGAGCTGATACGGACCGGTGGTGTCGCGCACCGCCGTGCCCGACGGTGTGCCGGGCACCGTGTTGGCGTTGGTGCGGTCGGTCGATTCATACACATACGGCACAGCCGTGTAGGTGGCTTTCTGTTTCCGTATCGTGTCGGGTTGCGTGGGACCGGCGGGTATGCTCAGGTCGAGCGAATCGACGAGCTGTCCGCTGCCGGCTTCGTAGATGCGTATCATGCCTTTGTCGTTCACGGTTACAGGGGCATTGAATACTAATGTGAGGTGCGTGTCGGGGGCGACCCCTTTGGCACGGTTGGCGGGGAACAGCCGGCAATGGGCGGTTGTCGCCTCCGCCGGTGTGCTTGCTCCCGACGTGGCGTCGGTCGCCGCATTTTGTCCGGTGAGGCTGCCTGTCGCACCCGACAGCAGCAAAAGGGAGAATAAGAGTTTCTTCATGGTAATCTTACAGTTAGACCACAAATCTATAAAATATCTTTTGAATGAAAAAGAAAAATTGCGGAAAAAGAATTATCTTTAACCCCGTGTAAACGACATGAAAAATCCTTCGCTGAAATCGGGCTTTCGAGCACTGGCGCCGCTGGCGGTATTCTTGGGCGTATATCTGGTGGCGTCCGTGTGGATTAATGATTTCTACGCCGTACCCATTACGGTGGCGTTCATCATCGCCTCGGCGGTGGCTGTCGCCCTGACATCGGGCATACCGCTTGCCGAGCGCATAGCCCGTTTCTCCGAAGGCGCTGCCGACAAGAATATTCTTATAATGATATGGATATTCGTGCTGGCGGGAGCTTTTGCGCAGTCGGCAAAAGCGATGGGCGCTATCGACGCCACCGTGCAGCTCACGCTCCTGCTGCTGCCCGAACACTTTCTGCTCGTGGGAATTTTCATCGCCGCCTGTTTCGTTTCGCTTTCGGTAGGTACGTCGGTGGGCACGATTGTCGCGCTCGTGCCTGTCGTGGCGGGACTGGCTGAAAAAACGGGCATCGACCCCGCTTTCATGACCGCCGTAGTCGTGGGCGGCGCATTCTTCGGCGACAACCTGTCGTTCATTTCCGACACCACCATTGCGGCGACCCGCACGCAGGAGTGCGAGATGCGCGACAAATTCCGCGTGAATATTCTTATCGTTTTGCCGGCAGCCCTGCTTCTGTTGGTCTATTATACCGTAACGGGTTACTCTCTCGAACTGAATGCCGTCGATACTGCGCCGGTGGAGTGGGTGCGCGTGCTGCCCTATCTCGTGGTGCTGTTTACGGCGTTGGCGGGCATGAATGTTATGGCGGTCTTGGCGCTGGGCATACTCTCGGCGGCGGTGGTCGGATTATTTTCTGGCGGGTACGGCATTTTCGACTGCCTGAAAGCGATGGGCGAGGGCATTACCGGTATGGGAGAGCTGATTATCGTTACCCTGCTGGCGGGCGGTATGCTCGAATTGATACGCTACAACGGCGGTATGGACTTCATCATTTCCCGTCTGACGGCGCACGTGTCGTCGAAACGCTGGGCGGAGGCAAGTATCGCCGCACTGGTGTCGCTGGCGAATCTCTGTACCGCCAACAACACGATAGCCATTATCACCACCGGTTCCATAGCCCGCGACATCAGCCGCCGCTTCGGCATCGACCCGCGCAAGACGGCGAGCATACTCGATACGTTTTCGTGCGTCGTGCAGGGGTTGATACCTTACGGGGCGCAGCTGCTTATCGCTTCGGCATTGACGCAGCTTTCACCGCTCGCGATTATCCGTTACCTTTATTATCCGCTTTTGGTGGCGGTGTGTGCATCGGCGGCGATTTTCTTCCGTTACCCCCGCCGCTATTCCTGATTTTCGGAAACTCCTTGCAGAGGCTTGTTCCGACCCTTTCGTCAATAAAAACGAACCTATATTTAATAGAAATTCCTATAAATTTATTCCGGATATTTTTGTAACTTTGCACATTCATTTAATTTGATGTGTCCGGCATGAACGACGATTCGCGTGTGCGCCCTCCATTCTTTCCGCTCTTTATAGCCACCGGCTTCGGCGCGGGCTATTCGCCCGTAGCGCCCGGTACGGCAGGCGCGCTGGCGGCGGTGCTGCTGTGGGCAGTCGCCGCTCTGTTCGTGCCGTTTGCCGTGTTGCAGGCGACGTTGGCTGCTGTCGTAGTGCTGTTTACGGCGTTGGGCGTATGGTCGGGCACGGTGATGGAACGCTATTGGGGCGAAGACCCGTCGAAGGTCGTCGTAGATGAAATGGTGGGCGTGTGGATTCCCCTGCTCGCCGTACCCGAAAATTACGGGCTTTTCTATGCCCTTGCGGCATTTGTGCTTTTCCGCTTTTTCGACATCGTGAAGCCGCTCGGCGTGCGCCGCATGGAACGCTTCAAGGGCGGGTGGGGCATTATGGCGGACGATATTCTGGCGGGTGTGTACAGTGCAATATTGCTGGTCGCCGCCCGTTTGATATGGTGATGAGATGACGAAACGTACAGGCATACAGTTGTTGAAAGCGCTTTTCTCCGCGCAGTTGTCAGGGTTGGTCGATTTTCTGACCTCCTTTCTGTTGGCAAATGTTTGTCATCTCTATTACGTGGCATCGACATTTCTCGGGGCGCTAACCGGTGGCGTGTTCAACTGCTGCCTCAATTACCGGTGGGTATTCCGCGCCGCCGGCTGTTCCAAAGCCCTCGTGGCGATAAAGTACGCCATGGTGTGGGCGGGCAGTATTTTTTTCAACACCTACGGAACGTATCTGCTCACCGAAGTTATGATGCGCACGGCGTGGGCAGCCTCGTTAAGCGCATACGGTGCGACCAACCTTTTTCTCTTGCCGAAAATCATTGTCGCCCTCTTGGTGTCCCTGTTCTGGAATTTCCTGCTGCAACGCAATTTCGTCTATCGGAACACGGCGTTCGACACGTTCATTCTCTTACATTGTCATCATTCAAAATAGACCGATATGAAATACAGAGATTTTCTGCAAAAACTCATTTATAAAGTCATCGACCCCGTTGTCAAGGGTATGATAAAAGTCGGCATCACGCCCAACTTCATCACGACGACAGGTCTGCTGCTGAACATCGTGGCGGCTGCGATTTTCATTTATGCCGGATATACCGGTGCCGATGCCCTCCGGTATGTAGGCATCGGCGGCGGAGTGGTGCTGTTTGCCGGGCTGTTCGACATGCTCGACGGTCGGGTGGCGCGTGTGGGCAACATGGTATCGCGCTTCGGCGCTTTTTATGATTCGGTGCTCGACCGGTACAGCGAGCTGTTCACCCTCTTCGGCATCATCTTTTTCCTGATGCTCAAAGGATATGTGCTGTGGGCGATTGTCGCTTTCGTGGCGTTGATAGGCTCTATCATGGTAAGCTACGTGCGGGCGCGAGCCGAAGGGTTAGGACTCGATTGCAAAGTGGGCTTGATGCAGCGCCCCGAGCGTGTCGTACTCACCGCGCTCGGTGCCATTTTCTGCGGCGTGTTTGCTCATATCGAGGCGTTCGACCCTGTGCTTATCTTAGCGGTGCCGCTGGCGCTTATCTCTCTGCTGGCTAACGCGACGGCTTTCGTGCGCATTGCCCATTGCCACAGATTGTTAAATGATAAAAAACAGTGATGATGCGTTATCGTTATACACCTCCTTCCCGTAAAGAGACGACGGTACTGCTTATTGCCGTAGCGGTATCATTGACTTTTACCGGCATATTCATCGGGTTGCGACCCGAACATATCTTTCTTTGGTCGCTTTATTGCGCCTTGTTTTTTGCGACGTCGTACACCCGCAAGCTGGCGGTAGCTTTGCTGCCGTTTGCCATTTTTGCAGTTTCTTACGACTGGTTGCGCGTCTATCCCAATTATCAGGTGAATGCTATCGACGTAGCCGGTCTTTACGGGGCGGAGTTGCAGGGTTTCGGCGTTACCGTCGAGGGTGTGCGAATGACCCTCTGCGAATATTTCGCGCAGCACCATTGTGCCGTGCTCGATTTCATGGCAGGAATTTTTTATCTCTGCTGGGTGCCGGTGCCGATACTTTTCGGACTAATGCTATACATACAGGGGCGTCGTGAGTTGGCATTACGCTTTGCCGTCGTATTCTTGTTGGTCAATCTCATCGGCTTTGCCGGCTACTACATTCACCCTGCCGCCCCGCCGTGGTATGTCATGGAATACGGATTCGAACCGCTGCTCGGTACTCCCGGCAGCGTGGCAGGGTTGGGACGTTTCGACGAACTTTTGGGCGTGAATGTTTTTTCTTCCATGTACACCCGCAACGCCAATGTATTCGCTGCCTTTCCTTCACTGCATTCCGCTTATGTAACGGTGGCATTTGCTTATGCTGTTATGGGGCGTTGTAACAAATGGATTGTCGCCTTGCTTGCATTTATCATGGTCGGAATATGGTTTACGGCAGTCTATTCGGGACACCATTATATGATAGATGTATTGGGCGGTATCGCTTGTACGGTAATAGGAATCCTGCTCTTTGAACAAGGGTTGATGCGCATTCCAGCTTTTCGCCGTTTCTTTGCACGTTACGTCGCTTACGTGTCGTAATCGTTGGCGGATAAAATAAAACAGGGTCGGCAAAATTTTTTGCCGACCCTGTTTTGCATATAGGAACGAATTATTTGTTCAGTGCGGTAGCCACATCGACGGCGCAGGCTACGGTGCAGCCCACCATCGGGTTGTTGCCGATGCCGAGAAATCCCATCATTTCCACGTGAGCGGGAACGGAGGACGAACCGGCAAACTGGGCGTCGCTGTGCATACGTCCCATCGTGTCTGTCATACCGTAGGAAGCGGGACCGGCAGCCATGTTGTCGGGGTGCAGGGTACGACCCGTACCGCCGCCCGAAGCAACGGAGAAATAGGGTTTTCCGGCGAGAATGCGCTCTTTCTTGTACGTACCGGCTACGGGGTGCTGGAAGCGGGTGGGGTTGGTGGAGTTGCCCGTAATGGAAACTTCCACGCCTTCGTGCCACATGATGGCGACACCTTCGCGCACGTCGTCGGCGCCGTAGCATTTTACTTTGGCGCGCGGTCCGTCGGAGTAAGCGATTTCACGAACGATTTTGAGTTCACCCGTATAGTAGTCGAATTGCGTCTGTACGTAGGTAAAACCGTTGATGCGCGAAATGATTTGGGCGGCATCTTTTCCCAAACCGTTCAAGATGCAGCGCAGCGGTTCTTTGCGCACCTTGTCGGCTTTGGCGGCGATTTTTATGGCGCCTTCGGCAGCGGCGAACGATTCGTGTCCGGCGAGGAAAGCGAAGCATTTCGTCTCTTCGCGGAGCAGACGGGCGGCGAGATTGCCGTGTCCCAGTCCCACTTTGCGGTCGTCGGCTACCGAGCCGGGTATGCAGAATGCCTGCAAGCCGATACCGATGGCTTCGGCAGCATCGGAGGCGTTTTTGCAGCCTTTTTTCAGGGCAATGGCAGAACCTACCACGTAAGCCCATTTGGCATTTTCGAAACAGATAGGCTGCGTATCTTCACACGTTTTGTAAGGGTCGAGACCGTAGCTGTCGCAGATAGCGTTGGCTTCTTCAATATCTTTGATGCCGTTGGCGTTCAGCGCAGCGATGATTTGTTTGATACGGCGATCTTGGCTTTCAAATTTCACTTCTCTTATCATAGTCTGTCCTCCTTATTCTTTGCGTGGGTCAATGTATTTAACGGCTCCCGCCTCTTTCGTAAAGCGACCGTAAGTGCCGGTAACTTTTTTCAGGGCTTCGTTGGCATCGGTGCCTTTTTTGATTTCTTCCATGAATTTTCCCAGATGTACGAATTCATACCCGCACACTTCGTCGTTTTTGTCGAGGGCGAGGGTTTTGATGTAGCCTTCCGCCATTTCGAGGTAGCGCGTGCCTTTGGCGAGCGTGCCGTAGAGCGTGCCCACTTGGCTGCGGAGTCCCTTGCCGAGGTCTTCGAGACCGGCACCTATCATCAGGCCTCCTTCGGAGAATGCCGACTGCGTGCGACCGTAAACGATTTGCAGGAAGAGTTCGCGCATGGCGGTATTGATGGCGTCGCATACGAGGTCGGTGTTCAGTGCTTCGAGCAGCGTTTTGCCCGGCAGTATTTCCGATGCCATGGCGGCGGAGTGGGTCATACCCGAGCAGCCTATGGTTTCTACCAGCGCTTCTTGTATGATACCGTCTTTTACGTTAAGCGTCAGTTTGCACGCACCCTGTTGGGGAGCGCACCAGCCGATGCCGTGCGTCAAGCCCGAAATGTCGATAATCTCTTTGGCTTTCACCCACTTGCCCTCTTGGGGAATAGGAGCGGGACCGTGGTTGGGTCCTTTCTTTACAACACACATGTGTTCTACTTCGTGTGAATAGATCATAATGCTCTTTGTTTTAGTTGGGAATATAATGTGTCTGAATTTTATAACCTTTTACCTTTTTACGAAATGCAGCGACAACTTTTTTCTCGCATGCGTTGCAAAGGTACGTTTTTTTTGCATTCGGGCAATAAACTTGTTCGGCTAAAAATATTTTTCTTAATCCTTTTTTGTAAAAACGCCGCGTAATATTTGGCTGTCCGTAAAAATTTTTTCATTTTTGTATGGAGTTTCTCCCCAAAAGATGGAATAACACGTTTTAACCAAAATATAAAGACCCATGAAAAAAAGCGCTTTGCAGCTCGCGCGGGCTGCCTATCAACCCAAGTTGCCGAAATCCCTGCGTGGGGACGTTTGCCTCAAAGAAGGGGCTGCCACGCAATCGGTTGCCGACAGAGAGGAGATAAAAAAACTTTTCCCGAACACGTACGGCATGCCGGTGCTCTCTTTCGAGGCTTCCAAGAAGGTTCGCATCTATCCGGCTATCAACGTCGGCGTTATCCTTTCGGGCGGACAAGCCCCCGGCGGACACAATGTCATCGCCGGTCTTTTCGACGGATTGAAACGCATGAATCACGACAGCCGTCTTTTCGGATTTCTTTTGGGTCCGGGCGGATTGGTCGATCACAACTATATGGAGCTTACGCCCGACATCATCGACGATTACCGCAATACGGGCGGGTTCGACATCATCGGCTCCGGTCGTACCAAACTCGAAAAGAAAGAACAATTCGACAAAGGTCTTGAAATTCTGAAAAAACTCGATATCAAGGCGTTGGTCATCATCGGCGGCGACGACTCCAACACCAATGCCTGCGTATTGGCGGAGTATTACAAGCAGATAAATGCCGGCGTACAGGTAATCGGCTGTCCGAAAACCATCGACGGCGACTTGAAAAACGAAATGATTGAATGTTCGTTCGGTTTCGATACCGCTTGCAAAGTCTACTCCGAAGTCATCGGCAACATCGAGCGTGACTGCAATTCGGCAAAAAAATACTGGCACTTCATCAAACTCATGGGGCGCTCGGCTTCGCACATCGCTTTGGAATGCGCCTTGCAGACGCAGCCTAACGTCTGTCTCATTTCCGAAGAGGTGGCAGCCAAACAGCAGACGCTCGACGACATCGTGAATTACATTGCCGGCATCGTGGCTGCTCGTGCCGCCGACGGCAACAACTTCGGTACGGTGCTCATTCCCGAAGGCTTGATAGAGTTCATTCCCGCCATGAAGAAACTGATTGCCGAGCTGAACGATTTTCTTGCCGCCAACGGCGACGCCTTTGCCGCTGTCGAGCGCTCGCAACAAATCAAATACATCGTCGAGCATCTCTCGCCCGAGAATGCCTCCATTTATTCTTCGTTGCCCGAAACGGTGGCTCGCCAGCTGACGCTCGACCGCGACCCGCACGGAAACGTACAGGTATCGCTCATCGAGACCGAAAAACTTTTGGCTGAAATGGTCGGTCGCCGTCTGGCTGCGATGAAAGCCGAAGGAAAATACGTCGGCAAATTCTCGCCGCAAACCCACTTCTTCGGTTACGAAGGTCGCTGCGCCGCTCCCTCCAACTTCGACGCCGACTACTGCTATTCGCTCGGTTACACGGCAGCTCTGCTCATCGGCGAAGGCAAAACGGGTTATATGTCGTCGATACGCTGCACTACCCGTCCCGCCGCAGAGTGGATTGCCGGCGGCGTGCCCGTTACCATGATGATGAACATGGAGCGCCGGCACGGCGAAATGAAACCCGTGATACAAAAAGCTCTGGTCGAACTCGACGGCGTGCCGTTCAAATACTTCGCTGCCCACCGCGAACGCTGGGCGCGCGAAACCTCTTTCATATATCCGGGTCCCATTCAATACTTCGGACCGTCGGAGGTGTGCGACCGCACCACCGAAACCCTGCGTCTCGAACACGAATAGAATCGAAGACGATATAAGCGCGAGAGGCGCGTCCTACAAGGGCGCGCCTCTCTTTTTATTCTCATGCCTGTTTTCAAGGCAGTTCGTCGAGAAGTGTTTTCAGGAAATGCTCGATGTTTTTCTGCACCTGCTTCCGTTTTTCCGTGTAATTGTTTACCATGATGGCGAGGGCGTAGGTACATTCGTCGGCGGTGTAGTAGCCGACGTAGCAGAGCACGCCCGATATGCTGCCGCTTTTGAGGCGCAGGTTGCGTGCCTCCGGCAGACGGACGGCAAAGTTGTAGAGCGTGCCTTCGCCCGGGTGCGGCAGGGCGTGCATGAATGCGGTGCCGATGCGCGGGTCGCGGGCGGTGTAGACGAGCGCCTGCGCCATCATCTGCGGCGTGATGCGGTTGAGCGGCGAGAGTCCGGAGCCGTCGTACAGGGCGGCTTTATCCACGTCGAACGCTTCGCGCCAGACCTCCCGCATACGTTCAAGACCGTTTGCGAGCGTCGCCGTCGTGTCGATTTGTCGTCCGATGTCCCGCAGAAAAGTTTCCGCAAACAGGTTGTCGCTCATTTCCAGCGTGTGGGCGACGAGTGCGATCAACGGCGCCGACCGGTGGACATATACGTCGGTGGCGGTGCTGTCGGGCGCGGGGAGGGGCGTACCGCTTTCGCGCAGCAGCCGTGCCGTCGTAGGCTCGCCGTCGATATTCACGCCCGATTTACGCAGCGTGTCGGTAAGCAGTTGCGCCAGATACATGGGCGGGTCGGGCATATCGCCCCGAATGGCGAAGGGATAGCGGTTGGCGGGCAGCGACCCGTAGATGCGCCGCGTGTAGTCGTAAGGTGCGCCGAAGAAATAGGCTTCGTCTTTTCCTTTCTCGTTGGTCGTGAGGTAGGGGTAAAGCTGCAATCCCGCTATTTCGGGCGTGATGCCCAACAGCTGTGGGCGGGTGCCCACAGCGCCCGTGCGGAAAATGGCACGGAAAAGGTTGTCCCCGTAATTGATGCCGTAGCAGCCGGCGGCATAGTAATTGCCGACGTCCTCCCACGTCCATTGCGGCGAAAGCGGTTCGGGCAGAAATGCCGAATCGTCGGCGATGATTCGTCCCGACACCGACCGTATGCCCGTGTGCCGAATCGCCTGTACTGCCTTCCGCAGAAACGTGCCCGACGGCATATAGCCGTAATCCGAGCCGAGCGACGGGTCGCCCTCGCCGCGTATGACGAGGTCGCCGTCGAGCTGTCCGCTGCCGTCGATTTCACCATTGTAATATACGCGTGTCAGGAAGCGGTAGTCCATCGGTCGGCAAAACAGTGCGGCGGCGGTAGTCAAAACCTTTTGGGTGGAAGCCGGCGTAAAAAAGTCGCTGCTCCGGTATGCTGCGACCACGTCGCCGCTCTCTACTTCGACTACGCACAATCCGGCGACAGAACCTTCGCCGCCGAGGTTGGCGAGTACGGAATCTCTTTCTGTTGTTTCTCCGGCGGCGGGCTGCCACAACGACACGGCGCATATCGCCGCCAATGCATACGCCCGCACACGACCGGAATATCTCCTCTTTTTCATGCCCGCAAAATTACAAAACATCATTGAAAATTTTGGCTTGACAATGAATTTCCTAACGACTTTTTTGTACATTTGTCCGAAACAGACCGAATCGTTATGAAACCTGCCCGCAAACCCTTTACTTTCGACCGCGTGGTGCGCATACTTTTTTCCGTCGCCATCGTTGTCGTCGTACTCTATTTCGTCAATTTGCTCAAAGGCGCGCTGCTGCCCTTCCTCATTGCGTGGCTGCTGGCATATATGATAAATCCCTTCGTCGAGTTCATACAGTACCGTTGCAAAGTGAAAGTGCGCATACTTTCCATATTCGTCGCCCTTTTGACGTTGGTGGCGTTTCTGTGGCTCGTCGTCTGGATTATCACGCCCGGCATTGTCGAAGAAGCCGGAAAGATGCGTACCATGATCGACGACTATCTGGCGCGCGAAAACTCCACCATACCCTTTGTTCCCGAAAGCTGGCACCTCTATCTGAAAGAAAAAATCGACTTCGCCAAAATTTCCGAAGCCATGAATCCCGAAGACTGGCGGGCGCTTATCGAGCGTTTCCTGCAACAGCTTTGGGCTATCTTCACCGGCTCCGTCAATCAGATACTCAGTATTATCGGTTGGTTTATCATATTCCTGTACCTTATATTCATACTCTTGGATTACGACAAAATACTTGCCGGATTCAAAGCCTTGATACCCGACCGCTACCGCGACAGGACCCTCAGCGTGTTCAACGACGTAAAAGACAGCATGAACCGCTATTTTCGCGGACAGGCGCTCGTGGCGTTCATCGTCGGCATACTGTTCTGCATCGGCTTTTCCATTGTCGGGCTTCCGTTGGCGATACTTCTGGGCTTGTTTATCGGGTTGCTCAACATGGTGCCCTATTTGCAGATAGTCGGCTTTCTGCCCACGTTCCTCCTCTGTCTGCTCAAATCGGTGGAAACGGGCGAGAGCTTCGGCTGGCTGCTCTTGGCTTGCGCCATTGTGTTCATCGTCGTGCAGGTCATACAAGACATGATACTCGTGCCCCGCATCATGGGGCGCGCCATGGGCTTGAACCCCGCCATCATTCTGCTCTCCCTCTCGATATGGGGCACCCTGCTCGGACTGCTCGGCATTATTATCGCCTTGCCGCTCACCACCCTGCTGCAATCCTATTACGAACGCTATATATTGCAAAAAGAGAATCTTGCGGCGAAAAAAGAACTTGCCGACGCCGAATCGGAATCTCCGTCCGCAGAAAAGTAATATTTTTTAACATATAAAAAGACGGTGAAACTGTTGGTCGGTACAAAAATAAAGCGTACCTTTGCCACGCATTTGGGAAAAACGCTTCCCGATGCCCATACGATGATTCGCTAGCTCAGCTGGTAGAGCACAACACTTTTAATGTTGGGGTCCTGGGTTCGAGCCCCAGGCGGATCACAAAAGCGGTTATCGAAAGATAACCGCTTTTTTCGTACTTATAACTTGCAATGCAGGAGCATAGCAGGTATTGTGCTTCTTATTGGAATTTTTCTTCGGACAATGGAAATTTTTTAGAGAGCAAAAATTTTTTCAATTCAAAAAAAGATTGTACCTTTGTCCCCGCATTCCCGAAGCGGAGTGACGATGGCGGGGTAGCTCAGCTGGTTAGAGCGTCGGATTCATAACCCGGAGGTCACGAGTTCAATTCTCGTCCCCGCTACGTTTTTTAGGCTGTTACCGGTAAAAGGGCGACAGCCTTTTTTGTATGAAAAAGCGTATGGAGGTTTTGAATCGCTTGTCATTGCCCATGCCGACGAGGTGTGGCGCCGTGAAAACCCGATGACGGGTATCGTAGAATGGATTCCATAGACTGTTTTGTAATTCCTGTTTATTGATTTCTCCGTCCGGTTTTTCGCTTTTACCGCTTTTTGCGCTATCTTTGCCGGCATCAAGAAAAGCGATTGAAGAAATGAAACTCGACGATACGCTGTTGCAGCAGCATTTGGGGCACCCGTTGTTCGGACTTCTCACGGCGACTGCCGACGAAATGGCGCTGCCATGTTACGTCGTGGGCGGTTACGTGCGCGATATTTTCCTGCAACGACCGTCGAAAGACGTCGATGTGGTAACCGTCGGAAGCGGCATCGGGCTGGCGAAAGCCTTTGCTGCGAAGCTGGGGCGGCAGGCGCACCTCGCCGTGTTCCGCAATTTCGGTACGGCGCAAGTCAAGTACAAGGGGCACGAGATAGAGTTTGTCGGCGCGCGCAAAGAGTCGTATTCGCACGACTCCCGCAAACCGGTCGTCGAAGACGGCACCCTTGCCGATGACCAAAACCGGCGCGACTTCACCATCAACGCTTTGGCGATATGCCTCAATCGGGAGCATTTCGGCGAACTGATAGACCCCTTCGGCGGCATTGCCGACTTGGAAGCGGGGCTTATACGCACACCGCTCGACCCCGACATCACTTTCAGCGACGACCCCCTGCGCATGATGCGGGCGATACGCTTTGCCACGCAGCTCGGATTCCGCATCGTCGATGAGACCTTCGATGCCATTACCCGCAACCGCGAACGCATCGCTATCATTTCGGCGGAGCGCATCATCGACGAAATGAATAAAATCATGCTTGCGGCACGACCCTCCGTCGGCTTTCTGCTGCTCGACAAGTGCGGTCTGCTGCCGCTCGTCTTTCCCGAACTCTGTGCGCTGAAAGGCGTGGAAACCGTCGAGGGTAGGGGACACAAAGACAATTTCCGCCACACGCTCACGGTGCTCGACCAACTTTCGGCGCGGAGCGGCGACCTCTGGCTGCGCTGGGCTGCGCTGCTGCACGACATCGCCAAACCCGCCACCAAGCGTTACGACCCGAAAACGGGTTGGACGTTTCACAACCACAATTTCGTGGGAGAGAAGATGATACCTTCCATTTTCCGGCGGCTGAAACTGCCGATGAATGAAAAAATGAAATTCGTGCAAAAAATGGTCGGGTTGCACATGCGCCCCATTGCGTTGGTCGAAGACGAAGTTACCGACTCTGCCGTGCGCCGCCTGCTCTTCGATGCCGGCGACGACATCGACGCGCTGATGATGCTTTGCGAAGCCGATATCACCTCCAAAAATCCGGAAAAGGTGCGGCGCGTGCTCGACAATTTCGCGTTGGTGCGCACCAAGTTGCACACCATCGAGGAGAAAGACCGCGTGCGCAATTTCCAGCCGCCGGTGTCGGGCGAGGAAATCATGGCGGTTTTCGCCTTGCAGCCCTGCCGCACGGTGGGCGATATAAAGTCGGCTATCAAAGACGCCATACTCGACGGCGTGATACCCAACGAACGCGATGCCGCCTACCGGTATATGTTGCAGGTCGCTGCCGCAAAAGGGCTGACACCCGTGAAGTAAAGCAGATAAATATGAATGACGACGGCGCGAATTTTTAGGGATTCGCGCCGTTGTCGTGTTCAGAGGAAAATGCTTATTGCAGACTTTCCAAAATATCTTTCAACTCGCCGTTGCTGGGACGCGGGGCGTCGTATTTCAACAGTTTTCCGTTCTTGTCGTAGATGACGAAGAAAGGCACGCCTCTGATGTTCAACATCTCGGCGAGCAGGTTGTCCTTGATGATGAATTGGTTGCCCGACAGGTTCAGTTGTTGCATTTTTTTCACCCAAGCCTCTCGGTCGCTGTCGATGGAAATGCCGATGAACTCGACATTCTTGTTTTGCAGATTCTTTTTCAAATCCAGCAGATGCGGTATTTCGTTCACGCAGGGAATGCACCATGACGCCCAGAAATCCACGTAAAGGTATTTGCCCTTGAAGTCGGAGAACTTCCGTTCGTTGCCTTCGGCATCGACAAATACGGCTTCGGGCGCATCGGAGCCGATTACCGTATTGGTGCGCAGGCGGAAGCGTTCGAGATAAATATCCGACATATCGTTGCCGCGTGTCATCTGTTTCAGTCGCTCATAGCCTTTTTGCGCATCTTTGTTGTAGTCGTAGGAGAGGATATACCGCTCGAACAGAAATCTTTCGACTTCGCTTATCACCGTCTTGTCGGAATATTTCCGGTGCAGGTCGGCTAAAACCTCCTCTATCGTCGAGCCTTTCAGCGACTGCCGCACGTGTTGAGCCACACCCGGTCGGAGCATCGCCGTCCCGTTGTCGAAAATTTCCTCCTCTTTCGGCAGAGCGGCTTTTACCTCTTTCAGAGCGGCAAGCACCGGTTCGTTACGCCGGTTCATGTGGTAGAGCTGGTTCATGTAATCGAAAATTTGCGCATACGCCCATATTTCGATGTATTCGCCCACCTCTTTGTCGCAGCGGGTATGGGCGATGATGTCTTTTGCCGTATCGGAGAATTTTTCCAGAAATGGTTTTATCTCCTCTACCGGCAGCGATCGTGTGAGATAGTGGTTGTAAAACAGCTGGTTGAACTCTGCCAGCGCCTTCATGTTCCGGTCTTTCGTTTTCACCTCGGGCGCCTTCTTTTCGGATAATACGATGTCCATCTTCGTTTTCTTGTGCTCGGGGGTCAGATAGACGGGCAGACTTATCTGTCGTATATCGTTGCGGCTGTCTATCAGCGTGCCGTATAGGGTGGCGAAACAGGGTGCCGTGCAGTCGAGCGTGAGAGTATATTTCCCTTCGCCGACGGTTACGGGTTCGGGTTGCATGAACATACCGCCTACGGCAGCGCGGCTCAATGACAATTCTATCACCGTACTGTTTTCCGAGACGATTTTTCCCGACACGGTTATGGTTTCAGCTTTTGCCGATAATAGACAAAATGCCGACAAGCAGAAAATAAGAAATCGTTTCATAGGTAAAAGATTTATAGGTAAATTGACTTATTTCTTTTTGTACATGATTTTCACCGGACGATAGCAGATGTTGTCGTACTGGGCTATTTCCTTGCCGGTATTGGTTTCCAGCACAGTTACGTGTCCGTTCAATCCCGCTTCATCGGGTTCGTAATAAGCGACATACGTCCGTTTGTGGTCGTCGCTTATTTCCATGCTGGTAATGACGGCGTTGGGGCTGCCTACGGTGGCTATCGTTTTGGCATTCGACAACATACCGGTGCTCGTATAGTTCCAGCTATATACCTTGTTGTCGATTCCGTCGCTGAACAGGAGGGAATAGTAGGTACGGTTGGCGACATAAGGCGATTCACCGGAGAATTTGATGCTTCCGAAGCCTGTCACGGTCAGTCCGCCGTTATCCGTCAGCACGTTCTGTTTGGTATCTTCGTTATAGGCCCAGAAATTGTTGTTGAGTCTCACTTTTCGGTATTCGATGCCTTTCTTCACGATGACCACGATTTCGCCCGCTTCGGTTACCTGTTGCGCATCGGTCTGTCTCGGGACGAACATGGCTACGAAGTCCCAGCCGTTGAAGTAATTCGTGGTTTCGTTTACTCTGCTTCTTTCCTGCTTATCAGTCGTACTGCAATAGAAGGGTCCGTATCCTGTATATATTTGGCAAAGAGCCCCTAACTCCACGTCCCAGAAAACGAGGTTATAATAATTTCCGTATTCGTAAAGGGCACACGATTGCGCATACGTTGCCGACAGTTGTGTGCCCGGCACCAGTGTACCTTCGGTTTTCGAAAATTCATATATTTTTCCGTTTTCACACAGAATGGGGTAGGTCGGTCCCTCCCAAGCGCTTGAAGGCATTTGCATCTTGGTCGGTTTGAAATCGGGATATTCGGGTACGGACAATATATTTTCGATGACGAATGTCTTTTCGTTCAGGTAGTAAATCGTGGCGTAATCGCCGGGTACGCCTGTTCCTTGACAGGCGATGAGCAGGTTGCCGCCGCACTGCCGCATATCGGAAACGTTCGAGACGAATTTTTCGTTGCGATTGTTCATCGTAAAGCAGTCGTAGTCGTAAAACGTGCTGTCCGTACCGTCGGGTCTGGTGAGCATGAACGAGAGTCGGCTTTCCCCTTCGGGCGTTTTGCTGATGATGGTCATGCCCTCTTCGTAGGGCGAGTTTACGTTCAGTGTGAACGGTTGGAAGGCTTTTCCGTCTTCGTTAGCCACGACCAACCGGCATTGGTAACTGCCCAGCGCATCGCCGGTAAAGTGGAATACCGGATCGTTCGAATACTCTTTGCCGGCTACTTCCCAACTGAAAGAGAGTGGCTTTTGCTCGTTGCTTTGCTCTATTTCGGGGGTGATGGTCAAGGAATCGTTTTTGTTGATGTCGTATTGCGATTTTACAGAACCATCTACAATGGTTATTTCGGAAATAGGATTTATGGCTTCCGTCGTATGGTCTTCCAGACACGACGACAAAACCATCGGAATTGACAACACGAGAATGGGATATATTTTCATGCGATTGAATGTTGAGTATGTTTTTATTCGGTTGCGTCAGGGAACGGATTGGGAAAATCGAACGGAAAGTCGGGGTAAAGTCCGAGAATTTCGGGTCGGTTTTCCGGCGCGTTGAAGTAGTCGTACATCGGTTTATAGATGTACTTTTTTATGGTCGTTTTATACTGGTACGGGTCGCCGTAGTCGATATGTTCCAGATTTTCGCCGTAGAGGTCGACCATTTTTTTGTATGTTTCGGGTTGGATAGCTTCCAATTCGTGGAAGTATTCCACCATTTTTATCAGTTTCAACGGGTGCCATACGCCCAATTCGCTTTCCCGCCATACCTTGTTGCCTTGGAAGTCGAGCCAATCGGGCTGTTCTATGGCGTTGTCGAACGTGATGACGCATCTTTGGCTGCTTTCATTCAGCGTGGGAGTGAACACCTTGTCGGCGACCAGTCTCAGTCCGAGTTTGTAGCGTATGAAACCATTTTCATAATTACCTCCGAGACCGTCGCGCAGCACGATAACGGGTATGAATCCGTCGATGGAGTCTGCGGGTATCTGGGGCGTTCCCAAGAGGTATTGCACACCGTTATTTGCGTCGGTGGAGTCGGGTATGATTTCAAAAGCGAAATTTCTTGTTTCTGTCGACGGCACACCCATGATGCGCACCGGCACGTTGATGGTGTGTTCCTGTATTTCAAGCGCCGTAACGCCGAACGAATAGCTCACGGTCGAGTCTCTGAAATAGATGCCCGTAAAATCGGCATCGTAAGTGAGGTAATCTTCCTGATAACAACCCGTAAGTAATCCTGCGAGGACGATTCCGGCGGCTATTTTACCTATTTTATTCGTTTTCATAAGCGTCGTTTTTTAATAGCGGTTGCTGTATTCGATGTTGGGAATCGGCACGGTGTAGATAGCGGTAGAGGGGGCATACGTCGTTTTGCCGTCTACGCCGCTTATCGGCAGGTTCTGCCGTTTCAGGTTGTAGAACGTCTGTCCTTCGCCGATAAATTCGCGGTATCGTTCGTCATTGATGGCTTGTTGCGAGAACGGCGTCTGCGACGGCCATGTTTCGTAGGGATTCAGTCCGCGATGCGTCAGCACCTCGTCGAAGAGGGCGAGGGCGCGGTCGGGGTCGGTGTCGAGCAGTGCTTCGGCGGCGATGTAATACATTTCGGGCATTCGTATCAGATTGATGCCCAAAACGCGGTCGGCGGGACGGCTCGAGGAGATTCCGTTCAGTTCGTATATGTCGGTCAGTTTGCTCAACCGCAATTTGCCTGTCATACTGAAATAGGCGTTGTAGCGGAAGTCGTCGCCCCCTTCGCCCATATAGAAACTCTCTATGCCTGAGCGCGGGTCGAGTGAGCCGTACGAAATTTCCTGTTGCAGTTTGGGGCTTACCACCGAATAGAATCCGGCGTAGTAGATACCGAATATCGTTTCGTTGTTGGAGAGCACGCCGGCGAGGTCGCCCACGAGATTGGTGGCTTCCGTCAGGCGGTAGCCGCTTTCCTGTATCACTTTGTCGGCGTAGTAGTAGGCGCTGTCTTTGTTGCCCATGGTCAGATACACGCGAGCCAGCGTCGCCCGTGCGGCGTGCAGGTTGAAGTGTATTTTCCGGTTGGTCATGAAGTTGGTTTCGTCCGTGTGTTCTCCTTCGTCTTGCAACAGCCGTTCGGCTTCGCGCAGGTCGGCGATGATGGCTTTGTAGTTGTCTTCCGCCGTCTGGAACTCGGGAATTTCCTGCGAAAATTCCGTAGCATAGGGTATGCCGCCCGCTTTCGGGTTCACGGTGATTTGGTCGGTGTAGAGCCGCACGAGGTCGAAGTGCATGAACGCCCGCAGACCCAGCGCCTCCCCTTTGTAGATGTTATAGGGGTAGCTTTCGTCTTCCAGCAGTTCGCAATTCACGATGGCATTGACGTTGGAAATGTTGTTGTACATCTTCGTCCAGATGGTCTCGAACAGGCTTTCCACGTTGCTGTTTTTATAGTTGAATTGCCCCAGTTCCGTAATCTGCGTGTTGCCGTAGCAGTCGAGATACTGTGCCATTACGTCGAGCGTGCCGAAAGTGAGTTCCTGTCCGTACAGCGACGTTTGGCGCATTTGGGCATACACGCCGTAGAGGGCGTCTTCCACGCCCGATGCCGACGTGAACAGGTCTTTTTGTTTTATTTCCCCTTCGGGAACGATGTCCAGAAACTTTTCGCACGAAGTGGTGAAAAGCAGTACACCGGCAGTCAATAGTTGGATATAGCGTAATTTCATCGTCATCGTGTTTAGAAAGTCGTACTTAGGTTGATTTCGAATCCCTGACTGTACAGATAGTCCGTACCGCGTTCTATCTTCACGGTCGATACGCGGAATATGTCCGTGCCGTTGATGCCGATGCGCAGGTTGCGCATTCGCAATTTCGAGCATATCTTTTCGGGAAATTCGTAGCTGAGGTTCAGCGAGCCGAGCGTCAGGGTGTTTTCTCTTTCGGCGAATCGGTCGGTCTGGCGCGGCGACGATTGGTCGGCGATGTCCTTGTATATGGCTACGTCGCCCGGTTGTTTCCAGCGGCTGTCGAATACCCGTTGGTCGGCGTTCTGTTTCGGATTGCTGCCCTCCACTTTCGATACGCGGGTGGTGTTGTATATCCAGCCGCCGCACCGCAGGTTGAACATCGCGTAGAGGCTGATGCCCTTGTAGTAGAACGACGTGTTGATGGTGCCCGTGAATTTCGGCTCGGTATCGCCTATCAGCACGCGGTCGCTTTCGTTGTAGGTGAATGTCAGTTCGCCGTTTTTGGTGATGTATATCTCCTGACCGGTGGCGGGGTCGATGCCGGCGGAGCGCACCAGCCGCAGCGACGACACGGGGTCGCCCTCTGCGTACTGCACAAGCGGTTCGTAGTTATAGACCCGATACGACATATTTTCCAGATTTTCGCGGTTTATCTCTTCGAGGGCGCGGTTTATCTTCGTTATTTTGTTGCGGTTCATGTAGCCCGATGCGCCGAGTTTCCAGTTGAAAATCGACGTGCGGAATATGTAGCCGTCTATCTGGAATTCGAAGCCGCGGTTCTGCATTTCGCCCAAGTTGTCGATAGCGCTGGTTACACCCACCGACGGCGGCAGGGAGCGGTCGAGCAGCAGGTCTTTCGTATTTTTTTCATAGAAGTCGGCGACGAAGTTCAGCCGGTGGTCGAACAGGCTCAAGTCCACGCCCACGTTGTAGGTCATCGTGCGTTCCCACGACAGGTCGGGGTTGCCGATGGTGCGGGGCACGGCGCCGATGCCGTACAGGTATTCATACGTATTTTCGTATTCGTACATTGTCATGGCTTGGAACGCGCTGAAATTCACTTTGCCCGTATAGCCCACGCTGCCGCGTATTTTCAGCAGGTCGATGTGGTCGAAATACCTCATGAAATTTTCGTTGTGGATATTCCAGCCTGCACCTGCCGACCAGAAGTGTCCCCACCGGTTGTTTTCGCCGAAGACCGACGAACCCGACAGACGGTAGGTCGATTCCACGAAATAGCGGTTGCGGAAAGAGTAGCTGCCCGTGATGAAGGCGCCCACGTCCGAGGCTTCCGATAGCGAGCTCGACGGGCGGTTGCTTGCCGGATAGCCGGCGGCGTTGCCCAATGCCGAGAATGAATCGTTGAAAAAGCCGATGGCTTGCGTGCGCTCGGTTTTACTGTTGCTCCGGCTGATTTCCCAGCCGGCGGTGAGCGAAATCAGCGACTGGTCTTTCATGATGTGGTTATACGACCCCACGATTTGTCCGTTGTAGTTGGTTCCCCGCGACGACGACTGGTCGCGCGAGCCTCTCTTCGTCAGGTCGGTTTCGTTGCGGAACGTCCGCGACAGCGGCGAGACGAACACTTCGGTCCACCCCGTGTTCGACGTGATGTTGAACAGTCCCGTCAGGCGCAAATCCCGCGTGATGTCCCACCGGAAGTCGGTCGAGTTCGTTATCGAGCGCGTGCCGTTTTTGTCGTAGTTGCCCAGTTGTGCTTCATACAGCGGGTTGATGAGGTCCCATGCGAGGTCGGTGTTTGCCGAGCCGTCGTCGTTATACATGCGGTCGTAGGGGTTCATCTGCGTGTAGAGGGTGAAGCTGCCGTAGGGCGAGTTTTTCACCGACACTTCGGAGTAGCTGGTGCGGTTCGAGATTTGTATTTTGTTGTTGATGAAATAGTCGAGTTTGAAGCCCAGACCGTAGCGGCGGCGGTAGTCGTCTTTCATCACGCCTTCGGTGTTGCCGTAGCGCGCGTTGAGTTCGTAGCGCACGTTCGACATACCGCCGTACACGCGTAGCGAGTGGTCGTTCGACACGGCGGTGCGTGCCGGCTGCCGCAGCCAGTCCGAGTTCTGCCCCCGCCGTATCTGTTGGAAGCGGGCGTTGTAGAGGCTGTCGAGCGTATATTGGTAGGGGAGACCCGTCGTCTCGTCTGGCTTGTTTTCGGTGTCGGTGTAGAGGCCGGCGAGGCGTTCGTACTCCAATTTGTCGGCAGCATTAAGCAGCTGGTAATCTTTTAGATAAGGAAACTGTACGTTCCCCGTGAAGTTGTACGACACCCGTATGGTCGATTCGCGCAGCTGCTTGCGCGTGATGACGATCACGCCGTTGGCTGCCTTGCTTCCGTACAGGGCCGATGCCGATGCGTCTTTCAATACGTTTATCGACTCCACCTCGTTCATGTCGAGGTCGTAAAGCTCCTGCATGGATATTTCCGTACCGTCGAGTATGATGGTCGGCTGGTTCACGTCCTGTCCTTCGTTGGAAAACGAGCTGGTACCGCGAATTATCAGTTCCGGCACTTGGTTGGGGTTCGACCCCATGCGGTTGTTCTGCACCATCTCCATACCCGGTGTCAGGGCCGACAGCGCCGTAAAGATGTTCGTGTTCGAAATCTGTTTCAGCTCCGTGCCCGAGACTTGTTGTACCGAACCCGTAAAACTCTCTTTGCTTTTGTTGAAGAAGCCCGTTACCACCACCTCTTTCATCGTGGTGGCTTCGTTTTCGAGTTTGATGTTCAGGTTGTCCGACTCCGGCTCCGGCTCTAACGTTTCGCTGCGATAGCCGATGGTCGAGATGCGCAATTCGTACTTTCCGTTCGGGCGCCGGAGGCGGAATGTTCCTTCTGCCGAAGAAAACGTGCTGTAAATCAGTTTGCCGCTTTGCCATGCCGATATGGTAACGCCCGGCAGCATTTCGCCGGAACTTTTGTCGCTTACCGTACCCGTTATGTAACGGGCGTCGTTGTCGGGGGGCTGTGCCAGCAGCACGCTGCCTCCCTCGCCGAGTGCCGGCGCGGCGAAGCTCCCTATCAGGGCGATGGCGAGCAGCAGATGACGTAAAGTGTGTGAACTCATGTGTTGGTGATGAACGTTTTTACTTTTGGTTATATATTATATATGGTGTGAATGCGGGATTTTCTCTTTTCGGGGGTTAAGGTACGACGATTTTTGTCGCGATGCCGTTTACCGATACGACGTAGAATCCGCCGGCGAGCGGCAGATGCGTTTCGGCGGCGCGGGTCGTCAGGGCGGCTCGTCTCCGTCCGTCGATGCCGTACACAGCGATATGCAGTTCCTCTTCGCCCGATTGCCGCACGGTGCAGCCGCCGTTTTCGCCGGCGACGGTGGCGGCAGCCTTCGGCGCAATCAGGGCGCTCGATTCCATCTCTTTCAGTATTCGTTGTTTTATCGGGAGGCGGGTCAGTTTCGCCAGATCTATCGGCGAAACGGCCTTTATGGTTTTGAAGTCCGACCAATAGTCGACGGCTTTATAGGCATTCACGCACTCCTCGTTTGCCACGCACAGGGTGCCGGTGTATTGGTAGCCCGTGTTGGCGAATGCGCAGTGGAGTATTCGGAAGCCTGACATAGAACCGTGTTCGTACGGATTCCACAGCGCGCACACGATGCCCGTGCCCACGCCGGACTTGCCGAACTGGTTGAGCCCGAATTGGTTGAGCCCTGCCGGCAGCATGATGTTGTGCAGCGATTGGCAGCAGTAGAATGCATTGCTTCCGAGCGAGGTCGTGTTTTCGGGCAGGAGTATGGTTTGTATTTGCGTATTGTTTTCGAATGCCCGTTCCGGTATCGACTGTCGCGGCGACGTTACCGTCGCTTCGCGCATATCTATTTCGAGCAGGGCGGGCATACTGTCGCGCATATAATAGAAGTCTTCCGTGCGGAGTTCGCCTTTGATGTTGAGCGACTGCACGTAGTCGGCTTCATACTTGGCAAAGCACGCTTTCAGTCGTTTGTCCGCCGTGGGGGTTACCTCCATGTATTTGGGCATGGCGGCGGTGTCGATGGCGGTTATCGTTACCGTTTGGTCGCTCGTAACGTATTCCAGCGTATAGAAGTAATTTTGTCCCACGTAGTTGGCAGGCACCCTGCTGCCGTTCACTTCGATAGCGAGTATGTGCGAGGGGGCGAGGGCGCGAGCTGCTACGGTGAAGTTTCTCCCCCGTATCACTTTGTCGGGGTAGAGGTTGGCGGGCGATACCGTCGTTTCGGCGCCTTCCGTGGCGGTGACGGTTACCGTGCAGAAGGGCAGCCGGTAGTTGCGTGCCGCGATTCGGGTCGTTACCTCGTCGGCGCCCGGCATGACCCCCAGCAGGCAGTAGCTTTCGCTGCCCGTCTGTTTCGATACGAGGGCTATTTCATCGCCGTCGAGCACTTCGGTGCCTTCGGGTATCCGGCACGAGGAGAAGCGCTGCACCCAGCGGTCGTTGTCTTGCTCTATGGACACTTCGGCTGCGAGAGCTACGATTTCATTGCCGCGCAGCAAGGCTACCGCCAGTACGCCGGAGAAAGAGTTTCCGGAGTACACTCTCAGGTCGCCTGCTTCGAGCGAGAAGCGCGTGCCGCCCTGCACCGAAAAAATTCCCTCCTCTGCGTCGTGCGCGGAGAGCGGTGCCGGCGACAAGCCGATTTTCCCGATTTCCGAGGTGATGCGTATCGGCGACGGAGTGCCGCTGAGGCGCTCTCCCCGTGCCGGCTGCATCGTTCCCGCTGTTATCAGGGCAAGTAAGGCAATGAAAAAGTTTTTTTTCATGTCGGATAGATAGGGTTTGTGTCAGATAAAAAATCCCTCCCCGACACATACGGGGTGCGCCGGGGAAGGGATAGGGAGGGGGAGGTTATCGAACGATCACTTTCGACGTACTTCCGTTGGCTTTTACGAGATAGAAGCCGCGTTTGAGTCCGCCGATTTCGTTCGTGATGCCGCTGTACGCCTGTGCGCCCGATATGCTGTACACCTCGACACGGGTCGGTTCGCCGGCGATGTATATCACGCCGTCGGCGGCATATACAGCAGCTTTCCGGTCGCTCGATACGCTTTCTATAGCGTCGGAGCCGGAGCCCCGCGTCAGCGTTACGTTCGTGCAGGTGGCTACGAGATTGTTCTCTTTGTCGACGATGGTGAAGTCGCTCATCGTGATGGTGCCGTCTTCGTTATAGGTTATGACGAGAGGATTCGTACCTTGCTCGGCATCGCGCAGGTGGAGCGTTTTCGTACCTTCGTTTCCGGAAAATAATAAACCACCCGCATAGGTCTCTACCGCAATAGATAAAGTTTTCGCCTGTTCATCGACGGTTACCATAAAGCCTCCATTATTCAAGGTGAAAGCATCGGCATTCATGAACGTAGATATGAGGGTAGGCTCGCCTCCATTCCAGAGACCGACCGTGAGTTTCGAGCTTTCGGCGAAGTCGAAGTCGGCATAGTCGGCAGCGGCAGCCGTTGTGGTTACGGTGGCGTTCATGGTGTAGTCGCCCAAGTAGTTCCATTCCTCCTCTGCTTTTCTCTCTGCGGTGCAGGAGTTGATATATGCCTCCATGGCAATGCTCTCGTTATTTCCCCATTCATAGTAGAGCAGGAACATATCGTCGAGTTTGAACGTTTGGTCTTTTTCGTCCCAGTAGAATTTTATATCGCCCGAAATTTTATCCGACTCTGTCGACATGACGAGGCACGTGCCCTGATTACTGTAAACGACGGCAAAACCCGGATAATTGTTGGTGGTGGGAATGGTCAGCGTATCGCCCGATGCTGTTGCCGCAATAGCGAATTCACCCAAATCCTGTCCGAAGATTTTGGTGATATATAGGGCGCCCGATTGGTCGATGATAGTCATTTCCGAAACAGCCGGTACTTCAAACGAGGTTTTGCGACCCTCTTCTACATAGAAATTTTGTTCAGTGTCGCTCGTTATGGTATAGGTGCCGGTGAAGTCTCTGTCATCCGTCTTTTTCGTTACGTCTCCGGAGAATACTGCCCAATCCGGGGTTTCTCCCTCTTTCACCCGTATGCTGAAGTTGACGGACATCTTTTTTTCACTTTTTTTGGTGAACGAGAAAGTACCTTCAAGGGCACCGGTATTGCCATCTGCAAAAACAATGCCTTTTTCTTGATCGACATAGGTGTTGTTGATCGGGAACGTCATCGTTTCGTCGTTGAATGTAACGTTCTCGAAGATTACCGGCTCGTACCCCTCGAATGTCATCGTGGCTTTATAGAGGGTGTTCATCTCGTTGGCGGTTTCCAGCGTCATATCGAACTCTGCCGGGAAATTTTCGGAGGGAATATAGCCCTCGTCGCCGGTGAAATGCCAATTGCCCGACATATCGGTGGCAGCTACCTCTTGTTTCTCTTTCAACGTCAGGGTGCACTCGGTGAATTTGGCGATAGGCGTGATACTGTGAGCATCCTTCGGGTCGGGTGTGAGTACCAAATAGAAAGAATCGAGAGTCATCACCGTTCCTTCTTCATCGAGGAAAAAAGTTAATTTCCTTGGTACCATGGCTCCCGCATAAGGGCTGATGGTATCTACGCTGGCATAGACCAATCCTGAATTGCCCCATTGAAGTTTATCCATAACGGGACAGTCGAAGTCTCCAAACTGACCGTTATTTGCATGAAAGTTAAATTGCGTAGTTGTGGTGGCTTCGGCAAAACCGGCAACATCGCAGTCGTAAACAGTCGTGGTGGGACCGATGGTTACTTCGCAATCGCCGCTGAATGCCTCTTTGTCGGCAAACGAATTGTCGAGTATCTCGACTTTGGCTTTGAATGTCCATGTTCCGTACAAGTCACGTGCGCTTGTTACGGCGGCTTTCATCGGAGTGAACGAGAAAGCCAGTGCGCTTAGTAAAGCAATGTGTAGTAATTTCTTCATAATTTATGTTTTTAGAGTTTATGCCCCAAATGTACGAAATTATTTGATTGGTTATACTTCACACACGGTTTTTTTACAAAGAAAGGGGAAAAAATAACATTTATTTCTGTTTGGACGGTCGTTTTTGGGAAAATGCGACCAAAATGTTCTTAATTTTCGGAAATAGATGTCACGGCGGGAATCCGCAGCACGCAGATTCCCGCCGCAGTCCGTTCATCAATCGTTGTAGGTGGGCAGGGGCGAATAGTCGCGCGCATAGCGCAGCATCTGCTCGGCATATCCCTCGCCGTAGCTTACGGCGACGTCGGCGATGCGCCCCTCGCTGTCGAATACCGGCGTATAGACGGGATTGACGAATCCTTTGTAGGGTTTTATGTCCAATCCCTCGTAGCGGCGCAGCACTTCGGCGTGCAGTGCGCTGTCGACTTTCACGCCGTAGCTTTCCACCAAGTTTTTCCCCGCCTCGTAGTCGCCGGTCGATTTGATGCGCTGCACTTCGGCAAGCAGTTCGCCGATAAGGGTGCGCAGCCGCCCGTAGTCGTTTATCACCACGAAGCTCTTGCCGTCGCGCCGGCGTATCTCCACCGTCCGGTCGGCGGCGCCCTTTTCAAGTACCCGGCGCGCTATCAGTTGGCGGTTGCGCATGTGCGACTCTTCGAGGTCTTTCCCGGGTTCGATGCGCACGAGCTGCGTCATCAGGCCGTTCATCATGTAGCGGTAGTATTCGGCTTTGTAGGCTTCGGCGTCGGGCAGCAGCCCCAGTTCGATGAGCTTTTCATCGGCGAGGAAGTAGAGCGCGAACAGGTCGGCGCGCGTCTCCTCGAGCGTGGAGCCGTACGAGCGCAGCGCGTCGGGGTCGGTGGTGGGCAGGAGTTTGCCCGAGCCGTGTCCCAAGCACTCGTGCAGGTCGGTATGCAGGTTGTCGGTGAGGAATCCGTAGCGGCGTATCAACTCCCGCTCGGTGTCGCTCCACACGAATTCTTCGTTGAATCCGTTGCCCTGCGCTGCCTTGTCGTAGGCGGAAGTGATGTTTTCGATCGTTACCGATTTCGAACCGTGCAGGTGGCGAATCCAGTCGGCGTTGGGCAGGTTGATGCCGATAGGCGTCGCGGGGTAGCAGTCGCCCGCCAACAGCGCGGCGGTGATGACTTTTGCCGATACGCCCTTCACCTCCTCTTTTTTATAAGCGGTGTCGGTTGGCGAGTGCTGCTCGAACCACTGCGCGTTGGCGCTGATGATTTCGGTGCGGTGCGAGGCTTCGAGGTCTTTGAAATTGACGAGCGACTCCCAGCTCCCTTTCAGGCCGATAGGGTCGCCGTACACTTCGATAAAACCGTTCACGAAGTCGATGCGCGAGGTGTCGCCCACCCACAGTATGGAGTAGTCGTCGAATGTTTTGAGGTCGCCCGTGCGGTAGTAGTCGGCGAGCGTTTCGATGACGCGGCGCTGCCGGTCGCTCTCGGCGACGCCGGCGGCTTTGTCGAGCCAGTAGACGATTTTTTCGATGGCTTCGCCGTAACGGCCGCCCACGCGGCACACCTCCTCTTGCAGCCTGCCGTTGCGCTTGACGAGGCGGCTGTTCAGTCCGTACGATACCGGCGTGGTGTCGCCCGGCGTTTTCTGTGCGGCGTAGAAGGCTTCGGCTTCGGCTTGCGTTACGCCGTCGTAGAAGTTGCCCGCCGAGGTGGCGATGAGGTCGGCGCCCGCTTCCTGATTGACGCGCTTCGCCAGCGTGTCGGGGTTGAAAATCACGGGGCAGATGTCGGCGAGCAGTCGCTCGACGTCGCCGTCGGTACGCAGCGGCAGGCTCTCTGCCGGCACGCTCCGCACGGCTGCCTCGAAAAATTCGCGGCTGAATCCGGGCGTGAACTTGTCCGTCGAGTAGTGGTGGTGTATGCCGTTGGCAAACCACACCTGTTTCAGATATTTTTCCAGCTCACGGAAGTCGGCGCCGGAGCGGTCGCCCTCGTATTGCGTGTAGACGGCTTCGAGCGTGCGGCGTATGGCGAGATTCCATTTCCCGTTTTGGTCGAACAATATGTCGCGCCCTTGCAGCGCGGCTTCCGTCAGGTAGTAAACCAACTCTTTCTGTCGGGGCGCGAGGCTCTCGAATGCGGGCACGCGGTAGCGCAGCACCTCCAAGTCGGCGAAGCGGTCGACCGAATAGGTGAAGTCGTCTGCCGCCCCTTTTTCCGTCTTGCCGGAACAAGCCGACAATAAACCGATTGTCATCATCATGCAGATAAGTTTTTTCATTACTGTCGTCGTTTGTGTATTCATATATATACTCTATTCCACGTAGAGCACCAACCCTTTGAGGTATTCGCCTTCGGGGTGATAGATGTTCACGGGGTGGTCGGCGGGCTGGGCGAGCTGGTGCAAAATGCGCACCTTGCGCCGCGTCTGCGCCGCCGCGCTGAACACCGCCAGCCGGAAATCGTTTTTGCTCACCACCTGCGAGCAGGAGAAGGTAAAGAGTATGCCGCCCGAGGCGATTTTTTCGAGCGCAGCCGCGTTGAGTTTGCGGTAGCCTTGCAGGGCGTTGCGCAGCACGTTTTTATGCTTGGCGAATGCCGGCGGGTCGAGTATGATGAGGTCGTAGTCGCCGCCGGCGTGTTCGAGAAATTTGAAGGCGTCTTCGGCAAAGGCGCGGTGCCGCCCGTCGTTCGGAAAATTCAGCTCCACGTTTTTGTTGGTCAGGTCGATGGCTTTCGACGAACTGTCGACCGAGTGCACGAGCTTCGCCCCGCCCCGCATGGCGGCGAAAGAGAATCCGCCCGTGTAGCAAAACATATTCAGTACCGAGCGTCCGCGCGCGTAGCGTTCGAGCAGGGCGCGGTTGTCGCGCTGGTCGACGAAGAAGCCGGTTTTCTGTCCTTTCAGCCAATCGACGTGGAATTTCAGTCCGCGTTCCACAGCGATGTCGTCGGCGTTGCCGCCGAGCAGGTATTCATTGGAGGCATCGAGCTGCGCCTTGTAGGGGAGTGTCGTTTCCGATTTGTAGAAAATGTTCTGCACCGCGCCGCCCATCACCTCCTGCAACGCCTGCGCGAGCAGCCGGCGCGCGTAGTGCATACCCGGCGCGTGCGCCTGCATGACGGCGGTGCGCCCGTACAGGTCGATGACCAATCCGGGCAGGTAGTCGCCCTCGCCGTGCACCAACCGGCAGGTGTTGTTGTAGTCGCCGTCGAGCAGCCCGATGCTGCGGCGCACGTCGAGCGCAGCCCGCAGCCGCTCTTTGTAGAAATCGAGGTCGATGTCGCGCGGCTCGAAAGTGAGTATGCGCACCGCGATGCTCCCTATCTGGTAGTGCCCCCGCCCGAGAAATTCGCCTCGGCTGTCGACGACCTCTACCACGTCGCCCTCGTCGGGCTGTCCGCTCATGCTCTGTATCGCTCCCGAAAACACCCACGGGTGGAATCGCAGCAGCGACTCCTCCTTACCCGCACGCAGTTTTATCTGAATATAGTTCATGAGTTAGAAAAAGAATCTGATGATGTCGTTGAGGTTGGCGTAAATCAGCAGTCCGAACAGCAGCACCATGCCCGTAACCTGCGCGTATTCCAGAAATTTCTCGTTCGGCTTGCGGCGGGCTATCACTTCGTAGAGCAGGAACAGCACGTGTCCGCCGTCGAGCGCCGGTATGGGCAGAATGTTCATGAACGCGAGTATGATAGAGAGAAATGCCGTCATTTCCCAGAATGCCTCCCAGTTCCATGTGGCGGGGAAGATGCTGCCTATCGTGCCGAAGCCGCCCAAACTGTTGGCGCCCTCCTTGGTAAAGACGTATTTGAAGTCGTGCACATATCCGGCAAGCGTGGTTATCCCTTTGGAAATGCCTTTGGGTATCGACTCGAAAAATCCGTAGTACACCGTTTCGGTGGGGTAGAACGCGGTGGCGGGAACGAGGGCGATGCCTATCTTGCCCGCGTCGTCGACGGCGACGGGCAGCGTGAGCGTCGTATCGCCGCGCACGAATGAAATCTGCGCCTCGCCGCCGCGATATGCCGCCAACTGCGCCGTGAAGTCGGTATAGTCGGGAGTAGCCTCGCCCCCGATGGCGACGATGCTGTCGCCCGCCTGCATACCGGCGGCGTATGCCCCGTAGCCCGCTACGGCATCTTGCACCACGACCGGCATACGGCACGAGGCAAACGGCTGTTTCGCCGCGAGCAGCTGCAGCATCAAATCTTCGGGCAGCGACAGCGTAATGCGCTCGCCCCCTCTCGATACCTCCACTTCGCGGGCTTCCGCCAGCGAGCGAATCGTTTTGCCCGAAAAATCGTATATCTCTTTTCCGTCGGCGGTGAGGGGCAGGTCGCCGTCCTCGAATCCGGCGCGGTGAGCCACTTCGCCGTAGACGAGCCCGCTGCCGATATTTTTCATCGGCAGGCGCGTGTCGCCCCATACGAAAGCTATTATGGCGTAGATGATGAGGGCGAGTATGAAGTTGTTGATGACGCCCGCCGTCATGATGAGCAGCCGCTGCCATGCCGGTTTCGAGCGGAACTCCCACGGCTGTTCGGGCTGCGCCATCTGCTCTTTGTCCATCGACTCGTCTATCATGCCGACGATTTTCACATATCCGCCCAACGGCAGCCACCCGATGCCGTACTCGGTGTCGCTGTTTTTCGGCTTGTACTTGAACAGCGAAAACCACGGGTCAAAAAAGAGGTAGAATTTTTCAACCCGCACCTTGAACAAGCGGGCGAAAAAGAAGTGTCCCAATTCGTGTATGAATACCAGAATCGAGAGGCTGAGCATCAATTGAGCGGCTTTTATCAAAAATGTTTCCATACGGGTCGTATTCGGTTAGTGTAAAAATTCGCGGGCGATGCGGCGCGCTTCGGCGTCGGTCGCCACGTAGTCGTCGTAAGCGGGGGTGGCGACGAAGGCACACCGTTCCATCGTGCGGGCGATGAGGTGCGGCATCTCCGTGAACGCCACGCGGTCGTGGAGAAAAGCATCGACAGCCACCTCGTTGGCGGCATTCAGTATGCAGGGCATATTGCCGCCCTGCCGTATGGCGGCGAAGGCGAAGTCGAGCAGCGGAAATTTTTCGCGGTCGGGCTGCTCGAATGTCAGCACGGCATAGTGGCGCAGCTCCGGTTTCGGGTCGGAGCCGGGCAGCCGCTGCGGAAAGGTGAACGCATATTGTATGGGCAGCTTCATGTTGGGCAGCCCCAGCTGCGCCTTTATCGCTCCGTCGCAGAACTGTATCATGGAGTGTACGATCGATTGCGGGTGCACCACCACTTCCACCTGTTCCGGCGTTACGCCGAACAGCCATTTCGCCTCGATGACCTCGAATCCCTTGTTCATCATCGACGCCGAGTCTATGGTGATTTTCGCGCCCATTTTCCAATTCGGGTGTTTCAGCGCATCGGCTTTCGTAACGTGCTTCAACGCCTCGGCGGTGAACGTGCGGAACGGTCCGCCCGATGCTGTAAGTATAACCTTTTCCACCGGACTGTTGTTCTCGCCCGCCAAACATTGGAATATCGCGGAGTGCTCCGAATCCACCGGAATGATAGGCACGCGGTGTTCGAGCGCGAGGCGCGTTACCAGCCCGCCCGCCACCACGAGCGTTTCTTTGTTGGCGAGCGCAATCGCCTTGCCCGCTTTGATGGCGCGTATCGTGGGGTACAGCCCTGCATATCCCATCATGGCGGTCAGCACCATGTCGATAGGGGCGGCTTCCACCACCTGCGCTATGGCATCGGCACCGGCATACACTTTTATGGGCATATCGTGCAGTGCCTCGCGCAGCTGCGGATAGAGCGCCTCGTCGGCGATGACCGCGATTTCGGGCTTGAACCGCCGCGCCTGTTCTATCAGCAATTCGACGTTATGCCCAGCCGTGAGCGCGTATGCCTCGAACAGGTCGGCGTGCTCCGCTATCACTTCCAAGGCTTGCGTACCGATGGAGCCGGTGGAACCGAGTATGGCGAATCGTTTTTTTTCTTTCATAAAAATCGACGGCTGTCAAAACCGGATATATTCCGACGGATCGAGCGGAATACCCGTGTGCCACAATTGAAACTCCACGAAGGGACGGTCGCTCCCTTCGGTGCGGTCGTTGGTCAGGGCGATGTTTTCGCCCTCCTCCACTTTGTCGCCCACCGACTTCAACAGCTGGCTGTTATATAAATATATGGATATATAGTTGTTGCTGTGCTGCACCTCTATCACGTAGCCGAACTCCAAGGAGAGGTAGGTGGCAATCACCGTGCCGCCGAGCACCGCTGCTACGCCCGACTTGCGTTCGGGCGCGATGCGTATGCCGTAATGCCCGCGCTGCGGGTCGAAGCGGCGGACGGTGCGCCCTTTCACCGGCGGATAGAGTATGATGTTTTCGGCAACATTCTGGCTGAATACGTCGAGCGAATATTTACTCTCCTCCTTGTATTTCTGCATGAAACTTTTCGCGGCGGTCGAAGCCGGCAGCAGCGAGTCGATAGGAAAGGTGAGGAACGGCTGTTTTCGGTCTAAGTCTATGGAGTCGAACGTGATGCGCCCCGACAGGATATTCGCCATATTGTCGAGATACGCCCCGTTGATGTTTACGATGCGCGACAGCGAATCTACCGACAGGGCGTTGTTCACGATTTGCCCCCGCATATCGGAGCTGATGTAGCCCGGCAGGGCGCGGCGCAGCGGCGTGCCCGTCAGCAACGAAATGGTAATGGCTCCGATACATATCGAAGCAAAGACGGCAATCAGTATGGCGGATAATTTCGAGATGCGCATTTCCCATACCATAGCCAGCGTATTTTCGTTGAAAATGGAGAGCTTGTAGCGGAATCGCAACTCCTTCCAAAGCGATTTTATTTTGTTGCCCGTTTGCATACCGATTCTGAAAACTTTGCGAAAACGTTTTTTTATCAAGTTTGCAAAGTTAAGAAATATTCGCGATACGCCGCTTTACGCGACGCTATTTTTAGAAAAGTTTTTGTATTTAATTAATTGCCGGCAAACTTTTATCCTGCAAACGAACAGAATCCCCCTTTTTTCTGTTGTAGATGCTGAATGCGACAACTTTCTCTATTTCCCGCGGGGAGAAGCGTGTCGTTGGGAAGATTTCCGGGGGAGTAATAAAAATTGATAAATTGACATGAAGACAAGCAAATGTTTTTTGTGGTCGGCTGTGTGTCTGACTTTTACGGGATTTTCGTTCGGCTCGAAGGCTTCGGCGCAAACCCTTGTCGTCGAAGAAGAAATCGTGGAGGTGCAGCCGGTACACGGCACGAAGTATTACAGCAAACGGGCGCGGGACAACTGGTTTATGTCGGTGGGCGCCGGCATGCAGACCTATATGCACTCCGACCACCACGGTACGCTGATGTATAATGTGGCGCTCGACGTCGCCGGCGGTAAGTGGATTTCTCCCTATTTGGCGATACGGCTCAATGCCATGGGCGGCGAGGTGCGGAAAAAGTGGCAGACCCTTGACGACAGACAGAGCGCCCGTTACGTGGCTGTGTATGGCGATTTTCTCTGGGATATTACCAACGCCATAGGCGGCTACAACCCGCGGCGGGTCGTTTCGGTGCGTCCCTTTGTGGGTGCCGGCGGTTTGTTTACGTTCAAAAATTCGATGGCGGGCTACAACACCTATCTTTTTCCCGTTACTGCCGGTCTGAATCTGAATTTCCGCCTTTGCCATTATGTGGATATTTTTCTCGAAGGTCGGGCGAATATCATGGGCAACAACTTTTCCGGTCATCGTAGCGGCAGGCAGGTGGAGTCGATAGGTTCGTTGGTGGCAGGTTTCACCTTCAATTTCGGTCGCGACCGCTTCTTTGCCTACAATCCTTACACCGAGCAGGCGCTCCGCCAACAACTTAACGACCGTGTCAATACCTTGCGTGAGGAATTGGCAGAATGCCAAAACCGTCCGCAGCCCAAACCCGAAGAGGTTGTCGTTTATGTGCCGACTCCCGTCGAAGCGCCCCATTGCGGCGGCAACTTGATGGCGGTCGTCCGCTTCTCGCTCAACAGTGCGACAATCGCTCCTGCCGAAATGGTGAACATCTACAACGTGGCACAATATATGAAAGAGCATAAAGAATGTACGCTCGTCGTAACCGGTTATGCCGACGAAGATACGGGTACGCCCCAATACAACGAGGCGTTGAGTCGCCGTCGGGCGCAAGCCGTCGTCGATGTGCTCAGCAAAAAGTACGCATTGTCCAAAGAGCGCATAGAAGTGGTGGCAGGCGGCAGTGCTACCCAACCTTATCCGCACGACAACAACTGGAACCGCGTCGTGGTCTTTTCTACGAAATAGCCACCCGTTTTACCGGCGAACAGCATGGAATCCCGTGAGTAAAAACGATTAACATTTTGCTTATGAGGGATTCCCGTTCGCCGTGGTTTTCATCGTCCGATTTTGCACGGAACTGTTTTTCCGTGCTGTCGGACGATTTTTTTGTAGGGGGGGGGAAAAATTTTTTTTCAAAAAAATCGGTCGATGTCGAGCGACACGCCGGCGTAGAATGTGGTGCCGGTGGTGGCAGGCGAGTTGTAGTAATAGTACGACGGTACGTAGTTGAAGAGATTATCGACGGCGAGTGTTACCCGTATTCCTTTCCGGATATCTTGCGAGAGCGTCAGTTTCCAAAGCGTGTAGGCAGGGTATTTTCGCCGCACGGTTTGGGTATATGAGGTGAGCGAAGTATATTCGTCGGCTTCGACGGCGGAGAGCCAGCGTCCGTTCAGTATGAGGTCGAACGAATAGTTTTTCCACTTTTTCCCGTACTCTGCGCGCAGGGTCGCCGTGTGGGGGCGGGTGGGCGAAATCATCGGCTCGCCGGCTTTGGCGTGTTCGTGCGTGTAGGCGTAGGAGAGGCGGGCGCCGACCCCGCAGTTCAGTTTCATCGACACGTACATTTCCACACCCGATATTCTGAGGGCGGAGGTATTGACGTAGCGCATTCCGTTCAGGCTGTTGTCCCATGCCGTCGAAATGCGGTTGTCCACGAGGTTGCAAAATCCCGTAATCGCCACGTTCCAGCCGCTTCGCAGGTATTCGGCGGAGAGCGAGAAGTTGTGGCTCGATTCGGCTTTCAGGTCGGGGTTGCCGTAAATCATGAACAGGTTTGCCATATCGAAGTTCATGAACATTTCTTTGAGCGTGGGGGCGCGGAATCCGCCTGCGTAAGAGCCGCGCAGGGAGCAGTTGCCCGTTTTATACATGATGCCCGCTTTCGACGACAGGTGGTGAAGGTGCGCCTCCGACAGCCAGTCGTACCGCACGCCGGCAATCACGTTGATTTTCTTGATAGGATTCCAGTCGAATTGGGCGAAGATGTCGGCGGTGTATTGGCTCTTGCTTCCGTTCTCGGCAAACTGGTAGCTCAACAGATAGTCGCGCATGAAATCGCCGCCCGTCGTCAGCGTATATTTTTTGTCGATGTGGAAATTGTAAAGGGCGCGCAGCGTGTGCTGCACGTTGCTGTAATCGCGTATGTCTTTTTCGGTGAACAGGTTGTAGTCGCTCTTGTCGTATTGGTCGAAAGTGTATGCCAGCTCGGCATCGTGTCTGCCGAAAACATAGTTGCCCTTTATCCCTCCGCTGAAATCGCGGTATCGCTCTTTGGCGATGGCTTGTGCGTCGCGCTCGCGGAAGAAGTATCCCGCCCGTGCCGTGAATTTCAGATGTTCGTTCGCCGTGTAGATCAACCGCTCTTTGAAATCCCATGTCCGGTTTCCGTAGATGCGGCTGTAATCGCCGTCGGCAGGCAGGTCGTAGGAGTCGATGTCGGTATATTGCACATTCGTGCGGCTATATACTTTTCCGGCGTTGAAACTCACTGCTCCGCCGTAGCGCTGCTCGTTGTGCGAACCGTAGCGCGCGTTGGCTTCGACGTTCCATTTCTCTTTATCCGTGCGGGTGATAATGTTCACCACTCCGCCTACGGCGTTCGAGCCGTAGAGGGCGGAGGCTGCCCCTTTCACGATTTCGATGCGTTCCACGTCGTTGAGATTCAGCCGGCTGTAATCGACGTTGTCTAACGTTTCGCCCGCTATCCGTTCGCCGTCGATGAGAAAGAGCACCGAGCCGCCGTCGAATCCCGACATATTGAGTGCCGTTTGCTGGTTCATCGAAAACGAAAATTCGATGCCCGGCAGTTCCGATTGCAGCAGTTCGCCCACGTGCGAAGCGTCGCTTTTGCGTATGTCGTCGCGCGTGATGATGCGGGTTACGAGCGGAGCGTCTTTCAGCAATTTCGGGGTGCGTGTCGCCGTTACCACCACCTGCTCCATGTCGATGTCTTTCATCGGCGACTGCGCCATGGCGGGGGTGACAAGAAGCAGCCCTGCCGACAAACCGAGTATGCCGCGAAAAACGTTCATGTCAGAAAGAAATGGAATAGAGGTAGTCGATAGTTATGTAGCCCTTTGCGCCGCGGTCGTCCATGTAGTTGAGAAACCGCAGCGCCATGCACCTGCCGTCGTCGAAGCGCACCGTGTAAACGCGGTTCGACGGCGTGTAAATCGGCGGCATCGTGCGCAGATCCACGTCGAGCCAGCGGGAGAGGCAGGGATTGTAATACGACGGCGTATAGACGATGATGCTGTCCATCATGTGCGACAGGTCGGTCATGATGCGCTCGTCCGACCAGATGTCGGCGTACTCCTCTGCGGGTGCGGGACGCCCCGCAGCTACCCACTTCGAGAGGTCGGAGTAGGTGGTTTCGGCAGCCCGTCCGTCGTGCGTTTTCACGTCGTAGCGGTGTAGGGCGACGTCCCACGCCTCCGGCGCTTCGTCGGCGACAGCCGCGACAGCGGTTGTCTGCGCCTCGAAATCGAGATACACCCATTGCGTATAATCCTGCGTGTCGATGTAGATGCGTCCCGCCTCGCTGTCCGTGCAGGGCTTTACGAAACCGTAGGCAGAAGTTTCGTCAGAGGGCTCTGCCGTATCGTAGATATTTCCGAAAATACCGTTGCAGGCGGAGAGCAGGCACACGGCACAGCCTCCGAGAACGGCGGCAAGCGTTTTTTTCATTTATTTCTCCGTGTCGGGAGCCGCGCCTTCGATGAAGGTAATGGTCGTACCGCCCATGACGGTCGGGCAGGTGAATATCAGTCGTCGGGGCGCTCCTTTTTCTATGGTGCCGGTGAGCGTGGCGTCGTATGAAACAGGTTCACGGTCGCCCATCGCCATATAAGCCTTTCCGTTTCCGTCGATTTGGAATTTGCCATCAACGACCGATACGGTGGCACCGTCGATGTCAAGGTCAAGTGTATAGCCCATTATTACAGACGTGAACGATACATCGAATTTGTTGCCCTCTACTGCGGTTATCGTTACGGTTTCGTTTTCCGTCAGCAACGGTTCGGGAATAGGGGCAGCGGCAAATGTGGAATATCCCTGATACTTTCCGGAGATAATATCTTCGACGGGGTCTATAATGAGTTCGTTTTCTTTTTCATCGTTGTCGCAGCTTGCCAGACAGAAAACGGCGAGCAGCAAAGTCAAGGCGGATAGTTTCATTTTTTAGATTTTATAGGGTTGGAAATTTTTTGTTTCGGGGGCAAAGATAAGACGAATCTTGAAAATTTTTAATACCTAAATCGAAGTAAAAAAGCGGCATCGCCTACCTATAATGCGGTACGGTTTAGGTGTTGTCTGCCGCCGTATCGTCCCGAACGGCACTCCCGTTCGGAAGTGCAAAGATAGAAAAGATTTGCGGAATCGCAAAAACAACTTTGAATGGCAATTAATTCACGGAAATAATTGGCTGCCCGAAAAAAGCGGAGAGTTTGCCGAGTGTAGAAAGCGTAAAATTGTGCTGACCGCTGAGCCATTTGGTTATTTCGCACGGACGCTTGCCTAACGCATCGGCAAATTGTTTCTTCGAGAGCCCTTTCTCCTGCATCAGCGTTTCGATACGATTGGAAATCTCAAATGATAAATTTATTTCAGCCTTAATATTTTCCGGTACGCTTGCTACTAAGGATTTATATCTATCTCTTGCATCTTTCATAATTTCAAAGTTTTATCGGTTATAATACTTCTTTCGGTAATAGTAACAGTCCCTTTATCTGCCTCTTCTTTGAGAAGTTTTTCAAATTTTTGGAGTGTCAGGACATACCCTCTTAAAGAATCATCTTCTTGATAGGTACGGGAGTTTTTTATGCCACCATTGCCGAGTATCAGAATTTTGTCTGATAATCTCAAACAGTAAAGTCGGAGTTTTGAGGAGAATGCCGGTAGTGCGAAAACGGAATCGTTATGTTTTCCTTCGTATCGAAAATAACGTTCAAGCGCTCCATGCTCGGCAATCCGATCGACTATTTGTACGATTTTGAACAAATCAGGATTAAGTTTTGCATTTGCTATGAATTTTTCATAAAAGCGTTCATATTCGGATTTATCCTCCGATGCAAACTGAATACTGTACAAAGTACAATTTTCGCCTTCTGTCAATAGTATTAATTCTACTTCACTCATAACGACGTTGCTTGTATTTGACGCAAAGATAAGAAGAAAATTTTATTTATAAGTAAAATCCGTGTAAAAAATTACGATGAAGATAGAAAAATACAAAGCATTTGATTTATCGCAAAAAATAAAAAGGCGTCTCTCCTCACGGAGAAACGCCCAACCAATAAAATATGATAATGAAACACTATTCGATAGCTGCTTGTGCTGCTGCCACGCGTGCGATAGGCACACGGTAGGGGCTGCAGCTTACGTAGTTCATGCCCAATGAAGCGCAGAATTTCACCGACGAAGGTTCGCCGCCGTGTTCGCCGCAGATACCCACTTTGAGTTCGGGTTTGGTGGAGCGACCTTTTTCTACGCCCATACGCACGAGTTGTCCCACGCCTTTTTGGTCGAGCACCTCGAACGGGTCGGTTTTGATAATGCCTTTTTCTTTATATATTTTGAGGAATTTGCCGGCATCGTCGCGCGAGTAGCCGAAAGTCATTTGTGTCAGGTCGTTCGTACCGAACGAGAAGAAGTCTGCCACTTCGGCTATCTGGTCGGCGGTAACGGCAGCGCGAGGCACTTCGATCATCGTACCCACTTTGTAAGCCACGCTTTCGCCGCGTTCTGCAAATACTTTGGCGGCGGTGTTGTGTATGATTTCGGCTTGCAGTTTCAGCTCTTCGACCACGCCTACCAGCGGCACCATGATTTCGGGGTGTACGTCGATACCGCGCGCTTTCACGTTGAGAGCGGCTTCGATGATGGCGCGAGCTTGCATTTCGGTGATTTCGGGATAGGTGCAGCCCAAACGGCAGCCGCGGTGTCCCAACATGGGGTTGAACTCTGCCAACGAGTCGCAGGCGAGTTTTACTTCGTCGATGGTGAGCCCCATTTCCTCTGCCAGCTCTTTCTGCGTAGCCAGCTGGTGGGGTACGAATTCATGCAAGGGCGGGTCGAGCAGACGTATCGTTACGCCGAAGCCGTCCATTGCCTCGAAGATGCCCTCGAAGTCGCCCCGCTGCATCGGCAGCAGTTTGTCGAGTGCATGGCGGCGACCCTCTTCGTCTTTCGAGAGAATCATTTCGCGCATGGCTTTGATGCGGGTGCCTTCGAAGAACATATGTTCGGTGCGGCACAGTCCGATGCCTTTTGCACCGAAGCGGCGGGCTACCGACGCATCTTTGGGCGTATCGGCATTGGTGCGTACATCGACTTTGGTGTATTTCTCGGCGAGATTCATGATAGCTGCGAAGTCGCCGCTCATGTCGGCTTCTACGGTCGGAACCTGTCCGTCGTACACTTCGCCGGTGGAACCGTTCAGCGAAATCCAGTCGCCCTCTTTATATACTTTCCCCGACATTTCGAGCGTACGGGCTTTGTAATCGACTTTTATTTCGCCGGCGCCCGATACGCAGCATTTGCCCATACCGCGAGCCACGACGGCTGCGTGCGAGGTCATACCGCCGCGTGCGGTGAGAATACCTTGTGCCACGTGCATACCGCGCAGGTCTTCGGGCGAGGTTTCGATACGTACCATCACCACTTTTTTGCGTTTTTCTGCCCACGCTTCGGCATCGTCGGCGAAGAATACGATTTGTCCGGCGGCAGCGCCCGGCGAGGCGGGCAGACCTTTTGCCATGACTTTCGTACGTTTCACAGCCGTCTTGTCGAATACGGGGTGGAGGAGTTCATCGAGTTTCTGCGGCTCCATGCGTTTGAGAGCCGTTTTTTCGTCGATGATGCCGTCGCGCAGCATATCCATGGCGATTTTCACCATGGCGGCGCCGGTGCGTTTTCCGTTGCGGGTTTGCAAGAGCCACAGTTTACCGTTCTGAATGGTAAATTCGAGGTCTTGCATATCTTTGAAGTAGTCTTCGAGTTTCTGCTGCGTTTCGATGAGGTCTTTGGCGCATTCGGGCATCGACTCTTCAAGCGAAGGATATTTTTTGGCACGTTCTTCTTCGGAGATGCCTTGCAGGGAAGCCCAGCGGCGCGACCCTTCGACGGTGATTTGCTGCGGTGTGCGTACACCGGCTACCACGTCTTCGCCTTGTGCGTTGATGAGGTATTCCCCGTTGAATATGTCTTCACCCGTAGCGGCGTCGCGGGTGAATGCCACGCCGGTAGCCGACGTGTTGCCCATGTTGCCGAATACCATTGCCTGCACATTCACAGCCGTACCCCATTCTTCGGGTATCTGGTTCATGCGGCGGTAGAGAATGGCGCGCTCGTTCATCCAGCTGTCGAACACGGCGCAGATAGCGCCCCACAGCTGTTCCCACGGCGACGAGGGGAAGTCTTTGCCCGTGCGGGCTTTTACGGCGGCTTTGAAGCGTTTTACCAACTCTTTCAGGTCATCGACCGTCAATTCGGTATCCAGCTTGATGCCTTTGGCGGCTTTCACCTCTTCCATGACCTCTTCGAACGGGTCTATGTCTTCTTTGCTTTTGGGTTTCATGCCGAGCACCACGTCGCCGTACATCTGTACGAAGCGGCGGTAGGAGTCCCATGCGAAACGGGGATTTCCCGATTTACGGGCAATGCCCTCTACGGCGTCGTCGTTCATACCGAGGTTGAGTACCGTATCCATCATGCCGGGCATCGACACGCGGGCACCCGAGCGCACCGAAACCAACAGCGGGTTTTGGGCGTCGCCGAATTTCGTGCCCATCAGGTTTTCGATATGGGCTATTGATTTTTCGACATCGCTTTTCAGCATTTTCACAATAGCATCTTTACCCTCTTTGTTGTAAGCGGTGCAGATTTCAGTGGTAATAGTAAATCCGGGCGGAACGGGCACGCCGATAAGGTTCATCTCGGCGAGATTGGCACCTTTTCCCCCCAACAGGTTTCTCATATCGGCACGACCTTCTGCATGACCGTTACCGAAAGTATAGATTTGTTTCATATAAAAAAGGTTTGTATGTTTACTTTTCTCATTGACGAAATTTCAGACTACAAAAATATATGGATTCTTGCGATAGTCCAAATTTATAGAAAGAATAAATTTGCAAAATATAGTTTTTTTTGTTTCTGCGGTGTCGGATTGAAGAATTATCGCTACCTTTGGACGAATTTGTTTTTATTCAAAAACGTATCGTTTTGGCTCGAAAAAAGAAAGAGTTGCCTGTTTTGGAACAGGTGGAGATAACCGGTGTCGCCGCCGAAGGCAGAGCCGTCGCCCGTGTCGATGACCGGGTGGTGTTCGTACCCTATGCCGCCCCGGGCGACATTGCCGATTTGCAGGTATATCGCAAAAAACACAAATATGCCGAAGCCCGCATCGCACGGCTCATCACCCCGTCGCCCATGCGGGTGGCGCCGTTTTGTTCCCACTTCGGCGTGTGCGGCGGCTGCAAGTGGCAGCACATTCCCTACGAATACCAACTCAAATACAAACAGCAACAGGTGTTCGACAACCTGACCCGCATCGGAAAAATTCCCCTGCCTGAGTTCGAGCCTATCAAAGGTTCGGCGCGCACCGAGTTCTATCGCAACAAACTCGAATTTACCTTTTCCGACAAGGCGTGGCTCACGCCCGAACAACTGGCGCAGGAGCAGACGTTCGACCGCAACGCGCTGGGTTTCCACATACCCTCCATGTTCGACAAGGTGCTCGACATCGAGAAGTGTTGGTTGCAGGACGACATTTCCAACCGCATACGCCTCGCGATAAAACGCTTCGCCCTCGACAACGGCTATCCCTTTTTCAACCTGCGGGAGCAGACGGGATTCATGCGCAACATCATCGTGCGCACCGCCTCGACGGGCGAAATCATGCTCATCGTCGTATTCTTCGACGACGACCGCGAGCGCATCGACCGCCTGATGACATTCGTCGCCGATACTTTCCCGCAGATAACCTCGCTTCTCTACATCGTCAATCGCAAAGCCAACGATACGATTACCGACCAAGAGGTGCACGTGTTTCGCGGGCGCGATTACATTCTCGAAAAAATGGAAGACCTCCGTTTCAAAATCGGAGCGAAGTCGTTTTTCCAGACCAACACCGCGCAGGCGTGCGAACTTTATAAAGTCGTGCGCGAGTTTGCCTCGCTCACGGGGCGGGAGCTGGTCTATGACCTCTATACGGGAACGGGCACGATAGCCAATTTCGTGGCGCGGCAGGCGCGGCAGGTCGTCGGCATCGAGTACGTACCCGAAGCCATCGAGGACGCCAAAGTCAATTCCGCCTACAACGGCATCGAAAATACCCTGTTCTACGCCGGCGATATGAAAGACCTCCTCACGACCGCGTTCATCGAGGAGCACGGCCGTCCCGACGTTATTATCACCGACCCGCCCCGCGCCGGTATGCACGACGATGTGATAGCCGCCATACTCTTTGCCGCCCCGCAGCGCATCGTTTACGTCAGCTGCAACCCTGCCACGCAGGCGCGCGACCTCTCGCTGCTCGATGCCGCCTATCGGGTGGCGCGGGTGCAGCCTGTCGATATGTTCCCGCATACGCATCATGTGGAAAACGTCGTGCTGCTGGAACGAAAAACCGTTGAAAAATAATATTATCAAATAAGAAAAAATGACTGAAATTCTGAGAAAAAAATTGAGCGACAGCGCTGTGGCGCGATGGTCGGCTATGGTGATTGTGTCGTTTACCATGATGACGGGCTACTTTTTGTGCGACATCATGGCGCCCCTTGAAGATATGCTTACCAAAATGCCCGAAGAAGGCGGTTTGGGCTGGACGAGCAGCGAGTACGGATTCTTCTCCGGCTCCTACGGTTTCATCAACGTGTTTCTGTTGATGCTCTTTTTCGGCGGCATCATTCTCGACAAATGCGGCGTGCGCTTCACCGGTCTGCTGTCGAGCAGCCTGATGCTCTCAGGCGCGCTCATCAAATGGTATGCCCTCTCTGCCGACTTCGGCGGCGCCACGCTTTTCGGCTACAACATGCAAGTGATTCTGGCAAGTTTGGGCTTCGCGATTTTCGGTGTGGGCAATGAAATTACCTGCATTACCGCCACGAAAGTCATTGCCAAATGGTTCGGCGGGCATGAAATGGCGTTGGCGATGGGTTTGCAGGTGGCATTGGGACGTTTGGGCACTGCCGCCGCATTGAGTTGCAGCGTACCCATAGCACACGCCATAGGCACCATTGCGGCGCCGGTGCTGGTCGGTGCCATCGCTTTGTGCGTGGGCTTGATGGCGTATATAGTATATTGTGTGATGGACCGTCGGCTGGACGCCTCGTCCGACCCTGCTGCCGCAGCCGGAAATTCGGGCGAGGAGGGTGGTTTCGTATTGAGCGACCTGAAACTGATTTTCACCAATCGCGGATTTTGGTTGATAGCTCTGCTCTGCCTCTGCTTCTATGCCGCCGTGTTCCCCTTTTTGAAATTCGCCACCAAACTGATGATTTATAAGTACAACGTTGCTCCCGACCTTGCCGGATTCATTCCCTCGCTGCTGCCGTTCGGCACTATCCTGCTGACGCCGCTTTTCGGTTCGCTCTACGACCGCATAGGCAAGGGCGCCACGTTGATGATTATCGGTTCGGTCATGCTCACGGCGGTGCACGTCTTGTTTGCTCTGCCCATACTGCCTTATTGGTGGTTTGCCATTATCGTCATGGTGATTCTCGGCATTTCGTTCTCGCTGGTACCCTCCGCCATGTGGCCCAGCGTTCCCAAAATCATTCCGATGAAACAACTCGGCTCGGCGTATGCGACGATTTTCTATATACAGAATATCGGGCTGTCGATGGTGCCCGTGTTCATCGGCTGGGTGATAGAAACCTATGCCAAACGCACCGACGCTGCGGGGGCGGTAACTTACGACTACACTTTGCCCATGGCGATATTCGCGTTGTTCGGCGTGCTGGCTATTTTCATCGCTTTCCTGCTGAAAACCGAGAATGCCCGCCGCCATTACGGTCTCGAAAAACCGAATATGAAATAAAAGCGTTGTTAAAGGAAATTCGGACGTTCGATTATGAGATTCTTCCTTATTCCGGTAATTCTTGCTTTGGCAATCATTGTCATTGCCGACGGGTGGATTTATGGACGGCTGCGGTCGCGCATTCGTTTCGACCGTGTGCGGAAAATCGCCTATTGGCTGCCGTCGGCATTCTTTGCTTTGCTGCTGCTTTTCTTTTGTTTCTTCCTGCCCGTCCTTTCCGGTTATAAGTCTATGGTGGCGGTGATGTGGCTGTTGTGGCTCTACGTCCTCATCTACATTCCGAAACTCTTTTTCGTCCTGTTCGATGCGCTCGGAAAAGGCGTTTGCCTGTTGTTTCGTCTGCGCACGCGGGTGTTTTTCTTCATCGGCTTGACGGCTGCCGCTTCGGGTGTGCTGCTCTTTTTGTCCGGCGCCTTTGTGGGGCGGACGGCAGTGCACGTCGAGAATGTAACGGTAACTTCGCCTCGCATACCCGAACAGTTGGACGGATTCCGCATCGTACAGTTTTCCGACGCCCATATCGGCAATTGGGGCGACTGCACCGGCACGCTCGAAAAAACCGTCGCGCTCATCGACTCCTGTCATGCCGATGTGGTAGTCTTTACCGGTGATTTCGTGAATAATATTTCCGACGAAATAACGCCGCGCATCATCGAAACGTTCCGCCGCCTGCAAGCGCCTTGCGGCGTGTATGCCATACTCGGAAACCACGATTACGGCGATTATCACCGCTGGGACACGCCGACGCAGTGGCGCGAAAATCTGGCGCGCACGAAAGCCGGTATCCGCGCCTGCGGGTTCGACTTGCTGCTCAACGAATCGCGTCTTGTGGCGACGGGCGATACCGCGTTGCAACTCGTCGGCGTCGAAAATGTCGGCAAGCCGCCTTTCCGCCGGTACGGCGATTTGCCGCTTGCCCTGTCGGAGCTCGATACGACGCGCTTCACCGTTTTGCTTTCGCACGATCCGACGCATTGGCGCAGAGAGGTGCTCGGCTATCCGTTTATCGACCTTACCCTCTCGGGGCACACCCATGCCGGACAGAGCGGCGTGGCGCGGGGGCGTTTCCGTTGGTCGCCCTCGTCGTGGCTTTTCGACGAATGGGAGGGCTTGTATCGCAACGGCACGCAATACCTCTACGTCAATCGCGGACTGGGCTATGTCGGATTGCCCGTGCGCATCGGTATGTCGCCCGAAATCACCTGCATCACGCTGCGGCGGGGCGATTTGCCGCAAGACGCCGGCAATTGAATCGAAAGAAAATTCTCGAATATACATTATTAATTATTAAGTCATGAAAAACTGCTTGAAAATTCTGTTCGTACTGTCGGCATTCCTTTTGCCGGCAAACGGCTTTTCCTCCAAAATCGTGGAAGATTCGATAGCGAGCCGCATACTCGGGTGCGATATGCCTTTTCTGGTCTATCTGCCCGACGGATTCAACCCCGAAGACAAAACGGTGAAATATCCCGTACTCTATTTGCTGCACGGATTGGGCGACGATTGTTTTGCGTGGACGCGCAAAGGTACGATGCGCGAAGTTGCCGACCGCCTGATGCGTTCGGGCGAAAGCCGGAAAATGGTCATCGTCATGCCGCAAGCAGGCACCAGCGATATTGTGGGTACGAATTGCGGCTACTTCAATGTTCCGAATTGGAATTATGAAGATTTCTTTTTTAAGGAGTTCATGCCCGCCGTCGAAGCGAAATACAATGTGCAGTCCGACCGTCGGCACCGCGCCCTGAGCGGTTTGTCGATGGGTGGCGGCGGCACCGTGTCGTATGCCCAGCGGCACACCGACCTTTTCTGCGCTGCCTATGCCATGAGCGCGTGGCTCGACGAACCGGAATCTTCGCGTGAAAAATACCGCAGCGACAAGGAATTTTATACCCGTAATTCGGTGTTCAAACTCTCTCCGCTCCGTCTGTTGAGAAATGCCGATGAGAAGCAGGCGGAGGAGTGGCGCTCGGTGCGCTGGTTTTTCGATTGCGGCGACGACGATTTCCTGTTGCAGTGCAACCTCGATTTCTATACGACGATGCAGGCAAAACACATACCTGCCGAATTGCGCGTGCGCGACGGATGGCACTTCTGGGACTATTGGCACACTGCCCTCTACACGATGCTTCCTTTTGTGTCGCGCTGTTTCGGCGAATAAAAGTGATTAAGGCATATCGGTAGCCGCTTTGCATTGGCTTTTTATACGAACGACCCTTTCATGCGGAAGGGTCGTTTTTTTGCCGTTTCATTTCTTCGCGGAATTTGTATCGTTTGCGCAGCACGAATCGCAGCAGTACGATGATTCCTATCTCCGCTACGATGATAGCCGCAAATTCGAGCGGTCTCTCCGCAAACTGTTTCCACCCTATGACAGACATGACTATCATATAGACAAGCAGGACGAGCGGGATAAGGTTGTAGGATTTTTTCATCGGACGGTTAATTTTGTATGAACGATTTTTCGTCGATATGTTTTTCGACGGGAAATACGAGCGGATAGACGCCGGAGGGCGATTCGCCCCGCAAGGCTCTGTATATGTGCAGACAAGCCCACGCATCGGTAGCGGCATAGGCTTGTTGGGCGGGTGTGAGCGATTCTATCTCCCAGTTGGAAAGCTGTTGCCCTTTGGAAATTTTTTTGCCGAAAAGCAGCGCGTAGATTTTTTGAAGACTCATGTCCTCGATGTTGAAAACTCCGACGTAGCGCTGCAATTCGAGCCAGCGGTGCGGCTCGATGCTTCCGAAGCGGCGCAGCGCCAGAAAATCGTCTTTTAGGGAAAGTCCGATTTTCAAAAGGCTTGTCGATTCCAGCAATTGTTTGACAGGGGCTATCGTATTTATTTTACAGAGGCGGAAGAGGTAGCAGGTGTCCCACGTGGAAATCTGCACCAGCGATACGCGGTGCGACGTTCCTTTTTTGAACGAAGGGCGCGTTTCCGTATCGAAGCCTACGACCGTTTCTTTTTTCAATTCTCCGAGAGCCGTTTCGGCGTCGCCTTCGGTATCGACGACGACGATTTTTCCCGGAAATTTGATGATTTCCATTTCAGCTATGGTGGCTTTGTCGATTTGTGTCATGGTGATTAAATTCTTTTTTACAACCATCTGTCGGCATCTTCATCATCGTCCTGCCATGCCGATTGGCGTCTTTGGTAGAAGTTTTCTTCTTCGTGGTGATGATGGTGATGTTCGCATTCGTATTCGTCTTCGCACTCGGTCGCAAAACAGATGCGGTGCAGGGCGCCGAGCGCGTTCAACAGTTTGGCGCCCCAATAGGCGATGAAATCTTCGCGGCACGTACTCAACGCCGTCCGCATGGAATCGTCGTTTTCCGTGCGGTAAGCCGACACGCAGTCTTTCACCGCCTGATACACATCGGCGAGGTCTTCGGCGATGCTTGCGGCAAAGGGCTGGTCGTTGTATGCCGTGTCGTCGTTCTGTATGAGCAGGTAGGCGTCTTTTTCGCCCAAAATATATTCGATGTTTCGGCGCAGGTATTCGTAAGCCTCTTCCGAAACGAATCGTTCGGGAATGTCGGAATAGTCGTCTTCGTCGCTTTCGGGGAGCAATGTCGCTTTCAAGTAGAGCAGCGGGAGCAGTTTGACGGCGGTCGATGTAAACTCCTCCGGCGTCGTGTCCTGCACTCTTTCTGCAAATGCGCAAAATTCCACCCCTACGGTGATAAATTCCACGCTGTTTTTCGCGTATATATATTCGTCCATTTCTATCTGTTTTTATAGAGGTCGTGTTCCATGATATAGCGGTGTACTGTCGGGGGAATCCACTGTTCCGCCGGCTTTCCTGCCGCGATGTGCGCCCGTATGGCGGTCGATGAAACGTCGGTCATCGGCGCGTCCGTGAGCCGTACCGAGGGCGGTAGCGTCGCCGCATCGACCGGATAGCTCGGGCGCGGGTAAATATCTATCCGGTAGTCGGCAATGATTTTTCCGCTCTCTTTCCAGCGGGGAAATATCGTCCAGTTGTCCGAGCCGATAAGCAGATGAAATTCCGTGTCGGGATATTCCCTTTCGAGTCTTTGTAATGCTGTAATTGTGTAAGAGGGGCGGGACAGGTGCTGCTCCACGTCGCATAGGCGGAACCGGTTGTTGCCGGCTATGGCAAGTTTCACCATAGCCTGCCGCTTGCCGTCGTCGAGCAGATCGCATTCCCGTTTTATAGGATTCTGCGGCGTAACGCTGAACCATATCTCGTCGAGTCCGCCGGCGCCGAGCATGTATTCGGCAATGGCGATGTGCCCGTTGTGTATGGGATTGAACGAACCCGAAAAGAATCCGACTTTTTTCATGGCGCTGCTATTCGGCTAAAAAATTTCGGACGACCGACAATACCTCCTGACAGGCGCGTTCGAGTTCGTCGTTTACCACAATGCGGTCGAATTTCGGAGCGAAGCTCAATTCGTATTCCGCTTTCGCCAGCCGGCTTTCTATCACTTCGGGCGTATCGGTGGCGCGGTGTTCCAGCCGCCGGCGCAGCTCCGCGAGGCTCGGCGGCTGTATGAATACCGACAAAGCCCGTTCGCCGTAGAAGCGTTTGATGTTAAGCCCGCCGACCACATCGACATCGAACAGCACGTTTTTGCCTGCCGTCGTCAGCCGTTCCACTTCGCTTTTGAGCGTGCCGTAGAATTTGTCGGCATACACCTCCTCGTATTCGAGAAAGTCGCCGGCGGCGATGCGGCGGCGAAATTCGTCGGGTGTGAGAAAATAGTATTCCACGCCGTCGCGTTCGCTCCCGCGCGGGGCGCGCGAGGTGGCGGATATGGAGAATGCCAGATTCAGATGCTGCGTGAGCAGGTAGTTGATAATGGTCGATTTTCCGGAACCGGACGGCGCTGAAAAGATGATGAGTTTTCCTTTCGACATGGCATTACATGGCATTGAGTATCTGCTCTTTGATTTGTTCCAACTCGTCTTTCATGCGGACGACGATTTTTTGCAGCTCGGCATGGTTGGCTTTCGAACCTAACGTATTGATTTCGCGCCCCATTTCCTGTGCGATAAATCCTAATTTCTTGCCCTGTCCGCAGTTTCCCTCCATTGTTTCGCGAAAATATTTCAGGTGGTTGTCGAGCCGGTTTTTTTCTTCGTTGATATCGAGTTTCTCGATATAGAAAATCATCTCTTGCTCCATGCGGTTTTTGTCGTAGTCGAAGCCGATTTTTTCCAATGCCTCGACGATGCGTTTTTTTATTTTCTCGATGCGTTCCTGTTCGTAGGGAGCCACCTCGTCGAGCAGTCGGGCGATGTTGTCGATTTTTTCCGTGAAAAGTTTTTGCAGCATGGCGCCCTCTTGTGCACGGAAATCCATCAGTTTGTCGATGGCTTCGTTTACGGCAGCCATGACGGCGCGCCTTTCGTTTTCATCTATTTCCGTCGGGTCGCTTTTCAGGGCGTCGGGCAGGCGCAGCAGCGTCTGAAACCAGTCGGCAGGCTGCGGTATTTGCAGTGTGTCCGCCATTTTTTGCAGTTGGGTGTAATATCCTTTTATGACGTCGGTGTTGAGCTGGGCGGTGTCGTTTGTCGCTTTGTTCTCGACCTGAATGAAAAAATCCACTTTCCCGCGTTCCAACCGTCGGGCTATTTCGTTGCGTATTTCCATTTCCGTGTCTTTGTAGATTTGAGGCACTTTCATGGCGAGATCGAGTTGTTTGCTGTTCAGCGATTTTATTTCGACGGTTATTTTTCGGTGCGGAAATTCGGCTGTCGCTTTGCCGAAACCGGTCATGGAATAAATCATGCGTTTGTGTTCTTTTAATCCGTAAATCAGTCTGTACGAAATCTATTCTCTTTGGAGAGGGGAGAAAATGTCGTTTAGCAATACAAATGTATGGAAAATATGTTGAAATATAAAACAGAAATCGACGGAAAATCGGCGAAAAAAAGGAGGTGAAATAAATTTCCGTAATGTTTCCAAATAATGTTCAAACTCCTTGCGGGCGTCAAACTTTTATGAAACGAACCCGTTAGATAATACGCAAAACGGTCTGAGTACAGGAACGAAATATTTTGAATCTTGGAAATGTGTAATTATAAAATGTGTCGAGATGAAAAAAAAATTATGGTGGTGGACGATAGCCGCGATGTTCGGTTGTGCCGCCTGTTCCGATGAAACGACAGCCCCTGTTTCCGGCGGCAGCGATATTGCCGCATCAAACGATTCCTACATAGCGTTTCGCATTCTATCCAATGGTTCCGACCTTACCCGCGCTTGGGGTGATGACCAGCCGAGTACGTCGTTCGATGAGGGCTTGGCAGCCGAACAGGCTGTCGATTGCGCTTTCATTGTCTTTTTCGACAACAGCGGCGGGAAGGGAGAATATCTTTATTATGCCGAGGCAGACAAGAACGACATTCACCTCGAAAATCGGGAAACCGACGACGAGAACGGCGGCAAGTGCGTTTCGCTTGCCAACATCGTCTTTACCGTGCCCAACACCCAAAAGCAGCCGACCGATGCCATTATCATACTTAACGGCAATCACACGGCGCTGCCCGTCATGGACCAGTCGAAACCCGATATGTGGACGTATGCCGCGTCGATACGCGGCGACGACGACGGCGAAAACGCTTTTCACATACAGGTGGACAATACGCCCTATCTGACCATGAGCAATTCGGTATATGCCGATGCCGCAAACAAAGTCGTCTTCACGACGAATGTCGAAGACAAGATGAAACAGACCGAGACCGAAGCGCTTGCCGCTCCGGCAGTCGCTCACGTGGAACGTATGGCGGCTAAGGTCGAGACCCGTTTCAAGGTGAATGACGGGGAGGTCTCTTTCGAGAATCAGAAAAAGTCGCTCGACGCCGTCGTCTATACGCCGAAAGAAAAGGTTGCGGCGTTGTGGCGCGGCGATAACGGTTCGTATGCCGTCGCCACCGGAGAGATGCCTTACAAGGTGCGCATTCACGGGTGGAGCGTCAATGGTACGGCGCCGAGTATGTCGCGCCTGAAAACCATTGCGCCGTATGTTTCGGAGCATGGCGACTATATGCCGCCCTATACAGGTGCCGGCACGCCGGAGGAATATTTCACCGGCTGGAACGATGCCGAGAATTTCCGCTCGTACTGGGCGATAGACAACCATTACGGCGACGGGCATTATCCGACGCAGAGTCGTCGAGGCATCGACAAAAAGGGATATATGAGTGGCGGCAATCGGGTCGAAGGCTTTACCCGGTCCGACGGTTCGCCGTGGTCGCTTTCCTATAAAAGTTATGCCAATATCCGTTATGCCGGCGAGGAGTTTTCGGGTGTTAATGCGTGGAAAAACGGTACGCTGCTCGGCTCGACGCAGGTGAAATACTGCACCGAAAACACCATTGGCGGCGACAACCTGCAAGGGCGCCGTTATCTGACTGCCGCCACCCATGTCGTCGTTGCCGCGCAGCTTCTGTTCGATACGCCTGTCGCCAAGGCTTATCCAGAAAAAGGCGTGGAAGTAACAACCAAAGAAACCGAGCTGATAGGGAAGAATCTTACCGAGAGCGAATATTTCAGTGCCGTAGCCGACAAGTATCGGGTCGCCGGCGTGTTTTATACTTTGAACGGTTACAAGCAATTGGCGTTGGAAATGTTGAATATGGCGCTTGCCCGCCGCACCGATGCCACGAAAGCGCCCGACAGTTTGTGGGTATGCCGGACAAGCGACGAATTGACCACCGCCCGCAAGGCGACCATCGACGATTTTACCGTCGATACCGATTGGCGTTCCGACGGAATGGTGCTACTGAAACCGAAACCGGATATTCGTTTTTTCAACAGCAATCCCTCCGGCAAGAGCATTGTCAAAAGGGAAAGCGCCGGTTCGGATTACGATGAAAAAGTATGTTACGAATATACCATCGATTTTGAACAGTGGGACAATGACGATACCGACCCCGACAATTTCATAAATTACATTTATGCCTATATTGCTCCGGCGCAGTGTTATGCCGGCGGTCGCATGTATTATATCATACCCATACAGCATTATGTTCGCCCTGCAACCGGAGAGGGCAATCAACAGGTGGGTACTTACGGCGTGGTGCGCAACCATTGGTATCGCATTGTGGTCAATGGCGTTACGGGCATCGGCGAACCCGTACACAAAGATACGGACCCCATCGTCCCCAATTTCAATCCCGATGATCAGTATATCGGCTTCGATATTCATATCATGCCGTGGAATATCATCGAGCAGGAAGTCGATTTGAAACCGCTTTAATTATTGAGCGATACGGCGGTATGAAACGGTTGTCGGATTTTCTGCATGCGGCGGTGTGCCTGCTTGTGGCGGCGTTTCCCGCCGTGTCGCTGTCGTGCGGGTCGATATTCGAAGACGAAGGCGACTGCCGTTCGCTGTGGCAGGTGCGTTTCATTTACAATAAGAACATGGATTTTGTCGATGTCTTTTCCGAAAATGTGGAATCGGTGCGCCTGACGATATGCGATGCCGCCACCGGTCGGGTGGTGGCGGAGCAGCGGGAGTCGGGTGATGCGCTGGCGACGGGGCATTACGTCATGCCCGTAAATCTGCCGCCGGGTGATTATGATTTTGTGGCGTGGTGCGGACTCGAAGGCAACGACCGTTTTGCGGTGGCAGATATCGATTCCGCCACTGTCCGCGAAGATTTGTCGTGCAGGCTTGTTGCCGACAGAGACAGTGAAGATGCACCGCCCTGCTGCGCGGCTTCCTTGAAGCATCTGTTTCACGGTTGTACTTCGTATCGCATACACGACCGAGCCGGACTCCATACCATTCCCATTTATCTGACGCGCAATACCAATCGTTTGCGCATCGAGCTGTTTCATGCCGGTGCCGACCTTACCCCCGAACGGTATGCCGTTTCCCTTGCCGACGGCAACGGTCGTATGGAGTGGGACAACTCCATACTTCCCGGACAGGAAAAAGTAGTGTATCTTCCCTATGCGGTTTTTACCGATTCCGTTGTCGTGAGAAGCGGTGAAGCCCCTTTGCGCAAAGCGCTTTTCGCCGAACTCTCGACGGGACGCCTGCTTGCCGACCATTCGTCCGATGCCCTGTTTACCATTGCCGACCGGCAGAGCGGCGACACGCTTTTTTCGCTGTCGCTTATCGAATACCTGATTATGGCGAAAGGGCACGAGCTGCCTATGGACGAACAGGAGTACCTCGACCGTGAATACGATTACGAAGTGGAGCTTTCTCTTGCCGACCGACCGCAGGGCGGCTGGTATTGCTGGCAGCTGAGAATCAACGATTGGCACGTCATATTCAATCCCGATGTCGATTTATAATGTTTCGATGATGAAACCGCTGTCGCTTCTCCTTTGCCTTTTTGCGGCGCTGCTTCCGACTTCCTGTCGGAAAGTGTATGAGCCTGTTGCTGCTGCCCCGATGCAGATAAGTTTTCTTGTGGCTGCCGACAGGAGCATCGCGGCGGGAAGCGGATATTCCGCAGGCAGCGACACGCCCGACGAAAATTACATCGACCCCGCACAGATGCAACTCTTCGTGTTCGACCGTGCGGGAAAATTTCTTTTCGAGATTACCGAACCGGATTCGGGTTTGTATCTTTCGGCTGTGTCGTCCGATAATCGGACGTCGGGAGTGTATCGCATCTCGGCTGCGGTGTCGGAGGCGTATATCGAAGCATTTGCCGCAGGCGTGAAAATAGCGGTCTTGGCGAATTTTCCTGCCGATGTCCCGCCCGTTGCGCTTCATGCGGGCGAGCCGCTCTCGGCGCTCGGCGATGCCGACCGCCGGCGGTCGGTCGATATGGTGCGTGTCGTCGGCGGAAAACCGGTCGGCGTGATGCCGGAAATCGGACGTTTCGGCATACCCATGTACGGGGTCGGAAGTTTTTCGGGCGTGGAGCTGCGCCGTTCCGAAATCGTCTTTCTCGACGGTTGCGTATCGCTGTTGCGAGCCGTCGCCAAAGTCGAGGTGAAAATGCCGCGAACACTGCCACTTCCCCGTACGGTATATATGCGTCATGCCCTTCGCACGGCATGGTGTACATCGCGCGATGTAACGGTCGATACCGATGTCTTGTGGCAGGGAGGCAGCGCCGTTGTTGTCGGCGACGACGGTTTGCCGGTAGTACAGTATTACGAAGGCGTCGAGCAGGAAATGGCACGCCTTGCCGAAAATCCCGACGCCGGCGACCTGCATATTTTCAATCCCCGACATAACGTTTTTGCCGGCGATACGGTCGATTATCTGCCTTTCTCGGTCGTGCCGGCTGCCGACACCGTTACGTATCGGCTCTATCTTCCGGAGGTGATGACCGACGGTTCGTCGGGTGTTGCGCCGTATATAGAGCTGGCATTCGGCGACGATGATACCGGCGCGACTGCCGATGCCGTGATACGTTTTTCCCCGTATTCCGACGGCGAACCGACCGACGGTATTATTCCCGTCGTGCGCAATTGCATATACAGCTATTCCGTGTACGATGTGGCGGGGCGTCTTTTCGTGCAATATACCGTGTGTCCGTGGGGTGAACGGACGGCAGATTTGCCGCCCTTCAATTAAGCGGCAGACAAGGGTATAGGAGATAACAATGATTTAATTTTTGCGGGCGGCGGATTTCACCTCATCTAATTTTTTCAATTGCGTACACAGCTGCTCGATGTCGCGCGCATCGTGCACCATGACGCCGAGTTCGCCGTGGAACAGACCTTTGTTGGCGGTGATGGTGAGTGAGCGGATATTCATCGCCATGTTGTCCGAAATGATGTGGGTAATGCGGTTGAGTACGCCGGCGCCGTCGATACCGTCGATTTCTATTTCCACCGGGAACGATTCGTGCAGATGTTTGTCCCATTCGACCGAGATGAGGCGCGAACCGAAGCTGCTTTTCAGTTTCATGGCTATCGGACACGATTGCTTGTGTACGATGACCTCCTCTTTTTCATTGACATAGCCCAGCACATCGTCGCCCGGGATAGGATTGCAGCAGGTGGCGATGATATAGTTGCGTTCGGTTTCGGTGCTTTGCAGCAAATAGGTCGCTTTCTTGTCGATTTTTTTCGGCGATACGAGTTTCTTTTTGTCCGATTTTTTGTTTTTCGAGTTGTTTTCGTCCGACGATTTGTTTCCCGATTTGCTGCCTCCGAACGGATTGAGCAGGTATCGCATAAATACGTTGTGCGACTTGCCTTTGAATAGTTTTTTTACGTTGTCGTCGAGTACGATTTCGTTTTTTCCGAGTTGGTAGAACAGCTCCTCTTTTTTGTCGATGTCGAAGAAATTGAGTATCTTGTCGAGAACACTCAGATCGTTGGTTATGAGTTGGTTTTCGGCAATGAATTTGTTGTAGATTTCTTCACCTTGCGCAGCGACCCCGCGACGCTCTTTTTTGAGGGCGGCTTGCAGCTGCGTTTTGGCTTTGGCTGTCGTTACGAAATTTTCCCATTCGGGCTTGGGCGTTTGCGATTTAGAGGTGAGTATCTCCACTTGGTCGCCGCTTTGGAGCTTTTGGCTCAGCGGAGCCAGACGGTGATTGACTTTGGCTGCGATGCAGTGATACCCCAAATCGGAGTGCAGGAAGAAAGCGAAGTCGAGCGCGGTGGCATCTTTGGGCAGCGTTTTCAATTCGCCTTTGGGCGTGAATACGAAAATTTCCGAAGCAAACAGATTGAGTTTGATGGTATCGAGAAAGTCGAGCGCATTCGGCTCTGGATTTTCGAGAATCTCTTTAATCGTTCGCAGCCAGATGTCGAGTTCCGACCCTTCGTCTACTCCGCCCACTTTGTATTTCCAGTGGGCGGCGAAACCGCGTTCGGCGATTTCGTCCATTTTGCGGCTGCGTATCTGCACCTCCGTCCAGTTGCCGTCGGGTCCCATGACGGTTACGTGCAGGGCACGGTAGCCGTTGGCTTTGGGGTGGCTCACCCAGTCGCGGGTGCGTTCGGGGTGCGGTCTGTAAATATCGGTGATGACGGAATAGATGTTGAAACATTCGGTCTTTTCGTTTTCTTCGTGCTGCGGGTCGAAGATGATGCGCACGGCGTAGAGGTCGTACACTTCGTCGAACGGAATGTTTTTGGTCTGCATCTTGTTCCATATCGAGTATGCCGATTTCACACGGGTTTTCATCTCGAATTGCACGCCCATTTCATGCAGCTTGGCGGTGATGGGGGCGGCGAAATCCTGAAACACTTTTTGCCGCATTTCCTCGCTCGATGCGATGTTGTGCTGTATTTCGGCGTAGGCTTCGGGGTGTTCGTATTTGAAACTCAGGTCTTCGAGTTCGGTCTTTATGGCGAACAGCCCCAGCCGGTGCGCCAGCGGCGCATAAATGTAAAGCGTTTCGCCGGCTATCTTGTATTGCTTGCTGGGCAGCATCGAGCCGAGTGTGCGCATATTGTGCAGACGGTCTGCCATTTTCACGAGAATCACCCGTATGTCTTCCGACATGGTGAGCAGCAGTTTGCGGAAGTTTTCGGCTTGTGCTGACGCTTGGTCGCCGAATATGCCGCCCGAGATTTTGGTCAATCCCGATACGATCATGGCGATTTTTTTCCCGAACAGATTTTCGATGTCTTCGACCGTGTATTCGGTATCCTCCACCACGTCGTGCAGCAGGGCGGAACATATCGACGTGGAGCCCAAGCCCATCTCCTCGCATACGATGCGGGCTACCGCTATGGGGTGCATGATATACGGTTCGCCCGAGCGGCGGCGTATGCCGTGATGCGCCTCTTTGGCAAAGCGGAAAGCCCGTTCGATAATCTCCACTTTTTTCCGGTGATTGGAGTGGAGATATTCGTTGAGCAGGGCTTGAAATTCCTGCTCGATCATGGCATCTTCTCTTTGCTCGACGGTCAGACCTTCGCTGTCGGGGAGAATAGGAGTATCGCTCATAAACAACCGGTATTTATGGGTGCATCGGATTGATAAGGAGAAGCAGGCTTAGATAGAGAGCGTCCGCAGCGTGTTGAGCAGTTCGCGATCAATAGGTTTGTCGTTCTTTATGGCTTTGGAGAACGGTACATATACTATCTGGTCGTTTTGTATGCCTATCATTACGTTGCGTTGTCCCTCGATGAGAGCGTCGATGGCGGCAGCCCCCATGCGGCTTGCCAAGATGCGGTCGTGTGCCGTCGGCGAGCCTCCGCGTTGCAGGTGTCCGAGTATCGAAACACGTACATCGTATTGGGGGTATTCGTTTTTCACACGCTCGGCGAGTTGCATGGCACCGCCTGTCGTCGGACTTTCTGCCACGAGTACGATACTGCTGTTTTTCGATTTGCGGAAACCGTTTTTGATAAGTTCTTCAAGCTGGTCGACTTCCGTGTTGTATTCGGGAATGATAGCGGCTTCGGCTCCCGATGCGATAGCGCCGTTGAGGGCGAGGAAGCCGGCGTCGCGACCCATGACTTCGATGAAGAACAGCCGTTCGTGCGACGTTGCCGTGTCGCGTATTTTATCCACTGCCTCCATGATGGTGTTGAGCGCCGTGTCGTATCCGATGGTCGAGTCGGTGCCGAACAGATCGTTGTCTATCGTACCCGGCAGACCCACAATCGGGAAGTTGTATTCCGTAGCGAAAATGCGGGCACCTGTCAGTGTACCGTCGCCGCCGATGACCACAAGGGCGTCGATATTTTCGCGTACCAGCGTGTCGTATGCGATTTTCCGACCTTCGGGTGTCTGAAATTCTTTGCAGCGGGCAGTCTTCAATATCGTACCGCCCTGTTGTATGATGTTGCTGACATTCTGAGTTTTGAACTCGACGATTTCATCGCTGAGCAATCCTTTGTACCCGCGGTAAATGGCTTTCACGCCGAATCCTTTGTATATGGCGGCGCGCGTTACCGCTCTTATTGCAGCATTCATACCCGGGGCGTCGCCTCCCGATGTCAATATACCAATGCAATAGTTTTTGCCGGGTGCTTTTGTCGTTTCTTCCATCTTGTGATACCTTAAATAAAACAAACCTTTTCCTGAAAACACATATTTCAGGTATCGCAAAATTAAAAAATTATCTTGTCAAAAAAAAGCGAAATTGATAAAATTTTATCGTCGTCGGGAAAACTTTTTTTACGAGGAGGAATCTTTGGTGATATTTTATCAAAAAAAGAGCTATTTATATTTGTCGCCCCACAATTTTTGCAGCAGCTCTTTGTGGCGTTCTTCGGCGGCATTGGGCTGCGGGTGCCATATCGTTTCCGATTTCAGTGCGTCGGGCAGATACTGCTGCTTGACGAAATGTCCCGCATAGTCGTGGGCGTATTTGTACTCTTTTCCGTAGCCCAACTCTTTCATGAGCGAGGTCGGTGCGTTGCGCAGGTGCAGCGGCACGGGCAGGTTGCCCGTCTGTTCCACCGTTTCGAGGGCGGAGTTGATAGCCATGTATGCCGAGTTGCTTTTGGGGCTGCAAGCCAGATAGATAGCGGCTTCGGAAAGGACGATGCGCCCTTCGGGCCACCCGATGTTCTGCACGGCTTCGAAGGCGGCGTTTGCAATCAGCAGGGCATTCGGATTGGCAAGCCCGATGTCTTCCGATGCCGATATGACCAACCGTCGGGCGATGAATTTCGGGTCTTCGCCGCCGGCTACCATACGTGCCAGCCAATACACGGCGCCGTCGGGGTCGCTGCCCCGTATCGACTTGATGAATGCCGATATGATGTCGTAGTGCATTTCGCCGTCCTTGTCGTATGCCATCGGGTTTTGTTGCAGTCGTTCGGTTACGACGGCATCGTCGATGACGAGCGGTTCGTCGGGCGACGAGGCGTTGGCTATGAGGTCGATGATGTTGAGCAGCTTGCGGGCGTCGCCGCCGGCGTAACGAAAAAGGGCGGTCGTTTCGCGCACTTCCGTTTTGCGCTTGCGCAGTTCGGTGTCGACCGTGAGGGCACGGTCAAGCAGCTGTTGCAGGTGGGCGGCATCGAGCGGTTGCAGCACATATACCTGACAGCGGGAGAGGAGCGGGCGTATCACTTCGAACGAGGGATTTTCGGTTGTGGCGCCGATAAGCGTTACCGTACCGTTTTCCACCGCGCCGAGCAGGGAGTCCTGCTGCGACTTGTTGAAGCGGTGTATTTCGTCGATGAACAGAATCGGTCGGCTTTGGCGGAACATGCCGCCGTTTTTGCATCGCTCTATCACGTCGCGCACCTCCTTTACTCCCGAGTGTATGGCGCTCAGGGTGTAGAACGGTGTTTTGAGTTGTACCGAAATGATGTGTGCCAGCGTCGTTTTTCCCACGCCGGGCGGTCCCCACAATATGAATGAGGAAATGTCGCCCGTGTCGAGCATGCGGCGCAGCACCGCCCCTTTGCCCACGAGGTGCTCTTGTCCGATGTACTCGTCGAGACTTTTTGGGCGTAACCGTTCGGCTAAGGGCGGAAGCATGGCGCGTGCGTGGAATTAATCGTTTTCGGTATGGCGCACGATGGTCTGATGACGGTCGGGACCCACCGATACGATTTTGACGGGTACGCCGAGTTCTTTTTCGAGGAAAGCGATGTAGGCGTTGAAATTTTCGGGAAACTCGCTTTCGCTCTGTATTTTGGACAAGTCGCATTGCCAGCCGGGCAGTTCCGTATATACCGGCTCTATGTTGTCGCCGATTTCAAACGGAAACTCTTTGGTTTCTTTTCCGTCGATGCGGTAAGCCACGCAGGCTTTTATGGTCTTGAACGAGTCGAGCACGTCGCTCTTCATCATGATGAGGTGGGTAACGCCGTCGATCATGATAGCGTAGCGCAGCGCCACGAGGTCTATCCAGCCGCAGCGGCGTTCGCGACCCGTTACGGCGCCGTATTCGTGCCCGATGTCGCGTATCTTTTTGCCCGTTTCGTCGAGCAGTTCCGTAGGGAACGGACCGCTGCCCACGCGGGTGCAGTAGGCTTTGAATATGCCGTACACGTTGCCGATGCGGTTAGGGGCAACGCCCAGTCCCGTGCAGGCGCCGGCGCATATCGTATTCGATGACGTAACGAACGGGTACGACCCGAAATCCACGTCGAGCAGGGTGCCCTGCGCGCCTTCGGCGAGCACCGATTTGCCCTCTTGCAGCAGCCGGTTTATTTCGTGTTCGCTGTCGATGAGGCGGAAGCGTTTCAGATAGTCCAGCGAGGCAAACCACTGTTTCTCGGCTTCGGCGATGTCGTAGGTATAGTTCAGCGATTTCAAAATGGATTCGTGGCGGGCTTTCGCCTTGGCGTATTTTTCGTCGAAGTTGTGCAGCAGGTCGCCCACCCGCAGACCGTTGCGACTCACCTTATCGGTGTAGGTCGGACCGATGCCTTTGCCGGTGGTGCCTATTTTGGCGGAGCCTTTCGAGGCTTCGTAGGCGGCATCGAGTATGCGGTGCGTCGGCAGTATGAGATGCGCTTTCTTGGAGATGCAGAGTTGTCGGGTCAGGTCGTGTCCGCTTGCCGCCAACGCTTCGGCTTCCTGCCGGAACAGCACGGGGTCGAGCACCACGCCGTTGCCGATGATATTGATTTTACCGCCTTGAAAAATTCCCGAAGGAATGGAGCGCAGCACATATTTTTCGCCATTAAATTCCAACGTGTGTCCGGCGTTGGGTCCTCCCTGAAAACGGGTAACGACGTCGTATTTCGGCGTAAGTACATCGACGACTTTGCCTTTGCCTTCGTCGCCCCATTGCAATCCTAATAATACATCTACTTTCATATGGGTTGTTATGCTCTTTTATTGTCTGTTTTTTCGTTTTGACGTTCTTGTTTTTTCCGGCGCTCCTCCCGCAGGCACGACGAACATACGCCATATACATACAGGGCGTAATAGGCTGTCGTAAAGCGGGCGAACTTCCGCTGGCTCAGCGCCTCCGAGAGTTTGGCATCTTTCACCTCTCTGATTTTGCCGCAGCGCGTGCATATCAGGTGGTGATGGTTTGCCATGTTGTATACTTTCTCGTATTGGGCAGGGTGTCTGCCGAACTGGTGTTTGCGCACGAGACCCGCGTCGGTAAGCAGGTCGATGGTGTTATATACGGTGGCACGGCTTACCCGATAGTCGCTTTTCGTCATCATTTCGTACAGCGATTCCACGTCGAAATGCTCGTTGGTCGTGTATATCATTTCCAAAATGGCATACCTTTCCGGTGTCTTTCTGCACTTCTTGGCTTCCAGATATTGCGTCAGTTTTTGGCGAATGATTTCCCGATTCTTTTCTTCGACCATGTCTATTTCCGTTTTGCCGTCATAACGACAGCAAAGATAAAAAAATAAAGCCGGATAACAATACGAAAAAAAAGATTTGTAACCTCTTCCTTTGTCAGAGCGTTTTTTTGCCGTACTTTTGTACGACGAATCGCGAAGTGCAAAAACAGAAATCCGGAGTATGGAAATAGCGGCATTGGTATCGGGAGGCGTGGACAGCTCGGTGGTCGTTCATCTGCTGAAAGAGGCGGGCTACGACCCGGTGCTTTTCTACATACGCATCGGCATGGAGGACAAGGACAAAACCCTGCATTGCCATTCTGAGGAAGATTTGGAAATCGTTACCTATATCGCCCGAAAATACGGCTGCCGTTTCGAGGAGGTGTCGCTGCACGAGGAGTATTGGAAATATGTCATGGGCTACACGCTCGACTCCATCAAGCGGGGTTTTACGCCCAACCCCGATGTCATGTGCAACAAATACATCAAGTTCGGCTTTTTCGAGCAATACTGGGGCAAGGACTTCGACCGCATCGCCACCGGACACTATGCATCCATTGTCGAGCGCGACGGCATCGTCTATTTGGGTACGGCGGTCGATCCGGTGAAAGACCAGACCGATTTTCTCTCGCAGCTTAACACCTTGCAGGTGTCGAAACTGATGTTTCCGCTGGGCGGGCTGATGAAAAGCGAGGTGCGCGCGATAGCCGAAAAGGCGGAGCTTCCGAGCGCCAAACGCAAGGACAGTCAGGGCATCTGCTTTTTGGGCAATATCAATTACAACGAATTTATCCGCAACTACATGGGCGAGCGCGACGGCGACATCGTCGAGTTGGAAACAGGCAGGAAACTCGGTCGCCACAAAGGATATTGGTTCCATACCATCGGGCAGCGCAAAGGCTTGGGACTGAGCGGCGGTCCGTGGTTTGTCATTCGCAAGGACGTCGATACCAACACCCTTTATGTGTCGAACGGCTTCGACCCCGATACGCAATACGGTACGGAGTTGAATCTTGCGGGTTTCCGTTTCATCACAGGCAATCCGTTGGGCGACTTGCGGGAGCCGGTTCGCATCACGTTCAAAAACCGCCATACGCCCGAGTTTACGGGCGGCACGCTGCAACGCACCGGCGACGACAAGGTGCGCATCGTCTCCGACGACCGCATACAGGGCATTGCTCCCGGACAGTTCGGCGTCGTGTACAGCGAGGACAAAAAACTTTGTCTTGCCTCCGGTGTCATCGAGTAGCGGCCTTCGTGAACAAAAAAACGCGCATTCCTTTTGCAAAGGAATGCGCGTTTTTTTATCGGAGTTGTTTCCGGTTACGCTTTTTCGGGAATGTTCGCCAGCAGTGCCGTAAGGAATTTCCAGAAGTGACCGACGGAAGCTATTTCCACTTTTTCGTCGGGCGAATGCGGGTAGCGCAGCGTGGGACCGAACGAAATCATCTCCATATCGGGATATTTTTCGCCGATGATGCCGCACTCCAATCCGGCATGGATAATCATGATTTTCGGGTCGATGCCCAACTCTTTGCGGTGTATCTCTTTGGCGGTCTGCAAGAATTTCGACTGCAAGTCGCTCTGCCAGCCCGGATAGTTGCCGGAGGTCTCGACCTTGGCGCCGACCGCCTCGAAGGCGCTTTCGATGCTCGATACCAGCGAGGCTTTCATGCTTTCGCTCGAACTCCGTACAAGGAATGTTACGTCGATAGCCCCTTCGCCCGATTGCACGATAGCAAGATTCGACGACGTTTCCACCATATCGGGAGCGCCCGGCACCATGCGCAGCACGCCGTCGTGGCAAGCCACTACGGCATTGATGAGGTCGTCTTGTATCGGCTCCGGAATCCACGTCGAAGGCATCGCCGTCTTTTCGGCGGCGAAGGTGAGGTCGGGTTCTATCACTCCGTATTCGGCGCGATAGATGTCGGCATATTCCTCTACCAAGTCGAGAAAATCGTTTTCCGCCTCTGCCGGTACGGTAACGAGTGCGGTCGCTTCGCGCGGTATGGCGTTGCGCATATTCCCGCCCGATACTGAGGTAAGCCGCGCTTCGCACGTCCGTACAGCTTCTTTCAAGAATCTGAACAGCAGTTTGTTGGCATTGGCGCGACCCAGATTGATGTCGATGCCCGAGTGTCCGCCTTTCAGCCCCGAAATGGTAACGGTGTATGCGGCATCGTCGTCGGCATCGACCTCTTCGTCGCGGTAGCGGAAAGAGGCGTTCATGTTGATGCCGCCCGCGCAGCCGACATATATTTCATATTCCTGTTCCGAGTCGGTGTTGAGCAGTATTTCGCCTTTCAGAAAATCCGGTTTCAAGCCGTTGGCTCCCGTCATGCCGGTCTCTTCGTCGTTGGTGAACAAGGCTTCTATCGGACCGTGCGCCAGCGTTTCCGATTCCAACACGGCAAGAATGGCGGAAAGACCGATGCCGTTGTCGGCGCCGAGCGTCGTGCCTTTTGCCTTTACCCATTCGCCGTCGATATAGGGCTGTATGGGGTCAACCGCAAAGTCGTGGACGGTGGCGTTGTTTTTTTGCGGCACCATGTCGAGGTGCGCTTGCAAAACGACGGGGCGGCGATTTTCCATGCCGGCGGTTGCCGGTTTGCGTATCAATACGTTGCCCGCTGCATCAGCCAATGTTTCAAGTCCTAAGGAACGTCCGAAATCGACTACGTAACGGGTTACTTTGTCCAATGAACCCGAAGGGCGGGGTATGGCGCAGAGTTTCTCGAAATGACGCCATACTTCGACAGGTTGGAGAGACGAAATTTTGTTTTCCATAAATTATGTAGGTTTGGCGGTAAAAATACGAATTTTTTTATTTGCGATTCTTTTTCTTTTCAAAAAGAATCGAGAAAAATGTATAAATGCCCAGCAGTACGATGACGACTATCTGCGCTCCGTGTGCCACCAGTGCGAACGAACCGGCGACGTTGGGGTCGGTAACTCCGTAGATGTACAGCGTGGCAATGACAGCCACGTGCCACGGTCCGAATCCGCCCTGCACGGGAACACCCGCCCCGATACTTCCCATGACGAAAAGCGACAGGGCTGCCAAGGCTCCCAGTTGTGCCGTATCGGCGAAGGCGAATATGCACAGGTACAGTTGCAGGTAATAGCAGAACCAAATCAATAGGGTGTAAAGAATGAACTGTGTTTTCTTTTTCATCGTGAATATGGTGCGTATGCCGTACCAGAGCTTGCGCATCAGCTCTTTTGTGCGGGCAACCCACCGGTACTCTTTTTTCTGCCGGAAAAGCCAGATGATTGCTCCCGCCACGACGGCAAGCGACAGATATAGATAGGGCGATGTTGCCAAAGCGATTGCTGTTTCTTCTATCGACGGATACTCTTTGAGAAAGTCGAACAGTACGTTCATTTGTAAAAAGAATACGGCGACGATGAGCAGAATGACGGCGACCGTGTCCATCAGCCGGTCGGACACCACCGAGCCCAGCAGCATCGTGAATGACATTCCTTCGCGTTGCGCCACGTAACCGCAGCGCCATACTTCGCCCAGTCGGGGAAACACCAGATTCATGGCATACGTGCCGAATATGGCGTTGGTCGCCGTGCGCAGCGATACGTTGTTACCCAACGCCTGCAACTGCAACCGCCAGCGCAATGCGCGCACGATGTGGCTCATTACCCCCGCTATCATGGAGAGAATTACCCATTCGTATTTTATTTCGGTCAGAATACGAAGTACCCGTTTCATATCCAACTGCCGATAAACAGCCCAGAATACGAGAACACCGCAGCAAAGCGGTATCAGGAATTTCAGTATATTGCGTACGGTTTTGTTCAATTTTTACAAATTTGAATATGGCACAAAGGTACGCTTTTTTTTGAAAGGAGGAATCAATCTCCGAATCAACGATGCAAAATAAAGTTGAAAAACATTCGTTTGGAGGGCGAAAAAACTTATATTTTATTTTTTCAGAGCCTCTTCGATGCAGTCGAATATGGCGGCGCTGTCGTCGGGCGAAAACCAGCGGATTGTCTTGTCGCGCTTGAACCACGTCATTTGCTTGCGCGAATAGACCCGCGTGTTGCGTTTTATTTTTTCTACGGCGGCAGGCAGGTCGCAGGTGCCGTCGAAATAGGCGAACAGCTCTTTGTAGCCGACGGTGTTGAGCGCGTTGAGCCGGCGCAGGGGGTAGAGGCGTCGGGCTTCGGCTTCGAGTCCTTCGCGCATCATGGCATCGACTCGGCGGTTGATGCGCTCGTAGAGGATTTCGCGCGGCAGCGCCAATCCTATTTTTATGATGTCGAACGGGCGTTGTTTGCGCGGGTTGGTGCGCAGCGAGGAGTAGGGGCGACCCGTCATGCGGCATATCTCTATGGCGTGTATCACCCGCTTGGGGTTGTTGCGGTCGACCTGCATATAGAACTGCGGGTCGAGCCGCTGCAACTCTTCTTGCAGTGCCGCCAGCCCTTCGCTCTCGTATTTGGCGACTACCGCCTGCCTCACCTCGTCGCTGACGGTGGGCATTTCGTCGATGCCGTTGCACACGGCGTCGATGTAGAGCATGGAGCCGCCCGTGAGCAGCGCCGTGTCGCGTTCGGCGAATATCTGTTCGAGCAGGGCTATGGCATCGGCTTCGTAGCCGGCGGCGCTGTAATAGTCTGCCGCGTCGAGCGTCCCTACGAAATAGTGTTTTGCGCGCGCGAGCTGGTCGGCGGTGGGGGCTGCCGTGCCGATGGGCATATCGCGGTAGAGCTGCCGGCTGTCGGCAGAGAGTATGGGGCAGCCTAATCGCTCGGCGATGCGCAGGCTCAATTCGGTTTTGCCTACGCCCGTAGGTCCCAAAAGTACGATGAGTTTCTTTTTCATGCGGGGCAGCCGGAAAGGGTGAAGCCGAAAGCTGGCGCTTTCGGCTTCGGTAGAGGTATGGATATTTTTAATGTTTTTCGGCGACTAAACGGGCTATTTCCACGATGACGTCGCGGGCTTTCACCATCGAGGGCACGGGCACGAATTCGTACCGTCCGTGAAAGTTTACACCGCCGGCGAAAATGTTGGGGCAGGGCAGCCCCTCGAACGAGAGCCGCGCACCGTCCGTCCCGCCGCGCACGGGCACGATTACGGGTGTTACCCCCACGTTGGTCATCGCCTCTTGGGCGAGGTCGATGATGTGCATCACCGGCTCTATTTTTTCGCGCATATTGTAGTATTGGTCTTTGATTTCGAGGCTGGCGCAGTCGGGGAACTCTTTGTTGATTTTCCGCACCAGATGCTCGAACTCTTTTTTTCGCCGCTCGAAACGGTCGCGGTCGTGGTCGCGTATGATGTAGCCCAATACGGTTTTCTCCACCGTGCCTTCGCACGAAATCAGGTGGTAGAAGCCTTCGTAGCCTTCGGTATGTTCGGGGGTCTCCCAGCGGGGCAGCATGATGGCATACTGGGCTGCCACGCGCAGGGCGTTTATCATTTTGTGTTTGGCATATCCCGGATGCACGTTGCGTCCCTTGAAAGTGATGCGGGCTGAAGCGGCGTTGAAGTTTTCATATTCCAATTCGCCTATTTCGCCGCCGTCCATCGTATAAGCCCATGCGGCGTCGAAGCGTTTCACGTCGAACTTGTCGGCGCCTTGTCCTATCTCTTCGTCGGGGGTGAATCCGATGCGTATGCGTCCGTGCTTGATTTCGGGGTGGGCAAGGAGGTATTCCATTGCCGAAACGATTTCGGCAACGCCTGCTTTGTCGTCGGCGCCCAAGAGCGTTTTTCCGTCGGTTACGACGATATCCTGCCCCGTGTAGTGCAGCAGCTCCGGAAATTCGTCGGGGCGCAGCACCACGTTGTCGTCGGCGTTGAGTACGATGTCGCTGCCGTCGTATTTCTCGACGATGCGGGGCGACACTTTGCGTCCCGAGCAGTCGGGGCTGGTATCGAGGTGGGCAATGAATCCGACGGTGGGCAGCGGCTTGTCGCTGTTGGCGGGAAGTGTCGCCATGAGGTAGCCGTTTTCGTCGAGCGTAATTTCGGTAAGTCCGATTTGCCGGAGCTCTTTTTCCAACTCTCGGGCGAAAATCATCTGCCCGGGCGTGCTGGGCGTCATGTTCGTCAATTCGTCCGACTGGGTGTCGAAACTTACGTAGTGCAGAAAACGGTTGAGCAGTTTTTCCATGAAATATGTTTTTGATATTGGACGTCTTGCCATTCGCGGACGATCTTGCCGCAAACGATGAATCGCGTGCGACGGAAACCTTTTCTGTCGGAACGGCAAACAAAGATAGGTAAAAAATGCGTACATTTGCAAAGTGGAAACAAGAAAAAACGGCAGAATGCAAAAACACAAGGAACAACGAGGCGGCAGTCGCTTTCGCCGGAAGCATTTCGGACGGAATATTGCGGCGGTGTTGGTCGTGCTCGTTCTTGTCGTGTGCCTCCCGCAAATCATGCGCGGACTGGGACTTTCCGTCGCCGATGAAAAATCACGTGCAAAAACAGCGCATTACGACAATCTCGAAATCCCTGCGGCATTTACCGACGGGCGTCCCGATCTGCGGCGCATCTATACCGGCTATACCGTTTCTTACAACAGCGGGTGGCGGCTGCCCAACTGGTCGGCTTACGAACTCGTGCGGGAGGAGTTGGACGGCAGGACGCCCCGCAAAGACGATTTCCGTCCCGATGAAACACTGCACCTTCCGCAAGCCGAAATGTCCGACTATACCCGAAGCGGATTCGACCGCGGACACATGACACCGGCAGGCGATATGCGCTGGGACAGAAACGCCTTGTCCGAATCGTTCTATTTTACCAATATATGCCCGCAGACTCCGGCGGTGAACCGCGGCGACTGGAAACGTCTCGAAATAAAAATCCGTGAATGGGCGGAGCAGGACAGCGCCCTTGTCATCGTCTGCGGTCCTATCGTTTCGCCTACCGATGCGACGATAGGGTACAACCGAGTCAAAGTGCCGTCGGCATTTTACAAAGTGGTCGTGGCGCCATACGTCGGGGCAGGGAAGGGGATAGGCTTTATCTTCCCCAACCGACCCAAGTCGCGGCGGCAGTCGCTGGTCGGGTATGCTGTTTCTATCGACAGCGTGGAGGTGCTTACCGGCATCGACTTTTTCCCTGCTTTGCCCGATGAAATCGAAAACCGAATAGAATCACGATATGACCTCGATGAATGGAATTTCTGAACAGCCGCTATACACCGACGGCGATACCATTTGTGCCCTCTCCACCGCTGCGGGGGCGGGTGCGATAGCCGTCGTGCGTGTCAGCGGGCGCGATGCCTTCGCTATCGTCGATGCGATTTTTCGCCCCGCAGGCGATAAAACGCCGTTGAGTCGGCGCGCCCCCAATACGCTCGTTTACGGCGAAATAGTCGACGAACAGGGCGCGACGCTCGACCAAGTGATCGTATCGCTCTTTCGGGCGCCCCATTCGTTCACCGGCGAAGACACCGTCGAAATATCCTGCCACGGCTCCCTCTACATACGCCGGACGCTTATCGCCCTGTTGATGAAAAAAGGCTGCCGCGGCGCTATGGCGGGCGAATTTACCCGCCGCGCATTCGCACACGGCAAACTCGACCTCTCCCAAGCCGAAGCCGTTGCCGACCTTATCGCCTCCGAATCGGCAGCCTCGCATCGACTGGCGATGAACCAGATGCGGGGCGGATTCAGTCGGGAACTCTCCGCCTTGCGGGAACAGCTGCTGCAATTCGTCTCCCTCGTCGAACTCGAACTCGATTTCAGCGAAGAAGATGTGGAGTTTGCCGACCGCTCCCGACTTACCGAATTGGCGCAGCATATCGAACAGGTGATTACCCGTCTTGCCGACACCTTTCATCGCGGAAACGCCCTGAAAAACGGCATACCCACGATTATCGTCGGCGAAACCAACGCGGGAAAATCGACCCTCCTCAACCGGCTCCTTCACGACGACCGCGCCCTCGTGTCCGACATACACGGGACGACCCGCGACACCCTCGAAGACACTGTCGATATACAGGGCACGACCTTCCGTTTCATCGACACCGCCGGCATACGCGACACCCGCGACACCATCGAAAATATGGGCATCGACCGCACCTTCCGCAAACTCGAACAAGCCGACATCGTGCTTTGGACTATCGACGGCACCTCTGCCGATGACGCCCTGCAACAACTCTCGGAACAGCTGTTGCCCCGCTGCGCGGGAAAGCACCTCGTCGCCCTCATCAACAAAACCGACCTCCTCATGCCCGAGCAATGCGCCCGTCATCGCCGCGCATTGGAAAAATGGGGCATCGCCCCCGACGCCATACTGGAAATATCCGCCCGCACCGACGCCGATATGACACCCCTCGAAAACCACCTTGCCGCATGGGCGCAGCGCGACGACTCGGCAAGCGACGTCGTGGTAACCAACCAGCGCCACTACGAAGCCCTCTTGCGTGCGCAAACCGCTATCCGCCGCGTCCTGCAAGGATTGCGCGACAACTACACCGGCGACCTCCTCTCGCAAGACATATGCGAAACCCTCCACCACCTCGGCGAAATCACCGGCGAAATCACCACCGACGAAATCCTCTCCACCATCTTCCTCCACTTCTGCATCGGCAAATAAGAGGGATTTTTGCCGCAAATAGAAATGCACACGGGCGGCATATAAATAGCCTATAAATGCACGATTACCAACAGGGTCTAAGATTGACGAAAAAATAAAAATTTTCGTTTTTATGCCATTGGTGTGCTGCAAATGTGTTACATTTGTGTTGCTATTCTGTTACTTGATTGGGATTGGGTAACGATGAGTAACAACAATAAATATATAATATGGAGAAAAATATCAAAGAGCCTATCCGGATTAGGCGCAAGGCTTTGGCAAGTGGAAGTGAGAGTTTATACCTCGACATCTATTTGAATGGGAAACGACATTATGAGTTTTTGCGGCTCTACCTCGTTCCTGAAAGAAACAGAGCCGATAAGGAGAAGAATCGAGAGACATTGCAGTTTGCAGAAGCTATCAAGGCAAAAAGGATAGTTGAGTTACGCAATGGCGAGTTCGGGTTCAAAAACGGGTTCGCCTCCGAAACATTGTTCTTCGACTATTACAAGTCTTTGTGCGAAAAGCGGCTCGGAGAAGAAAGCCGGGGCAACTGGGGGAATTGGTATTCGTGTCTCCACCATTTACGCATCTATGAGAAGCGAGATTCCCTAACCTTTGCCGATATAACGCCGGAATGGGTGCAGGGATTCAAGGATTATCTTGAAAACAGGGCGGTCGCATGGGCGCACGATAAGCGGCATCGAGAAAAAGAACACCTGTTATCTCGCAACTCAAAGGTAAGCTATTTCAACAAGCTGCGAGCTTGTTTGAATCAAGCATTTGAGGACAGGATTATCGACCATAACCCGATACGTGGTATAGAGGGTTTCAAAGCAGAGGAGGGTACCCGAATGTATTTGACGCTCGACGAGTTAAAAAAGCTCGTGAAAACACCTTGCGATTACGACGGCATTCGTCGGGCGTTCCTGTTCTCGTGTTTGACAGGGTTAAGGCGTAGCGATATTCTGCGGCTCAAATGGGGAGACGTGTTCAAACAGGGAAGTTTTACCCGCATTATCTTCCGGCAGAAGAAAACCAAAGGACAGGAGTACCTCGACATTACGGAACAGGCAGCCGAGATAATGGGCGAGCGAGGAAAGAATGAAGATTATGTTTTCAATGATGTATTTTCTCCGGATTGCACCAACAAGACCATACAGAACTGGGTGCTGCGCGCCGGCATCGACAAAAAAATAACGTTTCACTGCGGGCGGCACACGTTTGCCGTGATGATGCTCGACCTTGGCACGGACATCTATACGGTCAGCAAGTTGCTCGGACATCGGGAGCTATCTACCACGCAGATTTATGCAAAGGTTCTCGATAAGAATAAGCAGGCAGCAGTTGCTAAGATACCCGATATTTTCGATAGTGAGAAATAAAGAAAGGCATTGATTGATGCCTTTCTTTACTTCTTGATCAGCCGACATACATTGTGCCTTTGCCTGTTAGGAGCCAATTAGCGGACACTCCACAATCGCGTATGAGGGGAACGAGCCAACCAACCTCAAAGAATCCGCGCCCCAAATCCTTACGTTGGGTATAGAAATGCCGCTTGTCAATCTTATTATCAGTGCAAAATGTAGAAGTGTTCTTTATTAGCTTATTATCCAACGAAGTTTGAAACGCCAAAAAGAAACGCTCCATGATTGATAATGTATCAGTATTATAAACTCTTCTTCGGCTCATGCAGTTATCTCACTATTTACTCCGATACAGATATTGTTTGCATCGAAAAGCAGGGTGATAGAATAATAATCCTCTCTCCATGTATAAAGATAGCCTTGCTCGTTATTACGGTCTTTAATGTTGCAGCGGGAGAATGATTTATAGTTTCCTACTGCATTTATTACTTCATCAAGTGTCAGACCTTGCAGATTCCCTAACTTTTGAAAATCTTGCTGCAACAAGGTGCTTTTCGATTTCATCAACCCGGCGATGAAGTATCCTATAAATATGCCGATAAATAACCCTGATAGGACTTGCAAGATAAAGGTATCGCTATCTGCACTGATATACCCCATAATGCCGGCGCCTATAATACCGACTGCAATTGCAATGCCATGTTTTCTCATATCGTTATTGCTTTAATATATCACATTTGAGCCAAATAATATCTTCATATAGAGCTTCGAGTTCTTCCGTAGGCTTTTCTCGAACTTTCTTGCTATCTATGATAATCGAGCAGGATTGTCAATAGCGGAGCCGTAAACGGAGCGGTGAATGCCGCTGATGCCGTCGGCAATATCATACAGATAAGCGTCGCCACTTTTATCGAACTGGCCGTGCAGCCGCATCAAGCCCGTATATCTTCGGGCGGTGGCGGCAGTAGCGACCGAGGCAGCTGGGGAGATAATGACAAAGACAAACTTAAACCAAGAAGGGGAAGAAGATGAAGGACAACAAGCAAAATATGGCCGACCTTATCGGGGCATTGGCGGAGGACATCGAGGAAATCAAGAAGAAGTTGGGAGCAAGGGTCAGCCCGGACAAAGACAATGCATTGGAGAGGCTGGCGGTGAAACTGGAACCTGTCATACGTTTCTTCAATGGCAGCACGCCGGAGAACATCAGCGGGATTTTCGGGAGCAAGAGTGCCATTGAGAAGTACAAGAAATCATTGGGCGATGAAATGATTGTGAGCTTGCGGCTATATGCCGAAGCCGATGACAAGGCTATGCGCAAGCGTGGCGTTCCCACTATCAAGGAGCTGCTCTACAAGATACTGAAGATGCAAACAGACCTTATGGAGAAGACAAAAAGAACATCGGAAAAGGCTCATCATAAACACATACCGAGACTGTGGCAGGCAATCCGCCCGGACAAGGCAATAAAATGTAATAAGGCTGTTATGGAGTAAAGTTCCCGATGGCTGGCACAAGAACCCATATGTATGGACTGGCATAGGCTGTACAATCGTATTCTTTGTCCTGTTTGCCGTCAGTTGGGTACAATGGCATGAGTACCGGGAAGAAAACAGGCGGTTGAGAACGGTTGCAGACAAACACCATGTGACCACGGTCATGCTCAACGAACTGTACCCGGAACTGTCCGTGACCGTCGGGGCTTACGAGAAACTGGTGGATGTTGTCGGCGTGGATTCCACGCTGGCCATATTCAACCGGCAGGTCAAGATAGCGAGAGAAGAAGATAATCAATCCAAACGACAAAAATAAAGTGAATGGCATCTATCAAAGTAAAATACCGTCCTTCCACCGCAAGCGGCAAGGAAGGCAGCATATATTATCAGGTAATCCACAGGCGCATAGTCCGCCAAGTCAAGACGGGCTACCGCATATTTGATTCGGAATGGGACAAAGGCATTTCATCCGTCAGAATCCTGTCCGAAATCTGTGAAAACAGGAAACGGTATCTTCATGAAGTGGTGGAACATATCGACTGGGACATCAGGCGATTGAAAGCCATAGTTGCACAATTGGGCAGGCAAGGAGGGCTTTATTCAGCTGATAGTATCGTCGAGAAATTCAACGGGCAGACGGGAGAACAATCGTTGTTTCGTTTCATGCAAGGCATCATCGGACAGCTGAAGCAGCTTGGCAAAGTCCGCACCTCAGAAACCTACACGGCGGCTTTGGTCAGCTTTATGAAATTCCGTGAGGGGCAGGACATCCTCCTGTGCGAAATGGATAGTAGCACCATGATGCTTTATGAAGCATGGCTCAAAGAGAAAGATATCTGCCTCAATACGATTTCCTTTTATATGCGCATACTCCGTGCTGTCTATAACCGTGCCGTAGAACGGGAACTGACGGCACAAAAATATCCTTTCAGACATGTTTACACGGGTATCGGGAAGACGGTAAAACGCGCCATACCATTGAAAGCCATTAAGCATATCAAAGAACTTGACCTGACTCTGAAACTGCATTTGGAGTATGCAAGGGATATGTTCCTCTTTTCATTCTATACCCGTGGCATGTCATTCATTGATATGGCTTATTTGAAAAAGTCGGATTTGAAGAACGGAATTATCACATACCGGAGAAGAAAGACGGGACAGCAGCTTACCGTCAAATGGGAGAAGTGCATGGAAGACATCATCTCCAAATACGGGGAGGTTACGGCCACCCGTTATCTTCTGCCGATAATCACCAATCCGTCTACCGATGAACGGACACAATACCGTAATGCCATCTGCCGCATCAACGTGGCATTAAAAGAAGTGGCACGTCTGGCAGGGTTGCATATACCGCTGACCATGCATGTGGCACGCCACTGCTGGGCAAGCGTTGCCAAAAGCAAGAACATTCCTCTTTCTGTCATCAGCGAGGGCATGGGGCACGATTCGGAAGAAACCACACGCATCTATCTCGCATCACTCGACACAAGCGTGGTGGATAAGGCTAATAGTCTTATCCTGAAAGATTTGTAACAGGCCGTATATGGTGAAATGTGTTGAGCGAAAAGACGAATCTCTTATCAAGAGATGCTTGCAGAAGTTGATATATTAGAAGATAACATATTCCTGCTTTCACCTGAATTGCTGAATATCTTGCTTAAAGACCATACCACAAGCAAGAAGGATATTCAGCGCAATATCTTTTGGGCTACTTCCGATTATGAATATCTGGGCGAAGGGTATCAATATGATTCGCCCATCCTCCCCTGTCTTATCACCGGGGATAACGGACATGTCATCATGCCCCGTGTCCTTAAAAGCCGTGACACTCAAACCGCACGTTCGCGAGACATGGCAGAAGTGTTTACCCCGTCATGGATATGCAATGCGCAGAATAATCTGATTGATGAAACGTGGTTTGGGCGGAAGGATGTGTTCAATACGGAATACACGGACGAACAGGGAGGCCATCGGTGGCAGCCCAATGCGGAGAAGATTCAATTCCCGGAAGGCAAGACTTGGAAGGATTATGTTCGTGACACCCGGTTAGAGATAAC